>DATKSZ010000020.1:0-6838 GCA_035531375.1 Terriglobales bacterium | reverse complement strand
GATCACGTGGAAGCAGCCCACCGCGTTCAGCGAGTGCAGCAGCGAGATGCCGGCGTTCCAAAAGGCGTAGTCGAAGGCGTCCACCACGCGGTCGCTGGGGCGCAGCCCCAGGTTCCACAGCCCCACCGCCCCCTCGAAGCCGATGTCGTGCACCTCTTCGTTGGAAAAGTAAATGCGCTTGTTGCGCGCCGTGGTGCCGGTGGTCTCGAAGCCCGCCTGCGCCGGCGCGCAGACAAAGTCTTCGGTGTCGCGCTGGCGCAGGTCGGCCGAGGTGGTGAAAAAATCGCCCAGGTCCTCCGGGCGCCGCACCCGCGCCGGCACGATGCCCCGCGCCGCGAACTGCTCGCGGTAGAAGCGGCTGTGCGCCCCCACCCGCTCCACCGTGCCGCGGAACTCCGCCGCCTGCACCCGCTCCACCAGCCAGCGCGGCACCCGCGGCGCCAGCGCCGCGCGGCGCGGGATGCTCTGCCCCAAAAAAAGCTTCTCCAGCAGCGTGGGTACACGCTCAAACATAGTCGCTGTCCGGGAACCCGGGGGGTTCTGCGTGTTCCATCATATACGCCGCCGCCGCCCTGTCCACCATTTCCTCGCCCACCCCGCCGATCGCGGGGGTCGCGCCGCTTTGCCTGCCGGCAAAATCGGCGCGAAGGCTGCGAACCGGGGTCCCCAGAGCCCGCCTCGGGCTCCGGGGTGGTCGTAATTCCGCAGGGGCAGACGCGCCAGTGGCGCGTCTGCGCCCCCGGGAAACGAATTCGGCGCGGCCCCAGCGAGGCGCGAGCAAAAGCGGGACGCGCGCCGCACCGGCCCGGCGCTGCTACAGCCGGGCCGGGCAGGCGCACTGGGGCCCGCGCCCGCCGACTTGACGCCCGCCGAAGTTTTGCCGCCTAATACTGCCATGAGCACCGGAGTGGCACGCCCCTCGGACCCGCACTACCAATCCGCCCTGGAACAATACGCCGCCGCCATGAAGTTGTTTGGCCAGCAGAAGTTCGACCGCGCCAAGCCCTTGCTGGAAAAAGTCTGCGCCTGCCCCTACCGCGAGCTGGCCGAGCGCGCCACCCTGCACCTCAACACCTGCAACGGCCGCCTCGACCACTCCGGCGGCAAGTCGCTCTCCGCCGACGAGTACTACCACCACGCCATTGTGAAGATGAACATCGCCCAGTTCCAGGATGCCGAGGAACTGCTGGCCAAGGCGATGCGCGCCGGCGCCAAGGGCCCCCACCTCGCCTACGCCCTGGCCTGCCTGCGCGCCCAGACCCAGGACGCCGACGCCGCCCTGGTGCACTTGAAGGAAGCCATCCGCGGCGACGGCCACTACCGCATGCTGGCCCGCCAGGACCGCGACTTCGAGCCGCTGATGGACGATCCCCGCTTCACCGAGATCCTCTACCCCGAGAGTCGCGCCTAGTGGCCGCGCCCACCACCGCGGTCTTGATTCTGGCGGCGGGCCGCGGCACCCGCATGCGCTCGCAATGGCCCAAGGTGCTGCACGCCGCCGGCGGCCGCAGCATGCTGGCCAGCGTGCTCGCCGCGGTGCAGGCCGCCGACGTCGCCCCCCCAGACACCGCCGGTGTCGCCTCCAAAGGCACCGTGGGTGTCGCCCCCAAAGACACCGCCGGTGTCGCCGCTAAAGACACCGCCGTGGTCGCCGGCTTCGGCCTCGACCAGATCGCCGCCGCGCTCCAAGGCTCGGGCGTCTCCGTGCTGCGGCAAGAGCCCCAGCTCGGCACCGGCCACGCCGTCCAGTCGGCCCAGTCCTGGTGGCAGGCCTACGACCAGCTCGTCGTGCTGCACGGCGACATGCCGCTGCTCTCCCCCGCCACCGTCCAGGGCTTGATTGCCCGCCGCCAAGAGAGCGCCGCCGCCGCCGTGCTCGCCACCGCCTCGCCCAGCGAGCCCCGCGCCTACGGCCGCATCCTGCGCGACCCCAAGGCGCCCGAGCGCGTCCTCGCCATCGTCGAAGAAAAGCAGGCCACCCCGGAGCAGCGCCAGATCCGCGAGCTCAACGCCGGCTTCTACGCCTTCGCGACCGCCCCGCTCGCCCAGGCCCTCGCCCAGCTCGGCACCGACAACCCCCACGGCGAGTATTACCTCACCGACACCATCGCCATCCTCGCCCGCCAGGGCCAGGCCGTGGTCGGCTACGCCTTGTCCGACGAGCGCGAATGCCTCGGCGTCAACGACCGCGCCGAGCTCGCCCAGCTCGACCGCGACCTGCGCCGCCGCAAGGTCGAGCAACTGCTGCAGTCCGGCGTCACCGTCCAGCTCCCCGACACCGTGGTGGTGGACGCCGGGGTCGAGGTCGGCCCCGACACCGTGCTCGAGCCCGGCGTGCAGTTGCTGGGCGCAACCCGCATCGGCTCGAACTGCCACATCCGCTCTTACTCCATCCTCACCGACTGCGAGCTCGGCGACCATGTCCTGGTCCGCCCCCACTGCGTCATGGAATCGGCCCGGGTCGAGGACGGCGCCCTGCTCGGCCCCTTCACCCGCCTGCGCGAGGGTGCCCACATCGGCCCCGGCGCCCACATCGGCAACTTCGTCGAGGTCAAAAAGAGCAAGGTCGGCGCCGGCGCCAAGGCCAACCACCTCGCCTACCTGGGCGACGCCTCCATCGGCGCCAAGGCCAATATCGGCGCCGGCACCATCACCTGCAACTACGACGGCGTGCACAAGCACCCCACCCAGATCGGCGCCGGCGCCTTCATCGGCAGCAACTCCACCCTCGTCGCCCCGATCGAGATCGGCCCCGGCGCCTACATCGCCGCCGGCAGCGTCGTCACCGAATCCGTCCCCGCCGACGCCCTCGCCCTCGGCCGCGCCCGCCAGACCACCAAGCCCGGCTGGGCCGCAAAGCGCCGCCAGCGCAAGCCCTAGAAACCCTACCCAGCCTCCGTGCACGCCGGATCGAGGGGCCAGTCCCGCTGGTCATTTCTTGATTCCCGACTTATACAAAAGCTCGCCGAACAGCGCTCGGTATTCCTGGATATGGGGTTCAATGTACTCCCGACGGCAGATGTACTCGATCTTGTGTGCCGAGAAATTTCCAAGTTTCCGGAAGACGTCCAGTATTTCTTTGCTGTGCCGCGACAGCGCGAGCGCAGAATTTGTCCTGGCCTCACCGATGACCTGGTCGAGAAATTTATAATTTCCGGCTGCGTCCTTGATGGCGGTTTCAATACCCAAGTTCCTGTAGGAAAGGATCAGCAAAACCTCGACGAGCCGCCGCATCAAAACCGTGCATCCGTCGAAGATATTGAGCTCGTAAGCAGCGTTGATCTGCTTGGCGAGGCTCTCGATGTAGCCGCGCGTGCCGCTGTAATCCACCTCCGGCAAAATCGAGCCGTGATCAGCGACAAGCTGCGAACGGGGGCCCACCGACGGATATTTTTTTTCGAGCTCTACGATAAATTCCCGCCTCAGCCGATGCCCGTTTGTCGCCCTTGTCGTATTCCGACTTGCTCTGAGATTTTTCTCGAGGCGAGACCGGTTCGGTGCAGGAAGGGCGAGCCGGGTGAGCCATCTCTCAGCGTCGGATGAACCGAACTCCTCGATACTGCTCGTCTTGAGGTAAAAAAACGCAAGGTGGCAAACCTTCCCCAACTCGGGGAGTGACGTCAGGGAACACGCGCTCGCAAAATCCTCAAGATTCATGCACTTGTTGGGCTTCGGTCGCCCTGGATCAGCTGCTGAGCGTAGCGCTCCCCCTCGTCAGTGAGGTACCAGTTGCCTGCGTCCTCTCCAACCAGAGCCGGCGATTGCACCTTAGCCTTGCCGAGCTCCCGCGTCACCAAGCTCGGCCGCAATTTGCCGGCCTGTTTGAATTGCTGATTGAATGTCGCAGCGAGCGAGGAGCCGCCGATTTCGCTTGTCCCCGCAGACTGCTTGATGACGATTAGCATCCAAACGGCTTTTTGAAGGACGGTCCAATCCTGTCGCGGGACCCCGAATTTCGCCGAATCATGACGGAACGCCACCGGCTGGCCGGCCGCCGAGTCGTTCCCCCTCGCCGCCCCGCCCCGCCGTCGTGCCCCGCGGGGCTTTGAGGGAGGCGGGTCAGGGTTGGGTGAAAGGGCTGCGCCGCTAAGCCGATTTCTCCCGTCGGCAATCGCCCCAACAGGTTGAATCAAGCCGCCGAACTGCTGCTGAACGGCCGAAGTGATTCCGGGGATGTCCTCGCGCTCGCCGTCAATCTCAAGCTCCAGGGCTTGGAGCTTGAGACGAATTCGAAACTTCGCCATAAGTGCGTCCTCAGCTCGCCACGATGAACGAGGTCCCGTCAAGACCGAATCACTCGCAGTATAGCCTAAAGTGTTCTGCCGGGACGCGGCATCGCCGTTTGCCCGGTGGCCTGCGCGAGTTCAGGCAGACGTGACGGAGAGCCCGAGGATTAACGCGCCGGCCTGCCGGCGCCCCCTTTGCCTAGCAGTCCGTGGTAAAAGTCCGATCGTGAAGGGCAACATTCTGGGCTGTGGAGCGTAGAAGAAGCAACAGCGCCGGAGCGAATAACACGGCCATTGGCAGGCGGGAGAAGCGGAACCAGCAGGAGGGGTTGTGGGTGGCGGCGTCGCAGTTGCCGATGTCGGCGGGGCACCCGTTCTACCAGCGGCTGAACCAATTGCTGGACGAGAAGGGATTTGACCGTTTCGCGGAGGAACGCTGCGCGCGGCTTTACGGGGAGCGGATGGGGCGGCCGAGCCTGATGCCGGGGATTTACTTTCGCCTGTTGCTGGCGGGCTATTTCGAGGAAATTGATTCGGAACGCGGGATCGCATGGCGGGCGGCGGATTCTTTGGCGACTCGGCGCTTCGTGGGGGCGGGCCTGGAGGAGACCTCGCCGGGCAACTCCACGCGACGCTGCGCAGCATCGTGCGGCGGGACACGGGCGAGGCGTACGAGAAGTTTTTGACCCAGTTGGCGCAGGCCAGCGGCATTGCCACGCCGACGCGGGAGGGCCTGGCGCGGGTCGACCGCCAACGGAAGCACAAGGGCAGCAACCAGGACTGGGCCCATCCGCACGAGTCGGACGGGCGCATTGCCAAGATGAAGGACGGGCGCACCCATATCGCGCACAAGGCCGAGTATGCGGTGGATTTGGAGTCGGGCGCGCTGCTGGCGGTGGCGCTGCATGCGGCCGATCAAGGCGACACGGCCACGGTGATGCCGACCTTGGGCGCGGCGGGCGAACAGATGGCGGCAGTGGTTCGGCAGGGGGAGGCTTCCGAGGCCGCAGCCGCGGCGTTGGCCATTGGCGAAGTGGTCGCTGACAGGGGCTACCACAGCGACGCGTTGTTGGCGGACATGGCAGCGGCTCAGGTGCGCAGCTACATCTTCGGTAAAATGACAGGCGCGGGATTGGCGCGGTAAGCCGGAGAGCCGGCGCCGCGACTATGCCAATCGCCGGCGGGTGCGCGGCGCGCGTGGGAAACGCCTGCTGCGCCAACGAGGGGAGAAGATCGAGCGTGGCTTCTCGCGCCTCTGCGACACCGACGGCATGCGCCGCACCCATCTGCGGCGCCACCCCAACATCCTGAAACGGCTGCTGATCCACGCCGGGGGTACAACCTCGGGCTGCCGATGCGCCAACTCACCGGCCTGGGCAAGCCGCGCCGTTGCCAAGATGGCGTCCCGGCCGATTCCGGCCTCATTTTTGCCTTCCTGTTCCCCGCGATGGCAATTCTACGGTCGCAAATGAGGTCCGCGGCCGCTCGCTGGGACATCCATCGCGACCATGCCCTTCGCCCCCACACTCGATCTGGCGCGACTGCCGCGCTGGAAATGGCAATATGCACCACGGACCGCTATCGTCTCCGGCCCGGCCCACCTCTCGGGACGGCCGTCGCGGGCCCCGGCTCGCGTGCATTTTGCCGGGCCGGGCGGTCGGGCTTCGCCGGCGGCGGATCGGAACGCCTCGACGCCGTGTTCCCGTTGCGACATGGACCCTCCAAGAAGCGCAGCTGCCGGGGCCCCGGGGGCGCGCGACGTGGGCAGTGTATAGGTTTTGGGCTGCCCCGAAACAAGGCCGGAATGGACGTCGGCCGGGTTCGGCTCCGCTCAGTGCGGCGGGCGGCTGGCACCTACCCGCCGGGACTACACTAGGGAATGCTCGACCGCGCCTTTGTCCGCGACCATTGGGACGAGGTCGAGGCCATGCTGCGGCAGCGCGGCATGGAACTCGATCTCGGCCGCCTGCGCCAGCTCGACCTCGCCCGCCGCGAGCTCATCCAGCGCGCTGACCTGCTCAAGCAAAAGCGCAACCAGGATTCGGACGAGGTCGCCCGGCTCAAAAGGGGTCCGGAGCGCGACGGCCCCCGCGCCGCCGAACTGATCGCCGCCACCCGCACCCTCGGCGACCAGATCGCCGCTCTCGACGCCGAAAGCGGCGCCCTCGACGCCGAACTCGAACCCATCCTGCTCGGCCTCCCCAACCTTCCCTCCCCGGCCACCCCGGTGGGCGCCTCCGCCGCCGACAACCTCGAGGTGCGCCGCTGGGGAACACCCAGCGCCTTCGACTTCACCCCCCAGCCCCACTGGGAGCTCGGCGCCCGCCTCGGCATCCTCGACCTCGATGCCGCCGCCCGCATCTCCGGCGCCCGCTTCGCCGTCTACCGCGGCGCCGGCGCCCGCCTAGAGCGCGCCCTCGCCAACTTCATGCTCGACCGCCACACCGCCGCCCACGGCTACACCGAGATCTTGCCGCCCGCGCTGGTCCACAGCAAAAGCCTGCGCGGCACCGGACAGTTGCCCAAGTTCGCCGCCGACCTGTTCAAGTGCGAGGGCGCCGACCTCTGGCTCATCCCCACCGCCGAGGTCCCGCTCACCAACCTCTACGCCG
>DATKSZ010000019.1:0-24899 GCA_035531375.1 Terriglobales bacterium | reverse complement strand
TCCACGTGCGCGGTGGCGATGGTGATGCCGCGCTCGCGCTCTTCCGGCGCGTTGTCGATGGAGTCGAACGAGCGGAACGACACCTTGGGGTCGTGCTTGGCCAGCACCTTGGTGATCGCCGCCGTCAGCGTCGTCTTGCCGTGGTCAATGTGCCCGATGGTGCCCACGTTGACGTGGGGCTTGGAACGGTCGAATTTCTCTTTGGCCATGGATGATCCTTTTGCTGCCCTAAACTCGGAAGCCGATTGGTGACCGGTGGCCGGCAGGTGCTGGCCAATCCAGGATCGCCACGGCGAGCACGAACTCGCGTTTCAGGTGGACCGCGACCGCGTTTTTAACTTCGGCCCCCAGCTTGGCGGGCTCAACCCAATAGCCGAACTGGTCTTCGGCAAACAACCAGGCGTCGAACGCCTTGTCGAAGACGCCTTTCGATTTGAAGGCGCCGTCAAACACGCCCTGGTGGGGGGCGGAGAGCCAGAAGCGCACACTTTGGTTGCCCTGCAACATTGTCAGTGCGTGACCTCCGGCCGGTCCGCGCCGATGCCAGAACGCAGCGCCAGGCGGAGCTTGTCTTCGGCGGCGAGGATCTTGTTATCAAAAACTTCGACCGCCGTTTCCAGATCGAGCGGGACCCCATAGTCCCGACCGCCCCGGTGGACGGTGAGAAGCCAGCGATCCCGCTCGCTTTGCAATTCGACCCGCAGCAAGGCGGCGGCGGGGTCAATTTGGCGCAAGAGAGCGGATGCGACCGCGGCAAGGCGGCCGCCGCTTTCCAGCATGCGCTTGCGGCTGAGCTGGCGGGCGAGCTTGACGCGCTGCTCGCGAACAGCAAATTGCGGATCGCCGCCATTGTCCAAGTCGCCAGGTTCGAGGGATGGCAGCTGGGATTCCGGAGCGGCCTGCGATTCGCGGTAATCGTCGAAGGTCATGGGCGCCGAATTCACGACGATCTGGGGCTCTTGCGGCATGCTTAGCGCTTGACCTCGCGGCCCTGGACGCGGGCCATGATCTCTTCGGCGAGGGCCTTGGGGACCTCTTCGTAGTGGGCGAAGTGCATGGAGTAGGAGGCGCGGCCCTGGGTGGCGGAGCGCATTTCGGTGGCGTAGCCGAACATGTCGCTCAAGGGGACGAGGGCGCGGATGATCTGGCTGCCGGCGCGGGGCTCGGTGCTTTCGATGCGGCCGCGGCGCTTGTAGAGGTCGCCGGTGATGGCGCCGATGTAGTTCTGCTCGTCGGGGACGACGACTTCGACCTTCATCATGGGCTCGAGCAGGGCGGGCTTGGCGCGCCGGGCGGCCTCCTTGAAGGCCATGGAGCCGGCGATCTTGAAGGCCATCTCGCTGGAGTCCACCTCGTGGTAGGAGCCGTCGAAGAGGGAGACTTTGATGTCCTTCATGGGGTAGCCGGCGAGGATGCCGCCCTCCATGGCCTCTTCGATGCCCTTCTCGACGGGCTTGATGAACTCCTTGGGGACGGAGCCGCCGACGATGTCGTTTTCAAACAGGTAGCCACTGCCGGGCTCGCCGGGCTCGATGGCGATCTTGACGTGGCCGTACTGGCCGCGGCCGCCGGTTTGGCGGATGTACTTGCCCTCGGCCTCGGCCTTGGCGCGGATGGTTTCGCGGTAGGCGACCTGGGGCTTGCCGACGTTGGCCTCGACGCCGAACTCGCGCATCATGCGGTCCACCAGGATCTCGAGGTGGAGCTCGCCCATGCCGCTGATGATGGTCTGGCCGGTTTCGATGTCGGTTTGGACGCGGAAGGTGGGGTCTTCCTGGGCGAGCTTGGCGAGGGCCTGGCCCATCTTCTCCTGGTCGCCCTTGGTTTTGGGCTCGACGGCGACGGCGATGACGGGGGTGGGGAACTCGATGGACTCGAGCAGGGCGGGCTGGTCCTCGTCGCAGATGGTGTCGCCGGTGTTGACGGTCTTGAGGCCGACACAGGCGGCGATGTCGCCGGCCCAGACCTCGCTGATCTCCTCGCGCTTGTTGGCGTGCATCTTGAGCAGGCGGCCGATGCGCTCGCGCTTTTGCTTGGTGGCGTTCCAGACGGACATGCCGGAGTCGAGGTGGCCGCTGTAGACGCGGATGAAGGCGAGCTGGCCGACGAAGGGGTCGGTCATGATCTTGAAGACGAGGGCGCTGAAGGGGGCGTCGTCGGAGGCGGGGCGGGCGACCTCGTTGCCCTTGTCGTCGAGGCCGGTGACGGCGGGGACGTCGAGCGGGGAGGGGAGGTAGGCGACGACGGCGTCGAGCAGGGGCTGCACGCCCTTGTTCTTGAAGGAAGAGCCGCACAGCACGGGGAAGAGCTTGAGGGCGATGGTGGAGCGGCGCAGGGAGGCGCGCAGCTCGTCGGCGGAGATGGACTCGCCGTTCATGTACTTGCCCAGCAGGAGGTCGTCGCACTCGACGATCTGCTCGACCATCTGCTCGTGGTAGGAGTGGGCGAGATCGGCCATGTCGGCGGGGATGGAGGCGGTGTCGTAGTCGGCGCCCATGGTCTCGTCGCGGTAGGTGATGGCCTGCATGCCGAGCAGGTCCACGACGCCGCGGAAGCCGTCCTCGTGGCCGATGGGGATCTGGATGGCGACGGCGGGGGCGTGGAGGCGGGCGCGGATGGTGCCGAGGGCGTGGGGGAAGTCGGCGCCGGCGCGGTCCATTTTATTGACGAAGCAGATGCGGGGGACGCCGTATTTGTCGGCCTGGCGCCAGACCGTCTCGGACTGGGGCTCGACGCCGTGGACGCCGTCGAAGAGGGCGACGGCGCCGTCGAGCACGCGCAGGGAGCGCTCGACCTCGGCGGTGAAGTCCACGTGGCCGGGGGTGTCAATGATATTGATGCGGAGGTCTTTCCAGAAGCAGGTGGTGGCGGCGCTGGTGATGGTGATGCCGCGCTCCTGCTCCTGCGCCATCCAGTCCATGGTGGCGGTGCCCTCGTGCACCTCGCCGATGCGGTGGGTGATGCCGGTATAGAAGAGGATGCGCTCCGTCGTAGTGGTCTTGCCGGCATCGATGTGGGCCATGATGCCGATGTTGCGGGTGCGCGCTAGTGGGGTGGGGCGAGGCATGTTCTTAAAACTGAGTTCGTGAATAGTGGACAGTGGACAGTGCTTACCAGCGGTAGTGGGCGAAGGCCTTGTTGGCCTCGGCCATGCGATGGACGTCCTCGCGTTTCTTGACGGCGCCGCCGCGGTTGTTGGCGGCGTCGAGGAGTTCGTTGGCGAGGCGCTCGACCATGCCCTTTTCGCCGCGGGCGCGAGCCTGGGCGATGAGCCAGCGCACGGCGAGGGAGACGCGGCGGGTGGGGTTGACCTCGATGGGGACCTGGTAGTTGGCGCCGCCGACGCGGCGGGTCTTGACCTCGACCACGGGTTTGACGTTTTCGACGGCGCGCTTGAAGATCTTGAGCGGGTCGTCCTTCTCGGGGGCGGGCTTGTCGGGCTTGTCGCCGGGGGCGGCCTCGGCGGCGGCGGGGGCGGGCTTGGGGGCGCGCTCGGCGATGCGGTCGAGGGCGCCGTAGAAGATGGCCTGGGCGGTGGACTTCTTGCCGTCCCACATCATGGAGTTGATGAACTTCTCCACCAGGCGGGAATCGTGGATGGCGTCGGGAGCGACTTCGCGTTTTTCGATGTAGCCTTTGCGTGGCATGGCAAATCCTTAGAGGGCTAGGCCTTGGGGCGCTTGGCGCCGTACTTGGAGCGGGCTTGCTTGCGGTTTTGGACGCCGACCGCATCCATGGCGCCGCGCACCACGTGGTAGCGGACGCCGGGGAGGTCCTTGACGCGGCCGCCGCGGATGAGGACGATGGAGTGCTCTTGGAGGTTGTGTCCGATGCCGGGGATGTAGGTGGTGACCTCGACGCCGTTGGTGAGGCGGACGCGGGCGACCTTGCGCAGGGCGGAGTTGGGCTTCTTGGGCGTCTGGGTGTAGACGCGGGTGCAAACGCCGCGCTTCTGCGGGCAATCCTGGAGGGCGGGGGAGGCGGTCTTGTAGCGCGCCTTCTGGCGGCCCTGACGGACGAGTTGGTGAAAAGTCGGCACCGTTGGCTCCTTACAACTTCACAGGGCGGCTGGCAGCTTGCAGCTGGCAGCTGGCAGCCACGCACGCGCAACAAACAACACCCACAGCTTGCAGCTGGCAGCTGGCAGCTGGCAGCCAACAAACATCACGCACCGCCGGCCGCGGGGCCGACAGCTTTCCCGAACGTTCGATTCCGCGATCCCACAAGATCCGCGGCGACGTTGCGCGAGCGCCCGGCCGAGGCCAGGGCCCGCTCCGTTTCGCTACGGCCGTCCGCCACATAGCCCCGCGGGAGCGGGGGTGTCGTGGGGACTGGAGCGAGGGGAGAACCGGGCCCGGACTGCAACCCGATTCGACACAGAATGCCGCGCACACTGGCCGCGGCGGACTCCTCGTGAAAACCTTTGTATCGTAGCAAGGCGGCGGCGGGATTGTCAATGGGACGGGCGGAGCGGTGGCGCCGCCGCCTTGCAGTTGCTCGTTGCTCGTTGCTGGTTGCTAGTTGGGGATGGGTTAGCGGGGAGGGTGGGGACGGCGCTGGGAGCGGGGGGCGGGGCGGCTGCGGCTGCGCCCGGGGGGAAGAGGCGGCAGGGGCATTGGGCGGGGTCGAGGGCGAAGGGGGGGGCTTGGAAGAGCTCGGGGGGGAGGGGTTGGCCGGGGTTTTGGGTGCGCCAGGCGCGGCGGCGCTCGGCGGCCAGGTGCTGGTGGGCGTTCCACTCGTCGGCGGAGGCACGGCGCTCGAGCGGGGCGCCGGACCAGGGGCGGAAGAGCTCGACGCCGGGCGGGACGGGGGGCGGTGGGGGTTCGGCGGCGGCGGCGGCGGCCTCGTGGCGGTGGAGGGTATCCGTGAGCTGGGTGAAGCGGCGATGGAGGCTGGTGGGCATCCGGCTATTTGTGGGAGAGGGGGGGGAAGCGGCGCTCGAGCTCGGCGAGGCGGGCCTCGAGGTCTCCGAGCTCGATGGCCTTGAGGAGGGCTTGGGCGCAGCGGACCTCGGCTAGCAGGGTGTCGGGGGCGTGGATGCGGAGGGGGTCCTTGAGCAGGGCCGCGAGGCGGTCGCGGACGGTGGCGGCGGTGGCCGGCGGGGGCGGGAGCGGGGGGTCGGGGGTCATGAGGCCACCTCCTTTTTAGGGGTGGGGATGGCGGCGATCTCGATGGTGCGCTGGGCGTGGCGGGCGACGCGGTTGGGGTTGGGGATCCGAGTCCTTGTGGCCTTGGCGCTAGTAGCACTAGGAGAGCTTCCTGGCAACTTTAAAATTGTGGAATTTTCTGGGCCAAGTTGTTGATTCGATTGAGAATCGCATTCCTCGGGGAGGGTGGCGGAGAAGGCGTGCTCTTGCCAGGCGCCGAGGGCGATTTGGCCTTTGGGGTCGAAGATGAGGCCGACCAGGGTGCGGAAGTGGGTGGCGGAACGGCCCATGTTGGCGCGGGCGACGTTGAGGATCTGCCAGCCCTCGAAGACTAGGGCGCTGGACCATTGGCGGATGAACCAGAGGCGGAAGTCGGGGTCATGGCACCACTTGTAGTAGGAGCTGGGGTCTACGTCGGCGGCGTGGCAGATCTCGGCGACGGTTTGATAGTTGGGGTAGCGGACGACGTAGTTGGCGAGGCGGCGCTGGGCGGGGGTGGGGGTGAAGGTGGCGGGAGGCTTCATGGACTCTCCGAGTGGGGGGCTCGGAGGGTTGGATGGGCGCGCCGCGGGGGGAATTGTGGTGTTTTTGCGACTTTTTGGCTGCAGGCGGGTGGAGCGTTGGCTCACTGCAGCTTGAAGCCCGGGGCGATGGATACCAGAAGGGTGTTGAGCCGGTCAACGAGCTCGCGCTCGGGTTGCGGTTCGCCCTGGAGCTCGACGCGCACGCGGAAGCGGACTTTGTGATTTGCGCCGAGTTTGACGATCTCGCTTATATGGTCGGCGAGATCTTGGATCTGGTTAGCTTGGAATGGGGCGTCGGCAATTAGGGTGCCGGTGGGAGGCGGGACGGCGTGGGTAAGGAAGGGTTGACCGGGGACGGCGTCGCCCGATGGGGTGGTGAGGACCACGGCGGCTGCGGCGGAGCTAGCGGCTGGCCACGCGGGGGAGCCGGGAGCGAGCACGAGTAAGTGTGCACGGAGGGCGCCGTCAATTGCGTCGCGGATGACGGCCCATGGCAGGATTTGGCCGGTTGCTTGGCCGAGGGTGGCAGCCAGGGCGGCAGCGGTGGTCTTGCCGTCTTTCCAAGCGCTGGGGATGGCGTCGGGAAGGATGGCGGTGGAGGGTACGGGGGCTGGAGGCGGGCGCAGGACGGCGGCGGGGGTGAGCAGGCCGAGCGGAATCTCCTCGCACAGCAGGCTGGTGGGACCGTAGGTGAACCAGAGGATGCCCTGGACGACGGCGGCCTGAACGGCGGCTTCGACCACGGCGGGGTCGGCGCCGGGTATGGGGATGTACTCGGCAAAGCCGTCGTGGCGGAGCTCGGCGAGGTGTGCACCGGAGAAAAAGGCCAGAAGGTCGGCCAAGGTGATGGCGGCAGCCGGCGCGGGCCAGAGTGCGGGGAGATGGCCGGGCGCGAGGATCTTGGTCGGGATTTGGGTGAGGCGCGCCGCCTTGGGAAGGACCACCTCGAGGGCGGGATCGTTGAGGGCGGCGTCGTCGGGGCGCTGGCGCCAGAAGACGCGACCGGATTGGTCGGGTCGTGGCAGACGCAGGGCGATCTCGCCCCGGTCGCATCCCTCGATCATGGTTTCGCGGATGACGCCGGCACCGAGAATTTTGGGAAGCTTGGGGTTTTGGGCGAAGGCCTCGGCGAGATCGGTGACCCGGCGGAAGGATTGGCCCTCGGCCCAGAGGTCGTATGGGCCGCCGGGGAGCAGTGCCGGGGCGCTGACAGCGCCAGCGACGATGCGGGAGCGGGTATCGGCTTGGATGCGGGCGAAGAGCGGACCTTGGGCGGGCTGGAGGCGATGGGCCTCGATTTTGTTGTCCTTGGAAAGGGTCACGAAGATCGAGTAGGCCTGCTCGATGGCGGCGGGGATGCGTTTGCGGGCGGCGTCAAGGTGGCTGGCGAGCAGCGCCTCGCGGGCGGGCTCGAGCTGCGGTTGTTCGGCGCGGAGGAGTACCCTGACCTCCTCCCAAGCCAGATAGGCGCGGATCTCCTGGCGCGCGGATTCCAAGGCGTCGGCGGCGGGAGCGGCGATCACCAAGTTGTTGCGCAGGTTGCGGGGGTTATCGGCGGAGGTGGTTTGGTTGATGAAAGCCTTGGCGAGGTCGCTGGGGCGGCCGGGGGCGGAGGCGGCAGCGGGGCCGAGGATGACGTAATGGAAGTCGGCATCGTCGCTGACATCGCTGGGCTTCGCGGGGAGCTTGTGGACGCGGGCGCCCAGTTGGCGGGCGCCTTCGTCGAGCAGGCGGAGTTTGCCGATCTCGTCGTCCAGGCGGTGGTTGATGGCGGAGGGGGAGACGTGTTCCTGGGCGGTGTGGTGCATTTGCCGGAGGTTGGGGCGAAACCCGAGGCGCCAGGCTTTGGGGAGTTGGCTTTCGCCGAGGGCGTCGGAGGCGACCTCCTCATCCAGGAACCAGGAGACATTGACCCATTGGCGCAGGGCTTTGAAGATTTCGATGGCATCGGGGCTGGTGGGGCCGAGCAGCGAGAGGAGGTCACGGGTGGTGGCGCGCTGGCCGGCGGGCAGGGAGTGGAGGAAGACGGCGACCACGGCCTGTTCCAGCTCGCGGTGGTGGAGGGAGGGAAAGGCGGCCTGAACCTTGCGCGCCTTGTCGAGCTCGCCCTCGACGATGGCATGCCAGTTCGCTTCCCTGCCCTCGGTACCGTCGCCGCCGGCGAGGGTGCAGAGCTCGCGCGCGGCCTCGCTCAGGGGCGCGTCGCCGGGGCGGTTGAGGAAGACACCGGCGCCGGCGACGGGGCAGGCGTCCCATGAAGCGGCGTTGCGCAGGGCCATGGCGAAGCAGCGCAGCACGCCGCGGGTGAGTTGGAAGCTAGCGAGTTGGGTCCACTTCGCGTGGAAGATCTCGATCAGGGCGGGGTGGAAGGGAAAGCTGGCCTCGAAGCTGCGCTCAGCGCCGGCGGGGTCTTTGGCGGTGGCATCGTCAAGGTTGCGGATACCGTTGATGGCGGCGGCGACCGAGGCCCTGAACTTGGTCTTGTCGCGGATGGACTCGGGGGTGAAGAGGCGGCGGCGGAGTACCTCGGCGACGTCATGGAGTTCGACCGGCTGCACCTCGGGCTCGCGCTCGCGGGCGAAGATGGTCGCGAGGGCCTGGCTGATCTGGCGGCCGAGCTCGTCGCTCTTGCTGCGATCGGTGGCAAGCAGCGAGGCGACGAGGGCGCAGCCGGGGGTTTTGACGGCGGCCTGGGTGAGGGATTGAAAGAATGCCTGGAGGCGGCCCAGCCATTGCGGGTCAAGGCCGACCTTGGTGCGGGCGAACATCAGCACCTCGTCCATCAGGATGAGGGTTGCGGGGCCGTCCTTGGCGGGGCGGGAGAGCAGCTTGGCGAGCAGGTTCTCGGCGGGCGGGCTGTCGCGCTCTTCGGGCAGGTTGTCGGCGTGGAGGGAGGCGAGGCCGGCGGGCCCGGCGAGCTGGAAGGCGAGCACGCTCCAGGGATTTTTCAGCCAGCGCAGCTCGCCCGTGGGGGAGCGGGTCTCCATGCCCTTTTCGGCGTCGAGCTTGTCGAAGGTGAGCGCGGCGATGCGCGCCTGGGGAAAGGCTATTCCGATGTGTTGGCGGAACTCGGCGACGGCGGGAAGATCGGGGAGGGCGCCGGGCTGGTTGAAGAGGTGATAGAGAGTGATGAGGGTGTGGGTTTTGCCGCCGCCGTAGGTGCGGGCGAGGAGCCGCACCGCTTTGTCGCTCTGGCCGGCGAGGCGGGCGGCGACGTCGCGCGCAAGGTCGCGCAGATTGTGGGTGGGGAAGGTGAGGGCGAAGAACTCGGCCGGATCGCGGTAGGCGAGTGGGCCGGTGCCCATGGCGACATCGTAGAGGTCGGCGGCGAACATGGAAAGTGAGAGCTCGCCGGAGAGCAGCTCGGGGCGGAGCTGGACGACTTGCGACCAGGGGGTGTAGTTGGTGGGGGCCGGGGCGGGGGCGGCTTTGTGGCTCATGGTTCGATTCCGGTGAGGATTGGCGCGGAGACAGGAGCGGGGGCGGCGCCGGCGCCGTGGAGATGCTTGGCGATGGCCTCGAGCTTGGCGCGCTCGTCTGAGGTGGCGGGGGTGGAGCAGAGCTCGATCACCGCCTGGAGGACATGGGGGAGGAGGGGTTGGCGGCGCAGCGCCTGGTCTTCGATGAAGGCGTCCACGGCGGCCTCGTTGCCGGCAGCCCAGAGTTGGAGGAGGCGATGGACGCGATCAATGAGAGGCGCGGGGCGGCCGTCCTGGTCGTTGCCGAGGTTGGCGGCGCGGCGTTCCTTCCAACCGCGGAGGCGGAAATAGCTGCCGGGCCCGTCGCCGGGGGAGGCGCTGTCGCCGTCGTCGGCGGGAGCGTCGTCGTCAGCGTCCAAATCTTCGGGATCGGCGGCGCTACCGCTGGTGCGTGCAAGAATTTCACGGCGAAGGAGCTCAGTGTCCGAGGTGTTGCAGGAGAGCGCGTAGAGGATGCAGGCGCCGGCGGGGGCATTTGCTAACTGGAAGCTGTGGCGGTGGAGTAGGTAATAGGCGGTGAGGTCGTCGAGAGCAGCGGCTTCGCCTTCGCGCTGGAGGACGCGGCCGACGACGAAGTCCACGACCATGCGGCGGACATGGCGCAGGAAGTCGGGCACGCTCATGAGCTGGCCGGGCTGGTTGGCCAGGCGGACGATGGGATGCTGGCTGTAGGCTTCGAGGGCGGGGCCGGTGGCGGCCCAAAGGAAGTCGGGGCCGCGAATGCCGGCGTCCCAGAACTCGCGCATTTGGGTCTCGATGTTGGCCTGCATCTCTTCGAGCACGAGGTGATCCCAGCCGGGGCGGGCGTCGGCGGGGCGTTTGCGGCAGACCAGCCAGACCGAGGAGGAGAGGGCGGCGGAGCCCATCGCACGGGTGCGGTTGCCCATTTCGGTTTGGATGGGCCAGCTCGCGTCCACGACGAACCCGGCGCGGATGAGCGCGGCGACGAGGGTTTCCCAAGCATCGGGCTTCTTATTGGCGAAGACGATGACCAAGCGGCCGTCGGGCTGGAGCGCCTGGTGGCAGGCGGAGAAGGCTCGCGCCATGCCGTCTTCGTAATTTTTCTTGGAGCGGTCAGCGTCGCCGCTGAAGCGGCTAGAATCGTCGATGAGCTCGCCGTCGTTCTTTTCGGCGTCCCATTTGGGACCGAGCGGCTGGCGGAAGGCGTCGTCGAATTCGGGGCTGAGGCCATGTACGGTCCGACGGAGCCAGACGTAGAAAAAATCCATCAGGTCGGAGTAGGGGATCGCATCGTAGTAGGGGGGATCGGTCAGGACGAGGTCGGCGAGCTCGCAATTGGATGTGAGCACGCTGCCGCGGCGAGTTGTGGCGCTCGTATCGCCCTTGTTCAAGTTGCGTGAGAGGAAACCGGAGATCCATTCCAGCGCGCCGCTATAGCCGCCTGAGAGCTGCGAGGCTGGTTCCACCTCCGTAAAGTCCCAAACGATCGGCAACGCGAAGCGAGCGAAGGTATGGCTGAGCTTTTCCCCCGAGTTGTGCCAACTGCAGAGGCTGCTGGAATAGTCGGCCATGCGGTCGAGCGCGAGCGCCAGGTAGGCGGAGACGGCCTCGGCGAGCTCGGGGGGGCCGGGGATTTGATGGCGGACGCGGCGGGTGTGTTTTAGAAAGGTGCCGAGGGCCAGAAGCTGGCGGGCAGTGAAAAGGTCGCGCCAGCGGGTGAGACCGTACAGCGGCGCGCGAAAGCCGAGAGCTTCCTTTGATGGGAGGGGTTCGCTCGGGATCCCGAAGGGAATCTCGGCGTAGAGGCTTTCGAGCTCGGCTTCAGCGTCGGCGGCGCGTTGAATTTCTTGGGGCGCGGGCAGGCGGTAGGCTTTGGTGGACTTGGCAGATTTGCCGGTGCGGCGGGTGGTGCGTTCGACCACGACGGCGGTCATGACGGCGCCGAGGCGACCGGCTTGGCCCTCCAGGCGGAGGGATTCCATGGTCATGGAGTTTTGGCCGCAGCAGGGGCAGTGGGCGCCGGCGCGGGTCATGGTGCCGGCGCCGAGGCGGCGGTCGTCCTCGCGGCGCTGGGCGGGGCTTGCGGAAGAGGCGGCCTTGGGGTTTTCTTCGACGCCGAAAATCACGCCGGTTTTGTCCGGGTTGGGCGTCATGGTGAGCAGGACGCGCTTTTTGTCTTTCTTGCAGAGCCAGCGGGTCTTGAGCAGGGGGATGGTGGCGCGGCAGTTGCGGCAAGTGGCGGTGCGGGCCCAGAGATAGGCGACGGTGGGTTCGTCGTTGATGCGCGGATAGAAGCTATCCAGGTCGCGCTGGGCTTGCTGCAGGACCCAGCGGCCCCAGGCGCGGACCTGCCAAGCGAGGTCGGCTTGGAGCAGGGAGGGCGTGGCGGGGTCGGGACCGACACCGGGGAGGGTGGGGGCGGCGGTAGGGCGCAAGCGGAGCTGGTCGAGACGGTTGCGGACCAGCTTCTTCCCCAAGCCCTGGGCGTCGAGAAAGCTTTCCATGAAGTCGCGGTCGCGCAGAATGAAGTCGGGCAGCGGCCATTTTTGGCCGGCGAGCTTTTGCGGGTATTCGAGAGTGCACTTCAGCAGGAGCCAGGCGACGGGGCTGATGTCGCTGGCGGCGACCTCGCAGCCCAAGCGCATGGCCTCGAGGGGGATGGCGCCGCCGCCGGCGAAGGGGTCTAGGACTTTGGGAGCACGGCCGCCGAAGGCAGCGCGGATCTCGGCGCGGAGGGCATCCATTTCGGGCCCGGACTCCTTTCCCCAGTGGAGCACGCCGCCGCTGGTGAAGTGGCGTTCGACCTCGATGTGACGGTCGCCCAGTTTCTTGGTCTCGATGCGCATGTGCAGGGTGCCGCCGATGCGTTCGAGCAGTTTCTGGCGAGCCTCGGGGGTTCCGGGATCGGGGAGCAGGGTGGCGAGGAGGGCGGCGCGGCAGGCGGCGAGGGGGCGGCGGGCGGGCCAGATATGGAGGGTGGAGATGTGGCCGTGGCGGACGTTTTTCTCGTGCAGGGAGTCGAGCGAGGCCTGCTGGAGGGGGAAGGCGGCTTCGATGAGGCGCTTGGTCATGGGATTCCTGCCGCTGCTGACAATTGCAGTTTCCGTGGTGGGGCCTGGATCTTTGCCAAGGCAACGTTGTAGCCCAGACCTTTGAGCTCCGCGTGCACGCTGCGGAGCACCACCTTGCTGAAAAACGGGAGGTCCAAGGGCTTGTCCGAGTCGCTGATGACCGCGAAGACGACACGGTATGCCCCGCTCGCGGGCTGGACGTCGGGGTTGATTGCCCAGGGCCCGGACAGCTTCTCGTTTACTTTCTGGCGGAAGTCGGCGTGATTGCGGAACAGCTTGCCTGCGACCAGCCCTTGGGCGAAGAGGTGGCTGAGGCGGGAGGCGCTCCCGTAGCGTTTCACATGGACCATATCCCCGGAGCAGGAATAGAGGTCGCAGAACTCGATTTTGCCGGGAGTTGATTTGTGCTCGAGCTTGCAGTCGAGAAGTTGCCAGCGCCCGGGCTGTTCTGCGGCAACGCGAGCATTAAATTGGCCCTCTCCGCTGTCGGTGGAGCGGTAGGGCGGAAGGCCCAGGTCGATGATCGGGATCTGGCGGTAGTACTGCACAATCTCCTGGCAGAAATCGTGCGCCACCTTGTACCATCTGCCTTCGCTCAGGAGGAAGACGTGGTCGCCGTCTCGTTCGATTTCAGCGTGGATGCACTCGAACACAGTCCAGGACCGGAAGATTGCGTCCGTTTCCGCCGAGTGGGCTTGGACCTGCCTGCGCTTGAGCAACTCGATAGAGATCTCGGTCCCGGGGCGCAGTGAATCGAGCAGAGGGGCGAGGCGGAGCGCTTGGTCGGGATCGCCGCCGGCGGCTCCTTTGAAGGTAAAGCCTTTTAGATTGACGAAATCAATGATCTCGGGAATGACAAGCCAAACGTGCTCCAGCCTGCGCTCACGAAGCCGCTGGAGGAGCTCACGGTTGAGGTCGGCGAGAACTTCCTTGTCGGTCAGGTGCCGAATACGGTTGATCCATTCGAAGTTGGAAGGGAGCGGCGAGCGGTAGGCATCCAGGTAGCCCTGGAGCAGTTCTCGTAGATCTTGCAATTCAATGTGGGCGGAGACTTGGAGCGAGTCAGCGCCTAGGAGTTTGGTTCCGAGGGCGAAATTGCTGGGGTTCCCGACCACAGCTTGCAGAAGATCGCGTTCCACGTCGAGGCCAAATGCCTCAATGCCGGCGGCAGTGTTGGCTTGGATTTGGCTGCGCTGCGATATGGCGTCAAACCCTTGGCGACGGACAGTGTTGTAACTGTTCCCGCACAGATTGAGGGCCACGTGGAGCCCGAAGTCCTCGTCCCAGCAACCCGGCACCAGCAGATTGCGACCGTAACCGAAGGTCAGCGCCAGGATTCTTGAATCAAGGCCCAAGAGCAGGATTGCGGCGGTATTTGCGTTCTTGAAGTCGGGTCCGAGGTTCAGGTGCGGCGTGAATAGGCTGAGCCAAGCTGCTGGCTTCTTATTTGGCGCCCGAACGTAAAGGGTTGCGCCGAGCGATGGAATCTGGTGAGGCACGAGTGATGCGGGGTTCTGGATGGCTCGTTCGGCTTCAGTGATCTCTTGTTTGAGCAAGAAAACACCGAAGTGCCTGGATTTCGCGCTCTTGGTTCGTTTGGCTGCGATTACCTTAGCCATAGCAGCTCCGAGAGGGACAGTGGGATGATGCGGGGATCGGGGACGGTGACGTCGTCCTCCTGGGTGACGAGGAGACCGAAGGGGGCGTTGAAGGAGGCTTTTTCGAGGAAGACGCGGAGGCCGCGGGTGTCCTCGAAGGGGTCGATTTTGCGGCGGTATTTGACCTCGACCGGGATGCGGCGGGTGCCGAGGGTGAGGACGAAGTCCACCTCGGGCTGGTCGGCGCGGGCCGGGAGGTGGGCGAGGTCGAGGCCGGGGACGATGGCGAGAAAATAGCCGAGGGCGCCCTCGGCGATGCGGCCGGCGAGGTCGGCGAGCTGGGGTTCGGCGGCGAGGGCGGAGGGATCGAGGGGGACGAGTTCCTGCATGCGGACGGCGCGGAGGGCGTGGTCGGCGAGGCAGAGCTTGGCGGGGGCGGTTTGGCGCTTGAGGCGGAGCTCGAGGGGCGGGACCAGGCGCAGCAGCATGGTGTCGTCGAGGAAGCGGAGATAAGTGAGGACCCGGTTCCAAGTGACCTCGCGGCCGAGCAGGGAGCGGAGGTCGGGGACGAAGACGCTGGGCCCGGGGGCCTGGCCGGAATAGCGGCAGGCGAGGCGGAAGATGGCCTCGATCAGGGCGCCGTCGCGCTGGCGGCCGCGGGGGCCGGTGCGGAGGTCGTGCTGGACGGCGCGGCGGATCACCGTCTCGTCGAGGTAGTCGGCGAGCTCGGACCAGGGAAGGTCGGGATGCTGGTGGGCGAAGGGGTAGGCGCCGCGCTCGGAGAAAGCGGCAAAGGCTTGGCGGCGAGGCTCGCGCTCGGCCTGGGCGCGGCGCTTGGCGTCGCGCCAGAAGTCGGGAGAGAGGAGCGGATCGAGGCCGTTGGAGGGCCAGTAGGGGGTGATGGAGTGGCCGGAACGCAACTCGGCGATCTCGCGCAGATGCAGGGGGCCGAGGTCGAGGGTGGTGATGCGGCCGGCGAGGCTGTCGCGGCCGGCGGCGATGCGCAGGGAGGAGCTGCCGGTGACGAGGGCGCGAACAGCGCTGTGGTCCACCAGGCTTTTGAGCTGCGGGGCCCAAGCGCGGAGGTTTTGCACCTCGTCGAAGAACAGGTAGGCGGGCTGGCCGGCGTGGGCGGCCTGGTTGAAGCTTTGGCCGAGGCGGGCTTGCTCAAACCAGCGTGGAATTTGGAGGACGGGCTCGAGCAAGGCGCCCAGGCTGGGGAGGTCGTCGAAGGGGACGTAGAGGATGCGTTGCGGGGCGACCCCATCGGCGAGCAACTGGTGGATGAGCTGTTCCAGCAGGACGGTCTTGCCGACGCGACGAGGGCCGCGCAGCACGGTGGCGGGTGCGATGCCCTTGTCGAGCAGGCGGCGGAGGCGGGCGAAAGGCCAGCGCCGCAGAGCGGGCTGGGGCGGCGCGGGCAAGTTATGCCACCAAGGATTGAGGTCGTCGAGCTTGGCCAGGAGCGGGAGCGGGAGCTCGGCTGGAGTGCGCGGGAATGGGGCGACGGGGCTCATGGGGCGCCTCCGGGCTGGGGGGCAGGGGGGGAGTCGCTTTCGGCGTGGCGGAAGATCTCGCCCTGCTGGACAAAGACGCCTGCCCCTTGGGCCAGCAGCTTGGCGAACGGGTCTTGGACGCGCCACAGGCGGGGAGCCGGGCTGCCGCAATCATAAACCACGTAGAGCCAGTAGGCGGGGCCGCGATTGCTGGCCTGGCGCCACTCGTTGGGGGTGAGCTCGATATCGCCGGCGCCGGCCCGGCCTTTGACCTCGATGGAGAGGGTCTGCCCGTCCGGGCGCTGGGACCAGAGGTCGAAGCCGGGGTTTTCGCCGAGGCCGCAGGCAAGCGACAAACCCGGCTTGGAGACATCGCGGACCACGGCTCCGAGGGCGCGCTCGTGGGCGCAGGCGAGTTGGACGGCGAGCTGTTCGACTTGGGCGTCGTAGCGGCGGCGGTCCTCGGGGTCGCTGGAGGGCAGGACCAGGGCGTGGGTGAGGAAGCGCACGGGGCCGGGCAGAAACTGCTGCGGGGCGGCGTGGAGAGCGGCGAGGGCAAGGGCGCGGCGGGACTCGATCTGGCGCTGGTCCTGCTTGACCGCCTCCAGGTCGGCGGCGCGCAGCGGGCGCTCCGGGAGGGGCGAGGCGGCGAGCAGCCTGGCAAGGGCGACACGGCGGGAGGCGAGCTCGGCGGCGGTGTGCTCGAAGCCGGCGGCGAGCTCGCGCGCTCGTTCGGGCAAGTCGGCTTGGGCGGCTTGGCGATGGCGGGCGGCGGCGGCGGCGGCGTGCTCTTCGGCAAAGGCGCGGGCCGCGGCCGCCATTTCGGGGGCGCGAGCGATGAGGCCGAGGGCGCGAGTGGTGGGGCGCCCGGCGCCGCGGAGGAGGAGGAGCGATTCCGCCGGGGTCAGTGCGAGCTGTCCGTCCTCTTCCTGGCGGACAGCGATCCAGCGCGACTCGACGAGCTCGGGCGGGCCGCTCGCGGCGGAGCGGAGGCTCGCCGTTTCTTGCTTGGGTCGCTCCCGTTGGTCGCTCGGAGTGCTGGCTTCGAGTCCCGGCAAGGTGTTCCCGCGGGCGCTCAGGGCGTCTCCGGGTTGTCGGCGTTCAATCTGGATGTGGGCGAGGTGGAGGAGGTAGGGGCGGGCGGCCTGGGGGTCCACGAAGATGGCGCCGCGCCGGGCTTCGGCGCCGCAGCGGTGGATGAGGAGTTCCCGGAGGGCCTCGAAGATCGGCTCGCCGGGGCGGAGGAAGACCCCCGGCGCGGACGGGGGCGGGCGGTGGAGGGTTAGGCGCTCGCGGTACTCGTGCGGGTATTGCTCGAGGGCGGCCTCCAAGGGGGCGAGGGCGCCGGGGCGGAGGGCGCGCAGCGAGAAGGTGGCGCCGAGGTCGCCGGCGAAACCAAGATCGAGCAGCGGCGCGGCGCGTTCGAGGAAGGCGCGGAGATAGCCGGGCAGCAGCCGGGTAAGCTCCTCGCGGTCGAGTTTGGCGCGCTCGGCGGGCAGGCGCGCGGCGACGTCGCCGGAAGGACCGAAGAGGCGGCGGTCGTTCTCGATGATCTCCTCGACACGGGACTTGGTGAGCTGAAGGGCGAGCTGGTTGCCGGCCTCGGCGGCGCCGGCCTCGGAGTGGAGGGCGGATTCCATGTACCCGACGAGGCTGGAGCCCTCGAGCAAGCGGCCGACCACGTCGAAGACCTTATCGGAGCTGAGCTCATCGCGCATGGCCTCGAGCCGCGCAAGCAGCACGTGGAGCACGCGGCCCTCACGGGTCGTGGTGGCGACGAGGTTGGCGATGCGCACGGGATCGTGGGGTTGCCCATAGCGGTGGACGCGGCCCATGCGCTGTTCGAGGCGGGCGGGATTCCAGGGGATGTCGTAGTTGATCATCAGCCAGCAGAATTGCAGGTTGATGCCTTCTCCGCCGGCGTCGGTGGCGATCATGAAGCGCGCGCCCTGGGGGTCGCGGAAGAGCTCAATTTGGGCGTCGCGCTGGCTGGCGTTCAGGCCGCCATGGATGGCAGCGATGCGACCGGCGAAGCCCAAGCCCTCGAGGCGGCGGATCAGGTAGGCGAGGGTGTCGCGGTGCTCGGTAAACACCAGAATTTTTTCGCCGCGGAAGGCGGGATGCAGGAAGATTTCGCGCAGCTTGTAGAACTTGGACTCGTGGCCGGCGGCGAGCACGGCGCGGGCGAGGTCCACGAGGCCGTTCACTTGCGCCAGTTCCAGCTCCAGGTCGGCGAGGGTGGCCGGAACGACGGTTTCGAGGATGCGGATCTCGGCCCGCTCGCTCTCTTCGGCGCCGGCCTCGGGTTGCTCCTCGTCGGCGGTAGCGTCGTCGAGCAGGTTGCGCAGATCGCCCCACTGAAGGCGAAGCTGGGCGAGGGGGCGGGTGCCCTCGGCTTTGACCGAACGGATCAATGCCGTGAGCTTGTCGGAGCGGCGCTCGAGCGAGCGCAGGAGAGCAAAGGTGGAGCTGGCGAGACGGCGCTGGAAGACACCCGTGGCCAGGCGGGCGGCGGCCTGGTTGAGGATCTGGGCACGGTTGTAGAAGGTGCGCAGATACTCGGTGGTGCGGTCGTAGAGGAGCTGCTCGCTGGGAGCGTCGTCGGTTGGCGCGGGCCCCAGCGCGGCTGCGCCGCGCGTCCCGCTTGTGCTTGCGCCGGCTTGGGGTCCCACCGCCCCAAGCCAGGGCTGCGCCGCGGGGACAGGACTCTGGGAGAGCTCGAAGCCGAAGGAGTCGGAGATGCGTTGGGGATAGAGCCGCCGGCCGTCGAAGTGGAGCATCTCTTCTTTGGTACGGCGAAGGAAATGGCGCTGGCGGGACTCTTGAGAAAAAGCCTGGAAGGCGCTGAGGGTGGGGATGAGATCGGGGCAGAGGAGGCGCCAGAGGAAGAAATAGGGATCGTCCTTGCCCATGTGGGGAGTGGCGGTGAGCAGGAGCAGGTGTTCGGGCTTCCAGAGAAGGCGCCACCGGGCGTTGGCGACCTCGGAAGTTTCGGTGACGGGCACGCCGGCGAGGGCCTCGGCCAGTTTATAGCGATCGGTCCGGCGGACGGTGCCATCGTTTTCGGTGCGGGCGCTGAGCTTGTGCGCCTCGTCCATGATGACCAGGTCGTAGGGGGAGACGTTAGCCTCTTGGAGGCGGCTGAACATGCGGTCTGCCGCCAGGGTATCGAGGCTGACAATCAGTTGGTCCGAGGAGGGTCCAATAAAAGGATTGTTGGCCTTGGCGTCGGCGCCGGTGGCGATGACGAAGCGGAGCCCGAAGAGCTGGGCGAGCTCGCGGCGCCAGTTGGTGGTGAGGCCGGCGGGGGCGACGACCAGGATGCGGCGCAAACGGCGCCGGTTGAGCATCTCGCGCAGGTAGAGACCGGCCATGACGGTCTTGCCGGCGCCTGCGTCATCGGCGAGCAGGAAGCGCAGCGGCGACTGGGCAAGCATGTGGCCATAGACCGCGATGCGCTGGTGGGGCAAGGGATCGATGGCGGAGATCTCGGCGGCGAAACCGGCGTTGAAAAGGTGGCCGTAGCTGAGCCTTTCGCCCTCGACCAGAGTGCGCACGAGCTCTGGATCAGCAGCAAAGTCGAGCGCCTGAGGGGCGTGGTTTGGCTGGGGCGCAGGCGGGGCGGCCAGCGAGGCCATTAGCTTCTGTACACGCTGCCAGGAGGGAGCGGATGGCGTCGAGTGGCCTTTTTCCCAGCGGTTGATCGAAACGATGGAGGTACCGAGAAGCTTGGCGAGTTCGGCCTGGGTCAGGCCGAGGTGGCTGCGCAGGGCGAGCAGCTTCTCGGGGTAGCTGGCGGGGCGGGATGGCGACTCTGTTTCCACAGGCTTTAGCGATGCTAACTGATCGCGTGGTGCCTGTCAACATCGTTTAAAGCTGTTTAATTTTCAAACATTCTACACACAGACTCAGTGTGCGGCAGGGCAGTCCGGCTAACCGGCGGTAGGCCGAGCAATGGGGACGGGTGGGGTGCGGGCCTTCAACTGGCTTTTGGCCATTGGAGGGGCGGGCGGCTAGTTCAAGGGCACCAAGGGTCGCGGAGGCCATGGGGCAGACGGGCGTCCTTCCAACGCCCGCGACGGGCGTCGCGCTCCCAGCCTGCGGCCGCGCGCTCGGAGAGGGTGCGATCGAGGGCGGTCATCACCGGCGTGGCGTTCTCGCGGGCGGGCGGTGTTTTCTTGCGGCGATTCACTTGGGGAGACCTGCCGTTTGATTATGATGCCGTCCGCTGCGGCGGACGGAAGGGGTGGCCGAGAGCGAAGCTTGGGCAGGTTGCGTGCCCCGTCCTTGGCCGTCCAGCGGATGGGCACGGCCGACTATGACGGCGGGCACATCGGAGATGGGAGCGTTGGGCCGGTCATTTCCACCGCCCGTGCCCATTCTCAAGGCATTAGGATTTGCTTTGCCGCCGTGGCCCGGAGAGCGGCGCATCGGCGGGAGTGGGTGTGGCACAGTGGAGCGATGGCTACGGGGACCGGGCTGGCGCGCGAGGCGCGGGTGGGCGGGCGGCGGGCGCCGATTCGGGCGGTGGGGCTGGCGGCGCTGATCTTTCTCACCGTGAGCGGGGGGCCTTATGGGCTGGAGCCGGCGGTGGGGGCGGTGGGGGGCTTTTGGGCGCTGGCGCTGCTGCTGGTGGTGCCGGTGCTGTGGTCGCTGCCGGTGGCGCTGATGGCGGGGGAGATGGCGGCGACGCTGCCGGTGCTGGGGGGCTATTACCGCTGGGTGCGGGAGGCGATGGGGGAGTTTTGGGGGTTCCAGGAGGGGTGGTGGAGCTGGCTCTTCACCTGGGTGGATATGCCGCTCTACCCTGCCCTCGCCGGGGCCATTCTGCAGCAGACTTGGCCGGTGCTGACCGGGCACGCGCTGGGCAACGGGGCGGTGGTGGCGGCGGTCGTGGGGTTCATGTGGCTGGCGGCGGGGCTGAATTGGCTGGGGGCGCGGCTGGTGGCGGGCTACGCCGTGGTCTGCTCGGTGGCGGTGCTGGCGCCGTTTTTTTTCCTGGTGGCGCGGGCCGGCGGCCAGCCTGCGGCCGCCGCCGGCGCGCCCGCGGCTCCGATAAGCGGGCTAGCCGCCTGGGGGCTGGCGCTGACCACGGTGATGTGGAACTACGCCGGGTGGGACAACGTGGCCACGTTTGCGCCGTCGGTGGAGCGTCCGCGGCAGACCTATCCGCGGGCGCTGCTGCTGTCGCTGGTGGGGATTGTGGTGATCTATGTCGTGCCGGTGGCGGCGGGGCTGCGGATTGACCCGGTGAGCGCGCATTGGGTGGATGGGTATTTCATCACGCTGGGGGAGCGGGCCTGGGGGGCTCCGCTGGCGCTGGCCATGTCGCTGACCGCGGTGGCGGGGGCGTGGGCGCAGTACACCGGACAACTGCTCTATGTCATGCCGCTGCCGGAGGCGCTGGCGCAGGACGGGTATTTGCCGCGGGCGCTGGGGCGGGTGAACGCGCGCGGGGTGGCGAACGCGTCGCTGTGGCTGTGCACCGCGATCTATAGCGTGTTTGCGCTGGCGGGCTTCGAGCGGCTGCTGGTGGCCGACGTGCTGCTGTACAGCGCCGGGCTGGGGCTGGAGTTCCTGGCGCTGCTGCGGCTGCGGCGGCGGCGGCCGCGGCTGGAGAGCCCGTTTCGCATTCCGCTGGAAGGAGGGTGGCTGGTGGCGCTTTGCGCCGCGCCCATGCTGCTGGCCGCGGTGATGGTGGTGCTGGCGGCGGCCGAGGACTGGCGGTTTACGGCGCTGGCGCTGGGGATGTTGGCGACGGGGCCGGTGGTTTATCGGTGGTTGGCGCGGGTGCGGGCGGCGGGGGAACGGGTGAACAGTGGGGGCGGAAAACTAGTGAACGGTGAATAGTGGACAGTGGACAGTGGGGGAGGGGCAATTCGCTGGGGCCCCGGGGCCCCCGAGTCGGCGTGAGCACAAGCGGGACGCGCGCCGCATCGGCCTGGCGCTGCTACAGCCGGGCGGCTCACAAGCGGGACGCGCGCCGCAGGCGCGCTGGGGCCCGCGCCCACCCGCGTGGGTTTCCGCGGCGGCGCTGAGTGGACGGCGGTTTGGGCGGGCTAGGACCAGAGGGGGAAGCCGCGGCCGGCGCGGAGGCGCTGGTCGGCGGTCACCAGCGTGAGCTGGTAGTGGCGGGCGGTGGCGGCGAGGAGGCGGTCGGCCGGGTCGCGGTGGTCGAGGACGACTTGCGCGGCGGCGAGGGCGACCGCCAGGGTGAAGTCGGCCTGCAGGTAGCGGGTGGCGGCGAAGCAGGCGTCGAGCCAGGCCGACAACTCGCGGTCGAGCGCGATGCGGCCCTTCTCGATTAGCAGCAGCAACTCCCAGGCGCTGACGGGCGAGAGCCAGAGCTCGTGGCGGGGGTTGGCCAACAAGGCGGTGGTGCGGGCGTCGAGGGCGCTGGGCTCGAGCTCGTGCCAGAGCCAATGGTGGGCGCGGGCCCCAGCGCGCCTGCCCGGCCCGGCTGTAGCAGCGCCAGGCCGATGCGGCGCGCGTCCCGCTTGTGAGCCGCCCCGCTGTAACAGCGCGGGGCGGCATGCTCGCGCCGACTTGGGGGCCCGTGGCGCCAAGTCGGCGCTGCGCTTCGCTAGGGCCGCGCCGGATTCGTTTGGCGGGGGCGCAGACGCGCCACTGGCGCGTCTGCCCCTGCGGAATTACGACCACCCCAAAGCCGTTGCGGCTTTGGGGGCCCCGGTTCGCAGCCTTTCGCGCCGATTTTGCCAGCAGGAAAAGCGGCGCGACCCCCGCGAGATGTGGGTATCGAGCAGGAGCCTCATCGCAGCGCGTCCCAGTCGGCCTCGTCGGTTGAAGGGGAGACGATGTCGCCGAGGATGCGACCGGTGTGGGCCATGCGGCCGGGCTCGCGGAGCGGGGCGCGCGGCGGGCGCGGAGGCGAGATCTCGGCCACGGGCTTGCCGAAGCGGGTGACCAGCACGGGGTGGCCCGACTTGCGCACGCTCTCCAGCACGGCCAGACAGGTGGCCTTGAACTTGGAGATGGGGATCTGCTCTATGGTCGAATCGTACCATGGTCAGATTGGGGTGGTCCGCCAACCCGGCTTGCGGCTTGCGGAGGGGACGGGGGAAAGGGGACGGGGGAATAGGAGCGGGCTGGGTTTGGCAAAAACGCACAGCCAAGATTGGCTGTGCCACCGTTGCCCGGCGGGCTGGAGGCGCTGGTCGGCGGTGACCAGGGTGAAGTCTGGCCACGGTTCCCCGGCCACTGTTCACTTGTTTGCTGACCAGTCTTGGCAGCGGAGGTGGGGGACGCGGGCGAACTCGGCGGGGTTGGCGGTGATGAGGAGGGCGCCGCGGCGGAGGGCTTGGGCGGCGATGAGGAGGTCGTAGGGGCCGATGGGCTTGCCGGAGGCGGCCAGGTGCGAGCGGATCTCGGCGGCGGTGGCGGCGTCTTCGGCGTCGAAGGGAAGGATGTCGTGCAGCGAAGAAAGGAACCTGCGGAGGCTGGCGGAATTGCGCTCGCGCTGGGAACTGTGGAGGGCGCCGAACCAGAGTTCGAAAGCAACGACGGCGGAGATGGCGACCGACTCGCCGCTGGCAAGCGCGACGGCGTTGCGGTGGCGAACTGCGGGTGGCCGACCGGTGATGATGGCGATGGCGGCGTTGGTGTCGAGCAGGATCACTTGTCCCAGGCGCGCACGGGCGGCATCGGGGGCTGGGGTTCGCGAGCGGGGAACTGGCCACCGGCGAGGCGGTCGAGCTCGGCGTACCAGGCTTGGACGTCGAAGGCCAAGGGCTCGAGCACCAGGGTTTGGCCGACGCGGCGGACGCGGACGCGGTCGCCGGGGAGGCGGAAGGCCTTGGGCAGGCGGACGGCCTGGCTGCGTCCGTGCATAAAGATGCGGGCGATGTCGGGCGGCTTGGCGGGCGCGGGCCCCAGCGCGCCTGCGGCGCGCGTCCCGCTTGTGAGCCGCCCCGCTGTAACAGCGCGGGGCGGCATGCTCGCGCCGACTCGGGGGCCCCGGGGCCCCAAGTCGGCGCTGCGCGTGGGTTTTTTGACGCGGGTGGGCATGGTGATACCGGAAGTGTATACCAACTTGCAGAGGGCTGGCAGCTTGCAGCTTGCAGCTTGCAGCGGGGAAAAGTTGCTAGTTGCTGGTTGCTAGTTGCTAGTTAACGCAAACGCTCGCGTCCGCGCGCCGCGGGGGGTGGGGAAGGCTCTTGGGGTGGGGGTGGGGAAGGCAGTACCCAGAAGGCTTGCCACCAGAAGGCTCGCCGGAGGTCTGATATTCTGTGAGCTTGAGTGTGTGGTGGAAGGTATGGTCAAGGCAAGCTGCGGATTGATTCTCTTGATGGCGGGGCTGGCGGGCTGCGGTGGTCCGACCACCGGACCAGCGGCAAATGGGGGCGGGCGCGGCGGGCGGGGGGGCATGGCGGCCATGCCGGTGGGGGTGGAGGTGGCGCGGCCGGTGGCGGTGGCGGAGACCTCGACCTATGTGGCCTCGATCCAGTCACGCGACTCGATGGTGATTAGCCCGCTGGTGGGGGGCATCCTGCGCGGGATCGCGGTGCGGTCGGGGGAGCGGGTGGCGCAGGGGGCGGCGCTGATGCAGATTGACCCGACGCTGCAGCAGGCGGTGGTGGAGAACCTGGAGAACCAGCGGGCGGCGCTGGCGGCGACGCTGAGCTTCGATGCGACGCAACTGGGGCGGATGCAGAAGCTGTACCAGGAAAAGATCGGGACGCAGCAGGACTATCAGCAGGCGCAATCCACATATAACAGCGCCAAGGCGCAGGCGGACTCGCTCGACGCCCAGATCCGGCAGGCGCGGACGACGCTGGGCTACTACCGGGTGACGGCGCCGCGGGCGGGGGTGGTGGGGGATATTCCGGTGAAGGTGGGCGACCAGGTGACGACCGGAACGGCGCTGACCACGCTGGACTCGCCCTCGGGGCTGGAGGTGTATGTGCAGGTGCCGATCGAGCAGGAGGGGAAGCTGCGGACGGGGCTGGCGGTGGAGGTGCTGAGCGGGGAGGGGGCGGAGCTGGCGCGGACGCGGATCTATTTTGTGTCGCCGCAGGTGGACTACGCCACGCAGTCGGTGCTGGCCAAGGCGCGGCTGCCGGAGGCGGCGGGGGTGCGGACGCAGCAGTACGTGCAGGCGCGCATCACCTGGGGGGAGCAGCAGGCGGTGCTGGTGCCGGTGCTGGCGGTGGTGCGGCTGGGGGGGGGGACGTTCCTGGACTTGGCGCAGCCGCAGGGGGACGGGTATGTGGTGCGGCAGGCGGAGGTGACGCTGGGGGCGATCGAGGGCAACAACGTGGAGGTGACGGCGGGGCTGAAGGCGGGGGAGCGGGTGATCGTAACCAGCACGCAGATCCTGGCGGAGGGGATGCCGGTGGCGCCGATGGCGGCGGGCCCGGCGGGGCGGGGCCGGTAGGATGGTGGAATTTTTCATCCGGCGGCCGATCTTCGCGACGGTGTGCGCGCTGATCATTATCTTGGCGGGGGCGGTGGCGATTCCGAACCTGCCGGTGTCGGAGTACCCGACGCTGGCGCCGCCGACGGTGACGGTGACGGCGGCCTACAACGGGGCCAACGCCGAGGTGGTGGAGGCGGCGGTGACGACGCCGCTGGAGCGGGCGATCAACGGGGTGGAGGGGATGAAG
>DATKSZ010000018.1:0-12569 GCA_035531375.1 Terriglobales bacterium | reverse complement strand
TAGCTAAGGCTCCAATAGAAATCGCAGCACCGCTCTTTGGGGCAGATAAAGAACGCACCTGGGCACCGGGGTGGAATCCCGCCTTCCTCTGGCCGACGAATGCAAACGATCAGAAAGGGATGGTATTCACGGTTGCCCATGGCCACAAAGCCGCGGTGTGGATCAACACCGCATACGATCCCACAACCGGATCTATTCAATACGTTTATGTTATTCCAGGCGTCATGGCAACGCTCATTACTCTGAAACTCAAACCGCAAAACAAATGGACGCATGTCACTGTTCAATATGAACGAACGGCGTTGAACACTGGAGCTGGGGATATTGTCCTGGAGATGGCAGACCACGACAGCAAATCAGGCCCGGAGTGGGAAAAGCAGATCAATGACTATCTGGCACGGAACTCGGAACATCCGACCTTTGAGCACAAACAGCCTTGATGTAGCCCGTTCCGCCGGTTGGATGCGGCTTTTCCATCAGGAAAAGCCGCACGCTCTCTCCGGGTAGCGGGTCACAGCAACGCTGGTTTTGCTCTAGCCGCCCGCTACGCCGAGGTGGCCTGCTGGGCGGCGGGCTGGTGGCCGGTCTCGCGCTGCAGTTCGAGCCAGCGCTCCCGGGGCACGGAGAGGAAGGCCTGCACCACGGCGGGGTCGAACTGGCGGCCGGACTGGTGGACAATCTCGTGGTGGGCCTCGTCGAAGCTGAGGGCGTTGCGGTAGGGGCGGTCGGAGGTCATGGCGTCGAAGGCGTCGGCCACGGCGAAGATGCGGGCGTCGCGGGGAATTTCGTCGCCGGCCAGGCCGCGGGGGTAGCCGGTGCCGTCATAGTGCTCCTGGTGGGCGAGCACCAGGTCGGCGGCGGAGGCGAGCGACTGCACCTGGGTGACGAGGTCAAAGCCGATCTGGACGTGGCTGCGCATGATCTCCAACTCGGCGGAGTCGAGGGCGGCGGGCTTGTTGAGGATGGCGTCGGGGATGCCGAGCTTGCCGATGTCGTGCAGGTAGGAGGCGTGCTCGATGCGGGCGAGCTCCTCGGCGGTGTAGCCCATGCGGCTGGCGAGTTCGACGCCGTAGCGGCTGACGCGGAGGGAATGGCCGGCAACGTCGCGGGCGCGCACGTCGAGCGCCATCGCCAGCGCCTGCAGGGTCTCGGCCGAGGCCTGCTGCACTTGGCGCAGGGCGAAGCCGAGCTGCTGGGTGCGCTCGGCCAGCAGGCGCTCCATGTCGAGCAGGTGCTGCTCCGCCTCGCTGCGCTGGCGCTGGCGGGCGAGCGTCTCCTGCACCGTGGCCAGCACCTGCTTGAGGTCCAGCGGCTTCACCAGGAAGTCGGCGGCGCCGTTGCGCATCGCCTGCACCGCGACCTTGGTGTCGGGGGCGGCGGTGGCCATGAGGAAGGCGGTGCGGGGAAAGCGCAGGCCCACCGCCTGCAGCAGCTCCAGGCCGGTGCGGCCGGGCATGTGCAGATCGGAGATGACCAGGTCAATGTCGCCTTGGGCGAGGCGGGCCAGCGCCTCGTCCACGCTGCCGCTGGCGTGGCAGGCGAAGCCGCTGTCCTCGAGATACGAGCACAGCAACTCGCGGATCATGGGCTCGTCATCCACCACGAGCAGGTGCGCGCCCTTGCTTGCCGTTGCCATGACACTTCCCAGCATAGCCCAAAGCCCGCGGGGCGGGCGCCTCTCCTTAGTTGCCGCGCCCACCCGGCGGCGCTGCCTGCATCAGGTACTCATGCGGCGGGGTGGCGCCCATGAGGTAGCGGACGAAATAATCCCAGCGCCGGCGCATCATGTAGTTGCTGTCGGCGCCGTAGCCGTGGGGCTCGTTGGGCAGCATGATCAGGTCGAAATCCTTGTTGGCCTTGATCAGGGCATCCACCACAAGCAAGGTATTGTTCATGGGGACGTTGTTGTCCATGGTGCCGTGGGCGAGCAGGAGGTGGCCCTTGAGGTTTTTGGCCACGCCCTCGTTGGACTGGCCGGAGTAGGTGGTGCGGTCGTGGCCCTGGGGCAGGTCGAGGCCCATGTAGCGCTCGCCCCAATCGTCCTCATACTCGCGCTGGTCGTGGTTGCCGCTCTCGGCCACGCCGACCTGGAAGAAGTCGGGGTAGCGGAACATGGCGTCGGCGGTGGCGTCGCCGCCGCCGGAGTGTCCGTAGATGCCGGCCTTGTCCAGGTCAATGAAGGGGTACTCGGCGGCCAGTTCCTTCATCCCCTTCACCTGATCGGGCAAGGTGTTGTCGCGCATGTTGCCGTAATAGGCATCCCAGAACTTCTGCCCGCGCCAGGGGGTGCCCATGCCGTCGAGTTCGACCACCACGAAGCCGAGTTGGGCGAGAGCCTCGCAGTCGGCGTGGGCGGGGGCGAAGTTGCGGCTGCCCACGCTGCCGGTCTGGGGGCCGGGGTAGATGTGGTTGATGATGGGGTACTTGCGCCCCGGCTCGAGATGGAACGGAGTGAACATCAATCCATAGATATCGGTCACTCCGTCGCGGGCCTTTACCTTTACTTCGACCGGCGGCTTCCAGCCGGTGGCGAGGAGGCGCGAGATGTCGGCTTTTTCCAGGGGCATGACCAGGCGGCCGGAGGCGGTGCGCAAGACGGTTATCGGCGGCCGGTCGGGGGTGGAGTAGGTGTCGGTGAAGAATTGGCCGTTGGGGGAGAAGCTGACGTTGTGGTTGGCCACCTCGGGGGTAAGGCGCTGCTGCTGGCGGCCGTCGAAGGAGGCGCGGTAGAGGGTGAGGTAGTAGGGGTCGCGGCCGGGGACGGCGGTGGCGAGGAAGTAGACCTCGCGGGCCTTGGCGTCCACGCGCACCACGCTGTCCACGTTGCCGTCGGCCAGGCTGGTGATCTGGTTTTTGAGCTGGCCGGTGTCGAGGTCGTAGAGGAAGAGCTGGCCCAGGTTCTGGCGCTGGGAGAACCAGATGAACTCGTGGGTTTGGGGCAGGTAGCGGAAGGTGGTGCCGCCCTGGCCACCCTCATACTGGGTGGCAACCTTTTCCTCGTAGACGGTGCGCACGGCGCCGGTGGAGGCGTTGGCGACCCGTACGTGCTCCTCCTTGTGGTCGCGCGAGGTGGAGATGAAGGCCAAATGGCTGCCGTCGGGGCTCCACTGCACGTCCTGGTCGGGGCCCCAGGCGAGGTTGTCGGAGATGGTGGAGCGGTGCTGGTCGGGCGGCATCTGCAGGCGGATGACCTGGGCGGGCCGGGTGGCGGTGGGCAGGTCAATGATGACGCGCTGGATGGTGGTGATGACCTTGTCGCCGGGCAGGGGATAGACCTGGGTGACGAGCTTGGGGTGGCCGACCACGACCGGGACGAGATAGAGCTTGCCCACGCCGCGCTGGTCCTGCTGGTAGGTGGCAATCTTGGTGGAGTCGGGCGACCAGAGGACGATGGCGCGGTCGCTCGAGGTCCAGCCGGCGTTGTCGGTGGCATAGCCGAAGTTCTTGACGCCGTCGGTGGTGAGCGGGGTGTCGCGGTGGGTGGCGAGGTTGCGCAGCCAGAGGTTCCAGTTGCGGATGAAGACGGCGACCTTGCCGTTGGGGGCGACCGAGAGCGGCGGTTGCCCGGGGCGGCCGCCGCGGCCGACGCCGCCACGTCCGCGGCCGCCAACCACGGGCGGGGCCGGGCGGGTGTCGGGGGCGCAGGCGGCGCCCTCGCGGTCGCAGCGCCAGCGGCGATGGAGCGCGGTGAAGGCGACCGCGCGCCCGTCGCCGGAGAAGCTCAGGTTGGCGAGCGCCAGCGTGCGGGCGGTGACTTGGGCGCCGGCGGCGGCCGACAGCGCGGCCGCCAGCTTGGCCGAGTCGAGCGCGGGCTCGCGGGTGGCGCGCGCCGGGTTCACCAGCACGTACTGGTTGCCGCTGGCGGCGGCGGTCTCGTACCAGAAGCGTCCGTCGGGGAGCCAGCCCGGCCGCACCGCGCCGTGCAGCACCAGCGGCGCGGTGTTGAAGCCCAGGAACTTCTCGGCGCGGGCGTAGTCGGCGGCGCTGACCACCTTGGGCGCGCTCTGGGCGCCGGCCGCCAGGACGAGGGCCAGCAGGGCGAGCGGCGCGCGGCGGCGCGGCAGGGAAAACGAGGGCATGGGCGGGTTCCTCCGAGTGGGGGGGCTATCTGGCGGAGTATCGCACGGAACTGCGGATCGGGCCAAGCAGCGATGGCAGCGGCGCCCCCCGCGCGAGCCCGAGCGCGACCGAGAGCGGGAGCGGGGCGAGGGGCCCCCGCGGCCGCGCTCAGGCGGCCAAGGAGCGCGGGCGGCGAAGCCGGGCGCGCGCGCTTCAGGAAGAAAGCCGGGCGCGCGCGCGAGCCGAGCGCGACCGGGAGCGGACGCGGGGCGAAGGGCCCCCGCGGCCGCGCTCAGGCGGCCAAGGAGCGCGGGCGGCGCAGCCGGGCGCCCGGGCTTCAGGAAGAAAGCCGGGCGCGCGCGCGAGCCGAGCGCGACCGGGAGCGGACGCGGGGCGAAGGGCCCCCGCGACCGCGCTCAGGCGGCCAAGGAGCGCGGGCGGCGAAGCCGGGCGCCCGCGCGAGCCGAGCGCGACCGGGAGCGGACGCGGGGCGAAGGGCCCCCGCGACCGCGCTCAGGCGGCCAAGGAGCGCGGGCGGCGAAGCCGGGCGCCCGCGCTAGACTAAAATAGTCCCCGTGCCTAAACGCTGCGCCAATATCCTGGAAGCCATTGGCCACACCCCCTTGGTGCGGATCAACACAATCACCCGCGAGGTGCCGGCCGCCATCTACGCCAAGCTGGAGAATTTCAACCCCGGCAACTCGATTAAAGACCGCATGGCGGTGAAGATGATCGAGGACGCCGAGCGCGCCGGGCTGCTCAAGCCGGGGGGCACCATCATCGAGGGCACCAGCGGCAACACCGGCATGGGCCTGGCCATTGCCGCCGTGATCAAGGGCTACAAGTGCATTTTCACTACCACCGACAAGCAATCCAAGGAGAAGGTGGACGCGCTGCAGGCCTTCGGCGCCGAGGTGATCGTCTGCCCCACCAACGTGGACCCCGAGGACCCGCGCTCCTATTACTCGGTCTCCTCGCGCCTGTCGGAAGAGATCCCCAACGCCTGGAAGGCCAACCAGTACGACAACCTCTCCAACTCGGCTGCGCACTACGAGCAAACCGGGCCGGAGATCTGGGAGCAGACCGATGGCGCCATCAACCACCTGGTGGTGGGAGTGGGCACCGGGGGCACCGCCAGCGGCGTCGGGCGCTACTTGAAAGAGAAGAATCCGGCGATCAAGGTTTGGGGGATTGACACCTACGGCTCGGTCTTCAAGAAGTACAAGGAGACCGGCGTCTTCGACAAGCACGAGATCTATCCCTACATCACCGAGGGCATCGGCGAGGACTTCCTGCCGCAAAACGTGGACTTCAGCGTGGTGGACCACTTCGAAAAGGTCACCGACAAGGACGCCGCCATCATGACCCGGCGCATCGCCCGCGAGGAGGGCATCTTCGCCGGCAACTCGGCCGGGGCGGCGATGGCGGGTGTGCTGCAACTGCAGCGCCATTTCCGCGCCGGCGAGCTGGTGGTGGTGATCTTCCACGACCACGGCTCGCGCTATCTGGGCAAGATGTTCAACGACGACTGGATGCGCGAGCGCGGCTTCTTGGAGAAGAGCGGGATGACGGCGCGCGACCTGGTGGCGGCGCGGCTGTCGGGCGAGCTGTTCTCGGTGGAGGCGGGCGAGCCCATCGCCCACGCCCTGCGGGTGATGAGCGAGCACGACTTCTCGCAAATCTCGATCACCCGCGACCACCGCCTGGTGGGCTCGCTCAACGAGACCCAGCTCTACAAGATGCTGGTGGAGCGGCCGGAGATCAAGAAGGAGCCGCTGGAGACCATCATGCAGCCCGCCTTTCCCTTCGTGGACATCTCCACCCCGGTGGACCTGCTGGCGACCATGATCACGCCCGAGAACCCGGCGGTGCTGGTGCGCGACTTCAAGACGGACAAGACGTTTATCATCACGCGGTCGGATGTGATCCGGGTGCTCTGACGAGTGAACAGTGAACAGTGAGGGCGAGTCGGCGCGAGCACAAGCGGGACGCGCGCCGCAGGCGCGCTGGGGCCCGCGCCCACCAATGAGGCTCGGGAGGCGCCGCGCGTGCGGCGCAGGCTACTCGGCGCGCAGGGCCTCGATGGGGGAGACGCGGGCGGCGCGGCGGGCGGGGAGGTAGGCCGCCCACAGTCCGGCGGCGGCGAGCAGCAGCATGGCGACGGCGAGGGTGGCGGGATCGCGGACGGGTACGCGGTAGAGGTAGGCGGCGAGCAGGCGGGCGCCGGCGAGGGCCAGGGCGAGGCCGCCGGCGAGGCCGAGCCCCAGCAGCCAGGCAGCGCGGCCCAGTACTAGGCGCACAATGTCGCGCCGCTCGGCTCCCAGCGCCAGCCGGATGCCCATCTCGCGCGTGCGCTGGGTTACCGCATAGGCGAGCAGGCCATAGAGGCCGGCCAGAGCGATCATCAGCGCCGCCAGAGCGAACAAAGTGTGGATTTGCGCGGCGAAGGTCTGGCCGCCGATCGAATCGGCGGCCAATTGCTGCATGGTGGTGAACTCGCCTGCCGCCAGATCGGGCGCCACCGCGTGCAGCGCTGTGCGGATGGCGGGAATGACGCTGCCTGGCCGCGCCGCCGTGCGCACGGCCAGCTCGGCCATCATCGCGCCGGTGTTGTAGAGATAGGAGCCGGGATCGAGCTGCGTGGTGGGGAAATAGATCACCGGGCCGGGCGGCACATTGATGGCGGCGTCGTGGACGTCGGCCAGGACGCCGATGATGGTGGCTGCCTTGGGGCCGACGATGTGCTGGCCGATGGGGTTCTTGCCGTGCAGGTAACGGATCGCGAAGCTATAGTTGACCACAATCGCCGGAGCCGCGGTCGGCGTGTCACGGCTGGCGTCGAAGAAGCGTCCGCGCTCGAGCGGGATGCCGAACACGGCCGGGTACTCCGGACTGACGAAGCGCACGTCGGCTTGGGGGGAATGCGCATCCAACATGGCGGGCATATTGAAATACATGTGGATGGTGCCGCTCCGGCTCAGCGGCACCACCGAGGTGAAAGCGGCGGCTTCGACCCCGGGCAGGGCTTGGAGCCGCGCCAGCAGCGGCTGCTCGAAATATTGCCGGATGCTCTGTTTGGCGAAGCGCCCGGGCGGGATCTGGATCGTGGAGGTGACCACGTTCTCCGTCGAAAAACCCAGCCGCACGCTGTGCAGCGCGTATAAGGTGCGCAGCAGCAGCCCGGCCGCCGCCAGCAGCACCAGCGCCAGGGCGATCTCGGCGATGGCCAGGCCGTCGCGCAGGCGCGACTGGCCGCGGCCGCCGGCGGCGGGACCGCCGACGCGCAAGCCGCCCGCGGCGGGCGCCAGCGCCGCCAGCCACGACGGCGCCATCCCCACCGCCACCACCGAGAGCAGGGTCAGGCCGAGCAGGCCCAGCAACACGCCCGCGTCCAGATGGACGGCCAGGCCCAACGGCAGGTGCGAGGCCAAGAAGTGGCGCAGCAGGGCCAGGGCGGCGACGGCCAGGCCCAGGCCTGCCAGGCTGGCGAGCGCGCCCAGCAGCAGGGTCTCGGCCAGCAGTTGCCGCGCCAGGCGCGAATGGCTGGCGCCCAGCGCCGCGCGCACCGCCAACTCCCGCCGCCGCACCGCGAAGCGGGTCAACAGCAGCCCGGCCACGCTCACGCAGGCGACCAGCCAGACCAGGGCGACGGCCGCGGTCAAGGCGAATAGGGCGGGGCGCACGCCCGTCACCAGCGTGTCGTGATAGCTGGCCACGCTCACGCGGTCGGGAAGGTGCAGGTTGCCGTACTGGCGGGCGATCCCGGCCTGGATGCCGCTCAACTCTGCCTGCGCCTGCGCCAGCGAGACGCCGGACCGCAAGCGCGCCAGCACCCGCACGGAGGCGTTGTCGCGGGCGTCGCCAGGGGGCACAAGGGCGTAGGGCGTCCACAAAATCGGGCCGCCGAACGGCAAAGTCAGGCCGGGCGGCATCACCCCGACCACCGTGTACTCGTTTCCTTGCAGCAGGATTGCCTGCCCGATCACGCCTGGATCGGCGTGGAACGCGCTCCGCCAGAGCGGATCGCTGAGCACAGCCACACGCGCTCCGCGGCTCTGATCGTCGGGGACAAACCCGCGCCCCAGCTCCGGCGCCAACTCCAGCACCGCAAATAGGTTGGCGCTGGCTTGCTCGTTGATGACGACGTCGGACTCGTGCGCAAGATCCAGGCTCGCCCGCGACTCCACGTAATAGGCAATCTGATCGAAACGATGGCTGCGCCGCTGCCAGTCGCGCACGTCCGGGCCGGAGGCGGAGGCGAACCGCCTCGGCCGCATGGCCGGCCCGCCGCGCTGTTCGCCGAGCACCGCCAGCCGATCGGCGTGGGGGTAGGGCAGCGGACGCAGCAGTGCCGCGTCGAGCACGCTGAACATGGCCGTGCCCACCCCAATGCCCAGCGCCAGCACCAAGACGCTGGCCAAGGTGAAGCCGGGGTTGCGGCGCAGTTGTCGCCCGGCGAAGCGCAGATCGCCGGCTAAGGCCGCAACCGCGTTCTCCCAACCGTAGGCGCGCACCTGCTCGCGCGCGGCGTCGGGCGAGCCGCACTCGCGCCGCGCGGCGTGCCCCGCCTCGGCCGGTGTGAGGCCGCGGGCGAGGTGGGCGGCCACAGCCCGGTCGAAATAATCCCGCACCTCGTCGGCGACTTCCTGATCGTCGGCGCGCCGCCGTATCAGCGAGCGCAGGCCGCGACTGAGCTGGCGCCAGGGCGACATCAGGCGTGACCCCCACCTTCGAGTGCGGTGCCAAGCGGATCCATGCGCCCAAGGTAGCGCCTCTCCATATGATTGTCAAGATGTGATAATCAGAGGGACCAGACGATGTGCAGAGGCATCCAATCGCGGGGGTCGCGCCGCTTTGCCTGCTGGCAAAATCGGCGCGAAAGGCTGCGAAATTCCGCAGGGGCAGACGCGCCAGTGGCGCGTCTGCGCCCCCGGGAAACGAATCCGGCGCGGCCCCAGCGAGGCGCAGCTCCGACTTGGGGCCTCCGGGCCCCCAAGTCGGAGCGAGCACAAGCGGGACGCGCGCCGCAGGCGCGCTGGGGCCCGCGCCCACCAAAGCGACCCGAGTCAGGTGTGGAGTATCCACTCTGGCGGCAGGCCCCGAGTCTGCTCAGCCCGACCGAGCCGACCGGCGCGCGGTTGCAGCGCGCCGGGGAGATCGCAGGGCCAGGGCCGCGAAATGCCCGACTGAGGACGACGCCATGCAGCCCTTATCGCCCCGCACTGCACCTTCGGCAATCTCCTTCCCCGCGGCACCCAAGCGCCGTGCCGCCGTGGCCCCCCTACTGAGTGCTGACTGCTGTGTGTGCCGCGCGCAGCACGGCCTCCCTACTCGGCGCGCAGGGCCTCGATCGGGGAGACGCGGGCGGCGCGGCGGGCGGGGAGGTAGGCGGCCCAGAGGCCGGCGGCGGCCAGCAGCAGGGCGACGGCGGCGAGGGTGAGCGGATCGCGCGCGGGCACTCGGTAGAGGTAGGCGGCCAGCAGGCGGGCGCCGGCCAGGGCGCCGGCCAGGCCCAGGACGAGGCCCAGCCCCAGCAGCCAGGCGGCGCGGCCCAGCACCAGGCGCACGATATCCCTCCGTTCGGCGCCCAGTGCCAGGCGCACGCCCATCTCGCGCGTGCGCTGCGCCACCGCGTAGGCGAGCAGGCCGTAGAGCCCCACCACGGCGATCACCAGCGCCGCCAGCGCGAAAATCCCCAGCAATTGCGCCGCCAGGGTTTGGCTTCCCATGGCGTCGCTGACCAACTGGCGCATGGGGTGGAACTGGCCCGGAGCAATGTCGGGCGCCACTGCGTGCAGCGCGGCGCGGATCGCGCCGGTGAGGCCGAGCGAGGGCACGCGCGTGCGCACCGAGAGGTTGGCGAAGGCGGTGGCCAGGCCGTAGAAATCGTCGCCGGGCGCGATCTGGGTGAGGGCGAAGTGCATCACCGGATGGGGCGGCGCGGCGATGGCGGTCTCGTGGGCGTCGGCCAGCACGCCGACGATGGTGGCGAATTTGTTTTTGCCGAACTCGATCTGCTGGCCGATGGGGTCCTGGCCGGCGAAGTAGCGCGCGGCGAAGGTGTGGTTGACCACCATCACCGTGGGCGAGGTGGGCGTGTCCAGGCGGGCGTCGAAGAAGCGGCCGCGCTCGATCGGGATGCCGAAGACTGCCGGGTAGCCGGGGCTGGTGATGCGCAGGTCGCCCTGGGGGCGCTGGTTGTTGGGCACATTGCGACGGCCGACAAACTCGAAGCTGCCGCTCATGGTGAAGCCGCGCTCCAGCGGCACCACCGATGTGATGGCGGCGGCTTGGACACCGGGGAGGGCGTCGAGGCGGGCGAGCAGGGGCCGGTCAAAGCTCGACACGATGTCTTGGTGGTCGAAGCGGCCGGGGGGGAACTGCAGCCGGGCGGTGACCAAGTGCGCGGGGGCAAAGCCCAGCGGCACCTGCTTGAGGGCGTACAGGGTGCGCAGCAGCAGGCCGGCGCTGGCCAGCAGCACCAGCGCCAGCGCGATCTCGGCCACCACCAGGCCCTCGCGCAAGCGCGATTGGCCCCGCCCGGGGGTCGCGGCCCCGCCGCGCAGGCCGGCCTGGGCCGGCGCGCGCGCCGCCAGCAGCGCCGGCGCCAGCCCCACCAACACCACCGAAGCCAGCGTCAGCCCCAGCAGGCCGAGCAGCACCGGCGCGCTCAGCGAGACGGCCATGCCCTGAGGCAACTGCGACTGCAAAAAGTGGCGCAGCAGGTCCAGGGCGGCGGCGGCGAAGCCGAGGCCGGCCAGGCTGGCCCAGCCGCCCAGCAGCAAGCTCTCGGCCAGCAGTTGGCGCGCCAGGCGGCCGCGGCTGGCGCCCAGGGCGGTGCGCACCGCCAACTCGCGCCGCCGCACCGAGAAGCGGGTGAGCAGCAAGCCCGCCACCGCCACGCAGGCGATCAGCCACACCAGCCCCACCGCGCCCGCCAGCGCCTCCAGGGCGGGGCGCACCCCCGCCACCAGCGTGTCGCGGTAGCGGCGCACCACCGCGTGGCGGGGCAGGTGCTCGCGGGCGTGTTCGTGGGCGAGGGTGGCCTGCACCGCGCTCAGCTCCGCCTGGGCGCGTGCCGGCGAGACCCCGGGGCGCAGCCGCCCGATGGCGCCCAGCATCATGTCGCCGCGCTGGTCTTGCCCCGGCGGCGGCGCGTAGGGGGTCCAGAGGCTGGTCTCGCCGTAGGGAAAGCTGAAGCCCGCCGGCATCACCCCGACCACGGCGTAGTCCACGCCATTCAGCTTGATGGTTTGGCCGAGCACATCCCGCCGCCCCTGGAAGTCGCTGCGCCAGAGCGCATGGCTCAGCACCGCGACCTGGACGCGATTGGTTTGATCGCTGGGGAGCAGCGTCCGCCCCAGCGCCGGGGGCACCTCCAGGGTGGCGAAGAGGTTCCCGCTGCTGGCGTCGTCTTCGACGGTGTGGGTCGCGCCGCCGCTCTGTAGGATCGCCAGGTTAGGGCCGTAGTAGGCGATCTGCGAGAACGAGCGGCTGCGCCGCTGCCAGTCGCGGGCGTCGGGCCCGGAGATGTTGCCGGCGATATCGCCGGGGCTGATCGGGAACGACAGGCTGGCCAACTGCTCCGCATGGCGGTAGGGCAGTGGGCGCAGCAGCACCGCGTGGAGCACGCTGAACATGGCCGTGCCCACCCCGATGCCCAAGCCCAACACCAGCACGCTGGCCAGGGCGAAGCCGGGGTTGCGCCGCAGTTGCCGCGCGGCGAAGCGCAGATCGCCGGCCCAGCCCTCGACCGCGTTTTCCCAGCCGTAGGCGCGCACCTGCTCGCGCGCGGCGTCGGGCGAGCCGCACTCGCGCCGGGCGGCGCGCTCCGCCTCGGCGGGCGCGAGGCCGCGGGCGAGGTGGGCGGCGACGCTCTGGTCGAAATAATCCTGCACCTCGTCGGCCACCTCTTGGTCATCGGCGTGGCGGCGGGCGAGCGAGCGCAGGCCGCGCGTGAGTTGGCGCCAGGGAGACATCGGGCTAGCCCTCCGCCTTCAGCAGCCGCGCCACCGCCGCCGCGCGCCGCCGCCATTCGGCGGTCTCGAGCTCGAGCTGCCGCCGTCCGGCGCGGGTGAGGCGGTAGAACTTGGCCCGGCGCGCGTTGGCGGTCTCGCTCCATTCCGCGTCCAGCCAGCCGGCCCGCTCCAGCCGCCGCAGCGCGGTCAGCAGCGAGCCCGGGTTCACCTTGAACACCCCGCGCGAGATCTGCTCCACCCGCCGTGCGATGCCGAAGCCGTGCATGGGCTCCAGCTGCAGCGTCTTCAATATCAGCAGGTCGAGCGTGCCCTGGATGACGTCGGTGTTGGCCGTGTCCATGCCCCACGCTACCGCCGCTCCTGATGATTGTCAAGATGTGATGGTCAAGCGTGTCGGTAGCATTTGAAATGTCCGGTTGCCGTAGCAAGTGAAGTGTCCGCTTTTGCAGGCGGCGAGGGGGTGGGACGATGCGGGATGGACCACTACCCGAAGGCCGCGATGGAGCGGGCGATGAAGGTACAGGAAGTGAT
>DATKSZ010000017.1:0-66030 GCA_035531375.1 Terriglobales bacterium | reverse complement strand
GCCGCCCAGGAAGGCGTCGCGCCAATCGCTGATGGTGGCGGCGGTGATGCCATGACGCCGGCTGAGCTGCTCCAGGTCCGCACCTCGGATCAACTCGGTGATCACCGCCATTTTGCGTTTCGAGGACCAGCGCCCACGGGGGCGGCCTCCTCCTTCATCGGGCGCCGCTCCGGTCGCCCTCCGGGCTCCCTCCGCGGCGCCCGATGAAACCTTTTCTTCCTTGGGCATGTTCTCGCTCCCTTTCCCAATTCATTGTCCAAGAAAATCGTGGGGCGGGAGACCAGGCCTAAACACCGATCGGAGACGAACAGCTTCACGCCGCGCAGGCCGCGCTCCTGGTTCACCCCGATCGCCACCAGTACGGCGACGTTCTTGACCTCGCCGCCCCAGCTCCGCTTCAGCCAGATCCCGTCCAGGTACACGTAGGGGTGCTCGTTCTCGATCGGCCGGTTGCGCCAGGCCTCGATCTTTTGGTGGGCGCGGGCACCAGCGCGCCTGCGGCGTGCGTCCCGCTTGTGAGCCGCCCCGCTGTAACAGCGCGGGGCGGCATGCTCGCGCCTCGCTGGGGCTGCGCCGAATTCGCTTCCCGGGGGCGCAGACGCGTCACTGGCGCGCCTGCCCCTGCGGAATTTCGCAGCCTTTCACGCCGATTTTGCCAGCAGGCAAAGCGGCGCGGCCCCCGCGAAAAGCTGGTTCAACGTCTCCTCCACCGTCGCCCGCACCACTTGGTCCACGTGGCCCCGGATTGGCCGCTCGTCAATCTGAATCACACCCCCGGCCTTGACCGGCTCTTGATCTTGCGCCATGCTGGTCTCCTGTTCTGGTCGGTTTGGCTGGCGCCCCCTGCCAGGGGCGCCAGCGCTTTTTGTACCAGACCAGCCCAGGCCTTTTCAAATGTGCGAAATTTACCGAACGTTATCGGAGGCAAGTTCGCATGCGTAACAGAGTCGCACGTGCTTTTGTCGTAGCGGGGAGCGTAGTACTCATTGCCAGCGCCGTGCTCCACTGGATTGGCGGCGTCACCGTGGGATTTCCAGCGTTGAACGCGTCGACCCTGGACGCAGCGCTCAAGGCGGCCTTTCGCGTCGTTTTTCTCTCGCTGGGGTGGCACTGGATTGTGGTAGCGATGGTTGCGCTGTTGGCGGGCTTTGCCGAAACCAAGCTGCGCAAGGTCTATGTATTGCTCTGCGGCCTGGCTGTGTTGCTTGAGGCTGTGGTCGGCGCGAGCATGATGGGTTTGTTTATCGGCAACGAAATGATTGGCACTGCCGCTCTGCTGTTGGTGTGTGGCGGCGTACTCTTTGACTAGACGGAATGGTGGGCGCGGGCTCCCGCGCGCGTGCCGCTAGCGCGCCGGCCCGGTGAAACAGTGGTTGGCGCGGGCCCCAGCGCGCCTGCGGCGCGCGTCCCGCTTGTGCTCGCGCCGACTTGGGGGCCCCCTGGCCCCAAGTCGGCGCTGCGCCTCGCTGGGGCCGCGCCGAATTCGTTTCCCGGGGGCGCAGACGCGCCACTGGCGCGTCTGCCCCTGCGGAATTTCGCAGCCTTTCGCGCCGATTTTGCCGGCAGGCAAAGCGGCGCGACCCCCGCGAGCGGGGAGGGGCAGGCGCGCGCGGCGCGGGGGCGGGGGCTATCCGGCGGCGCCCTTGGCGCGGTTCTTGAAGGCGTACATGGCGCGGTCGGCGCGCTCGAGCAGGTCGGAGGCGGCCTCGCCGGGCTGGAACTCGGCGGCGCCGATGCTGGCGCTGATCTCGACCTGGATATTTTCGCCGGCGCGGCCGAGGACGAACTCGCCGAAGGCTTGGGTGCGGATGCGGTCGGCGGTGGCCTCGGCGGCCTCCAGGGGGGCGTCGCGCATGACCACCACAAACTCGTCGCCGCCCCAGCGGCAGACCAGGTCGGTCTCGCGCAGGCAGCGGCGGACGTGCTGGGCGACGGACTTGAGCAGCTTGTCGCCCTGGGCGTGGCCGTAGCCGTCGTTGACGGCCTTGAAGCCGTCGAGGTCGAGCAGCAGCACGCTGACGCGGGCCTGCTCGGCGATGGCGCGCTGCACCGCGGCCTCGGCGCGGCGGCGGTTGCCGAGGCCGGTGAGGGGGTCGGTCTCGGCCAGGGCGGCGGCGAAGCGCAGGTGCTCGCGGGCCAGCTCCAGCTCCTGCTTCAGGCGCTGCGCCTGGGCGAGGCCCTCGGCCTGCACCCGGGCGGCGATGCCGCGCAGATCCTCGACGTGGGCGCTCAACTGGCGGCGCGCCTCCGGCAGCGAGTCGAGGCGGGCGATGGACTCCACCTTGGCGGCCGCCCGGCGCAGGTCCTCGCTGTGGGCGCTGCCGGTCTGGGCCATGGTGGCGCCGGCCTCGGCGATGATGCGGATGATCTCCTTGTACTCGAACTCGCGCCGGTTGATGACCTCGACCAGGGCCTGGATGGCCTTTTCCACCTCCAGCCGGCTTTTTTCAATCACCGGCGGCTCGGCCTGCTCGTCCAGGTACTGCAGAATGGCGCGCAAATCCTCGCGGAACTGCACCCCCTCGCCGCCCACCATCTCGGCGGCGCTGGCCTCGAGGGCGCGCAGCACGCGGATGTAGGCCCCCAGCGACACCTTGCCGCGGGAGCGCAGCCCATCCCATTCATCCATGTGGCTCTTGAGGGAAATCATCGTTCATCCAGGCAAACATCCATGCAAACCGTGCACTGCCATGCTATCCTTCCGGGCCGACCTCTTGCAACCGCAGCCCCGACCGAGGCAGGGCGCGAAGGCGCCGGCTGGGCGTTTTCCACCGGCGGCACTAGCAGTGCCGAGGCGGAGCGCGGAGAGCCTCTCCCGACGGTTTTGGGCGGGCGGCGCAGACGAGGCGACGGGCGCGGGCTGGGCCGCACGGAGTCGAAACCGGGACGGCCGCGGCCGCGTCTTGTAGGGGGTCGTATTTTCGCTCAGCCGCACCAGCACAATCGGCCACCAAACTATCACGGCGAGCAGTGCCGGGAGCGCCACTTGGTCGTGACCGGGCTATCATGAGGCATGGCGACTCCAGAGCAGATTCGCTACTTGGATTCTCGTACTGTATCTGATTCCTTACGTGTGGTGCTTCTCTCGGATGCTCCGGGCATATGCGAGACGGAGGCGCGATCCTGGCCCCGGGTGGCGATCCATGTCGGCCGCCCGGTGCGGATGGAATGCCGGCACGGCGACGAGCGCTTTTCCGGGGTGGCCCTCCACGGGGACGTGGATGTCATTCCCAACGGGCTGCCGGCGCGCTGGGAGATGAAGGAGCAGGACACGGCGCTGGTGCTCAGCTTGTGTCCCAACCGGCTGCGCCGGATTTGCGAAGAGGCGGAGCTGGATCCGGACCGGGTGGTGCTGCGCAGCCGCTTCCAGAGGCGCGATCCGCGCATCGAGCAGATCGGCTGGTCGCTGCTGGCGGAGGTGAGCCAGGGCTATCCCCGGGGGACGCTGTTTTGGGAGAGCGCGGCGCAAGCGTTGGGCGAGCGGCTGCTGCAGGGCTATAGCAACGCCAGCCGGCCGGCGGCGACCGGGCCGCGCGGCTTTCCGCCGCTCAAGCTGCGCCAAGTGACCACCTATATCGAGGACCATCTGGGCGAGGACCTGCCGCTGACGGCGATCGCGGGGGTGGCGGGGGTGAGCGTTTCCCACCTGAAGTGCCAGTTTCGCCACGCGGCCGGGGTGCCGGTGCATCAATTTGTGATTCGGCGGAGGGTGGAGTGGGCGGCGCTGCTGCTGCTGCAAGGCGAGGTGCCGCCGAGCCAGGTGGCGCGGGCGGCGGGCTTCGCCCACCAGAGCCATTTGGCGCGGCACATGCGCCGCGCGCTGGGAGTGTTGCCGCGGCAACTCAGCCGCGCCGCGCTGGCCTAGGCATGGTGGGCGCGGGCCCCAGCGCGCCTGCGGCGCGCGTCCCGCTTGTGCTCGCGCCGACTTGGGGGCCCCGTGGCCCCAAGTCGGCGCTGCGCTTCCCTGGGGCCGCGCCGAATTCGCTTCCCGTGGGCGGGCCGCCCTGCGGAATTTCGCAGCCTTTCGCGCCGATTTTGCCGGCAGGCAAAGCGGCGCGACCCCCGCTAGCCCGCCGGCGGGGGCGGGGCCGCGATCGGCGGCCCGCCCAATTGGGCTTGGATCTGGTCGGCGATGGCGCGGCCGAGCTCGGCTTGCACCGCCAAGAGGTCGCCCGCCTCGCGGTCGTAATGCTGCGCCCAGAGGTGGATCTGGTCGCGGGCGCGGACGAGCTGGGCGGTGATCCGCAGCCGCTGGCCTTGGCGGCGACAGGTGCCCTCGACGGCGAAGTCGGCACCCAACTCGCGGCCGATTTCGCTGACGGGCTTGGCGGCGCGCCGAAAGGCCAGGGCCGAGGAGCGCGCAATCACGGCCAAGTGGGGGGAGGCCAGCGCGCCCAGGCAGGTCATGATCTCGTCGGTCAGGCCGTCGCCCCAGTAGGGTTGGGAGGGATCGCCGCTGAGGTTCTCAAACGGGAGCACCACCAGCACGAAGCGGCCCTGGGCGGGGACCGCAACGCGCTCGACCGGCGCCAAGAAGCGGTAGCCGACGCGCGCCAGGGTCTCGATAAAGTGCGGCCGGGCGGCCGGGTCGGCCAGGGCGCAGCGCAAGCGCCGCACCGCGGCGTTGACGCCGTTGTCGAAGTCCACAAAGGTATCGCGGGGCCACAAGCGCTGGCGCATCTCGTCGCGGGTCACCACCTCGCCCGCCCGCTCGACCAGCAGCAGCAAGAGTTCCAGCGGCTGACCGTGGAGCTTGAGGCGGGCGTTGTGCTTCTTCAGTTGGCGCGCCCGGGTGTCCATCTCGAAGGCGCCAAAGCGATAGGTGGCAGCGAGATCCGGCATGTTCTGCACACGCGGCGCCGCTCCGCCCCTGGAAACAACGCCTAAGTCCTTGTCTGTCCGGCCATGGTGGGCGCGGGCCCCAGCGCGCCTGCCCGGCCCGGCTGGAGCAGCGCCAGGCCGGTGCGGCGCGCGTCCCGCTTGCGAGCCGCCCCGCTGTAGATGCGCGGGGCGGCATGCTCGCGCCGACTCGGGGGCCCCAAGGCCCCAAGTCGGCGCTGCGCGGCATCCTTGCTGGGCTGCTGGGGCCGCGCCGGATTCGTTTCCGGGGGCGCAGACGCGCCACTGGCGCGTCTGCCCCTGCGGAATCTCGCAGCCTTTCGCGCCGGTTTTGCCAGCAGGCAAAGCGGCGCGACCCCCGCGAGATGAGCTGACAGATTCATTTCACCGGGATTCCAGTTGCCTGCCATGGACTTGGGCCCGGGGGAGTCGGGCATGCTCGAGGCGGAGGTCGAAACATGAGGACATGGGGAGCGTTGGGATGGGGGACTTTTGGCCCGGGTCTGGTTTTGCTGGCGGCGGTCTCGCTGCCGCGCGCCGCCCAGGCGCAGTGGCACGCCACGGTGGGGGCGCAGAGCAAAGACCTGGCCAAACAGGCCCTGGCCTTTTTGCCCAACGAGATCTGGATCCACGCCGGCGACAGCGTCACCTGGAGCTTTCAGACCGACGAGATCCACACGGTGACCTTTTTGACGGCGGGGCAGGTGAGGCCGCCGTTTGCGGTGGGTTGCCCGGGATTTGCCACGAGCCCGGCGACTTTCGACGGCACCACGTGCGTGACCACGGCGGCGCAGGTGAAAGGCGCCAGCTTCACGGTCACGTTTCCCAACCCCGGCAATTTCAAGCTGGTGTGCCTGGTGCACGAGACGATGACGGGCGTGGTCCACGTGTTGGACGCGTCGGCAACCCTGCCCTACGATCAGGCCTTTTATGATCGCGAAGCCGCGCGCCACCAGCAGGCGCTGTTGACCGACGACCTGGCGATGCCGGGCATGGACGAGTGGCAGAGCTACGGCGACCATGACGGCGACCACGACGGCGACCGCGACGGCTACCGCGGCTACAAGGCCGAGAGCCCGGGAGGGCCGCAGGTGACCGCCGGGATCGGCGAGATCAACGCCACCCCCGGCGGCGCGCAGACGCTGTCGGTGATGCGCTTTTCGCGGGGAACCATCACCGTGCATGTGGGCGATACGGTGGCGTGGAGCAACTCGGATCCGATCACGCCCCACACCATCACCTTCGGGACCGAACCGACGAACCTGCTGGCGCCCAGCGCCAACGTGACGACCGGGGCGGACGGGGCGCTGCACGCCACCATCCACTCGCCCAGCGACAACGTCAGTTCGGGATTCCTGATGGCCGCGCCGCAGGAGCGGATCGGGCTGGCGCAGGCGCCGCCGGGGGTGACGCGCTTCGAGGTGACCTTTACCCACACCGGCGTCTATCCCTACATCTGCGCGCTGCACGACACGCTGGGGATGAAGGGCGAGGTGATCGTGGTGCCGTAGGCGGAGGCTTGCGCCGATGGTGGGCGCGGGCCCCAGCGCGCCTGCGGCGCGCGTCCCGCTTGTGCTCGCGCCGGCTTGGGGGCCCCAGGGCCCCAAGTCGGCGCTGCGCTTCGCTGGGGCCGCGCCGAATTCGCTTCCCGGGGGCGCAGACGCGTCACTGGCGCGTCTGCCCCTGCGGAATTACGACCACCCCAGAGCCCGAGGCGGGCTCTGGGGACCCCGGTTCGCAGCCTTTCGCGCCGATTTTGCCAGCAGGCAAAGCGGCGCGACCCCCGCGACTTGCATTCTCGGCGGGGGAAGGGCTAAATTCGGAGTGCCGCGCCGCGGGCGCGGCACCTGAGGCCCTTGACATGAAGAACCTTGCCCTAGTGCTGGCGGCGGCGTGCGCCGCGCTGCTGCCGCTGGCATTGCCTGCCCAAGCCCCCTCCGCCGCCGAGCTGGCGCGGTGGAAGCGGGAAGCGGCGGCGGTGACCATCACCCGCGACGACTGGGGCATCGCCCACGTGCACGGCGCCACCGACGCGGAGGCGGTGTTTGGCATGGAGTACGCCCAGGCGGAGGACGACTTCCACCGGGTGGAGACCAACTATCTGAGCGGGCTGGGGCGGCTGTCGGAGGCGGAAGGGCCGGCGCAGATTTGGCGCGACCTGCGCATGAAGCTGTTCCAGGATCCGGCGGTGGAGCGGGCCAAGTACCAGGCCAGCCCGGCGTGGCTGCGGCGGTTGCTGGTGGGCTTCGCCGACGGGCTGAACTACTACCTCTACACCCATCCGCAGGTGCACCCGGAGGTGATCCATCACTTCGAGCCATGGATGGCGCTGGCCTTCAGCGAGGGCAGCATCGGCTGGGACCTGGAGCGGGCGAACCTGGGGGAGATCCGGGCGTTCTACGGGAAGCAGCCGGGGGGCATTGATCCGCCGCCGCCGCCGCCGGCCGCGCCCCGCTACCTGCCGCCGGAGCCGGGCGGGTCCAACGGCTTCGCGGTCGCGCCCCGGCTCACCGCCGACCACCACGCCTTCCTGATGATCAACCCCCACACCTCGTTCTACTTCCGCAGCGAGCTGCAGATGACGAGCGACCAGGGGCTGGACGCCTATGGCGCGGTCACCTGGGGGAATTTTTTCATCTACCAGGGCTTCAACACCCGCATCGGCTGGATGCACACCTCCAGCGGGGCGGACAACATTGACTTCTACCTGGAGAAGGTGAGCCGGCAGGGCGGCCACTACGTGTACCAGTACGGCGCGCAAGAGCTGCCGGTGCGGCAAAGGGTGATCACCATTGCCTACAAGACGGCGACCGGCATGGCGCAGCGCCGGTTCACCGCCTACTTCACCCAGCACGGGCCGGTGGTCGGGGAGGCGCAGGGGCGGTGGGAGACGGTCAGCCTGATGGAGCGGCCGATGCGGGCGCTGGAGCAGGACTGGGAGCGGACCAAGGCGCTGAATTACCAGCAGTTCCGGCAGATCATGCGGCTGCACACCAACTCCAGCAACAACACCATCTACGCCGACGCCGACGGCCACATCGCCTACTTCCACTCCGACTTCATCCCGCGGCGCTCGACCCGGTTCGACTTCACCAAGCCGGTGGACGGCAGCAACCCCGCTACCGCCTGGCACGGCCTGCTGACGCTCGAGCAGACGCCGCACTTGCTGGATCCGGCCAACGGCTGGCTGTACAACTCCAACAACTGGCCGTGGTCGGCGGCGGGGCCGGACAGCCCCAAGCGCAGCGACTTTCCGGTATACGTGGACCGGGGGCGGTTCGAGTCCATGCGGGGCGTGCACGCGGTCCGGGTGCTCTCCCAGGTGCAGGACCTCACGCTGGACGGGCTGATCCACCAGGTGGCGTTCGACAGCTACCAGCCGTGGTTCACCCACACCATCCCGGCGCTGGTGAAGGCCTGGGACCAGGCGCCGGCCTCCGACCCGCTGAAGGCCAAGCTGGCGGAGCCGATCGCGCTGCTGCGGCACTGGAACCTGCGCTGGGGCGCGGACTCGGTGCCGACTTCGCTGGCGGTGTATTGGGGCAGCCAGATCATGCGCAGCGCCGGGCGGGCGGGGCGGCAGGCGGAGGAGGACGAGAGCACCTACGTGGCCACCATCCCCGCGCCGGAACAGTTGCTGCAGGCGCTGGCGGCGGCGGTGGACAAGCTGACCGCCGACTTTGGCACCTGGAGGACGCCGTGGGGCAAGATCAACCGCTTCCAGCGGCTGGACGACTCGATCCGCCATCCCCACTTCGACGACCATCTGCCCTATGTTCCGGTGCCCTTCACCACGGCGGTGTGGGGCTCGCTCGCCTCCTTCGCCGCGCGGCAATATCCGGGCACCAAGGCGATCTACGGCAGCAGCGGCAACAGCTTTGTGGCGGCGATTGATTTTGGCCCCACCATCGTGGCCCGCGCGGTGACGGCCGGAGGGGAGAGCGGGGACCCGCACTCGCCCCACTTCCGCGACCAGGCCGAGCGCTACGCCAGCGGCAACCTGCGCACCGTCTACTTCTACCCGGCGCAACTGCGGGGGCACACCGAGCGGGTGTACCACCCGGGGAAGTGAAAGCGGGCTAGTGGACAGTGGACGGTGGACAGTGGACGGTGGACGGTGGACAGTGGACAGGGAATAGGCTACAGGGGACAGGGGACCGCCGGTGGAGCGGCGGCGGGCTACCATGGGAGGGTGAGTCTCCCGAGACACAAGATTGCGGTGCTGGCGGTGTGTCCGCCGGGGTTGCCGGCGGTGGCGCGGCTGGGAGGCCTTGCCCGCCATGCCGAGCTGAGCATCGGCTACGACGAGGCCACCATTGCGCGGGCGGCGCCGGGGGCGGAGGTGATCCTCTATTCGGCGCTGGCGGGAGGGACGCCGCCGTTTGCGGCGATTTGGCCGCACACCGGGCCGGGGCTGCGCTGGGTGCATTCGTTCGAGGCGGGGGTGGACCGGCTGCTGACGCCGGAGCTGATCGCCAGTCCGGTGCCGGTGACCAACGCGCGCGGGGTATACGTGGCGCCGCTGGCGGAGTTCGCGGTGTTGGGGGTGCTGTTTTACTACAAGCAGGTGCGGCGGCTGCTCGCCAGCCAGCGCCAGCACCGCTGGGACCAGCACGAGGTGGAGGAACTGCGGGGCAAGGTGGTGGGGGTGGTGGGTTATGGCGCCGTGGGCCAAGCCTGCGCCGCCGCGCTGCGGCGGCTGGGGATGCGCGTCCATGCCCTGTCGCGGCGCCCCGGCCCTCGGCTGCGAGGGGTGGAGCGGGTGTGGCCGGCGGCCGAGCTGCACGCCATGCTGGCGGGGGCGGACGTGCTGCTGGCGGCGGCGCCGCTGACGCCGGCGACCCGGCACCTGCTGGACGCGGCCGCTTTCGCCGCCCTGAAGCCGACCGCCCTGGTGATCAATGTGGGGCGGGGGCCGGTGGTGGAGGAGGCGGCGCTGATCGCCGCCCTGCGCGCCGGGCGGCTCGCGGGGGCGGCGCTCGATGTCTTCGAGCAGGAACCGCTGGGGCCGGAACATCCCTTCTGGGAGATGGACAACGTCCTGCTGTCGCCCCACTGCACCGACCGCAGCCGCGAGCCGCACTGGACAGAGCTGGGCATGCGCTGCTTCCTCGACAACTTCCGGCGCTACCGCACCGGCCGCCCGCTGCGCAATGTGGTGGACAAGGCCGCCGGCTACTGAAGCGAGGAGGCCGCGAGGGGAAGAATGGGGCGCCGGAGGGGGTGGGGGTGGGGCTGGGTTTGCACAGCCAAGAGTGGCTGTGCCACTGTGGCCTTCGCGCAGGCCCGGGGTCGTTTATCATGCTAAGACGTGCCTTTTGAACCGCTCTCGCCGCCGATCGCCGCCCGCCGCCCGCATGTGCACCGCTACCACGGCCAGGAGGTGGTGGACGACTACCACTGGCTGCGCGACCGCGACGACCCGGCGGTGGAAGCCTACCTGAAGGCGGAAAACGCCTACACCGTGGCGGCCACGGCGGCGCAGCGGCCGTTCGAGGAGGCGCTCTACCAGGAGATGCTGGGGCGCATCCAGCAGACCGACCTGAGCGTGCCGACGCGGCGGGGGGCTTACTACTACTACTCGCGCACGGTGGAGGGGCAGCAGTACGCCATCCATTGCCGCAAGCGGGGCGAGGAGGGGGCGGAGGAGATCCTGCTGGACACCAACCAGCTTGCCGCCGGGCTGGCGTTTTTCAGCCTGGGAGCGTTCGAGGTATCCGACCACGACCGCCTGCTGGCCTATAGCACCGACACCACGGGCATGCGGCGTTATCGGCTTTTCGTCAAGGACCTGGCGACGGGGGCGCTTTTGGCCGACAGCGCCGAGCGGGTGACCTCGCTGGAATGGGCGGCCGACAACCAGACGCTGCTGTACACCACCGAGGACGAGGCCACCAAGCGCTCCGACCGGCTGTGGCGCCACCGGCTGGGCGAGGCGGCGGTGGAGGTCTACTACGAGGCCGACGAGTTCTACCACCTGGGGGTGGAGCGCACCCGCGACCGGCGTTATTTGATGCTGGTGAGCGCGGCCACCGATTCGACCGAGTTCCGCACCTGGCCGTCCGACCAGCCCGGGGCGGCGCCGCGGCTGTTCCTGCCGCGGCGCAAGGACCACAAGTACGAGCTGACCCACCGCGACGGGCTGTTCTACGTGCGCACCAACCAGGGGGCCAAGAACTTCCGGGTGGTGACGGTGGAGGCGGCGAACCCGCGCTGGGAGGAGGCGAAGGAGTTTCTGCCGCACGACCCGGAGGTGCTGATCGAGGACCTGGATCTGTTCCGCCAGCACGCCGTGGTGCACGAGAAGGCGGAGGCGCTGAACCGCATGCGGGTCTACGACTTCGCCGCGGGCGGGTGGCGGGCGATTCCCTTCCCCGAGCCGGTGTATGCGGCCTTTCCCGCCGGCAACCCCGAGTTCGACACGGTGCGGTTCCGCTACAGCTACCAGAGCCTGATCACCCCGCCGAGCGTATTCGACTACGACCTGGGGAGCGGGGCCGCGACGCTGCTGAAGCAGCAGCCGGTGCTGGGCGGCTACGAGCCCAAGCTGTACCAGAGCGCGCGGCTGTGGGCGGGGGCGCGGGACGGGGCGCGGGTGCCGATCTCGCTGGTCTACCGCAAGGACCGGCAGCGGCCGGGGCCGCTGCTGCTGTACGGCTACGGCGCCTATGGGTACAGCATGGCGGCGACGTTTTCGAGCGCGCGGCTGAGCCTGCTCGACCGGGGCGTGGCCTACGCCATCGCGCACGTGCGCGGGGGCAACGAGATGGGCGAGGCCTGGCACGACGCCGGCATGCTGCGGCAGAAGAAGAACAGCTTCTTCGACCTGATTGACTGCGCCGAGACGCTGGTGCGCGAGGGCTGGACGGCGCCGGAGCAACTGGCGGTGGAGGGGGGCAGCGCCGGCGGGCTGCTGGTGGGGGCGGTGCTCAACCTGCGGCCGGAGTTGTTCCGGGCGGCGCACCTGGCGGTGCCCTTCGTGGACGTGATCCACACCATGATGGACGCCGGGCTGCCGCTGACGGTGGGCGAGTACCTGGAGTGGGGCGACCCCAACCAGCCCGAGGCTTATGCCTATATGCGCTCCTACAGCCCCTACGACAACCTGGCGGCGCGCCCCTACCCGGCCATGCTGGTCACCACCAGCCTCAACGACAGCCAGGTGATGTATTGGGAGCCGGCCAAGTACGTGGCCAAGCTGCGCACGCTCAAGCCCGACGGCCGGGGGCTGCTGCTCAAGACCAACTTCGGCGCCGGCCACGCCGGCGCCAGCGGGCGCTACGACCGGCTGCACGAGGTGGCCTTCGAGTACGCCTGGCTGCTGCGGGAGCTGGGGGCGGGCTAAATGGCGAGGCCCGCTGCCGCCTGGCGGCGGCAGCGGGCCTCGGGGGTGCAGCCGGGTTAGTTGCCCAGGGTGTTGGAGATGGCGGCGGCCTTGCCGGCCATGGATTTGTTGAAGGCGGGCAGGACGGTGGACTTCAACTGGTTGAAGTCGGTGCGCGCCGTGGCCAGCTCGCGGTCAATGCTGGCCAGCACCCGCACCTGGGTGGCGGTGGGGGCATAGTCCACGCCGCCGGCCTCGTCGCTGGCGCCTTGGCCAACGCCGCCGCTGAGCCAGATCAGGTTCATGTAGACCTTGTAGGCCTCGGGGAAGTATTTGTCGTCGCTGAGCATCTCGGCCTCGCTGACCAGTTGGTGCTCGACCGCGAGGATGCGGGTGTTGAGCCGCGTCAGCGCGGGCGCGTCGGCGGGGCTGTCGCCCTGAAGCTGGTCCTGGATCTGCTTGCGCCAGATCTCCATTTGGTTGACCATCTCGGAGGTTTCGGTGATATCGCCGCGGATGTGCACCTGGGTGGCGGTGGATTGGCGCAGAGTGGCGCTGGAGGCCAGGACGGCGGGGTCCTTGAGCACCTGGAAGGGCTGGGTGTAGGACTTGCCGTCGATGGTCAGGCGGACCTGGTAGCTGCCCGGCGCCGCCAGCGGGATGCCGGTGGTGGGGGTGATGCCCCAGTGGGTGATGGTGCGGATGCTCTTGCCCTGGAAGCGCGGCTCTTCCCAGATGTGGGGGTTCTCCGGCGGCGTGGTGCGCAACTGCACCAGGGTGGGGGCGTCGTAGAGCAGATCCCAATAGGCGCCGTTGAGGCCGGCGTGGGCGTCGAGCTCCTGCTTGCGGATCTCGTTGCCCTGGGCGTCGAGGATCTCCATCTGCACCGGGCCGGTGGGGGCGGCGGCGAGATGGAAGAGGAATTGCGGGCGCGCCGGCTGGGCGGCGGTGGGGAACACACCGCGGGCCTGGCGGAAGACGTCGGCGGGCTTGAAGAGCTGGGTGGCCGCGGGGGCGGCGGTCGAGCCGGTCTGCTCCAGGCTGGTGATGTCGGGCAGGATGTAGAGGCCGCGGCCGTAGGTGGAGACGTCCACGTCGTGGAAGCGCTTCTCGACGTTGATCCAGCTCACGGGCGCGGGGGGCAGGCCCTGGTTGAAGTGGACCCAGTGGCCGCCGTTGTCCATGGAGTAGTAAAAGGCATGGGCGGAGCCGGCGAAGAGCATGCCCTTGCGGTTGGGGTTCTCGGCGATGCTGAGGGTGTAGTCGAGCGGGTTGGAGCTGGGAATGTCGCCGTTGACGCTCTTCCAGGTGGCGCCGAAGTCGGTGGTCTCGAGCAGGTAGGGCTTGAGGTCCTCGTGCCCGGCCATGCGGAAGTCCACGGCAATGTAGGCGGTGCCGGGATCGAAGTTGGAGGGGGAGATCTGGTTGACCTCGCCCCAGGGGGGCAGGTGGAGGTTGGCGGTGACGTCCACCCAGTGGGGCTGGGTCTTGGACTCGCCGTCCTTGGTGTACCAGACCTTGCCGTCGTTGGTGCCGGCCCAGATGAGGCCGCGCTGGATGGGCGAGGGGGCGATGGACCAGACCACTTCGCCGTCGTACTGCGCCAGGTTGTCGCCCTCGATGCCGCCGTTGGGGACCACGCGGGCGGGGTCCTTGGTGGAGAGGTCGGGGCTGAACTCGCTCCAGGAGAAGCCCTTGTTGTCGGTCTTCAAAATCATCTGGCAGCCGTAGTAGACGTTGTTGTGGTCGAACGGATCAATGGCCAGGGGCGAGGTCCAGTGGCAGCGGTACTTGACCTGGTTGGGAGGGGAGTCGAGGGTGATGCGCTCGGGCTCGACCGAGTGGGCCTCGCCCTCGATGGCGTCGTAACGGGTGAGCTTGCCGCCGTAGCAGGTCGCCCAGACGACGTTGGCGTCGGTGGGATCGGGCACGGTGAAGCCGGACTCGCAGCCACCGATGTTGGCCTGGTAGGTGGCGGTCGGCATGGGGGGAGCGCCGAAGCCGTTGCCGCGGCCGGCGGGGGCGGTGCGGAGGTGGTTGGGGCCAAAAGCCAGGCCGGCGGGAGCGGGGGCGGGCTTGGGCAGTTGCGCCACTAATTGCTGGTTGACGGGGAAGCGGCCGCCGCGGCCGAAGAAGAAGCCGCCGCGCCCGCCGCGGCCCTCGGGCATGAACTCGTTGGCCGGGAGCAGGCCGTTGCCGCTGGGCTGGGAGACGGTGCTGATGATGCGCATGGTGCCGTCGTCCTGGCGGTTGCTGTAGATCCAGTAGGGGACGCGGTTGTCGGAGAAGACGTGGTAGGTCTGGCCGTTGGGCAGGGAGACGTGGAGGGCGGTGCCGGCGCCGGTGGCGATGCTGGCGCCGCCGTCGTCGGTGAGCACGTAGCGGGCGGGGTTGTTGGGGTCAATCCAGATGTCGTGGCAGTCGCCGCAACTGGCCGGGCCGATGGGCTTGAGGGTGCCGCCGTCGCCGGAGAAGTGGCGGCCGCCGTCGGTGGAATAGTGCGGGCTGCTGCTGGTGATGAGCACGTCGTTGTCGTTCTTGGGATTGACGCCGAGGCGGATGTAGTAGCCGGCGCGGCCGATGAGGGAGCGGTCCCAGCTCACCACCTGCCACTGCGCGCCGCCGTCGTCGGAGCGCCAGAGCGAGCCCTGGTCGTAGGTCTGGATCAGGGCATACATGCGCTGCGGGTTGGAGGGGGCGATGGCGACGTCAATCTTGCCGAGGGGGGAGTGGGGCAGGCCGGCGGCGAGGCGGGTCCAGGTCTGGCCGTTGTCGTGGGAGATGAAGACGCCGCTGCCGGGGCCGCCGCTGGCCTCCTGCCAAGTGCGCTGGGTCACCTGCCAGGCGCCGGCGATGAGGGTGTTGGGGTCGGCCGGGTCCATGCTGAGGCCGCTGCAGCCGGTGTTGGGGTTGACGAACAGGGTGCGCTTCCAGGTGGCGCCGCCGTCGGTGGTGCGGAACACGCCGCGGCTCTGCTGGGGGGCCGACACCCGGCCCTCGGCGCAAACGAAGACGTTGTTGACGTCCTTGGGGTTGACCAGGATGCGGGCGATGCGGCCGGTGCGCACCAAGCCCATATGTTGCCAGGTGGCGCCGGCGTCGGTGGACTTGTAGACACCGTCGCCGATGATGTCGGCGGGGCGGATGACCCAGGGCTCGCCTGTGCCCACCCAGACGGTGGAGGGATCGGAGGGGGCGACGGCGATGGAGCCGATGGCCATGGCGTCCTGCTGGTCGAAGATGGGCCGGAAGCTGTGGCCGCCGTCGGTGGATTTCCACAAGCCGCCGGAGGCCGCGCCCAGGTAGTAGACGTTGGGCTGTCCGGGCACGCCCGCCGCCGAGGCGATGCGGCCGGCCGCGGCCGGTCCCATGTAGTGGAACTGCAGCGGCGGCACGGTGGTGGTGTGCTGGGGGCCGGCGGGACCGCGGCCGTACTGCGCTGCCAGGGGCAGGCAGAGGCTCACTGCAATCGCCAACATGGCGGCAAAGGACAAACGCTTCATGGGCAGCCCTCCTGGAACAGGCTTATGGTAATCGCACGCCGGGGCCAGCGCAAATTAATCTTTATAGTCAGGCGTGATGGGCGAGGGGGCCGCCGGCGCCGCGGATGGCGGTCTCGACCGGGATGGGGACGGCGAGCTCGGGCATGGGGTCGGCGGTGAAGAGGTGGCGGCAGGGCCGGGCCAGCAGCGCGGCCCAGCGGGCGGCCTTGTTGACGCGGGCACTGTCGGTGGCGATGCCGGTGTTGGCGTACATCTGGCGATAGAGCTTGGAGATAAAGATGAAGGCCAAGCGGCCGCGCAGGCCGGGAACGCAGTTCGAGCGCCGCCAGATCGAGCCCAGGCTGTAGAAGCGGTCCCACACCCCCTGGGTGCGGGAGCGGATCTCCTCGGCCGCCATCACCGGATGGGGGACGTAGACCTTGGGGCGGAGAGCTTGGGGGATGAGCCAGTGGCGGGCGAGGGGGATGCCGCCGATGGGGGCGGCTTTCTTGGCGGTGGTGTCTTCCCACTTCTTGAAGTCGATGGTTCCGGGGAAGGGGGTGAGCATGACGAACTGGGCAAAGGTGACGCCGGCGCGCTGGGCCAGGTCGAGGGTGGCGTCGAAGGTGGCGGGGCGGTCGCTGGGGAGGCCGAAGATGAACGAGCCCAGCACGTGCAGGCCGTGGCGGCGGAAGGTTTGCAGGCGCTCGACCAGTTGCTCGCCGCTGGCGTTGAAGTCCTTATAGACGTCCTTGAGGCCCTCGGGGGTGACCGCCTCGACGCCGATCAGGGCGCCGCGGATGCGGGCGTTGCGCATGGCGTCGAGGAACTCGGGGTCTTCGGCCGACTCCATGGTGATCTGGGTGAAGAAGACCAGGTCGGAGGGCAACTGCGCCAGGCGGCGCATCAGCTCGAAGCGCTCGTTGCGGACGGCGTGGAGGGTGGCAAGGCGGTCGGCGTTGCCCTGGGCCTCGGCCAGGCGGAGGTCGGTGAGGGAGACGGGATAGAAATTGTCGTCGGCGAGGGCGATGAAGCGGTAGCCGCGGCGGCGGAGATCCACCACCTCCTGCAGCACGGCGTCCACGGTGCGGGGGCGGGGCTTTTGCCCGTCGGTGCGCCAGACCGAGCAGAAGGAGCAGTGCTTGGGGCAGCCGCGCACGGTCTGGACCGAGCCCCACATGTAGCTGTCCTTGGGCAGCAGGTCCCAGCGGGCGCGGAGGAACTGCTCGCCCTCGATGCGGCCGCCCTCGTACTGCGGGCGGGGGGTGGCATGGCGGCAGTCGTTGAGCACCTGCGACCAGATGACATCGCCGTCGCCGCGCACCACGGCGTGGGCCAGGCCCAGCTCGCGCGCCTCTTCCGGATAGAGGGTGGCGTGGATGCCGCCGAATACCACCCAGGCGCCGCGCTCCCGCGCCGCCCGGCCCAGCTCGTAGCCGCGCAGCGCGTTGCCGGTGTGGATGCCAATGCCGACCACATCGCCGGCACCGATGGTGTTGACGTCGAGCACGGTGAGGGTCTCATCGGTGATGGCGGGGTCACCGTACTCGGCGGGCGTGGCCGCGGCGAGCACGTAGAGCCAGCGCGGGGTGATCACCGCTACCCCGAAGGACAGGTGGCTGGGATTGACAAGATGTACTCGCAGTGGAAACCCCCCCCGCCCGGGCGGGGGGACCCAGGCCGCGCGCACCACGGCTTCGCCCCAACGTGACCGGACGCTTTGGCGATACTACGCCTCCGCAAGCGCAATCCCTAGGAAAAAGTGCCCAGTGGAGGATTGCGCCGCCCCTCCTCGGGGGGCCCGGGGGTCGAGGTGGCCCGGGAGGCGGGAGGGGGTAGGCACCCCGGACCCTGGCTTCTGGGAGTCTCGATCTCGCCTCGCCCGAGGCGACTCGGAGGTCGCCGCGAGAGGGTGGGGCGTCGTGGTGGGGGGGGGGTAGGGCTGAGCTTGCACTGCCAAGCCTGGCTGTGCGCTGGGTTTGCACAGCCAAGATTGGCTGTGCCACCGTGGCCAGTAGGGCTGGGCTCGCACTGCCAAGACTGGCTGTGCGCTGGGTTTGCACTGCCAAGATTGGCTGTGCCACTGTGGCCAGTAGGGCTGGGTTTGCACTGCCAAGCCTGGCTGTGCGCTGGGTTTGCACTGCCAAGATTGGCTGTGCCACCGTGGCCGGTAGGGCTGGGCTCGCACTGCCAAGCCTGGCTGTGCGCTGGGTTTGCACAGCCAAGATTGGCTGTGCCACCGTGGCCGGTAGGGCTGGGCTCGCACTGCCAAGACTGGCTGTGCGCTGGGTTTGCACAGCCAAGATTGGCTGTGCCACTGTGGCCAGTAGGGCTGGGTTTGCACTGCCAAGACTGGCTGTGCCACCGTGGCTGGGTTCTGAGCCACCGTGGCCGGAAAGTGGCGGAGGCAACGGCCAGCGGGGGCTCGGCAGCCGGGAGGGGGGCGTTGACAAGCCCGGAGCCGCCCCCTAGACTCGCCACTGGAGCGAACCCATGCCTTCCCTGCTGCGCCTAGGCGGTGTGGTGGCACTGGCCGCCGGCCTGGCTGCCCAAGCGCCGCCGGCGGCGACCATCCGGCTGCCGCTGCAGCAGGCGACGTTGGCCAATGGACTGCGGGTGATCCTCTCGCCCGACAGCAGCGCGCCCACGGTCTCGCTGTGCCTGACCTACGACGTGGGCTCGCGCAACGAGCGCCGCGGGCACACCGGCCTCGCCCACCTGTTCGAACACCTGATGTACGAGGGCACGCCGCAGGTGCCCAAGGGCGAGTTCTTCCGCTTGATCTCGACCTACGGCGCCAACCTGAACGGCACCACCAACCAGGACCGCACCAACTACTTCGAGACCCTGCCCGCCAACCAACTGGATCTAGGGCTCTACCTGGAGGCCGACCGGATGCGCTCGCTGCCGCTGGGCATCAGCCAAGCCAAGCTCGACGACGAGCGCCAGGCGGTGGAGGAGGAGCGGCGGCTGCGCACCGACAACGTCGCCTACGGGCGCTCGGACGAGTTGGTGGCCGAGCTCGCCTACGACACTTTCGGCTACCAGCACCCGGTGGTGGGCTCGATGGCGGATCTGAAGGCCGCCTCGCTGGCGGATGTGGTGGCCTTCTTCAAGACCTACTACGCCCCCAACAACTGCGTGCTGACGCTGGTGGGGGACTTCGAGCCGGGGGCGGCGCTGGCCCGGGTGAAGCAATACTTCGGCGACATTCCGCCGCAGGCGGCGCCGCCGGCGGTAGACATGTCGGAGCCGCCGCAGCGGCAGGAGCGGCGCCAGACCGTGACCGATGCGTTCGCGCGCCTGCCGCGGATCGTCCTCGCCTACCGCATCCCCGACGGCAACGCGCCCGACTGGTACGCGCTCAACGTGCTGGGCGACATCCTCACCCGCGGGCGCGCCTCGCGGCTCAGCCGGACGCTGGTGCAAGACCAGCACCTGGCGCTCACGGTCAGCGCCAACCCGACGCAGATGCGGGGGCCGGGACTGTTCGAGATCGAGGCGATGCTGCGGCCGGGCAAGAAAATGGCCGACCTGGAGCGGGGCATCGAAGAGGGCGTGGCCCAGGTGGCCGCCGCGGGGGTCAGCCAGGCGGAGGTGGACCGGGCGGTGATGCTGGACTATACCGACATCCTCTCCAGCCTGCGGGGCACGCTCGACCGCGCCGTCTCCATGGGCACCTACGCCGTCTACTTCCACCAACCGGAGCTGGTCTACAGCGTCTACGACCGCTTCCGGGCGGTGACGCCGCAAGAGGTGCAGCGCGTCGCCAAACAGTACTTCGCCGCCAACAACCGGACCGTGGTGGTCACGCTGCCGGCCCCGGCCATGGGGGGGAAGCCGTGAGAAGGAGACTGCTGCTGGGGCTGGTGCTGAGCTTGCCGCTGGGGGCGCAGGGGCCGGCGCCGGCGCCGATCCCGATCAACCACGCGCCGCTGCAGTTCACCCTGCCGCGGCCGGTGGAGACGGTGCTGCCCAACGGGCTGACGGTGCTGATCCTGGAGAACCACCGCCTGCCGACGGTGGACTTGGCGCTGGAGATCCACGGCGCGGGCGGCTTCGACGAGCCCGCCCAGCAGCCGGGGCTGGCGGTGTTCACGGCGGAGATGATGAACCTGGGGACGATTGGGCACAGCGCCGACCAACTCGCTGGCCAGCTCGCCGACTTGGGCGCGCACGCCACGTTCTCCTCCGGCTACGGCAGCCGGCTGGCGACGCTCAACGCCTCGGGGCTGTCGAGCAACTTTGCGCAGTGGTTTGCCATTGCCAGCGACATGCTGCTGCATCCCAGTTTTCCGCCGAGCGAGTGGGGGCAGCTCGAGAAGCAGGCGGTGGCGCAGCTCAGCCAGCAGCAGGCCGACCCGCAGTTTCTGGGGCTGGAGCGGCTGCGGGCGGCGCTCTATGGCACCTATCCGGCGGCGGTGAGCACCACCACGCCGGCGGCGCTGCGGCAGTTCAACCCCGACCAGTTTTACGGGTGGCACCAGCAGCGCTATGTGCCGCAGAACGCCATCCTGGCGATCGCCGGGGATGTGCAGCCGGCGGCGCTGCTGACGGAGATCCACAAGCGGCTGGGGGGCTGGCGCCGCTCGAAGCTGAGCCTGGCGCCGGCGCCCGAGCCCACGGCGCCGAGGGCGCGGCGCATTTTTCTGATCGACCGCCCGGGCTCGGTGCAGACCACGATGATGCTGGGCAACCTGGCGGTGCGCCGCACCAGCGCCGACTATCTGGCGCTGCAGGTGCTCAGCCAGGTGCTGGGGGCGGTGCCGCAGGGGCGGCTGTTCAACGACCTGCGCAGCCAGCAGAGCCTGGCCTACGACGTGGGGGCGCAGGTCTCGGCGCCGGAGTTCCGCGGGATCTGGGTGGCGCTGGGGGATTTCCGCACCGCCGTGACCGGGCAGGCGCTGGGGGCGCTGCTGGGCGAGGTGGAGCGCCTCCGCATCGAGCCGGTGCCGGCGGCGGAGCTGCGGCGCGCCGAACGCGCCATCGTGGTGCGGCAGGCGCTGTCGCTGGAGCAGCCGGACGCGGTGCTGGGCGACTGGCTGGTCTCGGCCCTCTACCACCTGCCGGCCGACTATTGGGACCGCTTCCCCGCCCGGATCCAGGCGGTCACCGCCGCCGAGGTGCAGCGGGCGGCGCAAAAGTACCTCGACCCGGCGACGCTGCAGATCGTGGCGGTGGGCGACGCCGCCGCCATCCAGCCGGTGCTGGCGAAGTTCGGGGCGGTGCAGGGCGCCAAGGCCGACGCCTCGCGGCATTAGGCGGGTTCGGCCGCTCTCTGAGCGCGAGCGGCGGCGACGCGCCTGCTGCGGTAGCTCCCTTTGGCAAGGACACCGGCGGCGCTGGGGCTGCGGTTGTAGAAATAGACCCAGGCGTTGACGCTGCGCCCACGGGGCAGGCTTACGCGGTGCGCATGGCGCACGAAAAGGCTTTGCGCGGCGCGGGCGGGGTCGTAGCCCTCGTATTCGTCCAGCCGCCGCAGCAGTTCCTCAGGCTGTGGCGGGAGACGGAATATTTGGCCGCGCAGGTCGGGCCCGGAGGGTTCGGCTATCGCGCCCGGGAAATCGCCCAGGTCGAAGAGGCGCGCTCCGCGCAGGACTGCGGCACCCAGAGGGCGCAGTTCCTCCAGCGCCGGGCGGATCTCCGGCGGCGCCTGCCCAGGCAAAAGGGTGCCGTAAAAGAATATATGGCGGGGCGCGCGGCCCCTCTCAGTTCTCGATTTCATGCAGGAGCCAGGACAGCTTCTCGAAACCCTTGGCCTGATCCTCAATATACGCTCGGACTGGGTTGTGGCGCGCCAGGCACTCGAGGTAGTACTGGAAAAGACTCAATGCGTCGCGGCGCTCCATCTGCGTGCTCCGGACCAGGTAGGCCACGAGTTCAAAGAAATTCAACTAGTCGGTGAACCCCGAGGGCTCCGCCTCGACCAGTCTCGCTATGTCCTCGGCTCCTGCTCCCGTTTCGGCGCAGTCAAGGAGGTCGCGCACCGCTTTGTAATTCGCGCCCTCGTAGAATTTTTCGTAGAGGGAAACCGCCCATTTCGCGCGTTCCAGCCGCGCGTTGCGGCGATAGGCGCACATGGCCCCGACTGCGGATGCGCCCGCCGCCAGGTAGGCGGCGAACTGGGCGATTTCGATCCAGACCTTGATGGAGTCCGCCAAGCGCCGATTCTGGCTCCGCTGGCCTCCCGATCTCCTGCCCGGCGCCTTGCGGGCCGGGCATGGACGAGCGCGCGCCTCCGCGCCGGGAGGGCTGGAGCCGACGCGCGGGATTGAACCGCGGACCTGCTGATTACGAATCAGCCGCTCTACCAACTGAGCTACGTCGGCTCGGGTTGGACACCATTTTAGCAGGCTGACAGCGATTGCGGGCGCGCTGGCGGCGGTTTAGGCGGCGCGGCGGGCGGGGGCGGGCTTGAGCTCGACCTTGAGCCAGCCGGGCTTGTGCTGGTCGAAGGCGCGGTAGGCCTCGATCGCGTCGGGGAAGGTTTCGCGCTGGGTGAGGAGCTTTTCCGGGTGGATGACGCCGCTGGCGACCAGGCGGATGAGCTTGGGCAGGTATTTGCGGTGGTTGCAGCCGCCCATGCGCAGGGTGAGGTTGTGGTTCAGGGCCAGGCCGATGGGAAAGTGCTGGGCGAGTTCGGGGTAGACGCCGACGATGCTGAGGGTGCCGGCCTTGGCCAGCGCCTGCACCACCCAGGCGAGGGCCTGGGAGGGGCTGTCGCCGGGGGCCCAGGCGCCCTCGCGGCGCTCCTCGCCCAGCTCCTGCTGTTCCTGCTCGAATTGGCGGCGCTGCTGGGTGGTGGCGGCGGCGGGGCCCTTCTGGGCGCGGGTGGCGTCCACGCCGACGGCGTCAATGGCGCGGTCCACGCCGGCGCCGCCGGTGAGGTCGCGAATGGCCTGCACCGGGTCCTCGCGGCTGAAGTCAATGACCTCGGCGCCCTGCTCGCGCGCCAGGGCGAGGCGCGAGGGAACGCAGTCCACCGCCAGCACGCGGCCGACGTCGAGCAGCTTGGCGCTGGCGATGGCGAACTGGCCCACGGGGCCGCAGCCGAAGACCGCCAGCGAGCGGCCGGGGCGCACCTCGGCCAGCTCGGCGGCGAAGTAACCGGTGGGAAACATGTCGCTGAGCAGGATGGCCTGGTCGTCGGTAATCTCATCGGGCAGCTTCACCGGGCCGACGTGGGCGAAGGGGATGCGGGCGCGCTCGGCCTGCAGGCCGTCGAAGGGGCCGCTGGACTTGGGGCCGCCGAAAAAGGCGGCGCCGGCCAGGGGGCCGTTGGGGTTGGCGCGGTCGCACTGGGAGTAGTAGCCGGCGCGGCAATAGACGCAGTCGCCGCAGGCGATGGAGGAAGGGATCACCACGCGGTCGCCGGGCTTGAGATTGCGCACCCCGCGCCCCACCGCCTCCACCACGCCCACGCCCTCGTGGCCCAGGATGGTGCCGGGCTGCATGCCGCCCATGCTGCCGCGCACCATGTGCAGGTCGGTGCCGCAGATGGCGCTGGCGGTGATGCGCACGATGGCATCGGTTTGCTCGCGCATCTTCGGTTCGGGCACATCGTCGAGGCGAATGTCGCCCACCCCATGGAACACCACCGCCTGCATGGCTGGATCCTCCGGTTGTTGGCTTAGAGCGGGCGGGAGGGCGGGGGCGTTGCATGGGCCTTCGCCCAGGGAGGCTTGCACAGCCAAGATGGGCTGTGCCACAGCCTCCTCTGGGGGCGCGAGCGGGCATCTGCTACCATTTTTCTCTATGCGATGGTCCCAGGCCTTCATTCCGACGCTGCGCGAGGCGCCGGCCGACGCCGAGGTCGCCAGCCACATTTTCCTGCTGCGGGCGGGCTACATCCGCCAGCTCGCAGCCGGCATTTACGACTACCTGCCGCTGGCGTGGCGGTCGCTGCTGAAGATCCAGGCGATCGTGCGGGAGGAGATGGACACCATCGGGCAGGAGTTCCACCTGCCGGCGCTGCATCCGGCCGAGGTGTGGCAGGCGAGCGGGCGCTGGGAGCTGATGGGCAGCAATCTGTTTCGGCTGAAGGACCGCTTCCAGCGCGACCTGTGCCTGGGGATGACCGAAGAAGAGGTGATGGCCGCCATCGCCAGCAAGGAGCTGCGCAGCTACAAGCAATTGCCGCAGATCTGGTACCAGATCCAGACCAAGTTCCGCGACGAGCCGCGGCCGCGCTCGGGGCTGCTGCGGGTGCGGGAGTTCATTATGAAGGACGCCTACAGCTTCGATGTGGACGAGGCCGGGCTGGACGTCAGCTACCAGAAGCACGACCGGGTGTATCGGCGCATCTTTGACCGCTGCGGGCTGCGCTACGTGGCGGTGGAGGCGCACTCGGGGGCGATGGGAGGCTCGCAGTCGCAGGAGTTCATGGTGCTGGGCGAGGCGGGCGAGGACATGGTGGCGATGTGCGCGGGCTGCGGCTACGCCGCCAACCTGGAGAAGGCGGCGGGCAGGCCGACGGCGGTGGTGGACCCGCCGGCGGCGGGGGAGCCGGAGCGCTTCGCGACCCCCAACGCGCGCACCATCGCCGAGCTGGCGGCCTTCACCGGCGAGGCGCCGGGGCGGCTGGCGAAGTCGCTGGTGTATATGGTCGAGGGGCAGCCGGTGCTGGTGCTGGTGCGGGGCGACGACGAGGCCAGCGAGGCCAAGCTGCAGACCGCCTTCGGCGGCAAGGAGTTCCGGCCGGCGCATGCGGAAGAGATCGTGGCCTTCACCGGCACGCCGCCGGGCTCGGTGGGGCCGCTGCAGCTGAAGCAGCCGGGGCGGGTGCTGGCCGACGCGGCGCTGCAGGGGCGGTCGAACTTGACGGTGGGCGCCAACCAGGAGGGCTACCACCTGCGCCACGTCACTCCGGAGGTGCATTTCCAGCCGGAATGGGTGGATGTGCGCAACGTGCGCAGCGGCGACGGCTGCCCAACCTGCGGCCAGGCGCTGCGGGTGTCGCAGGCGATCGAGGTGGGGCACATCTTCAAGCTGGGGCGCAAGTACAGCCTGGGGCTGGGGGTGCGGGTGCTCGACGCCCAAGGCGGGGAGGTGGTGCCGATCATGGGCTCGTATGGCATCGGCATGGAGCGCATCCTCACCGCCGCCATCGAGCAGAACCACGACCAGGACGGGTTTTGGCTGCCGGCGGCGATCGCGCCGTACGAGGTGGTGATCACCCCCACCAACCTGGGCGACGCGGCCGTGGCCGCGGTCAGCCAGCAGCTCTATGACGAGCTGCGGGGGCAGGGGCGGGACGTGCTGCTGGACGACCGCGACGAGCGGCCGGGGGTGAAGTTCAAGGACGCGGATTTGGTGGGCATCCCGACCCGCATCACGGTGGGCAAGAAGGCGGCGCAGGGCATCGTCGAGCTGGTGGATCGGGCCAGCAAGACGGTGCGGGAGGTGGCGGCTACCGAGGTGGCGGCGGCGGTGGGGGCGGCGCGGGCCTAAGCGGCGGGCGGAGGCTTGCGCGCGGGCAGCCAGCGGGCGACCTGCTCGCCGAAATTGGCGGAGGCGCGGAAGACGTGGCCGGCGGTGAGGCCGCCGACCAGGCGGTGCTCGGCGACCGCGGCCAGGCCCATGGAGGCGAAGCAGCCGCAGCGGGAACAGTCGGGATCGCCGCCGAACTGGCAGGGCACGATGGCGGTGCGCAGGTCGGCGGAGACGACCGCGGTGGCGCGGGCAAAGACGCAGGCGCGGGGCGAGGCGGGGGGGCGGGCGAACATCGCCACCAGGCCGCGCGGCAGGTCGAGCTTGGGGTAGCGCCCGGGCAGGTGGCCCAGGTCGGCGAGGATGCGGGCGCGCTGGGCGGGGGTGGGGATCTCGGCCAAGGCGTCGCCGCGCTGGGGGGTGAAGATGCTCATCCAGATTTTCTTGACGTTGGGGTTGGCCGACCAAAACTGGACGAACTCTTCCAGGTAGCCGGGGCGGGCCATGGGGGCGGTGATGGTGCAGTGGATGACCACCTGGTGGCCTTGGATATGCTGCAGGATGCGGGGGTAGGTGGCGGGTTGACGGCGGCGGTCGTGGTCGGGGGCGAGGCCGTCCACCGAGACCACCAGCTCGAAGCGGTCGAGGCCGGCCCAGGCGGGGGGCAGGGGGCGGAAGGCGCTGGTGACGATCTGGACAAAGGTGCCGAGGGCGAGCAGGCGGGGCACCAGCAGCTCCAACTCGCGGTAGCGGACGAGGGGGTCGCCGCCGACCAGGGAGACGTGCAGCGGGCGCTGGCGGCGGACCAGCGCGGTCACCCCGTCGACCAGGGCCTGGCCGCGAAGATCATGCAGTTGCTTGAGGTCGCGGCCGCGTCCAACATGGTCGGCGGCAAAAGCGTAGCAGCCGGGACAGCGCAGGGGGCACTCTTTGGTGATCTCGATGGAGAGGGCGGGTTGGCGGCCGCGCAGCAGGGCGGCCCAGGCGCGCAGCAGGTCGCGGGTCGAGACCATGAGGGTTGGATGCGCGTAGTGGGCATGCGGTATCCTGAAGATGTTGGGACACCACGCGTGGGGGAGCGAGGCGGACGGTGCGGCTGACCATCACAACGCGACCCTGGATACGATGGCTGGCGCATCCGCTGGGGCGGGTGCTGCTGACGCTGCTGCTGGCCGGATTTGTGGCGGGCGGGGTGGGCTTCATCCACTATTACGACGTTTACGCGCAGGTGATTGACGCGCGGCTGGCCTCGCCCATTTTCAGCCAGACCTCGCTGCTGTTTGCGGCGCCGCGGACGGTGGCGGTGGGGGAGGGGCTGACGCCGGCGGAGCTGGTGAACTGGCTGCAGCAGGCCGGGTACGCGCAGGACCAGGCCTCGCCGGTGGGACGGTATACCACCGCCGGCGACTTGATCGCCATCCAGCCGGGGCCGGAGGCCTACCACGCCCGGCTGCCGGTGCAGGTGCAGTTCGCCAACGGGGCGGTGAGCAGCATCACCGACAGCCTCGACCAGTCGGCGCTGGCCAGCTACGACCTGGAGCCGGAGCTGGTGACCTCGCTGTTCAACGCCAAGCGGGAGAAGCGCAAGCTGGTGCACTACCAGGACCTGCCGCCCACGCTGATCCATGCGGTGCTGGACATCGAGGACCGGGACTTTTTCCACCACGGGGCGGTGAACTGGTGGCGGGTGCCGGCGGCGGTGTACCGCGACGTGCGCAGCGGACGGCGGGAGCAGGGCGCCAGCACCATCACCATGCAGACGGCGCGCAACATTTTCGGGCTGGGCTTTCAGCGCACCTGGCGGCGGAAGCTGACCGAGACGCTGGTGGCGATGGAGTTGGAGGAGCGGCTGACCAAGGAGCAGATCTTCGAGCTCTACGCCAACCAGCTCTACATGGGGCAGCGGGGCAGCTACAGCATCCACGGGTTTGGCGAGGCGGCGGACGCCTACTTTGACAAGTCGGTGCAGCAGCTCACGCTGCCGGAGTGTGCGCTTTTGGCGGGCATGATCCACGGGCCCAACGCGGACTCGCCCTACCGGCATCCGGGGCGGGCGGTGCGGCGGCGCAACCAGGTGCTGGAGGCGATGTACCAAGCCGGAGGGATCACAGCGGCGCAGCGGACGGTGGCGATGGCGGCGCCGCTGGGGGTGACGGCGGCCAACGACGACGCCAGCGACGCCCCCTATTTTGTGGATTTGGTGCGCGACCGGCTGAGCGACCAGATCAGCGACCACCAACTCACCACCCACAGCTACCGCATCTACTCGACCCTGGACCCGGACCTGCAGGCGGCGGCGGCACGGGCGGTGGCGCTGGGGATGAAGGGGGTGGACCAGGAGCTGGCGGGGCTGCGGCGGCGGCGGCGGGGAGGCAAGCCGCTGCCGCGGGCGCAGGTGGCGCTGGTGGCGATGGACCCGCACACCGGGGCGGTGCTGGCGCTGGTGGGGGGACGCAACTATGCGCAAAGCCAGCTCGACCACGCCCTGGCGGAGCGGCCCACGGGGAGCATCTTCAAGCCGTTTGTCTACGCCACCGCGCTGGAGACCGGGCTGCTGAGCAACCTCACCCCCATCACCCAGACTTCGACCCTGATGGACGAGCCCACCACCTTCGAGGGCGGCTATCAGCCCGCCAACTTCGAGAACAAATACTACGGCCAGGTGACGCTGCGCACCGCGCTGGAGCACTCGCTCAACAACGCCACCATCTCGCTGGCGGAGGAGGTGGGGCTGCAGGCGGTGACCGACCTGGCGCACGCGGCCGGCATCGTCAACGCGCAGCCGACGCCGTCGGAGGCGATCGGGACCTACACCGCCACGCCGCTGCAGATGACCTCGGCCTACACCGTGTTCGCCAACGCCGGGGTGCGGCTGGCGCCGCGGCTGGTGTATTCGGTGCAGGACGCCAACGGGCAGAGCATCTACCGGCAGGACCCGCAGCCGCAAGCGGTGCTGGACCCGCGGGTGGCGTTTCTGACCACCAACCTGATGGAGTCGGTGATGGACGCGGGCACGGCGGAGCGGGTGCGGGAGTCGGGCTTCAGCGCGCCGGCGGCGGGCAAGACCGGCAGCTCGCACGACGCCTGGTTCGCGGGCTTCACCAGCAACCTGCTGTGCGTGGTGTGGGTGGGGCTGGACAACTACCAGAACCTCAATATCGAAGGCGCGCACGCGGCGCTGCCCATCTGGACGGAATTCATGAAAGAGGCGGTGGCGCTGCCGAGCTACCAGAACGTGCAGCCGTTCACGCCGCCGCCGGGGGTGGTGGGGGTAAAGATCGACACCGAGTCGCGGCAAGTGGCCACGCCGCTGTGCCCGGTGGCGCAGGTGGAGACCGACTACTATCTGGAGGGGACGCAGCCGACGGAGATGTGCCACCTGCACCCGACCGAGCTGGTGCCGCGGGGGGTGATCGCCGGCACGCTGCGGCTGCTGCACCTGGGCAATCCGGCGCCGCCGCCGCCGCCCCGCCCGGCGCCCCGGTTGGAGGCGCCGCCGCCGCCGGCGCCAAGATTATTGGCCAAACCTGCTCCGGCGCCGCCGCCCAAGCCGAAGAAGCGGGGCTTCTTGGGGCGAATCTTCCACGCCCTGGGCGGCGGCGGCGGCGGTCGGGGCGGGGGCGGGGGCTGAGGCCGGGCGCGGCCGCGTCCGCTTGAAATAGCTCCCATGGGAGAGGATACTAGGGGCAGAATTCGGTTCGCAGGAGGCCTGCGATGAAGCTGCACAAGCGCACTGCCCTGGGGAGTACCCTCGCCCTGGGCCTGCTGGTGGGATGGGGCCCGGGCTTGGGCGCGCAAATCCCGGCCTATTCCTCCAACGACGCCCGCCCCACCCCGCTGCTGACGGTGGGCGAGCGCGCCGACATCTTCCTGGCCCGGCGCGACTACGCGGCGGCGATCCGCCTGCTCCAGGACGCCATCAAACACCACCAGGCCGACGCCAGCATCTACAACCGGCTGGCGATCGCCGACCAACAGACCAACAACCTCGGGCAGGCGGAGAAGAACTACAAGAATGCGATCAAGCGCGACCGCCACAGCGCCACCTATGTGAACAACCTGGGCACGGTGTACTACATGCGGCGCAAGTACAAGGCTGCCGCCAAGCAGTTCAGCAAGGCGCTGCGGCTGGACAACACCAAGGCCACCTACTACGTCAATCTGGGCGGCGCCGAGTTCTCCCAGAAGCACTTTCAGCCGGCGCTGGCGGCCTACCGCCATGCCATCGAGATTGATCCGAACTCGCTGTTTCCCGCCACCGGCAACGGCACCCTGGTGGCCGACCCGGCCGGCAGCGATACGCCGCGGTTTCACTACGACCTGTCGCGGCTGTTCTGCTCGATGGGGATGCTGGACGACGCGCTGCACCAGTTCCGGCAAGCCTATGAGCAGCACTATCGCGACATCAAGAAGTCGCTGACCGACCCGCAGTTTGCCCCGCTGCGGATGCGGCCGGAGTATCGGGTGCTGATGGGGCTGCCGCCGGTGCCGCTGCCGCCGGCGGTGGTGCATGCCGACCCCCAGGGCGGGCGCTGAGGCTCACGCCTGCCGGGCGCGGGCGGGGTCAGGGGGTGAGGACGAGGGCGCCGGCGCGGCGGCCGCTGCACCAGCTTTGGGCCAAATCGCGGGCGGCGGCCGGGGGCAGCAGTTCGACGGCTTCGGCGCCGGCGGCGAAGAGGGCGTCCAGCAGGCGGCGCTCCTCCGGACCGAGGGCGGCGGGGGCGGAAGCGGGGCTGATCAGCAGCAGGCGGTGGAAGTCTTCCAGCAGCAGCCAAGGCGGCAGGCCGGGACCCTCCGTGGCCAGCAGGGCGATGCGCTCGTCTTCCCAGGCGGCGGCCAGTTCGCCGGGGTGGCGCACCGCCGCCCAATCGGCGGGCGGGTAGAGGGCGGCGCAGGGCCAGAACAGCGCCAGCGCCTCGCCGGCTTCGCACAGTTGGCCATACTCGGCGGCCAGCTCGGCCGCTTGCGGCCGCAGGTCACAAATGAGCGCGGGCATGGGCTAGGCGGCGGCTAGGCGGCCTGCCCCTTGGTGGCGCCGGGGGCGCCCGCGGCGCGGGGAGCATCGCCGCGGCCGAGATCGTCGAGCGTGGCCAGCGGCCGCAGCCGCTGCGAGACGCCCGCTTGGCGGCAGACGGGGCAGGAGTAGTCGCCGTTCAGCTCGCCGACGAAGTATTCGCCGCAGGCCACGCACTGCTTGCTTACCATAGCGACCTCGATATGTGATGCTCCCGCCAAAGCAGAGCTGTGTCAAGCGCCACGCCGCGGCGAGAAACGCGGGCTAGGAACTGGGCCCCAGGGTGTAGCCGATGGAGACGCCCACCTGCCAGGCGTTGGGCACGGCGAACTCGACGTTGTTGTGGATGTTGTAGTAGTCCACCGACGGACGCAGGAAGATATGATCGGAGAGGTAGACCTTGAGGCCGAAGCCGGCGTGCAGCACGAGATGGTTGGAGCTGGAGTGGTTGTTGCAGCCGAAGTAGCCGCAGTTCAGCGCGCCCGTGTAGATGCGCAGGTTCTCGGCGCCAAAGCCGACGGCGATGTCGGGCCGCACCGAGAAGCCCGGGGCCACCGGCTCCCAGACCAGGTTGAAGGTGTAGAAGACGGGGCGCACATTGTAGCTCGTCATGCTGCCGCGCCAGGCCACCTGGGCGCCGATGCCGAGGCCGTGGGGCAGGAAGATCAGGTCGCCGCCCACATTGGGGTAGAGGCCGCCGCCCAGCTTGGGCACGCCGCTCGGCCCGGCCTTGGTGACGAGGGCATTGAAGCCGAAAAAGGCATCCACCGATTGCCCGAGCGAGAAGCTGGTCCAGGTCAGGCAAACCGCGGCCAGGACTACCCAACGGAAGATTTTCACGCGTTCTCCTGTTCTGCTAGAAGCATATGAGACGGTCCCGGGCGCCCATCGGTTGCGCTAGCCCCCGCCCAGGGTGTAGCCCAGGGAAACGCCAAAGCGCTCGGCGCTCGAGGCCTGGAATTGCTGGTTGTTGCGGATGAAGTAGAAATGCGCCTCCGGGCGCAAGAAGATATGTTCGGTCAGATACACCTTGAACGCCAGCCCGAGGTGGGCGGAGAGATGGCTGCTGGCATAGCTGGCGCATCCCCCCAGGCCGCTGCACTGCGCCAGGCCCTGGTAGCTGCGCACGGTCTGGGCCCCGAGGCCGACCATCAGTTCGGGCACGATGGAGCGGCTGATGTGGAAGGGGTCGAGCAGCAGGTTGAAATCGTAGTAGATCGGCCGCAGGCTGGAACTGTTGGGGGTGGCGCGGAAGGCCACCTCGCCGCCCACGCCCACCGCGCCCAAGAACAGATTGACGCCGGCGCTGGGGAAGAGGCCGCCGCCCAGGCGGGGGATATTCTGCACCGCCTGGCTGGCGGTCAGGGCATTGAGGCCGACGAAGGCGTCGAGCGACTGGGCCGGGGCAAGGGGCGCCAGCAACAACCCGGCGAGCACGATCAGGGTGGTGCGTAGGGCGCGCAAACGGCCTCCTCCAGCCAGAGTGGAACTGCTTCCCTCGATTATAGCGCCGGGGCCGGGGGAAGCCGGGGGTGGGGAAGTTGCCTAGTTTGGCACGGGGGCGGGGGGCGGGGAGAGGCTTGCGCCTCCCTTGATCGGGGGCTGCGCCCCCGCCCGCTCCCGTTGGCCGCGGCCCCCTCGGCCGCCCTGAGACGGTCGAGGCGGCTCGGCAGGCGAGGCGTTGCTTGCCGGCGACGAATTGGTGGGCGCGGGCCCCAGCGCGCCTGCGGCGCGCGTCCCGCTTTTGCTCGCGCCGACTCGGGGGCCCCATGGCCCCGAGTCGGCGCTGCGCCTCGCTGGGGCCGCGCCGAATTCGCTTCCCGGGGGCGGGCCGCCCTGCGGAATTTCGCAGCCTTTCGCGCCGGTTTTGCCAGCAGGCAAAGCGGCGCGACCCCCGCGAGCGGGACCCGGTAGGCAACCCCGCTCCTCGACCTCGAACTGGTCTGCCCCGAGACCACTCGGTCGTCGCCGCGTCTTGCTCTGCATCTATAATGCAGATGCATGCATACGAGAACCACGCTCAACTTGAACGCGGAGCTGATCGAGGAGGCGCGGCGGCTGACCGGCATCCGGGAGAAGACGGCGCTCATCCACCGCGGGCTGGAGGCGCTGATCGCGCGCGAGGCGGCGCGAGAGCTGGCGGCGCTGGGCGGCAGCGCGCCCAAGATGAGGCCGCCGCGGCGGCGGCGGCCGTGACCCTGGTGGACACCTCGGTGTGGGTGGAGCATTTTCGCCTGGGCAACCCCGAGCTGGCGGCCAAGCTGCTGGCCGGCGAAGTGGCCACGCACGCGATGGTGGTGGGGGAATTGGCGTGCGGGCGGTTGCCGGACCGGAGGCGAACCCTGGCCCTGTTGCAGCACCTCCCCGCCGTCCCGCGGCTGGATGACGGGCTGGTCCTGGAGGTGGTGGAGCGGCGGGGTTGGCGGGGCCAGGGGGTGGGCTGGGTGGACGTGCACCTGGCAGCGGCGGCTCTGGCCGCGGCTATGCCGTTGTGGACGCTGGACCGCCGCCTGGCGCGGCTGGTGGGCGAGGGCTAGCTGGAGCGGGAGACCGGGATCGAACCGGCGACATCCAGCTTGGGAAGCTGGCGTTCTACCACTGAACTACTCCCGCTCTTGCTTTTCACCATAGCATACCGAGGGCGGCGTGGGGCCGGGGGCAGCGCGCAACTCGCCTTTTGGCGGGCATCTCCAGCACTGGCCAGCCTCTCTGGATACGCATCCAGCAATCGAGGCGAAAATGGCAATGCTGCGGGGCGCGCGCTGGCGGGCGGCGTGGACGGGACTAGTCGCGCTGGGAGCGGCCGGGGGGTGGGCGGCGGCGCAGGGGACGGGGACGCTGCCGCAGCCGAGCGTGTCCAGCCCGAGCGCGACCTCGGTGGCGCTGAGCTGGAGCACGGCGGCGGGCTTGAACACCCAGGTCTGGTACGGGGTGCACGGCGCCAGCCTGAGCCAGCACTATGCCAACTGGAAGCTGGTGACGGCGCACAGCGCCACGCTGTCCGGCTTGGCGGGGGGTACGAGCTACGATCTGCGGATCGAATCGTCGAACTACAGCAATCCGGACCTGTGGAGCGCGGTGTTTTCCTTCACCACCGGCGGCGGGCCGCCACCGGTGGTCAGCCTGGGCATCAGCCCGCCCAGCGTCAGCCTGCAGGTGGGGCAGAGCCAGACGTTCGTGGCCAGCTATTCGGACGGCTCGACGCCGAGCGCGATCACTTGGAGCGCCAGCGGCGGGGGCACGATCACGGCGGCGGGCGTTTACATCGCCAGCGCGGTGGGCAGCTTCCGCGTGAGCGCCAGCGACGGGCTGGGGCAGCAGGCCAGCGCCGGGGTGGCGGTGGCGGCGGCCGCCAGTTCCCTGCCGACCACCACCGGGACGGGCACGCTGCCGCTGCCGACCCTGGCCAGCCCCGACCCCAGCACGCTGACGCTGAGCTGGGCGACCAGCGCGGCGCTGAACACGCAGGTCTGGTATGCGCTGCACAGCGGCGGCGGGGCGCTGCATTACGCCGTCTGGAAACTCTTGACGCAGCACACCGCCACGCTGACAAATCTCAGCGCCGGCGCCAGCTACGACCTGCGCATCGAGTCGTCGAACTACAGCAACCCCGACCTGTGGAGCGCGGTGTTCACCTACACACCGGCGTCGGCGCCACCGCCGCCGGCGCTGGGGGTGGCGCCGGCCAGCGCCGCGCTGACGGTGGGCCAGAGCCAGACCTTCGCCGCCACCTATTCCGACGGCAGCACCCCCAGCGGCGTGAGCTGGGCCGCCAGCGGCGGGGGGACGATCACCTCGGGCGGCGTCTTCACCGCCAGCGCGGCGGGCAACTTCGCGGTCACCGCCACCGACAGCCACGGCGCCCAGGCCAGCGCGACGGTCAGCATCGCGGCGGCGCCGACATTGGGCGTGGCGCCGGCCAGCGCCGCGCTGACGGTGGGCCAGAGCCAGACCTTCGCCGCCACCTATTCCGACGGCAGCACCCCCAGCGGCGTGAGCTGGGCCGCCAGCGGCGGGGGGAGCATCACCTCCGGCGGCGTCTTCACCGCCAGCGCGGCGGGCAACTTCGCGGTCACCGCCACCGACAGCCACGGCGCCCAGGCCAGCGCGACGGTCAGCATTGCGGCGGCGGCGGCGCTGACGGTCGCGCCGCCGGGGCTGGTGCTGCTGGCGGGCGAGACGGCGACGCTGACCGCCCACTATGCCGACGGCAGCGTGCCGGCCACGCTGAGCTGGACGGCGACCAACGGCGGCGAGGTAGACGCGGCCAGCGGGGTGTTCACGGCGGCGGCGCCGGGGCAGTATACCGTGACCGCCACCGACGCCAACGGGGTCAGCGGCCTGGGCAGCGTGCGGGTGCTGACGGTGGAGGCGCCGCCGACGGCGACGGCGTGCCCGGGGTGCTTCTTCACCAGTCCGGCGGCGGCGTGGCTCTATGCCGGCGCCAACCCACGCTGGGGCAGCGGCCGCGACCTGGCCACGCTGACGGCGGGCTGGGCACCGCCCGATCTCAATACCAACCAGGCAGGCTTTGCCATGCCGGTGCAGCACACCAACGACAGCTACGGCAGCACCGGCTTCAACGACTTCAACTACGGCCCGGGCTGGCGGCACGACAGCGCCAGCGTGCCCAACCCGCCCGGAGATGTTTGGACGCCCTCCTGCGGCTGGCTGCCGCCGGCGCAATTCGGCGCCACCGGTTGCTTCGGCTCCTACGACGGCAAGGACTTCATCATTGACGACACCACCGGCAATTTCTACGAGATGGACCAGCTCTACGTGAACAGCCAAGGCCAGCCCATCAATTTCGGGGTGAATGGCTATGGCAGCGGGCTGTGCGGGGGGGCGGGGGAGACGGTGTGCGGCGTGCGCGGCGTCTTCAGCGGCAACCTGGCGACCTCGGCGCCCAACCTGGGCGGGGCCACGGCGGCGGGGCTGGTGGCGGGGGCGGGCGACATCATGCCGGGCGAGCTGGACTGCGCCACCTGCCTCAACCACACCGTGCTGCTGGTGGGCTCGCCCGACTTGATCAACAGCGCCACCTGCGACGCCTTCCCCACCGGCAAATCGGGCGATGGCTTCAATGCCCTGCCGCAGGCGGTGCTGTGCGAGGGGGGCGTGCTGGCCTGGACGGGGGATTGGACGCAACTCGACCCGGCCACGCACTCGACCGCGGTCATCGCGCTGGCGCGCGCGCTGCAACTGTACGGCGGCCTGATCGTGGACCAGGGCGGCGCCGGGCACGAGGGCTTCAGTTTCTACACCGACTATGACGCCCCACCCGACATGACCGGGGCGGCGGATTTGAACGTCGGCCTGGTGGTGTTCTACGGCACCACGACAATGCAGTGAGGGCGCAACGGTTTGCGCATTTGCGGAAGCCAGGCTCCTGCGCGGCGGCGGCGGCGCGGCCTAAGTGGAGGATTATCAGCGGCGCGGGATGGCCCTGCACTTGCATCGTTGGCTTCGGGAGTCTATCTGCCAGTCGCGCCTCGGTGCGGTCCCCTCCGCTTCCCCGTTTCCGCCCGGGCCGAGCGCCATTGGCGCGCAGTGCCATTTGGCTATTAGCGCCCCGCGCCGGTGCGCGCGGAGCGGGAGGGTGTGGAAGAACATGCGGAAACGGAACTGGCTCAGGGCAAGGCGGCGGTCGGCGCTGGCGATCGGCGGGTTGGTGCTGGCGGTGGCGGCCGCGGCGCGGGCGAATACGCTGGCGGGCGACTCGCTCACGGTCAGCTTGGCCTGCTACAACAACGCCGCCTGCAGCGGCGCCACGGCGACCTCGCCGCTGGTGGTGGCGCTGGACACGTTCACAGCGCCGATCGGGACGGCCGGGTTCACGTTCAATTCCTCGAACCTCGCGCCCGACAACTTCAGCCAAACGGTGGTCGGCTCGTTCACCAACTTCATCAACAACACCAACACGCTGTCGCAGTTCACGATTGTGTTTTCCATCGAGACCGCGAGCGGCGGGCTGAGCAACATCTCCTCCGGTGGCTTCGTTGGGTTGTACGTCACCGCCGCCACCGCCACGGCGCAGCCGCTGCTGGTCACCTTCGCCGACGTCAACGCCGCCACCACCGACGGCTTCACCCTGGCCAACGATGTCAGCTACCCGCCGAATGCGGTGCCGCTGGAGGCGCTCAACTTTCAAGGCCTCACCGGCAATTCGTTCAGCAACAACAAAGCGGTGCTGGACATCAGCGACGTGACCCAGCAGGCGGCGGTGCCGGAACCGGCGACGGGGGCGCTGCTGGCGACCGGACTGCTGGGGTTGCTGGGGCTGGGATGGCAGCGGCGCCGAGGGGTGACCGCCCGATAGGCGGTTAGGGCCGGGGCAGTTCGGCCAGGATAGCGGCGGTGTGGCTGGTGCCGAGGCGGGAGGCGCCGGCGGCGAGCAGGGCCTGGGCCTGGGCCAGGGTGCGGATGCCGCCGGAGGCCTTGACGCCGGCGCGGTCGCCGACGGTGGCGCGCAGGAGGGCGACGTCGGCCACGGTGGCGCCGCCGGGGCCGAAGCCGGTGGAGGTCTTCACGAAATCCACGCCGGCCTCGAGCGCCAGCTCACAGGCGCGGACCTTGTGCGCCTGGCTCAACAAGCCGGTTTCCAGGATGGCCTTGACCGGAGCGCCGGCGGCGTGGGCGAGCTCGACCACGCCGCGGATGTCGGCGCGCACCTGGGAATCGGCGCCACCGAGCAGGGCGCCCAGGTTGATCACCATGTCGAGCTCGTCGGCGCCGAGCTTGAGGCACTCGGCGGCCTCGGCCCGCTTGACCGCGGTCGGGGCGGCGCCCAGGGGGAAGGCCACCGTCGCCACCACGCGCACCGGGGTGGGGCGCAGGCGGGCGGCGGCGGCGGCCACCCAGGCGGGATTGACGCAGACGGCGGCGCAGCCCCAGGCCTCGGCCTCGGCGCAGAGCTGGGCGATCTGGGCGGCGGTGGCATCGGGAGCCAACAGGGTGTGCTCGATGGCGGCGGCCAAGCCGCGGGCCGCGGTCGGGAGCGGGAGCGGAGCGGCGGTCGCGGCGGCGGGGGCAGCGGCCGCCTGCCCGATGGCCTGTTCGATCGCCTGGATGAGGGCGCGGTATTCGTTGGGCGGGAGTTCGACCATCCGGCACCGATCATAGCATTACAATTTCAAGAGCATGTACCGGCTGAACGACCTCGATTTCATGCGGGAGGCGCTGCGCCTGGCGGGAGAAGGCACGGGGCTGGCCTCGCCCAACCCGCGGGTGGGGGCGGTGGTGGCGAAGGACGGGCAGATCGTGGGCCGGGGCACGCACCTGTACGAGCGGGTGGAGCACGCCGAGGCGCTGGCGCTGGCGGAGGCGGGCGAACGGGCGCGCGGGGGAACGCTCTACCTCAACCTGGAGCCCTGCTGCCACAGCGGGCGCACGCCGCCGTGCGTGGAGGCGATCAAGGCGGCCGGGGTGGCGCGGGTGGTGGCGGGGATGCGCGATCCCAACCCGCAGGTGGCGGGGGAGGGGTTTCGCCAGCTCCAGGCGGCCGGGATCGCGGTGGAGAGCGATTGCCTGGGGCGGGAGGCGCGCCAGCTCAACGAGGATTTCTCCACCTGGATCCGGCGCGGCCGGCCGTTTGTGACGCTGAAAGCGGCGGTCAGCCTGGACGGGCGCATCGCCGCGCCGGCGGATGCGGCGCCGCCCGAGGTGGGGCCCGGCGCGCGGCGCTGGATCAGCTCCACCCCCTCGCGCGAGCGGGTGCAGCAGATGCGGCACCATAGCGATGCGGTGCTGACCGGAATCGGCACGGTGCTGGCCGACGACCCGCTGCTGACCGACCGCACCAAGCGGGCGCGGCGGCGGCCGCTGCTGCGGGTGGTGCTCGACAGCCGGCTGCGCCTGCCGGCGGGGGCGCAACTGCTGCAGTCGGCCCGGCGGCGCCATGACGTGCTGGTGTTCCACACCGGGGGCGGGCTCGAGGCCCAGGCGGCGCTGGAGAAGGCCGGGGCGCGGGTGGAGCGGGTGGCGGCGGACGCGGCGGGGCGGGTGGATCTGGAAGGGGCGCTGCGGCGGCTGGGCGGCGAGCAGATCACCTCGGTGCTGCTGGAGGCGGGGGCGCAGCTCAACGGCGCCATGCTGGCGGGGGGCTGGGTGGACAAGCTGGTGCTGTTCCAGGCGCCGCGGCTGCTGGGGGCGGGAGGCGTGGCGCTGACCGCCGGCGAGGGGGCGCTGCCGCGGCTGCCCGAGGGCGCGCTGGCCTGCGAGAGCGTGGGGCCGGATGTGATGATCACCAGCTATTTGGCGGAGTGAACCATGTTTACCGGCATCATCCAGACCGTGGGCAAGGTGGAGGAGCTGAGGCAGCGCGGGGAGGGGGCGCGGCTGCGGATCGGCGGCGCCGGGGGGGCGCTGCGCGGGCTGAAGCGGGGCGCGAGCATCGCCGTCAATGGCTGCTGCCTGACCCTGGTGCAGCAGCGGGCGGGCAGCTTCAGCGCCGACCTCAGCCCGGAGACGCTGGCGCGGACCAACCTGGGCGGGCTGCGGCGCGGCGACCGGGTCAATCTCGAGCCCCCGCTGCGGGTGGGGGATGCGCTCAGCGGCCACTTGGTGCAGGGCCATGTGGAGGCCACCGGGCGGCTGCTGGAGCTGCGCTCCGCGGGCAAGGACGCCGGCTGGCGGCTGGGGCTGGAGGCACCGGCGGCGCTGGAGGCCTATCTCGTGCCCCAGGGCTCGCTGACGGTGGACGGCATCAGCCTGACCATTGCCGCGCTGGCGGGAGCGCGGGTGGAGATCGCCATCATTCCCCACACCTATCGCCACACCCACCTGCGCTTCCTGCGCCCCGGGGCGGCGCTCAACCTGGAGACCGACCCGATGGCGCGGCACCTGGAGCGGCTGCTGGCGGCGCGGGCGCAGGCGCAGCGCCCCCGCGGGGTCACGCTAGGGGAGCTGCGGCGGCAGGGTTTCTAGCATCAGCGGGGGCGTTGCGGGCGGGGACGCACGGCGGCGGAGCTGCACCAGCACCACGGCGCCGAGCACGCAGGCCACGCCCAAGGCACGCGACCAGTCCAGGACTTCGCCGAGGAACAGCGCGGCCAGCAGAATGCCGGTGACCGGCTCCAGGCAACTGGTGACCACGGCGCGGGTGGGATCGAGGTGGCGGAGGCCGGAGATGTAGAGCAGGGTGGGCAGGAGCGTGGCCAGCAGGCTGAAGCCCAGAAGGAAGCCCCATTCACGGGACGGGTAATGGGCGGTCCAGAGGCGCCAGGGCGGGGAGATGAAAAGCCAGACCAGGGCGGCGCCGAGCAGCATGTGGAGCGAGATGAGGAACGGGTCCACGCGGGTCGCCAGGGTTTGGCCAGCGATGTTGTAGTAGGTGAAGCCCAGCGCGGCGGCGAGGGCGGCGGCCACGCCGAGCGGGTCGAGGCGGAGGGCGGCGCCGGGGTGGGCGAGGCCGAGGACCAAGGCAATGCCCAGCAGGGCCAAGCCCACGGCGGCGAGGCGCGCCGGGGTGGCGCGCTGGCGGCCGCGCGCCACCAGATAGAGCAAGACCCAGATGGGCGTGGTGTATTGCAGGATGATGGCGATGGCGACGGTGGTGCGGGCAATGGCGACGTAGTAAAAGTAGTTGGAGACGGACATGCCGGCGATGCCCAGGGCAGCGCCGCGCAGGGCGTCGGCGGAGAGCAGTGCCAAACGGCCGCGGCGGACGACGGCCAGCACCGGCAGCAGCAGCAGCGCCGCCAGCACGATGCGGGTCTGGGTGAGCACCAGCGGGCCCACCGGCACCAGGCGGGCGCCGGCGAACCAGTGGCCGGTGAAGACGGCGCGGGCCAGCACCGCCGACGAGCCCCAGCAGAAGGCGGCGGCGGCGATGAGCAGGTAGCCATGGTGGGCGCGGGCCCCAACGCGCCTGCGGCGCGCGTCCCGCTTGTGCTCGCGCCGATTTGGGGGCCCGGTGGCCCCAAATCCGCGCGGCGCCCGGTTGGAGCCGCGCCGAATTCGCTTCCCGGGGGCGGGCCGCCCTGCGGAATTTTGCAGCCTTTCGCGCCGATTTTGCCGGCAGGCAAAGCGGCGCGACCCCCGCGAGCGGGGAGAGTTCTGCGCTGGCAGGGCCTCAGGCACGCGCTTCCAGGGTCAGCACTTCGAAGGGCCGCAGGGCGAAGCGGTGCTTGTCGCCGGCGGCGAGCTCGAGTGGGGCGGAGGCTTGGGGCTGGCGCCACTGGTCCCGCTGCCAGGGCGAGGCGAAGCGGAAGCGCGCGGGCGCGCCCGGGGGCAGCTCCAGCGCGGCGGCGAGGTCCAACTCCAGCGCCTGGGGCTGGTCGCTGGGGTTGCGCAGGGTGAGGATGGCGCCCGCCGGCGACCAGGCGGCGTGGCCGTAGGGCTGGAGCTGGCCGGGGTCGCCGCCGATCCAGTGGGTGTCCACCAGGATGGCGGCGTTGCGGCGGGCCCACTGCGCCGCCTCGGCGAGCACGTCCCATTCGGCCGGGCCGAGCAGGTCGTGGGAGATGTACATCTCTTGCAATTGGGTGCCGGTGCCGAAGTAGGAGCGGACCTCGGCGTCGAAGTCGTGGTTGGGATCGGTGGAGAGGCGGCGGGCGTGCTTGGCGAAAACAATGCCGTGCAGCATGAGGGCGTTGAGCGGGTAAAGGGGGCCGCGCCCGACCACGTGGCGGAAGGTGTCGGCGTCGCGGTAGGTGATCCACTGCTGGCGGTCGCTGCCCACGCCGGCAAAGCTGGTGTCGCTGCCGCCGCGCCAGGTGGAGTCGGCGTAGCGCAGCCAGAAGGGCGAGGGGTAGGTGCCGGTGGTGAGATTGACGTAGAGGTCGGGCCGGGCGGCGCGCATGTCGCCGATGAGGCTGATGGCGGCCTCGAAATCGCTGCCGAAGGCGCTGCCGGGAACCACCTGGGCGGTGCTGCCGGTGCCATCCAGCTTGAACTGGTTGACGCCGTACTTGGTGATCATCTCCAGGCAGACCTGGTGGAAGAGCTTGTAGTAGACCGGGCCGGAGAGGGCCAGGCCCTCGCGGTTGGTTTCGAAGCCGTGGGCGCGGGCGTAGGCGAGGCGCTGCTGGCGGGGCTTGCCGTAGCCGCCCCAGGGCGAGAGCCAGACGCCGGGGGCGGCGCCGATCTTGGCGGCGGCCGATTGGAGCGGGGTGAAGCCATCGGGAAAGCCGCTGTTGAAGCCCCAGTTCTGGTGGTTGTCCCAGCCGTCGTCGAACAGAAAGGAATCGAGTTTTACGCCGCGGCGCTGGTGCAACTGCTGGCCGAAGGCGTGGATGACGTCGAGGCAGCCGGCCTGGTCGTAGGGGGTGAAGTAGCCGAGGTCGAACCAGGAGTTGTAATGCAGGAAGGGGCGGTAGGGGTGGGCGCGCTCGCGCTCGACGTAGGCGAGGAAGTCGCGGCGCAACTGGCCCGGGGCGGCGGCGCCGATGACGCTGGAGTAGGCGGCCGACTGGCCGGCGGGGAGCGGCAGGGCGCGGGTGAAGAAGCAGCGGGCGCGGCCGTTGTCCACGGCGCTGGCCGAGAGCGGATGCTCGAAACCCAGAAACCAGCCGCCGCCTTGATGGCCGATCACCACCGGCGAGCCGGCGACGGTGCCCATGACTTGCGCGCCGCCGTTGGCCAAATCGAGCAGCGTGACCTCGGCCACCGGCAGGGCGGAGTTGGCGGCAGTGAGAGTGATCTCTTGGCGAATGTAATGGGAGCCGTCGCGCAACAGCGCCCGCCACGCCAGGTGGAACTTGCCGGCGGGATCGGCAAGGGTGGCTTCGAGTTGCTGGCCGGGGAGGCGTTCGGCGAGGTTGGCGGCGCGGGGATTCGGCCGCAGCGCGCTCTGGCGGGGCGCGCCGACCAGACGCAGCGCGTTGGAGGCCACCTCGACGCCGTTGATGCGCAGGGTGAAAGCCGGCGCGGGGGTGAGCAGGGCGGGCAGGCCGGGGGCGCGCACGCTGGCCAGGCGCAGGCCTTGGGCCGAGGTCTCCCACACGGCGGCGATGGCGCGGTTGGCGAGGCTCATGCGCCCGGCGGCGAGGTGGGCATTGGCCGGGCCGGCGTTTGCGCGCATCGCCGCTTGGGAAGCCAAGCCGGAGCGCGCCGCCCAAGCGGCGGCTAGACCCGCCGCGCCGTGTTGCACAAACTCACGCCGGTTCCAATTGGTGCCTGCCATCGGTGCCCTCCTGCGCCGCGCTCGCGTCCCAGGCCAGCTCGAGAGCCGGCGGCCCGGCCGCGCTTACAAAGAATAGGCTGTTGCGGGCCTGATCGGCAAATTGGCGGGCGTAGTCGGAGCGCCAGGAGCGGCGAAAGGAGCGATGCTCGCCGCGCGCCACCAACGCCCACACCGCGCCGCCAAAGCCGGCGCCAAAGGCGGAGGCGGCGACCGCGCCCAAGGCGCGCGCCGACTTGACCAGGGCTTCGGTCTCCGGCGTCTGGTTCTCGAGGCCGACCACCGCACCCGCTTGCGACTCAGCCACACACTCGCCCAGCGCTTGCCCGTCGCCGCGGGCGACGGCGGCGGCGGCGGCGGGCACCAGCACTTCGGATTCGCGCCAGAACTGATCGAAGCGGGCGAGCAGGCTGGCGGGGGAAAACTCGGGGTGGGGATGACGGCCGAGGACGTGGCGCACCTCCTCGGGCGCGTGCTGGGCGAGCACGGCGGCCAAGTGGGGATGGGCGGCGCCGGCGGCGGCGTTCCAGCATTCGAGGATGGCGGCGGCGCGGCGGGCGACTTGGTTGTAGGCCGCCTGCGCCGGGCCGTTCTTGGCCGCCACCACGCCGCTGACGGCGATGACCAGCACTTTGCCGGCGGGCGCGGGCAGGGTGGCCTCGTGGCGGGTGGGGCAGAAGCGGAACTGGCTCCATTGGCCGGGCTGGCAGCAGAGGATGGCGGTGTGGTCTTCGCTGCCGCCGTGGGTGCCGACCCCGTCGTGGCCGGCCTCGACCGCGGCCAGGTACTCGGCCCACTGCAGGCGTCCGCCCAGTTGCGCAGCGATGGCGTCGTCCCCCAGCGCCAAGAAGCTGCCCACGACCAGGGCGCTGGAACTGCTCATGCCGGCCGCCCGCGGCAGGCTGCTGGCAAAGGCCAAGTCCGCGCCCTGGGCCACGGTCGAGTTGGGAAAATCATGGGCCAGGCGGCGGGCCACGGCGGCGGGATAGATCGCCCAAGGGGCGTGGGGCGGCGGCGGGCCGCCGGCGGCAAACTCGACCTGGGAGCGCCAGTCCACGTCGAGCAGGCGCACCTGCCCGTCGCGGCGGGGCGCGGCCAGCACGCAGAAGCCGCGCTCGAGCGCGCACAGCAGGCTGCGGCCGCCGGCGTAGTCGGTGTGCTTGCCCAGCAGCTCGATCCGCCCGGGGACAAACCATGCCGTCGGCTCGCTCGCAGTCCACTGCCGCCAAGCCCGCCCCACCCGCATCAACATCGCGGCGTGGGCGGAGGCGGCGTCGGCGCCCATCCCGGCTTCGCGCAACTGCGCCTCGAGGCTGTGCGGCATGCGGAGTTGATTGTAGCGCGCCCCGGCGATCGGTCCACCGGGGGGTGAGCTAAACTGGGGCGTGCCCCATCCGGATCCCAACCCGACGCGGTTGCGCCAAGTCGAGGCCGCCGCCGCCGCCCACCCGACGCTGCCGCGCGAGGCGGTGGTGAAGGAAGACATGCTGCGCACCGGCATCGCCTTCTCGCCCGCCGCGCTGCGCCTGGCGGCGCAATTCAAGGCCAAGGCGTACTTCATCTTTTCCTTCGATCTGGTGCCGCTGAAGGACATGGAAAACCAGGAACACTGGAGCGCGCCGGAGGAGATTTGGCTGGAGGGCGGCGCCTGGGGCTTTCGGCCGACCATCATCTCGGTGCGGCTCAACCCCAATTCCCCCTACCGCATCGAGGTCGAGGGCCCCGAGGGCGAGCCGCAGGCGGTGCTGCACCTGGACGGCGAGCCGCTCACCCACATCCGCTTTCCCCCGGTGCCGGAGTACTACACCCGCACCCTCTCCAACGGCAAGCGGGTGATCGAGATCGCGCCCACCATCGAGTGGGGCTACCTGGTGTACTTGACCGTGTTCCGCATCTGCCAGTACTTCGGCGACCAGGAAGAGTGCCAGTTCTGCGACATCAACAACAACTACCGGCAGCAGATCCAGGAGGGGCGGCCCTACACCGGGGTCAAGGCAGTGGAGGAGATCCTGGAGGCGCTGGAGATCATCGCCTCGACCGACTCGGCCAGCCGCGCCTACACCATCACCGGCGGGAGCATCACCAGCCAACTCAAGGGCCAGGGCGAGGCCGAGTTCTACGCCCAATATGCCGCCGCCATTGAGAGCCGCTTCGGCGGGCGCTGGATCGGCAAGATGGTGGCGCAGGCGCTGCCCAAGGCGGAGGCGCAACGCTTCAAGGACGCCGGCATCCAGATCTACCACCCCAACTACGAGATCTGGGACGAGCGGCTGTTCTCGATTCTTTGCCCCGGCAAGGAGCGCTACGTGGGGCGGGCGGAGTGGCACCGGCGCATTCTCGACGCGGCCGAGATCTTCGGTCCCTCGCACGTGATCCCCAACTTTGTGGCGGGGATCGAGATGTCGAAGCCGCACGGCTTCACCGAGGTGGAAGACGCCATCCGCTCGACCGGGGAGGGGCTGGAGTTCTTCATGTCGCACGGCGTGTGCCCGCGCTTCACCACCTGGTGCGCCGAGCCGCTGACGCGGCTGGGCAAGGACAACCCCGGGGGCGCGCCGCTGGAGTACCACCTGCGGCTGCTCGAGACTTGGCGCGACACCCACGCCAAGCACCGGCTGCCGGTGCCGCCCGGGTACGGCGACCCCGGGCTGGGGCGGGCGGTGTTTTCCGTCAGCTCGTTCATGGACGTCTTGGCCACCCGGCCGCATTGAGAGGCTTGCGCCTGCCTGGATTGGGGGCTGCGCCCCCTTGGTGGGCGCGGGCCCCAGCGCGGCTGCGCCGCGCGTCCCGCTTGTGCTCACGCCGGCTTGGGGCCCCGCGGCCCCAAGCCGGCGCTGCGCTTCGCTGGGGCCGCGCCGAATTCGTTTCCCGGGGGCGCAGACGCGCCACTGGCGCGTCTGCCCCTGCGGAATTTCGCAGCCTTTCGCGCCGATTTTGCCGGCAGGCAAAGCGGCGCGACCCCCGCGAGTGGCCAGAAGGGCTGGGTTCGCACAGCCAAGATTGGCTGTGCCCCCGTGGCCAGAAAGTGGCGGACACAAAGGCCAGCGGGGGCGAGGTTTACGAGGGCTCTTGCGAGGCGGGCGGCGGCTGCTGCGGCTGGATGGCGCCCTTGAAGCCGGGCACGTACCTGGTGGCGGGGGTGACGCGCAGGCGCTGGGGATGGCGCTGGCCGTACTTCCAGCGGGCGAGGGAGGAGACGAAGACCAGCAGCAGGCAGACTTCGACAAAGACCTTCTCGCCGTCGAGCCAGTCCACCGGGCGGTTCAGCAGCTCGGGATCGAGGAGCAGGCTGTGCAGGAAGAACAACAGGGCGGCGACATAGGCGCCGTAGTGCACCAGCTTCCAGGAGCGGCGCCCGAGGGCCACGCGGAAGTAGGAGGTCACCACCACCAAGGCCACCAAGTAGAGGGCGATGGCGCCGATCCAGTTGTCGCGCGGCTGGCTGGGGGCGTGGATGGGCCAGGCGATCTGCAGCCAGGTGAAGGGCAGGCGGGCCGAGTCCAGCAGCGGCAGCGGATGCAGCACGCACGCCGCGAGGGCGATGTAGCCGGTCCAGTTGTGAAGTTGGAAGATGTCCACCAGCCGATGGGGCCAATGGCGCAGGGGATCGTAGCGCACCGAGAGCAGCAGCCCCAACAGCAGGTTGATGGTCAGCAGCGCCAAGGCCACCAAGCCCAGGTCCCCCGATAGATCAATGGCGGTCATGGAAGCACAGGCAGGATGGAATATTGTCGCACGCGGGCGGGGCGCCAGAAAAAAAGTGGGGCGGACGCGAAGGTCCGCCCCGGATGAAAAAAAGATCAACGCTTATTAATGTTGGCGGCGGGCGCCGGGAGCGGCGGCCTCGGCGGCACTGGCCGCCGGCAGGGAAACGGGCTCGCTGACCGCCAGGGTGATGGCGTTGTGCTTGGCGGCGAGCTTGTTGAAGGCGACGACATCGGTCTTCTCCAGATCGTTGTAGCGATCCAGGTAGCCCTGGAGCTCGGCGCGCTCCTGCGCCCAGAGGGCGAGGTCGCTGGGGCGGGGGGCGGTGTCGTAGCCCTCGGTGAGATTTCCGTAGACCTGTTGGAAATGCTGCTGGAAGTCGGTCAGGTAGACGGTGGCCTCGCCCTTGCCCTGGTCGGGGTTGTAGATGCCGAACTCCAGGGTGGAGACCTTCTTCAGCAAGGCGCCGGCCTGCTTCTCGACGTCGGCATAGTCGCCGCCGCTCGACTGCAGGGTGCGCAGGCTGGCCTGCTCGGCCTGGAGCTGGGTTTTGAGGTTGTTGAGGCGGGTGAGCATCTGGTTCATGGCCGAGACCTCATCGCGCGCCTGCAGGGCGGCCTTGAGGGTGGCGGCATCGTTGGCATTGGCGTCGGCGGCACGGGCCCAACGCGGATCGGGCGCCAGGCGGACCATTTGGGACTGCGGCGGCTGCCCGGGGATGGTGACGGTGGCCTTGTAGACACCGTAGAGGGCGCGGGGGCCGGCATCGGGGGCCGCTTGGCCGGGCGCGGCCTGGGGGCGGAAGAAGCCGAAGCCGCCGCCGCGGCGGGCGGCCGGACCGAGGTTGGGGGTGACGGGGCCGTCGTAGTTGCCGCGCCAGACGACCTGGTTGAGGCCGGCGCGGCCGGTGCCGTGCAGGGTGGTGACCAGATGCCCCTGGGCGTCGGTGATGGCGATCTTGACCGGACCACCGCCGGGACCGCGCCCGCCCTTGAGGGCGGTCTGGAGATGGTAGTAGATGGAGGCGCCGGCGGGTCCGCCGAAGCCGAAGAAGCCCCGGCCGCCCAGCTTGCCGCCGCGCAGCTCGTAGTCGGTGAGCACGGGGAAGACGGTGAGGGGAGCGCTGACCACTTGGGCGTTGGTCTGCTCCAGGGGCACGATGTTGTTGAGCGCAAACAGGCCGCGGCCGTGGGTGGCGACCAGCAGGTCGTGGCTGGCCTTGACGAACTGGACGTCAAAGACGGGCACGGTGGGGAAGCCGCGCTTGAGCGGCTGCCAGGTGGCGCCGTCGTCGGAGGAGGTGAACAGGCCGGTGTCGGTGCCGCACACCAGGAAGCCCTTGTGGTTGGGGTCCTCGCGCACCACGCGGGCGGAGGCGTCGGCGGGCAGGCCGGCCGCGATCGAGGTCCAGGTCTTGCCGCCGTCGCTGGTCTTGTAGACGTAGGGCTGGTTGTTGTCGGTCTCGTGGAAGTCGAAGGCGACGTAGGCGGTGGCGGGATCGAAGGGCGAGACCTCGATCTGCTGCACCCGGCCCCAGGCGGGCAGGCCGGGGATGTTGTCGCTGACGCGGGACCAGGTTTTGCCGCCGTCGCGGGTGACCTGCACCAGGCCGTCGTCGGTGCCGACCCAGATGGTCTTGGGATCGAGGCGCGAGAGGGCGATGGAGAGGATGGTGTCGTAGGTCTCGGCGCCGGTGATGTCGTTGACGATCACGCCGCCGCTATTGACCTGCTTGGACTTGTCGTTGCGGGTGAGATCGGGGCTGATCGGGGTCCAACGGAAGCCGCCATCGGTGGAGTGCAGCAGGACGTTGCCGCCGATGTAGACGTCGTTGGCGCTGTCGGCGCCGACCTCCATGGGGGTGGTCCAGTTGAAGCGGTACTTGAGCGCGCTGGGCACCAGGTCGGAGACGCCCAGGGCATAGGGCATGACATCGCGGGAGATGCCGGTGCGGGTGTCGAGGCGCTCGGCATAGGCGTTCTGCGACTCGCCGTAGATGACGTGGGGATCGCTGGGGGCGAAGACGCCGTACTCGCCGTCGCCGCCCACCACCGCGCTCCAGTTCATGGAGCTGTTGGGCGAGGAGGGGCCGCACCAGACGGAGTTGTCCTGCAGGCCGCCGCAGAGGTTGTAGGCGGGCTCGTTGCTGGCCGAGACCATATAGAACTCCTCGATGGGAATGGTGTCGAGGAAGCGGAAGCTCTTGCCGCCGTCGTAGGAGAGCACCACGCCGCCGTCGTTGCCCTCGATGATGCGGTTGGGGTTCTTGGGATCAATCCACATGGTGTGGTTGTCGGAGTGGACGCGGCCGGCGGGGCTTACGGTCTTGCCGCCGTCCATGGAGACGTTGATGCCCAGCGCCAGGAAGAAGATCTTGTCCGGGTTGTCTGGGTCCACGTTGAAGCGGCTGAAGTAGAAGGGGCGGGCGTCGAGGGCATCGCTGTCGCTGACCGCGGTCCAGTGCACGCCGGCGTCCTCGGAGCGGTAAAAGAGTCCGGTCTTGGACTGCACGATGGCGTAGGCAAGGTCGGGCTGGCTGGGGGCGAAGGCGAGGCCGATGCGGCCGTAGGGGCCCTTGGCGAGGCCGGCGGTGATCTTGGTCCAGGTCTGGCCGCCGTCAATGGAACGGTAGAGGCCGGAGCCGGGGCCGCCGTTGTCCATGCCCCAGGGGTGGCGCACCATGTCCCACATGCCGGCGAGCAGGATGCGGGGGTTGTCGGGCTTGATGGCCAGGTCAATGGCGCCGGTGTGGTCGTTGACGAAGAGGGTCTTCTGCCAGGTCTTGCCGCCGTCGGTGGTGTGGAAGATGCCGCGCTCGGGGTTGGGGCCCCAGGCGTGGCCGAACACCGCCACCCAGACCTCGTTGGGGTCTTGGGGATTGATCACCACGCGCGACATCTGGCCGGCGTTGTGGAAGATTTGCGGGGCGATCTCCTGCCAAGTGGCGCCGGCGTCGGGGGAGAAGTAGAGGCCGTGGCCCACCATAACGTCGTTGCGAATGTTGGCCTCGCCGGTGGCGACCCAAACCAGGTTGGGGTTGGAGGGCGCCAGGGCGATGTCGCCGATGGAGGCGACGGGCTCCTTTTGGAAGATGGGGTGCCAGGTGTTGCCGGCATCCGTGGTTTTCCACACGCCGCCGGCAGCGGCGCCGGCGTAATAGATATTGGGATTGCCGGGTATGCCCACCACACTGGTGACGCGGCCGCCGCCCTGGGCGGGGCCGAGGTTGCGGAACTGCAGCGGGGCGGCGTTGGGGTTGACGCCGCCGCGGCCGCGGCCCTGGGCCACCGCGGGCGCGACACTCGCGGCCAGCGCGAGCAGCAGCACGGCCAATGAACTCAGCGAAAACTTGACGATCCTCATGAAGTCTCCTTTTACCGTAGCGAAGGAAATGGGCGTTAGCGGTTGGCGCCGGGCGCGGCCGCGGCGGCGAGCACGGCCGGGGCGGCCGGCAGCGACACCGCCGCGCCGGCGACCAGGGTGACGCCCTTTTGCGCCAGCGCTTGCTTGTTGTAGGCTACGACGTCGGTCTTGAGCAGGGTGTCGTAGCGGGCGAGATAGCCCTGCAGCTTGGCCCGGTCCTGGGCCCAATCGCGCAGGTCCTGGGCGTGGGGCATCTCGTTGACGCCGCCGCTGACGCGGCGGAAGATGCCGTTGAACTCGGCGGCGAAGGCGGTGATGCCGCCGTAGTCCTCATGGCGGGGGGCGTCGTTGAACACCCGCTGCAGGGTGACCACCTTCTGGCGCAGGGCGTTGGCCTGGCGCAGCAGGGCGGCGTAGTCGCCCTCGGAGCGCAGCGTCGCCAGGCTGTGCTGCACCGCGGTGAGCTGCTGCTCGAGGCTGTTGAGGCCGTTGAGGGTGCGGTTCATGGCATCCACATCGGGCTGCATGGCCTGGCCATCCTTGAGGGTGGCTTGCAGGGCGGCCGTGTCGGTCTTGACCCGGGGATCGTCGTGAAGGCTGACCCACTGGCTTTGGGCGGGCAGGCCGGGGACGTTGACGGTGACCTTGTAGCGGCCGGGCAGGGCGCGCAGGCCGCCGCCGCCGAAGCGGGCGAAGAAGCCGCCGCGGCCGCCGCCGGCGGGGGCCTTCACCGGCGAGGGATCGTAGTTGCCGTCCCACACCGCCTGGTTGAGGCCGGCGCGGCCGCTGCCGTGCACGGTGGCGATGTGGCGGCCCTGGGCGTCGGTGACGTCAATGTTGATGGGGCCGCGGCTGGCGCTGGGCAGGGTGAAGCCGAACTGCGCGGCCATGGCCGCCATCTGCTGCTCCTCCGGCGTCAGCGCCGGCGCGGGTTTCTCGGGGCGGGTGGAGCGGACTGCGGCCTGCAGATTGTACTGGATCACCGCGCCCTGCGGCGGCTGGGCCACGCGCACCGCGAACGGATCCTGGTTGAGGCCGCCGCCCCCGCCCCCGCCGCGCTGGTAGCGGTAGGCGTCGAGGATGGGGAACAGGGTGAAGGGCGCCGACGCCACCGCCGGCTGGGCCAACTGCTCCCAGGGGGTGATGTCGTTCATCACGTAGATGCCGCGGCCGTGGGTGCCGACAATCAGGTCGTGGCTGGCCTTGACGAACTTGAGGTCGTAGATGGCGGCCACGGGAAAGCCATTGTGGATCGGCGTCCAGGTGGCGCCGTCATCGGCCGAGCGGTAGACGCCGTAGTCGGTGCCCAGCACCAGGAAGCCCTTGCGGTTGGGGTCTTCGCGCACCACGCGGGCGGAGTAGTCGGGCGGCAGCCCGGCGGCGATCGAGGTCCAGCTCTTGCCGCCGTCGTGGGTCTTGAAGACGAAGAGCTGGTTGTTGTCCATCTCGTGCAGGTCGTAGGCGATGTAGCAGGTGTTGGGGTCGAAGGGCGAGACCCCGACCTGCTGCAGCCGTCCCCAGGGCGGCAAGTTGGGAATGTTGTCGCTGACGTTGGTCCAGCTCTTGCCGCCGTCGTGGGTGACTTGGACGTAGCCGTCGTCGGTGCCGACCCAGATGGTGTTGGGGTCGAGGCGGGAGAGGCCGACCGAGAGGATGGTGTCGGCGGTCTCGGCGCCGGTCATATCGAGATCCACCACGCCGCCCGAGGGCTGCTGCTTGCTCTTGTCGTTGCGGGTGAGGTCGGGGCTGATGGCGGTCCAGTCGTGGCCGCCGTTGGTGCTCTTGAACAGCTTGTTGGCGCCCAGGTAAAGGGTGTTGGGATCATGGGCGTCCACTTCGATGGGGGTGGTCCAGTTGAAGCGGGCGGGCATGTTGTAGACGAACGCGCTCTCGCCCGAAGTGCCGGTGTTGAGGGGCTTGACGTTGACCTGGGTGCCGGTGGCGAAGTTGGTGCGCTGGATATCGCCCTCTTGCGAGTCGGCATAGAGGATGTTGGCGTCGCTGGGGGCGGGCACGACGTATTCGCCGTCCCCGCCCACCACCATGCGCCAGTCGTTGGGGCGGGCGGCGGCCTGGGAGGGGCCGCACCAGCCGCCATTGTCCTGCAGGCCTTCGCAGATATGGTAGGGGGTGTCGTTGTCAATATGGATGGAGTAGCCCTCTTCCAGCGCCAGGTTGGCGGTGTGGATCCAGTGCAGGCCGCCGTCGCGGGAGAAGTTGACGCCGCCGTCGTCGCCCTCGACGATGCGGCTGGGGTTGGTGGGGTCCATCCACAGGGAGTGATGGTCGGCGTGCAGGGTGATGCCGGCGGGCGCAGAGGTCTTGCCGCCATCGGCGGAGTAGGACATGCGCACCGAGAGGAAGAAGATCTTGTCGGGGTCGTTGGGCACAACCTCGAAGCGGCTGAAATAGAAGGGGCGGGAGTTGATTTGGTAGTTGTTGCTGACCATGCTCCAGGAGTCGCCGGCGTCGTCGGAACGCCAGAAGACGCCGTGCTTGGCCTGGATCTCGGCGTAGAGGCGCTCGGGGGCGCTGGGGGCGAACTCGACCGCGATGCGGCCGTAAGGGCCGGCGGGCAGGCCGCGGGTGAGCTTGTGCCAGGTCAGGCCGGCGTCCACGGACTTGTAGAGGCCGCTGCCGGGGCCGCCATCTTCCAGGCCCCAGGGATGGCGCATGGTCTGCCACAGGGCGGCCACCAGCACGCGGGGATTGCCGGGCTGCATGGCGAGGTCAATGGCACCGGTGGTGTCGTTGACGAACAGGGTCTTCTGCCAGGTGGCGCCGCCGTCGGTGGTGTGGAAGACACCGCGCTCGGGATTGGGGCCGAAGGCGTGGCCCAGCACCGCCACCCAGACCTCGTTGGCGTTGCTCGGGTTGATCACGATCTTGGCGATCTGGCCGGCCTGGTGGAACTCGGCGGCGCCGACCTCGCGCCAGGTGGCGCCGGCATCGGGGGAGAAGAACAGGCCGTGGCCGACGATCACATCGTTGCGCACGTTGGCCTCGCCGGTGCCCACCCAGATCAGGTTGGGGTTGGAGGGGGCCAGGGCGAGGGCGCCGATGGATTCGGTGGACTGGTGCTGGAAGATGGGGGTCCAGCTAAAGCCGCCGTTGGTGGTCTTCCAGACGCCGCCGCCGGCGGCGCCGATGTAATAGATGTTGGGCTGGCCGGGGATGCCGACCACGCAGCAGACGCGGCCGCCGCCCTCGACCGGGCCCAGGGCGCGGAACTGCATGGGGGCGGCGGCGGCGCCGCGGCCGCCACGGCCGCCGCGCTGCGCCCGCAGCATGCCACCGGTTGCCAACAACGCCAGGACGAGCCCGACAGAACCGCGAAAGCGAGCAGCCAGCATAGAGGAGATCTCCGAATGCAACCCTATCACAGCGTGCGCTGTTGCGGCCAGCCCCAGCCGCGGCGGGGGCGCCTCGCGACACCGCGCCGATGGTTATACGCTGGCCGGCGGACGGCGGTTACAGGCAAAGTCTCCTGTCCCCGGCCCGCAGGCGCTCCTGCCCCGATATGATAGCGCAGGCAAGCCCGGCCGGGGCGGGGTGGCGGCGCCGGGCCAATTACGCCTATGGTAGTAGACCGCGGCACAAGGCTATGGTTTCGGCATGAAACCTTTCTTTGCGATGGCCGCGCTGGCGGCGGGATTGGCGCTGGGGGCGAGCCTGCCCGCCGACGCGCAACAGATGCGCGGCAGCCTGAGCGGCACCGTGGCCGACGCCAGCGGGGCGCGGGTACCGGGGGCCAAGGTGGTGGCGCACGAGCCCGGAACGACGCTGAGCCGCCAGGCGACGGCGGACGTGCACGGCGACTTCCGCATGCTGGCGCTGCTGCCGGGCAGCTACGAGCTCACGGTCACGGCCCCCGGCTTCGCCGCTGCCCACGCCGCGGTGCGGGTGGTGGTGGGCTCGCCCCAGGCGGTGGAGGTGCGGCTGACGCCGGCCAGCGGGCAGCAGAGCGTGACGGTGCGCGGCGAAGCCAGCTCCATCACCACCCAGCCGCTCGACACCACCAGCGCGGTGGAGCAAGGCGTGGTGACGGCGCACGATCTGGCGACCATCCCCTTGGCGGCGCGCAGCTTCGCCAACATCGCCTACCTCACCCCCGGCACCGAGCCGGTCGAGCCCAGCGACCCCACCAAGGCGCGCATCACCGCGGTCAGCTTTGGCGGCAGCTCGGGGCTGAACGTGACCCAATCGGTGGACGGGGGCAACAACTCGGACGACTACATTGGCGGCTTTTTGCAGAATTTCTCCCCCGACGCCATCCAGGAGTTTGTGGTGCGGACGGCGGGCGAAGCCGCCGACACCGGCGGCACCACGGCGGGCTCGGTGGTGGTGACCACCAAGCGCGGCACCGACCAGTGGCACGGGTTGGCGGGCATTTACGCGCGCGGCTCGGCGCTCAACGCCCGCTTCCCGATTGACAATCCCGCCCCCGACCCCAAGCAGCCCTTTTCGCGGCAAAACTACGTGGGCACGTTGGGCGGGCCGATCAAGTCCGGCAAGCTCTGGACCTTCAACTCGCTGGAGTACGTCAACGAAGCCGCCAGCATCGCCTACAGCCCGGCCAGCCTGCAGCAATTCCAGGCGCTGGCGGGACTGGCCGGCCAGGGGCTGCTGCCGGGGGTGAACTCGATCGCGACGTCCAACAGCACTCCGGTGCCCTTCCATGACCTAATGGCGTCGACCCGGCTGGACTGGTCGCAGTCGGCGCGCTCGCAGTGGTTTGTGCGGCTGTCGAGCGACAGCTATCTCACCCGCAACGACTTGGTGCAGCAGGCGACGCTGGGCTCGACCGGCGCCACCTCGCACTCCAACTACCTGAACGGCGTGCTGAGCCAGCAGTACATCTTCAACCCCAATTGGCTGGGTTCGTTCGTCTTCGACGCCAGCTATCTGCACCACACCGAGGAGCGCAACACCAACCTGGGTTACGCCCTGGCGTTTCCCTTCAGCGCCACCGCCAGCACCATCAGCGGCTTCGAGACCTTCGGCGACAACCAGTTCGTCACCCCCATCACCGCCTTTCCGGTAATGCGCAACCAGGAGAAGTACGAGCTGCGCTACACCGTCAGCCACACTGCCGGCTCGCACGCGCCCGAGTTTGGCGTGGACTTCATCCACGAGCCGGTGCTGAGCGGAGCGCTGCCGGGCACGGCGGAGAACCTGACCCTGTTCGCGCTCAACCCCACCGCCTACGCCGGCAATCCGGCGCAGTTCACCGCCGACCTCAACTGCGCCGCCAACGCCACGCCGGGCACGAGCTGCACCAACACCCCGGCCGGCGACGGCAGCTTTTCGCAAAACGTGCAGCGGCTGGGGGTGTTCATGGACGACTCCTGGCATGCCACCGACCGGCTGGTGGTCAACTACGGGCTGCGCTACGACACGACGTTTGGGCTGTTCACCGCTTCCGGCCGCAGCCAGGCGGGCAACCCGGCGCTGCTGACACTGGCGGCGCTGCAAGTGCCCTTTTTCCGGGGCGTGCCCCACGACTACCGCAAGAACTTCGCGCCGCGGCTGGGGCTGGTCTACGCCCTAGGCAAGAACCGCGACACGGTGCTGCGGGCTGGGGGCGCGCTGCTCTACAACGATTTGGCGCAAAACGGCTGGGTGTCGGCGCTGCAGGCGGTCAATGCGCCGCCGGTGGCCTGCGCCGCGCCCGGCGACCCCGGTTGCCTGCCGGGGGGCGATTTGGGCGGGGTGGGGGCGTTGATTGATCCCAACTACAAGACGCCCTACGCGCTGCAGGCTACGGCGGGGGTGCAGCACGCCTTCACTCCGAACTGGACGCTGGCGGCCGACTTCACCCACGAAGAGGGCAACCACGCCTATCGCCGCTACGAGTACACCGCCGGCTATACCCTGTTCTCGCCGCTGGCGGCGCAGGACGTGGCCGACCAGCGCGCCCTGGTACCCGATGTCAGCGTCTTCCGCACCGACAACCGCTCCCGCTACGACGCCCTGGCGGTGCACCTACAGGGCAATATCAATCGGCGGCTCAACCTGGTGGCCAACTACACCTTCGCCAGCGCCAGTACCTGGGGCTGCGTGGTGGGGGAACTGTTTGACTACGTCAACGGCGTGTGCAATCCGCTGAACGCCTTTGCGCCGGGCGATTACGGCCCGTCGGGCGAAGACGTGCGCCATCGCCTGGTGGTGGCGGGCACCTACTACGCCCCGGGTGGACTCGAGCTCAGCCTGCTGGCGCAAGCCGAGAGCGCCCGTCCCTTCACCCTGACCACGCCAGCCTCGGTAAATGGCGTGGGCGACCCCACCAACGACCGGGCCGTGGTCAACGGCGTGCAGACCAGCCTAGACCAGTTCCGCGGCTCGCCCTACTCCCAGGTGGATCTGCGCGTCTCGCGGCCCTTCGTGCACGAGCACGTGACCGGGACGCCCTTCGTCGAGTTTTTCAACCTGTTCAACCGCAACAACCCGGGCAACAACTACGTCGCCGACCTCTCGGCGCTGCCGGTGCCGGTGAATGATCTGACCAACGCCACCGCCTTCTGCCTGAACGCAAGCTGCAGCCAGACGCAGGCCATCACCAGTCTGAACCAGTTGCGGGTGCCGGCGGGAGCGCTGGGCGACTTCTTTGGGCCGGGCACGACGGTGGGCATTCCGTTCGCCGCGCAGGTCGGCTTTCGGCTGACGTTTTAGCCACCAATACAATAAGGTTGCTGGAGGGGCCCGTTCCGCATCCGCGGGGCGGGCCCCTTCGGCTTTGGGCGTACAGATCATTGCGATCATGTAACCTTACTGATCTAAATAGCGTCCAAGGGTCGCATGGCAATCAGAACCGCGGGGTGCAGGGGGGCAACTTGGGGCCTGGCACTCGCCCTGGCGGCGGGGGCGCAGACGGGCGGGCTGGGGCTGGCCGAGGCGGTGGCAAGCGCTTGGGGGCACTATCCCGGTATCGAGGCGGCGCAACAAGCGGCGGTGCGGGCGCAGGCCGAGGCGGGAGTGGCCGCGACCAGCTTATGGCCGGCGGCGGGGCTGGCGGGCCAGTGGGACCGGGGCACCGACAACGCCAGTTTGGGCTTGGCCTTTCCCAGCCCGCTGCCCTCGATTAGCGGCACGGTGCCGGCGGGCGACTATTCCCAGCGCAGCGCTTGGACCAACGCCGCCGGGGTGTACTTTAGCTGGGAGGTGGCCGACTTCGGGCGGCGGGCCGCCAATGTGCGCTATTACCAGGAGTTGGCGGCGGGTGCCCAGGATCAAGCGGCGCTGGCGCGACTGCAGGTGGGCGCGCACGCCGCCGACGCCTACTTGAGCGTGGTCGCCGCCGAGGAGCAGGCGCAGGTGGCGCGGGCCGACTTGGAGCGGTGGCTGCAACTGGCCGGCAGCGTGCACGCCTTGGTGGACCAGCAGCTTCGGCCCGGCGCAGACGCATCGCGCGCCGACGCCGAACGCGCCGGGGCGCGCATCCGGCTCAGCCAGGCGGAGGGCAACCTGGCCACGGCGCAAGCCAACCTGGCGGAGGCGCTGGGCTGGCGCGGAGCGCTGCCGGGGCTGAGCGCGCGCCGTTGGCTGACGAAGCCGGGGGCGGCCGCGCCCGCCATGGCGGCGGCACCGGTCCCGGCCGCCGTCCATCCCCAGGCACGGGCGCAGCAGGATGCGGTGGGGGCGGCGCTGGCGCAGCAAAACGAAGCGGCGCGCGCCGCGCTGCCGCGCTGGTAGGCGCTGGCCAGCGCCTACGGGCGGGGCAGCGGCACGCTGGGTCCGGGCCAACTGGCCGGCGGGGCGGTGGGGCTGGCGCCGACCACGGCGGGCAACTGGGCGATCGGCCTGGGCACAGACTTTTCCTTCACCCGCTGGCGCGCCGCCCGCGCGCAACAGACCGCGGCGGCGGCGCAACTGCGCTCCGAACAGGCGCGCCAGCGCCAGGTGGAAGACGCGCTGGAGGCGGGGCGGCGGCGGGCGGCGGCCGACCTGCAGTCGGCGAGCGCGGTGGCCCAAGAGTCGCCGGTGGAATTGACGGCGGCGCAAGCGGGCGAGGCGCAGGCGCGGGTGCGCTACCAGGCCGGGCTGGCGGGCGTGGTGGATCTGGCCAATGCCGAGCAGTTGCTGGCGCAGGCGGAGAGCGATGCCGCCCTCAGCCAATTGCAGGTCTGGCGGGCGCTCTTGGAGTGCGCCTACGCCGCCGGCGACCTGGGGCCGTTCTTGGCGGCGGTGGGAGGGCATTGAGATGCGCCTGATCCAAGCCGCGCTGCGGCGCCCGGTGAGCGTGGCGGTGGTAGTGGCGGCGCTCGTCGCGCTGGCGGTGATGGCGGTGACGCGCATGCCGATTGACGTGTTTCCCCGCCTCGATGTTCCGGTGATCTACGTGGCCCAGCCCTACGGCGGCATGGCGCCGGTGGAGATGGAGGGCTACATCGTCAACTACTACGAGGCCAACTTCCTGTTCATCTCCGGGGTGGAGCGGGTGGAGTCGCGCTCGATCCAGAACGTGGGCCTGATCAAGCTGAGCTTTCACCCCGGCACCGATATGAGCCAGGCGTCGGCAGAGACCACCGCCTACATCGCGCGCGCCCTGGCCTACATGCCCAGCGGCACGGTGCCGCCGTTTGTGATGCGCTACGACGCCGGCAGCCTGCCGGTGGGGGATCTGATCCTGTCGAGCCCGCAGCGCTCGCAGGCCGAGCTGGACGATCTGGCACAGGCGCGCATCCGGCCGCTGTTCGCCTCGCTGGCGGGGGTGTCGGCGCCGCCGCCATTTGGCGGCAACCCGCGCAGCATCATCGTCACGCTCAATCCCGACCAGATGGCGGCGCACCACCTCGCGCCCGACGACGTGGTGCGGGCGGTGGTGGCGGGCAACGCCGTGCTGCCCAGCGGCAACGCCCGCATGGGCGACTACAACCGCATCGTACACGTCAACTCCGTGGTTGCGGCCTATCAGCAATTGCTGGAGCTGCCGCTGCGCAACGGCTCGCGCGGCGCTGTGCTGCTGCGCGACGTGGCCAGCATCTCCGACGCGGCGGATGTGGTCAGCGGCTACGCCGAGCTGAACGGCCGGCGGGTGGTCTACATGCCGGTGACCAAGCACGCGCAGGCCTCGACCCTGCGCGTGGTGGGCGAGGTGCGGGCGGCGCTGCCGCTGATGCGCGAGCAGGTGCCGAGCGACGTGCAGGTCGAGTTCGCCTTCGACCAGTCGGTGTACGTGCGCGATGCGCTGCTGGCGCTGCTGGTGGACGGCGTGCTGGGGGCGGGGCTGACCGGGCTGGTGGTGTGGCTGTTCTTGCGCGACCGGCGCAGCGCGGTGATCGTGGTGCTGGTGATCCCCTTCGCGCTGCTGGCGGCGGTAGCGGGCCTGTGGGCGCTGGGCCAGAGCCTCAACCTGATGACGGTGGGCGGGCTGGCGCTGGCCATCGGCATTTTGGTGGACGAGGCCACGGTGGCGATGGAGAACATCCACACCCATCTGGCGCGGGGGGCGCCGCCGGCGCGGGCGGTGGTCGCGGCGGGGGCGGAGATCCTGGGGCCGCAGGTGTTGGCCATGCTGGCGGTGGCGGCGGTGTTTTTGCCGTCACTGTTCATGAGCGGCATCAGCCGCTCGCTGTTTGTGCCCCTTAGCCTGGCGGTGGGGTTGGCGATGCTGGCCTCGCTGGCGCTGTCGCTGACGCTGGTGCCGGTGCTGACGGTTTGGCAGTTGGCCCCGGCCGCGCACGCGCCGCCGGCAGACGGGGCGGGCTTCGAGCGGGTGCGGCGGCGGGCGATGCGGGCGGCGGCGGGGCTGGCCGCGCGACGGCGCTGGGCGCTGCCGCTCTACTTTGTCGTGGCGTTGGCGATGATCGCGGGCTTGGTGCGGGTGGCCGGGACGGACGTGTTTCCCACCGCCGACACCGGGCAGTTTCAACTGCGCCTGCGCGCCCCCGCCGGCACCCGGCTGAAGCGCACCGAGGCGTATTACCAACGGGCGCTGGCCATTCTTGGGCGCGAGGCGGGCCCGGGGAACTTGGCGACGTCGCTGGGCTTTGTCGGCACGCAGCCGCGCTCGTATCCGGTCAACACCATCTATCTCTGGACCAGCGGGCCGCAGGAAGCGGTGATGCAGGTGGCGCTACGGCCGGGGTCGGGGCTGGCACTGGCCGCCTTCGAGGAACGCCTGCGCGCCGCTTATCGGCGAGAGTTGCCGGAGGTGGCGGTATCCTTTGAAGCCGGCGACATCATCGGACAGATGATGAACCTGAGTTCGCCCACGCCCATCGCCGTCAACGTCACCGGCTTCGACCTCGCCGCCGACCACGACTACGCCGAGGGGCTAAGGCAAGCGCTGGCGGCGGTACCCTGGCTGCGCGACCTGCAATTTGGCCAGCCCTATGCCTATCCGGCGGTGCTGGTGGACGTGGACCGCCAGCGCGCCGCCGACCTGGGGTTGAATCTGGGCCAGATCGGGCGTTCGCTCACCGAGGCCACCGCCTCCAGCCGCTTCGTGGCGCGCAATTTCTGGCAAGACCCGGCCAGCGGGCTGACCTATCAGGTGCAGGTGCTGCTGCCGCCCGGCGGCATGGCCAGCCTGGACGCGCTCAATAACATTCCGCTGGCGGAGGCGCCTTCGGCTGGCGGAGAGGGAGCGAGCAAGCCGATTCTGCTGGGCGATGTGGCCCAGACGCATTTGGGCGAGGTGCGGGGCGAGTACGACCACTTCAACATGCAGCGCATGATTAGCCTCACCGCCAATGTCCACGGCGCCAGCCTGGGTGACGCGGCGGCGGCGGTGCGCCAAGCGATCGCGGCCTTGCCGCCGCCGCCGCATGGCACCCACGTCGCCGTGGTGGGGCAGGTGCAGCCCATGGACGATACTCTGTCGGGGCTGCGCGTTGGCCTGGCGCTGGCAGTGGGGGTGATTCTGCTGCTGCTGACCGCCAGCTTCCAGTCGTGGCGGCTGGCGCTGGTGGTGCTGTCGGCGGTGCCGGCGCTGCTGGCGGGGGCCTTGGCGGTGCTCTGCGCCTTCGGTTCCAGCCTGAACATCGAGTCGTTTATGGGCATCATCACCGCCATCGGCATCTCGGTGGCCAACGGCATTCTGCTGGTGACGGTGGCGGAGAGCCGGCGGCGGGCGGTGTATGCCGAGGCGGCCGGCAGCGAAAGCGAGCGCCGACAGCGGGCGGCACTGGCGGCGGCGGAGGAGGCGGTGGGCCTGCGCTTGCGGCCCATTCTGATGACCGCCAGCGCCATGATCGCCGGCATGGTGCCGATGGCGCTGGCCTGGGAATCGGGCGGCGGGCAGAGTGCGCCGCTGGGGCAGGCGGTGATTGGCGGGCTGGCTGCCTCAACCGCCAGCACGCTGCTGATCATGCCCGCGGTCTACGCCGCGCTGCTGCGGCGCCAAGGGGTACATGCGCCCTCGTTGGACGAGGGCGACGCCGCCATGGAGGAGTCGCTTGCCGAAGTCTAGCGCTTGCCTGCTGTTGACCCTCGCACTGGCCGCCCTGATGGGCGCCGGTTGCCGCGCCGATTCGAGTCCGCTGCCGGCGAACGCCGGCGCGCCGCGCCCGGTAACGGTGGCCGCAGTGCGCAGCGAGCGTCCGCGCATCTCCGAGGCGCTGCCGGCGGAGCTAAGCGCCTACCAAGACGTAATGCTGCAGGCGCGGGTGGCGGGCTTCATCCGCCGGCTTTACGCCGACCGCGGCAGCCGCGTGGCCAGCGGGCAACTGCTGGCGGAGCTGGAGGCTCCGGATCTGGTGGCCCAGCGGGCCGAGGCCGAGCACCGGCTGGGCTCGGCGCGGGCGCTGCGGCTGGAGGCCAGCGCCGCGCTGGAGCGCGACCAAGTCACGCTGCAGCGGCTCCGCGGAGCGGCGGCAGCGGCGGCGGGCGCAGTGGCGGGCAACGATATCCACGTGGCCGAGCAGACGGTCGCCGCCGACCAGGCCGAGGTCTCCTCCCGTCAGGCCGCCGAAGAGGCGGCCCAAGAGATGCTGAAGTCCCAGGTGGCGCTCGAGGGCTATCTGCGCGTGGTGGCGCCATTTCGCGGGGTCGTGGTTCGCCGCGGCGCCAGCGAGGGCGCCTTGGCCGGACCCAGCGCCGCTCCCCTGTTCGAGCTGCAGCAACTTGATCCCCTGCGCCTGGTGATTGACGTGCCCGAGGCCGAGGCGGTGGGCATGCAGCTTGGGCTGCGCCTGCCCTTCACCGTCAGCAGCCAGCCCGGGCGGCGATTCGAGGGCACGGTGGCGCGCATCGCCCATAGCGTGCGGCGCGAGACCCGCACCATGCCGATCGAGCTGGACGTGGCCAACCCCGACCTCGCCCTGGCGCCGGGCATGTTCGCCCACGTCGCCTGGAGCTTCCAGCGCGAAGACCCGACGCTGTTCGTGCCGATTGCGGCGGTGTTGAAGACCAGCGAACGCTCTTTCGTCGAGGTGGTCGGCGCGGATGGCGCGCTGCGCTGGGTGGACGTCACCACCGGCTTCAGCCACGACGGCGAGCTCGAGGTCTTCGCCGCCGCCGGCAACCCGCTCCAGCCCGGCGACCGCGCGGTGGTGCCCGGCGACGACGAGCTGCGCCCCGGCCAGCGCGTGGCGGCCATCCGCCAGCCCTAAGACAGCGGAGGTCAGGCCGGGTACTTCTGCGCGGCGCGCTGCAGGTCCGCCTCGGCCTTGGCCAGGTCCTGGGGCGTCATCGCCGGGTGCATCTCCACCTCCGCGTGCAGCGCCAGGAAGAAGGGTTCGGCGACGCGCGGGATCTGCGACGGTTCGGCGAGGTCGGCGACCAACAGGCCGGTGCGCTGGCCATGGTCTTCGTAAAAGTACACCGCCTCGGGCTTCAGCTCCTCGATCATCGAGCGCAACAAGGCGCCCAATTTGCCTTCGCGGACCAGGCGGTTGCCCTGGTCGGTGGGGATCTTCACCTTCATCAGCATGCGCATGGGGCTACTCCTATCGCCCTCAGATGCCGAATTCGCGCCGCTTGCTTTCCTTTTCCGCCTGGCATAGTCTATCTATGCCATCGGAGAGGAGCGCCCCTTGCGGCCCGACGAGATCCCGCCCGGAACCTTGACGCTGCTGATCCTGCGCACGTTGGCGCGCAGCCAACCGATGCACGGTTTCGAGATCGCCAACTCGATCCAGTGTGTTTCGGAGGACGTGCTGCGGGTGGAAGAAGGCTCCCTCTATCCGGCGCTGCAGCGGATGCTGCTGAAGGGCTGGATCGTGGGCGAGTGGGGGGCGACGGCCGAGAACCGCCGCGCGCGCTACTACCGGCTCACGGCGGCGGGGCGGAAGCAGTTGGGGGTCGAGCTGGCGCAGTTCGAGCGGGTGATGGGGGCGATCGGGCGGGTGATCCAGACGGCGTAGCGCGATGAGCACAATCGGCGAACTCGGACGGCGATTGCGGATGTTGGCGGGGCGGCGGCGCTGGCGGCGCGAGCTGGAAGAGGAGATGCGGCTGCACCGCGAGCTGCGGGCCGACCCCAAGCGATTTGGCAACGAGCTGCTGCTGCGGGAAAGGAGCCAAGCGATGTGGGGATGGACGTGGCTGGAGACGTTGGGCCAGGATGTGCGCCACGCGCTGCGGCTGCTGGCGCGCACGCCGGTAGCCACGGGCTTGGCGCTGCTGTCGCTGACGCTGGGCATCGGCGCCAACGCGGCGCTGTTTTCGCTCACCGACGCGGTGCTGCTGCGCTCACTGCCGGTGGCGCATCCGGAACAGTTGGTGCAGGTCTTGACCGGCGACCCCCAGACGGGGCGGCCGTCGCTCGCGTTCACCAACCCCATGTGGGAGCAGGTGCGCGACCACCACGCCGCCTTCGGCGGGGTGTTCGCCTGGAACATCTTCGAGTTCAACCTGAGCAACGGCGGGCAAGCGGCGACCATTCCGGGCATCGAGGCCAGCGGCGAATATTTCCGCACGCTGGGTGTGCGCCCAGCGATCGGGAGGCTGTTTGGGAAGGGCGACGACGTGCGCGGCTGCACTGCGGTGGCGGACATCAGCGATGGGTTTTGGCGGGAGCACTTTGGCGGGGCGGCCTCGGCATTGGGGTCGAGCCTGTCGCTCGACGGACATCGTTTTCAGGTGATCGGGGTAACGCCCGCCGGATTCTTTGGCATGGATGTGGGCACCCGCTTCGACGTGGCCGTGCCGCTGTGCTCGGAGGGCATCGTGGATGCGCACCCGATGCTGGACGTGCGCGACGCGTGGTGGCTGATGGTGGCAGGGCGGCTGCGACCGGACGAGAGCACAGCGGTGGCGGCGGCGCGGCTGAACGCGGCGATGTCCGATTGGATGCGGGCCAGCTTGCCGCAGTGGCCGCCGGCGATGCAACAACGCTTCCTGCGACGCCGGGCGAGCTTGCAGCCGGTGGGGCAGGGAGTTCCCCGGGTGGCTGGGCGCTATGGGCTGCCACTTAAGGTGCTGTTGGCGATCGCCGGGCTGGTGCTGCTGGTGGCGTGCGCGAATTTGGCGGGGCTGATGCTGGCGCGGGCCGCGGCGCGGCGGGCGGAGATCGCCACCCGCTTGGCGCTGGGAGCGTCGCGGGCCCGGCTGGTGCGGCAACTGCTGACCGAGAGCCTGCTGCTGTCTGGCGGCGGCACGGCGCTGGGCGCGGGCTTGGCGGTGTGGGCGTGCCGGGCGCTGGAGAGCTACTGGTCCACGCCGGCGGTGCCGGTGCAGTTGAACCTGAGCCTGGACGGCAGGATGCTGGCTTTCACGCTGGGGCTCACGCTGGCCACGGGGGTGCTGGTGGGGCTGGCGCCGGCGCTGCGGGCGACCCGCGGGTCGTGGGCGGCGGGTGCGCGCGCCGACGCCGGCAGCGCCCGGACGGGCGGCGAGCGCTTGGCCGTGGCGCAGGTGGCGATCTCCCTGCTTTTGCTAGCAGGGGCGGGGCTGTTCCTGCGCAGCTTCGTCAACCTCTCCCGTGTGGACCTGGGGTTCGATCCCAGCCGGGTGCTGCTGGTCAAGCTGGGCGCGCCAAGCCGGAGGACGCCCGACCCGGTGCTGGCGGCCGCCCACGAGCGCGATCTGGCGGTGCTGCGGGCGCTACCGGGGGTGGCCGCGGCCGGGGAAAGCTTCACCGTCCCCACCAGCGGATGGCAGTGGGACAACCCACTGCTGGGCGCCCACGCGGGCATTCCCGACGCCTACTACAACGCGATCTCGCCGGGGTATTTCGCCACACTGCGTACGCCGCTGCTGGCCGGCCGCGACTTTTTCCCCGGCGATCGGGCGGGCGCGCCGGCGGTGACCATCCTCAACCAGACCGCGGCGCGGCAGCTCTTCCCCGGGGGAAACGCCTTGGGACAGGTGGTGCGGCAGAAGGATGAGGACATGACGCGGCCGGCGCAGGTGGTGGGGATCGTCGCCGATGCCAAGTACGACAGCTCGCTGCGCGCGGCGGCGCCGCCCACCGGCTACTATCCGCTGGCGCAACTGCGGCAGCCGTTCCGCAACACCGCCTATGAGCTGCGCACGGCGCTGCCGGCGGCGATGGTCGAGGCGGAGGTGCGGACGGCGCTGGCACGCAGCGACCCGGAGGCCAGCTTCACGCTGGGAACCCTACAGAGCCAGGTGGCCGGCAACCTCAAGCCGGAGCGTTTGTTGGCGGTGCTTTCGGCCCTGTTTGGCGGGCTGGCGCTGCTGCCGACCGCCATCGGGTTGTACGGGGCCATGGCCTACAACGTCAACCGGCGACGGCGGGAGTTTGGCATCCGCATGGCGCTGGGCGCGCGCCCGGCGGCGGTGGTACGGCTGGCGCTGGGCAGTTTCACCGGCACGCTGGCGCTGGGAGCGGCGGCGGGCCTGGCCGCGGCCTGGCTCGCCGCGCGCCTCTTGAGGGCGGTGCTGGGCAAGCTGCTGTTCCAACTTTCGCCCAGCGACTGGGCCACGCTGGCCGGCGCGGCCGCCCTGCTGGCGGCGGTGGCGCTCCTCGCCGGCTGGCTGCCCGCCCGCCGCGCCGCCCGCGCCGACCCCATGGGGGCGCTGCGGGAGGAATAGCTGGCATCCGGCGCGGGGTAGCGGTGCCGGGCCTGGCGCTGGCTTGTGGATACTCCACACCTGACTCGGGTCGCTCCCGTTGGTCGCTCAGCGCCGTGGCTTCGATTCCCGGCAGGGGGCGCCCGCTCTGCTCAGGGCACCTGCAAGCTGCCGCCAGGAGCAGCCGGGTTAGGTTAGGAGCGCCTCCAGGTCCTCGCGGCGGAGTTGGCGCATCAGGCTGGCGCCGCCACCGACCAGGGCGGAGGCCAGATCGCGCTTGGCACTCTGCAGGGCCAGCACCTTTTCCTCGATGCTGTCGCGCACGATGAGGCGGTAGGCGAACACGTGCCGGGTCTGGCCGATGCGGTGGGCGCGATCCACCGCCTGGGCCTCGACCGCCGGGTTCCACCAGGGATCCAGCAGGAAGACATACTCGGCGGCGGTCAGGTTCAGGCCCAGGCCGCCGGCCTTGAGGCTGATCAGAAAGAGGGGGCAGGCGGGATCGGTCTGGAAGCGCTCGACCTTGGCCTGGCGGTCGCGGGTGCGGCCGTCGAGATACTCGTAGACGACGCCATCGCCATCCAAGCGGTCGCGCACGATGCGCAACAGCGAGGTGAACTGGGAAAAGACCAGCGTTTTGTGGCCGGCGGCCATCACCTCGCGCAGTTGTTCCATCAGAGCCTCCAGCTTGGCGCTAGGCTCGCCGCGGCGCTGGGGATCAATCAGGCCGGGATGGCAGGCGGCTTGGCGCAGCCGCAGCAGTGCCTCCAGCACTTGCAGCTTGGCCTTGGCCATCCCCAGGCGGTCCACGCGCGGCAGCAGCGCCTGGCGA
>DATKSZ010000016.1:0-26724 GCA_035531375.1 Terriglobales bacterium | reverse complement strand
GCTGCGCTTCGCTGGGGCCGCGCCGAATTCGTTTCCCCGGGGGCGCAGACGCGCCACTGGCGCGTCTGCCCCTGCGGAATTACGACCACCCCGGGACCCGCGGCGGGTCCCGGGGGCCCCGGTTCGCAGCCTTTCGCGCCGATTTTGCCAGCAGGCAAAGCGGCGCGACCCCCGCGAGTAGCAGCGGGCCATTGCCCCCAGCCCCGCGGCCGCCTGGCGGCCGCGGGGCTTTTTGTCTTGGGCGGCGGCGGCAGGGGCTGGGAGTCGGCACGGCGTCTGCCGGCAGACTCCTAGCGGCGGGGGCGGGCGGGGGCGCGGCGCGCGCGCGCCTCGGCCCAGGACTTGAGCAGCAGCTTGGGGGGCAGCAGCCAGTGCAGGTAGCCGGCGCCGCGCTTGAAGTCCACCTTGGCCAGGGCGCCGCGGCGGAGTTGGATGCGCGCCGGGCGCGCGGCATCGCCCAAGACCTTGCCCAGGGACTCGCTCAGCATGGGATTGTGGCCCACCACCAGGATGGCCTCGCGCCCGGCATAGGCGCGCAGGAGCTGCTGGAACTCGGCAAAGGTGGCCTCGGGGCGGAGGGCGGCGGAGGTTTCGATCTTGCGCTGGTGGCCAATCTCGTTGGCGACCAGGGCGGCGGTTTGGGTGCAGCGCTTGAGCGGGCTGCTGACAATGGCGTCGAGCTGCGCCCCCCAGGCGGCGAGGGCGGCGCCCATGCGGACGGCCTGCTCCATGCCGACGGCATCGAGCGCCCGTTTGGCGTCCTTGGCGGGGTTTTCGACGCGCTCGCCGGCGCTGGCGTGGCGCAAGAAGTAGACAGTCACGGCTACCCCATTATGGGGCCGGGGGCGCCGGGGCGAGGGCGCGGGCGGGGTTTGTCACCGATCTGTCAACGATGCGGCGCGGGCGGGCGGGCCTCGGCGGGGATGTCGCCGACGGTGGCGGCGCCCTGGCTGAGCGCCAGGAGGAACTCCTGGGCGTTGAAGCCGCGGGCCGCGGCGGGGGGCCGGAGATAGCTGCCGTCGGGCTGCATCCAGCGCGTCTTGGCGGTGTCGGCGAGGTAGGCGGCGAGGATCTCGTGGCGCAGGCGGCGGCGGAGCAGCGGGTCGCGCACCGGAAACACCACCTCCACCCGCTCGTAGAGGTTGCGCGGCATCCAGTCGGCGCTGCCCAGGTAGATGTCGTCGGCGCCGCCGTTGGCGAAGCAGGCGATGCGGCTGTGCTCGAGGAAGCGCCCCACCAGGCTGCGGACGCGGATGCGCGAGCTCAGCCGGGGGATGCCGGGGCGGAGGGTGCAGGCGCCCCGCACCAGCAGGTCCACCTCCACGCCGGCGCAGGAGGCGGCGTAGAGCTCGGCGATGAGGAGTTTGTCGAGCAGGCCATTGAGCTTGGCGATGATGCGGGCCGGGCGGCCGGCGCGGACATGGCGGACCTCGCGGCGGATGAGCGCGACCAGGCTGGCGGCCAAGTGGAAGGGCGCCACCAGGAGGGGCCCGTAGCGGGGGCGCTCGGCGTAGGCGGTGAGGTAATCGAAGACGGCTTGCACCGCCGCCGTCATGGCGCGGTCGCTGGTGAAGAAGCTGAGGTCGGTGTACTGGCGGGCGGTGCGGTGGTTGTAGTTGCCGGTGGCGAGATGGGCGTAGCGGCGGGTGACGCCGTCCTCGTCGCGGCGGACGATGAGGGCAAGCTTGCAGTGGGTCTTGTGGCCGGAGGCGCCGAAGAAGACCTGCACCCCGGCGTCCTGCAGGTGGCTGGCCCAGGCGATGTTGGAGGCCTCGTCGAAGCGGGCCTGCAGCTCGACCACCACCGCCACCTCCTTGCGGCCGGCGGCGGCGGTGAGGGCGTGCAGGATGGGGGAGTCGGCGGTGGTGCGGTAGAGGGTCTGCTTGATGGAGAGCACGCGGGGGTCGCGGGCCGCCGCCGCCAGCAGGGCGATGACGCCGTGGTAGGAGTCGAAGGGATGGTGCAGCAGGCGGTCGCCGGCGCGCAGTTCCTGAAACAGGCGCGCCGGCTCCTCGGCCAGCACGGGCGGGCGCGGCCGCAGGCGGGGAAACTTCAGATCGGGCCGGGGGGTGAGTTCGTAGAGGTTGAACAGGCGGGAGAGGTTGACCGGGCCGGACTGGGCAAACACCTGCCAGGGCTCGAGCGCGAAGGTGGCGCGCAGCCGCTCGACCAGCTCGGGGTCGGCGTTGGCCTCGACCTCCAGCCGCACGGCGTTGCCCTTGCGCAGGTTGTGCAGCTCGTCGCGCACGGTCTCGAGCAGATTGCGCGACTCCTCCTCCTGCAGATAGAGGTTGCTGTTGCGGGTGAGGCGGAAGGGCACGGCCGCCTCGATGCGGTAGCCGCGGTACATGGTCTGGGCATGGCGGGCCACCAGTTGGGCCAGCAGCATGAAGTCGAAGCCGGGCTGGGCCCGCGGCAGGCGGATGAGGCGGGGCAACGCCCGCGGGACGGTGACCACGCCCATCAGCGCGCCGCCAGGGCCGCGCTTGCCGTGCTTGCGGCGCAGACGGAAGGCGAGGCACAGGGCCTTGTTCTGCACCCGGGGAAACGGATGGGCGGGGTCCACGGTGATGGGGGTGAGCAGCGGGTCGAGCTCGCGGCGGCTGAGGGCGTCGGCGAAGGCGCGCGCCCGCGGGCCCAAGTCGGCCCACTCCCGCATGTGGATCCCCTCGGCCGCCAACTGCGGGAGCAGTTGGCCATTCCAGCAGCGGTACTGGCGCAGGGCGAAGGCGTGCAGGCGGGGCTGCAGCAGCTCCAGCACGGCGGGGGGGGCGAGGCCATCGGGGCCGGCCTCGCGCACGCCGTCCTCGATCTGCTGCAGCAGCCCGGCCAGGCGGATCTCGAAGAACTCGTCGAGGTTGGCGGCGGTGATGGCGAGGAACTTGACCCGCTCCAGCAGGGGGTTGCCGTCGTCCTCGGCCTCCTCCAGCACGCGCTCGTTGAAGCCCAGCCAGGAGGCGTGGCGGTTGAGGAAATGGGCGGGCTGTTCGAAGCGGGGGAGGGCCATGGCCGGGGCGGATGGGGGACAGGGTTCCAGTCTACGGGATCGGGGGTAGTGTCTCAGTTTGAATTCAGCCGGGAATTGCCGGGAGACGGCGGGATGCGATAATGGGGCATGCCCAAGCGCCCGCGCGACGTGAATCAGCTTGCCAAGGCGATCGTGGACATTGCGACGGGCGAAGCCGAGGATCCCGTTAGCGCGAAGAAGCGGCAAGGGAGCCCCAAGGGCAGGGCCGGGGGAGTCAAAGGTGGCTCCGCTAGGGCTTCCGCTTTGGGGCCGGAGCGGCGGACTGAGATTGCGAAAATGGCAGCGGCGGCGCGGTGGAAGCATCGTCGCTAGACGCTTTCTGGTCATCGTTTCCGGGGCCAAGCTCAAACACGTTATCCGGCGACTTGGCGCGCTTCGCCCAGGCGTATAGCAATGTTGGGTTCCTAGGCTTGCAAAGAATTTCGTTGATGGAGAGCCCAAAATCCTTGGAAAACACGTATTGTGTGGCCGTTGCCGTAACGACGGCGGCACAATCGCCCGTGGCGGCAATTACACGTTCGCCAATGGCTATCGCTCCCATGTCGCAGGCCTGCAACACGGCCTGAACGCACAATGGGAAGCTTCCGCCAAACAGAGAGAGACTCTTCTTGATGACCGCGATTTCCCTGTTGTGCGAATCGCACCCGTCGCTTTCATCCCACGGCAACCTGCCCGTAAGCACCTTGATCCCGACGTCATTAAAATACTGCTTCGCTCGCTCCTCGATACAGGGCGCGAAGACGCGATCTCCATGCTTGGCCCGAAAGGTCAGCGGAAACGTCACGGCGATGATCGTGGCATCAAGTCCTTGTAGGCGATTGTACGCCAATGCCGGGCCTTCGCCAAAGGCAGTAAAAAAGATCACTTTGCGAAGGTCGGGGCGACGAACCATCGTGCGCTTGATAACGGAAACCACGCGCGCCAAGTTCCCCCGGCCCTCTTCCTCGAAGTAGACGATGGGCTGGTCCGATTTTCCTATTGCTCCCACGGCGGCCTCTCTCCTGCAATTTTCATGCAGGCAAAATCGAGCGCGGCGCAAAAGTCAACACCCAACAGGTAGTGCAGGCCATCCTCGTGGTTGATGATGCGTTCCTTGTCCCCGTGTTCGTCCCAGGCGTGAACGCAACAGCCAGCGCCCCATGGGATCAATTCCCCATGGGTGCTAAGGCGAAAAACGTTCCGACCCCCATCCCGAAAATTGAAAGCGAATGAGTGCTCGCGCGGCGCGCCCGAATAGCGGTCAAGAGTAATGCGATCACTCACGTCCATCTTGTACCCGGACGTGATGAACTCGATTGTGGTTTTCCAGAGAAAGAGTCTTTGCGCGATGGCGTCAGGTCCAACCCAAAGCGGCGAAATGACGACGCCACAATTGGCGATCCGCGACTCGATCCGCCGCGTGTACCCTTCTGCGAATGGCTCTGCGAATGGCCCCAACGAATACCCCTAAAATGCAACGAGCCCCAATGTAGGGCTCGTCGCGGGCAAAGGTGGGTTCTGCGACCGGCGGCCCGGTGTCCGCCGGTTGCTCACAGAGGCTATCCTCGAACGCCTTGCACAGAAATGCCCACGTGCCAAAATCATCATCTTCTTGATCCAGCTTGCCGGAATAAAACTCAACCAAAAACAGGTTGGAGGACTTCTGGTAGCGACGTTCGAACTCGCCGATCATTCCAAGAAAGTATTCAGCCTCTCGGATGCGCAGTTTTTCGCTCATTTTCTATACCCCCTTTTCCAGGGACGGGGCGTCCCGCAGTCAGATGCTTGACGGATCGTCCAGGTTGACTGCTCGGCCATCGGCACCTCAGGCCACGGTGGACCCTGCTGCCCTGCGTCCAGCCGCTCCCAAGCCAATCCTACCTCATATTCGATCACGTTGCTTGCCAATCTGCATATCGGCGGAGCGCTCCCAAGCTATAATGGCGTGCTCGCCAATCATCGTGGGGCCTATTAGCAAACGACTTTAATCGAAAGGATTCGCCGTTTTCAAGGGAAAAACAAGTGCCGATAAACTGAACAATATGCTTGACAACGAGGCTTGGCGGCGGTACCTTAGCGTCATGAATCGCCTGAGCCTTCAAGAGCGTGCCCGGATCATCGGCCTTCTTGTCGAAGGGAATTCGCTCCGCGCCATAACGCGCATCGCCGGCTGCTCGATCAACACCGTTACCAAGTTGCTTGTGGACGTGGGCACGGCTGCCGCTGAGTACCACGATTTGCGCATGCAGAACATCAAGGCGCGGCGCGTCCAGTGTGACGAAATCTGGTCGTTCGTTGGCGCGAAGAAGAAGAACACCACGGCGGATCAGCGGCGCGACGGTATGGGCGACGCGTGGACGTGGGTTGCCATGGACGCCGATTCCAAACTCTGCGTCTCCTACCTGGTTGGAGGCCGCGACAGCGGTTGGGCTTGGGACTTCATGCAGGACGTTGCCGGGCGGATCAAGGGGCGCGTGCAACTCACCACGGACGGCCACAAGCCCTACCTGGAAGCCGTAGAAGGCGCGTTTGGGTCCGATGTGGACTTCGCCACCCTCCAGAAGATTTATGGTGCCGTGAGCGAAGAAGACGCCCGGCGCTACAGCCCGGCCAAGTGCATTGGCTGCGACATGAAAACGGTGATCGGCAACCCCGATCCTGAGCACGTCTCGACCAGCTTTGTGGAGCGCCAGAACCTCACCATGCGGATGAGCATGCGGCGGTTCACTCGGCTAACGAATGCCTTCAGTAAGAAGTTGGAGAACCATGCGCACGCCGTGGCGCTTCACTTCCTGCACTATAATTTCGCCCGCGTCCACAAGACTCTGCGCGTCACGCCCGCTATGGAAGCCGGAATCGCGCACCATGTTTGGAGTCTGGAAGAAATCGCGGCGTTGCCGGACCGGGCAGCTTCACAAGCCATAGCGTAGACGGAAGCGTTGTCGCTCGCTGCGCTTCCCGAAGAAGAAACAGGCCACTCCGGAAAGGACGAGCAGCACGGCCACGCCGAGCCACATGCGATAGCCAAACCCAATGAACTTCAGCAGATGGGTAAATCTTGAGGCGCTCACCAGTCTATTCTACCAAACTGAGACACTACCGGATCGGGGCCGGGGTTGCCAGACAGCGGCGGGAGCGGTTAAGCTGCTATTTCGCCCGGAAAGTGTATGACCGCCCCCGCCCCGCTCCGTTCCCCCGCCGTGGAGGCGGTATTTTCCCGGCTGGAGCACCTGCTGCCCCATGCCGCGCGCCAGCCGAGCCCGGCGGTGGTGTACCATGTGAGAACCCACATTCGCCGGGTGGAGGCGCTGCTGCAGGAGGGGTTGGCGGAGGCGGCGGAGCCGAAGCTGCGCCAACAATTGCAGAAGCTGCGCCGCCGGGCGGGGCGGGTGCGCGATCTGGATGTGCAGCGCGAGCTGCTGCTGAGCGTGCCGGCGGAGGGGGCCGAGGCGGCCCAGCGGCGGCTGCTGCAGACGATGGAGACGGAGCGCGAGCGCGCCGCCGCGCGCCTGCAGGCCAAGCTGGGGCCGGCCGCGCGGCGGCGGTTGCGGCGGCGTTTGCGCCGCGCCCAACAGGAGTTGCAGGCGGCGGCCTGCCCGGCGGCGGAGTGGCAGCGGCGGGTGCGGCGGCAATGGGAAGAGCTGGCGGCGGGGGCGGGGCCGCTGCCGCCGCGCCAACTGCACGCCTTCCGGCTGGAGTGCAAGCGGCTGCGCTACCTGGCGGAGGCGGACGGACGCGGGCTGGCGGCGCTGGGGGCGCAGCTCAAGCGGGTGCAGGATGCCATCGGGCTTTGGCACGACTGGAGCGAGCTGGCGCAGCGAGCCGGGCGCGAGGCGGCGTCGGCGCGCCCGGCGCTGCTGGCGGCGCTGCGCAACCGGGCGGCGCTGCACGGGGCGGAAGCCCAGCGCGTGGCCGCGAGCGCGCGCCGCGCCTGGCGCCCGGCTGCGCCGGCGCGGCGGCCACCCGGCACGGTGGGGGCGCGCCCGCCGGCGGAGGCGGTCTCGGCCTAGGAACCCACCATGCCGGTGCTCGCCGCCGTAGACATCGGCGCCAATTCGGTCCGGCTCAGCATCGCGCGCTTCTCCGGGCGGCGGCGCACGGTCATTCATGAAGACCGCGAGGTCACCCGGCTGGGCGGGGCCGTCTTCGCCAGCGGCCTGCTCGAGCCCGGGGCCATGGCGCAGACGGTGAAGGTGCTGCGCCGCTTTCACCGCGCCACCCAGGCGTTTGGGGCGAGCGCGGTGCGGGTGGTGGCGACCAGCGCGCTGCGCGACGCGCGCAACGCGGCGGTGCTGGAGGAGTGGATCCGCGCCGCCACCGGCTGGCGGGTGGAGGTGATCTCGGGCCTGGAGGAGGGCAGCCTGATCCACTTGGGGGTGGTGACGCAGGCGCGGCTGCGGGCGCGGCGGGTGCTGCTGGTGGATCTGGGCGGCGGCAGTTGCGAATGCACGGTGTCGGTGGACCGCCATATCCGCCACCTGTTCAGCCTGCCGCTGGGCGCGGTGCGGCTGACGCAGGAGTTCCTGCGGCGCGATCCGCCCAAGAAGAAGGAGCTGGAGCGGCTGCGCGGCTATGTCGCCGCCGAGATCGAGCGGGTGGCGCCGGAGCTGCGGGCGGCGCGGGTGCAGATGACGCTGGCCACCAGCGGGACGGCGGCGGCGCTGGCCGACTTGCAGCGCGCCCGCACCCATCAGCGGGGCATGGCGGTCACGGCGGCGGGGCTGCGGCGGCTGTACAAGCTGCTGGCCCGCAGCAGCGACGAGCAGCGCGCCCGGCTGCCGGGGATCGGGCCGCGGCGGGCGGAGATCATCGTGGCGGGCGCGGCAGTGTATCTGGAGCTGGTGGAGCGGGTGGGGCTGCGCGGGCTGCGCTACTCTGCGCTGGGGCTGCGCGACGGCATTCTGGCGCAGATGGCGGCCGAGCGCCATCCCGGCAGCCAGCGCCGGATCGAGGCGGAGCGCTGGGAGGCGGCCCGGGCGGCGGCCCGCCACTACGGGGTGGACATGGTCCATGCCGAGCGGGTGCGCGCCTTGGCGGCGCAACTGTTCCGCCGGCTGCGGCCGCTGCACCGACTGCCGCCCGCCTACGCCGAGTGGCTGGAACTGGCCGCGCTGCTGTGCGAGAGCGGCAACTACATCAGCCGCAGCCAGAGCCGCCGCCACGCCTACTACCTGATCGCCAATGCCGACCTATTTGGCTATACGCCCGGGCAGCGCCGTTTCGCCGCCGCCATCGCCCGCTTCCAGGGACGGCTGCTGCCCACCGCCAGCCATACCGTGGTGCGGAACCTGCCGCTGGAGGAGCAGGCGGCGCTGCCCAAGGCGGTGCTGCTGCTGCGGCTGGCGCGGGCGCTCGAGCAGGGGCGGCAGGGCGCGGTCGCGGGCCTGCGCCTGGGGCTGCGCCCCAGCGCGGTGCGCCTGCACCTGCAGATGCGCAGCGGGAACGGCGAACTGGAGATCTGGGCGCTGGAGAAAGAGAGCCAGGCCTTCCGCGAGGTGTTCGGCCGCGAGCTGGAGGCGGCCGCCAGCGCCGCCAAGCGCAAGCCTCCGCGCCTGCGCGCGGGCGCGGGCGCCCGAGCAAATCCTAGCTTGGTGTAGCCCGTTCGCCGGCTGGGATGGGGGCTTTTCCCAAGAAAGCCGCCAACCTGCGCCCAGCGCCCCCGGGCTGGCTACGATGCGGCAGGTTTAGGGCGGCGGGCCGGGCTGCCCGCGGTTGCGCAGGGCGTGGCGCAGAGCCTCCAGCTTGAGGATGCGCAACTCGATGGCCGTCCACGCCGGCGCCCGCGCGTCCGCCGGCTCGGAGGCGGCTGCGGCCAGCAGGCCGCGGATCTCCTTCAGGGTGAAGCCCAGCCAGCGGGCGTCTCGGATGAGGTGGAGTTGCTCCACAGCGGCCGCCGGAAACAGGCGGTGACCGCGGGGCGAGCGCGCCGCGGGCGGGAGCAGGCCGTGGCGCTCGTAAAAGCGGATGGTTTCGGGATGCACGGTGGCGGCGCGCGCCAACTGCCCCCTCGTCAAGAAGGCCGCTGTCATCGCCAATTCCTTCCCAGTTGCAGCAGCCCCGCCCCGCACAGCAGCGCCAGGCCCGCCGCCAGCCCCAGGCGCAGCGCGTCGGGGGCCAGCGCCAGGACCATGAAAAAGATCAGGACGCCGGCGCCGAAGCCGGCCAGCAAGGGCACCGCGGTCAACAGCAGGAGCGGGCGGCGCATGGAAACCTGCCTTCCTAGAACCGCATGCCCAAATTCAACTGCACGCTGCGGGGCGCGAGAAAATGGGTGCCGCTGAAGGTGGAGAGAAAGTTGTAGAGGGCGCACTTGTTGGCGAGATTGGTGACCGAGAGCCGCGCCGTCAACACTCCCAGCTCCGTGGCGCGGAGGTTGTCGTCGCCCAGGCTGGCGTCCAAGACGTTGCGCGAGGCGATGCGCGGCGGGTTGGTGTCGTTGTTCTCGGTTCCGGGTGCGGGGATGGCGACGTACTTCGCCCCCCACTGGCCATAGGGCAGTGTGCAGGAGGTGATCGGCGCCGTCAGCGTGGCCACCTGCGTGCCGCAGTAAAAGCCGATGGTTTGCTGCTGGTCCCCGTCGAGCGCCAGGACGCTGGCCAAGTTGGGCACCGCGCCCGCCACCAGGCCGCTGTCAAACCGCCAACTGAAGGTCGTCCAGAGATCGCCGTGGCGATAGGTCAAGTTGGTGGTCTGTTGAAAGGCTTGGTCGTGGTCGATGCGGAAGGCCCCGGTGTCAAGCGGGGAGTTGAAGATGATGCCGCCCGTCTCGGGGCCGAAGAAGCGCGCCCGGGTGTGGCCCAAATTGTCGTCGAGGGTGAAGCCGTGGATGTTGGCGCTGCTGATGCGCAGCCCGAAGCCATCAATCTTGGATTGCGCCCAAGTGATCGGAAAGGTGATGGGGGTGTTGAAGAGGGTGTCGAAGTCGAACGCGCTGGTGGTGTACTTCCAGAAATAGTCGCCGTCAATCTGGAAGTAGGGTCCGAGATTCTGCTGCAAGCCGGCGTCGAAGCTGTTGCGGCGGCCGGGCTGGAGCGGCACCGCGGCATAGGCGCCAAAAACATTGGTGGCCAGGCCGCCCGCCCCGGTGGCGCTGGAGAGGATCAGGTTTTCGTTGTAGGGAGATTCGTAGGCGCGGGCGTAGGAGCCCCGGAACACCGTCCCGGTGGGGCGCAAGCGGTAGGCGAAGCCCAGCCGCGGCTCCACTCCGGTATAGGTGACTAGGCCAGCATAATGGTCCAGGCGCACGCCGGCGCTGAGATTGAGCCCGCCCAGCGTCAACCCATCCTGGGCGTAGGCGGCCGCCTCGTTGATGTTTGTGGCTCCCTGGAATTGAAACTGGCTGCCCCCGCGGGTCAGGTCGAACGGCAGCAGCCCGGGCATGAAGCTGGGGTTGGCGGCGTCGCCGGGGGCGGCGCCGGCGCATAGGGAGGGGCTGTTGACCCCCGGCGCCGCCACCGCGTTGCCGCCCGCATCCACGCAGACGGCGTTGAAGAGCGGATTGGTCAGGCCCAGGTGAAACTCTTCTTGCAGGCGCGTCTGCATGATTTGCGTGCCCACGGTCAGGTTCTGATGGGCGGCGGAATAGGCCACCTCCACCTTGCCGCCGAGGTTGGTCAAATAGCGGTCTTGCCCCAGCGTGGCGGGCTGGTCGGCGAAGGGGTTGCCGCTGGGATAGTAGTTGACGTGGTCGCGCCGCAGCCACGGGTCCACGGTGATGAGGGTGGTGGCGCTGAAGATGTGCTGGTAGGAGGGAGCGATATTGAAGGAGAGCACCTGCTGACGCTGATCCTGGCCGGAGGCCACCTGGTCATAGGTGTTGGGAATTTGAAACCAGTTGCGCGCGCCGAGCAAGTCCAGATGGAAGATGTTGTTGGCATTGGGCTGGAAATCCAGGCGGTCGAAGACCTCGCCGTTGTTGCCGACATCGTGGAAGGGAGAAAACTCGGGGGAGTCGAGGAAGCGTCCCGAGCGGACGCTGTCCAGCGCCATGAAGTTTCCCCAATGCGAGTTGCCCAAGCTGAAGGTGGCGTTCTCCCCCACGGTGCCGAAGGAGCCGTAGTAGGCATCCCAACTGCCGTGGGGGCGGCTGGCGCCCAGCCCGGAGCGCGTGGTGGCTTCCACCACCATGCTGGTCTTGTCCCCGTAGGCGGCGCTGGGGGCGGCGGTGATCAGGTCCAGCGACTCGATCGCGTTGGCGGGCAGGGAGGTGGAAAACAGCTTGCTTTGCTGGTCGCTGATGGGTTGGCCGTCAATCACAAAGGTCTGTTCGGCGTGGTCGCCCAGCGGATGGAAGAATCCGTTGGAGTCGGCGGCCACGTCGGGCGAGCTGTAGGTGATCAGGTCGGAAAGCCCCGACCCGATCGAGCGGGTGGGCATCTCGGTGATCACGGTCCGGTCCAGGTTGGTTTGGGCAGTGGGCGAGAGGGTGGGCGCGGTGGCACCGGCGGCTTCGACTGTCACCGTGGTGGCGGCGCCGGCCAAGGCCAGCTTCAAGGTCACCGCCACCGGGACGGTGGACTGCACCTCCAGGGCTTGCACGGCGGATTGGAACTTGGGGGACTGGGCGATCAGGGTGTAGCTGTCGAAGGGAACGTTGCGGAAGCGGAATTGGCCGTGGCCGCCGGCTATCTCGGTGCGGGAGAACTGGCGGATGGGATTGCTCAAGATGACGGTGGCGCCGGGCAAGGCGGCACCGGAGGGATCCACGACGGTGCCGAGCACGGTGCCGGAGTTGGTGGATTGTGCGGCCAGGCGGGGGGCGCAGGCGCAGAGCAGCACAAGGGCAGACAGAGGGGCAAAACGGATCACAAGCGTCTCCTGAAGGCGGACGGCTCGGGCAGAAACAACACGGCCAAGCCCGGCCGACCGAGGGCGGACGGGGCGAGGCCAGCTTCAGCGCCAGCAGAGCGGGGTCGGAGGCGGACGGATCAGGGGCAGCGGGAGAGGGGCGAAACGGGGCTGCGTCGGCCGAGGCGGCGTCAGCCGCTCGCACCGTTCCAGCCGCCCCGACAGGGGCGGGGCGTGGCCCGCCCAGGGGTGGATCGAGTTGGCCAGTTGGCAGATGCGACAGGGGTGGGCGAGCGCGCCTGTCGGCTCGCCGCCGCGGCGGTCTTGGTGCAGGGCGTCGAGGCCGGCAAAGGCCAGCGTCGTCGCCAAGCACAGCCACGCCACACTGCGGCGCAGGCGACTCCAAGCGGAGTCCCCGCGGTTTGACCGGTTCCCTTGCATTGCAACCAACTGGCCCAACTGACGCCCCCCGGACAGATAGGGTTTCGTGAAAACCTCGGTGGGGGTAGCTGTAAATGACTACAGGACAGGCGCGGCGGCGCGCCGGCCGCCCCCGCGCCTTCTCCGGCTCGCGATTCGGCATCCAAACCGGAAGGGAGGCTGCCATGCAAGCGGTGCGCATTCATTCGTTTGGGGATAGCCAGCAACTCAAGCTGGAGGAGACGCCGCGGCCCGCGCCCCGGCCGGACGAGGTGCTGGTGGCGGTGCGCAGCGTCGGGGTCAACCCGCTGGACTGGAAGGTGCGCCAGGGCCACCTGGGCGCGGCGCCGTTTCCGCTGACCATGGGGCGCGACTTTGCCGGCGAGGTGATCGAGGCCGGCGGCCAGGCGCTGGACTTTCGCCCGGGCGAGCGCGTGTTCGGCTTTGCCCAGGGCGCCTACGCCGAATTTGCCATCGTCGCCGCCGGCGACCTGGCGCACCTGCCCGAAAATGTCTCCTTCGACACCGCCGCCGCGCTGCCCACGCCCGGCGTCACCGCCTTCCAACTGGTGACGCGGGCGCTGGGGTTGCAGGCCGGGCAGACGGTGCTGATCCACGGGGCCGGCGGGGCGGTGGGCTCGCTGGCGGTGCAGTTGGCGCTGCAGCGCGGGGCGCGCGTGCTGGCCACCGACCTCAACAGCGAGCTGGGCTACGTCACCGAGCTGGGCGCGGCCCAGGTGTTCGACGCCCGCGGCAAGCCCTTTGAAGAAGCGGTGGGCGCGGTGGACGCCGTGCTCGACCTGGTGGGCGGCGACACCCTGCGCCGCTCCTACGCCTTGGTGCGGCGCGGCGGCGTGGTGGCCAGCACGGTGGGCGGGGTGGACGAGGCCGAGGCCCAGCGCCGCGGATTGCGGGCGGTGGCGTTCGTTATGCAGCGCCGGCCGGAGGACCTGGCGGAGGTGGCGGCGCTGGCCAGCCAGGGCGTGCTGCGTCCCCGCATCGCCCAGGTGCTGCCGCTGGCCGAGGCCCGCCGGGCCCAGGAGATGAGCCAGCGCGGCGAGGCCCACGGCAAGATCTTATTGCGCGCGGCCTAAAGGCAGGCTCTCCCACTGTTGGTGGGCGCGGGCCCCAGCGCGCCTGCCCGGCCCGGCTGTAGCAGCGCCGGGCCGGTGCGGCGCGCGTCCCGCTTGTGAGCCGCCCCGCTGTAACAGCGCGGGGCGGCGCTGCGCCTCGCTGGGGCCGCGCCGAATTCGCTTCCCGGGGGCGCAGACGCGCCACCGGCGCGTCTGCCCCTGCGGAATTTCGCAGCCCTTCGCGCCGATTTTGCCAGCAGGCAAAGCGGCGCGACCCCCGCGACCGGTGCCGGCCTGCCGGAAAAGCCCGACCTCAGGGGCGCACAGCCAGGGTTGGCTGGGGAGGTGGCCTGCGGCCGCTGCGGTCGGCATCCAGCAGCGGGGTCGCGTCGGCGAGGACCGGGGAGGCGCGCGGTGGGCACAGCCAGGATTGGCTGTGCCACAGCGTTTGGTGGGCGCGGGCCTGCGGCGCGGGTCCCGCTTGTGGGTCGCCCGGCTGGAAAGAGTGGGGGTGGCGGGCCCGCGCTGCTCGAGGCAACTTCGGCGCGGGCCTGTCGGCCGCCGCTGATGTGGCTCCCCGTCTTGCTGGTCGGCAGTGGGCGGCGCGAAGCACCGGGGCCCAGGCGTCGGCGCCGCGGCTTTTTGGGCCGCGGCCGCCTCGAGCGGGCTGAACACGGTGCCCTGGAATGAGGGATCTATCGGCGGCGCCGCGCCGGACTTCAGTGGGGCGCGGGTTGCAGCAGGATTTTCTGCTCGGTGACCGAGTTCACCTCACGGCGCGAGAAGAAGATGGGGAAGTACTTGCCCCGCGCCCACAGCGGGTAGAGGTCGCGGTAGTGGGGGCTGTTGACGTCGCCGGACTGGCCGGGGTTGTTGATCCCGACCGAGCTGTCCCAGTCGCCGGTGTCGGCGATGATCTTGAAGGACCCGCCGGCGGTCTGGTTGTCGCCGCCGCCGGTGGCGTCAATGGTGTAGGCATCGCCGCTGCGCGGCAGGTGGCCGACGTTGAAGCGGGCGCGCAGCGCGGGCGCGAGTGCCGGGCTGAGCGGGCTGTAGATGGTGGCGTGGTGGGTGGCGCCGAGCGGCCAGCGCGCCGGGTCGGGCCCCAGCCGGCGGCTGAGGTCGGCGACCGCCTGCTGCAGGCTGCGCGCCACCAGGGCGTCGCGCCCGGCCAGGGGGTCGGGGCCGAAACGGCCGTCGGGGGCGTTGAGCCAGGCCACCGAGCGCTCCAGGCTAAGGTAGCCGATGTAGGGGCGGGCGGCGGGGGGCACCAGCACCTGGCGGAGGTTGGCCAGCAGGCGGCGCTGCCAATTCTCATAGATGTTGGCCGCCACCGAGTGCTGGTCCATCACGTCATTCCAGGCCAGCAGGCGGGCCTGCGCCTGCCGGGCCAGGCCGGCGGGGAGCGAGAGGCCGCGCAGCAGCGGGACGAGCTCGCGCGCCGGGAGGGAGAGGTAGTCGTCCTGCAGGCGCTCGGTGGCGGCGACGGTGAAGCGCTGGCCCGAGCCCAGCACCTCGGCGACGCGGCGGGCGCGGAAGGCGTCCGCCCACTGGTAGTGCAGCGCCTCCGGGTAGGGCCAGTGCGGCGGCAGCAGGAAATTGTTGGAGGTGTTGAAGAAGCCCTGGGGCGGGTTGAGGGTGTGGGGCAGATCGAGGGGGGGCAGGTAGCCCTTCCACTCGTAGCGGCCGTCGCCGGGCACCGGCACCAGGCCGCTCCAGTTGGGCCGCAGCGGGGTCTCGCCCACCGCCTGGTAGCCGATGTCGCCGTGCACGTCCGCCCACACCATGTTCTCGCTGGGCACGCGGCTGAAGGCGCAGGCGGCGCGGAACTGCTGCCAGTTGCGCGCCTGGTCCATGCGCAGGCTGGCCAGGTAGGGGGCGCTGCCGATGTCGAGCCAGGCGGCGCGCACGGCGTAGGCCTTGTGGTGGGCCGGGTCTTGGTAGACCACCGGGCCGTGGCGGGTGTACTTCAACTCGACCTGGGCCGGCGCCTGCCCCTTCACCGCAATGGTGGTGTGAACCACCCGCATCGCCTCCCAGCCGTTGCCGTACTTGTATTGCAGCGGGTTGGCGGGGTTGGTGTCGTAGACGTAAAGGTCCTCCTCGTCGCCGCCGAAGATGGTCAGGCCCCAGGCGCCGTACTGGTTGTGGCCGATGGAGACGCCAGGCAGGGCGGGCTCGCCGCCCCCGATAACGTCCCAGCCCGGCGCCACCAGTTGCACCCAGTAGCGCAGCGAGGGCGCCTCCTGCACGCGGTGGGGATCGTTGGCCATGAGCGGGAAGCCGCTGGGGGTCAGCCGCCCGCTCACCACCCAGTTGTTGCTGCCGATCTCCTGCAGGTCGCGGCTGAGGTCGAAGGGGGTGGGGCCCAGGGGCGCGGCCTCGGCGGTGAGCGCCGCGGCCTGGTCGCGGTCGGCCGGGAGCAGCTCGTCGGGGGTGAAGCGCAGCGGGCGGCGAAAGGCGTTGTAGAGCGCCAGCACCTGCGGGCCCAGGGGGGCGTCGGCCAGCGCCGGGTCGAGGGTCAGCTTGGGTGGCGCCGGCTGGAAATCCTCGAGTTCGGCCACCCGGCTGGGGCCGATGGCGCGCACGGCCTGGGCGATGTTGATCTCCGAGGTGACGTTGCCCAGCAGGCCGTTGAAGCGGGCAATCACCACCGCCGGCGTCCAGCGCCCCGGCTGGAGCCCCAGCATCTTGAACTCGGGGGTGAGCAGCTCGGGGTGGCGCTGGGTGCGGGCGATGTAGGCGTTGATGCCGTCCACAAAGGCCTGCACGATGGCGGCGCCGTGGGGATGGTACCAGTTGAGCTCGGCGGTCAGGTCGCCGCGGTACTGGAACAGGCGGTTGCCGATGTCGCGGGGCAGCGCCCGCGGGCCCAGCACCGCGGCCAGCGTCCCGGTCGCCTGCCGCCGCCAGAGCTCGAGCTGGAAGAGCCGGTCGCTGGCGATGTTGTAGCCTTGCGCAAAGAACAGATCGTGCTCGTTCTGGGCGTAGATGTGCGGAATGCCCCAGTGGTCGCGCAGGATGGTGACGGGCTTTTCGAGCCCGGGCGCCCGCAGGGTGAGGGTGGAGGGGGATTGCGCGGCCGCCAAGGCCGCGAAGGTGATGACCAGCGCCGCACAACGGAGCGTTCGCATGTTGTCGCCTCGCTAAGTTCCTGAAACCACCGCCACCACCGCCCCCATCGCCAACACCGCGAAGAGGCCACCCATCACCACCCAGGCCCAACCGCTGGCGAAGTTCAAGGTGTAGCCCCAGCCGAAGCGCTTGGGCACCAGCACCGTTGGTGGGCGCGGGCCCCAGCGCGCCTGCGGCGCGCGTCCCGCTTGTGCTCGCGCCGACTTGGGGGCCCCGTGGCCCCAAGTCGGCGCTGCGCTTCGCTGGGGCCGCGCCGAATTCGCTTCCCGGGGGCGCAGACGCGCCACTGGCGCGTCTGCGCCTGCGGAATTTCGCGGCCTTTCGCGCCGATTCTGCCGGCAGGCAGAGCGGCGCGACCCCCGCGAACGGATCTTGGGGATTGTAATAGAAGACCTCGGCCACCCAGTGTTGGCTGTCGGCGCGAACCGCTGCGGCCGCGGGGCTGGAGGGGCGGGCTTTCCAGGCCGCCACCAGACCGCCCGCCAGCAACAGCGGCACCATGATGATGATGCCGACCATCAAGGGCTGGGGATCCTGGGTAAGGGGCAGCAGCGCCGTGCCGGCAAAGGCCGCGGCGAGCAGGTAGGCGCCCGCCACCAGCGACCAGGCGGTGGCTTGCCGGTGGGCGCGGTCGGCCGCGCCGTGCGGCGAGTGCGCCCAATGCAGCGTGGCGTAGCCCAGCAGCGCCAGCATCAGGCAAACGCCGGCGCCCAGCAACAGGATGCCGTAAACGCCCCAAAACGTCCGCGAGGCCCAGCCGCTGGGAGTGCCATCCAGGCCCCAGTGAATCGCGTAGCGGGGCGGAATCCGCGCCCAATTGCGGCGCAGCCACCACGCCGCGCCGGCGAGAATCGCCAGCGGGCCGAGCGCCGCCACACGGTAGAGCGCCCGCAGCGTTGGTGGGCGCGGGCCCCAGCGCGCCTGCGGCGCGCGTCCCGCTTGTGCTCGCGCCGACTTCGCTTCCCGGGGGCGCAGACGCGCCACCGGCGCGTCTGCCCCTGCGGAATTTCGCAGCCCTTCGCGCCGATTTTGCCAGCAGGCAAAGCGGCGCGACCCCCGCGAGCGGCAGATCGGACGCGACTGGGTTTGTGCCGCTCATGGGCGCATCATCGCCGATCAGTTCGGGCTACGCAAGGCTTTCCAGCCGAGCCAGCCAAGCGTCGAAGTGCGGGGCGCGCGCTCGCAGGGTAGGCAGCCCAATCCTACGGGCAAGGTTCGGCCCGGCGGTGACCTTGCGGCCTTCGTATTCCGGCACTTGGGCAATAATCCGCTTGGACGGGGCGGTATCGGCGCCGTCGTTGACTCGTTCCGCCTCGCAACCGGCCAGAGAGGTTGCAAGGCGATCAATGGCGCGCGATCGCTCGGGGAACTCCGATTTCAGTTCGCCTGGCTGGGTCAGCAGGAGCGCCTCGAACTCGTGGAGCTGCAGGTAAGGGGTGAGTCGCGAGCTCCCGACGGATTGACGCATCGCCTCTTCCAAGATGGCGACCTTCTTATAAGGATCGGGCTCGGCAAATGCCCTGGCGCGTTCGGGGAAATCGCCGGGCAGCGCGTAAAGGTCCAGCATCGTGGTGAACCGCGCGTCCGGGTTCCGATCCGAGTTCATCATTAGGTCGATATCAGTCTTCAGCTTGGCGAACCGCAGAAAGCCGCCACGAAAGTCCTGGCCCCTGTGTCGGCCCGTTCGAAGCCGTCGTGGGATCGCAATGACGCGGTAGGCAGCAAGGTGAGCTTTCATTTACCCACAAGTGTGAAGCCGAATTCGGCGCCGAGAGCGAGATCATTGAGCCGAGCCAATCCACGCCAGACGACCAGGTTGCCGGGAGGCGGGTCGTGAGCGCGCGCCAGGTAGCCGCCCAAGCGGGCAAGCTGGATCAGGCAATGGTGCAACGCCGTGGAAGGCTGCGCCCGTGGGACCGCGGCATGGAGCAGTCGCTGTTCCAGGGGCGTGAAGGCCGCGCCCGCGACGGCTTCGGGCGCGGTCCGGCCGAGCATGGTCAACCAGAAGACTCGCCACGAAATGATGCTGAGGATGGCCAGAAGGCGGGCTTGACGCCGCGCCTGCTGCCACCTGCTTTAGCCGACTCATATCCAGGTAGCGGCGCTTCCCCCATGTGCCTGCCGCGACGTGGCGGAGGCGCGCTGCGACCAGCATCAGGGCTGAGCGGCCGCCGGGAAACGCTTGGACGGAGGCGGTGAAGGCGCGGGCGCGAAGCGACGGCCCCGGCGCCGCGCAGCTCTGGCGGGAACTCCACGTCCAGGGCCTCCCCGGCTGCCCCAGCAACTTCCGGCGCTGGTTCGCCCGGCGCTATCCCCAGCTCGGTCGGCGGACCAGCCCGGCGCCCCCGCCGCGCGCCCACCACCCCCACCCGCGTTTGTTGAGTGCCCTCTTGCTCGGCATCGTGCGCTCGCCCCGGCCCGAGGACGAGGCCTACCTGGCCCGGCTTTGCTCGCCCGCCCTATCGGCGCGAAAGGCCGCGAACCGGGCTGGTCGTAATTCCGCAGGGGCAGACGCGCCAGTGGCGCGTCTGCGCCCCCGCGAAACGAATTCGGCGCGAGCACGCTGCCCCGCGCCATTACAGCGGGGCGGCTCAAAAGCGGGACGCGCGGCGCAGCCGCGCTGGGGCCCGTGCCAACCTTGAAATGGTAGGGCTTTTTTAGGGTTGCCGTGCGCGGCCGCGGGCTATTTGGCGCGCAGGACCCGGATGCGCAGCAGATCGAGCTTGCCGCGGCCATATATTGGGCGTCTGATCAGTTTGAGGCGGTGAACGGCGCCCTCGACCGGGCCTTGGCTCCAGGGCGATTGGATGGCGGCGCGAACGGCGGCTTCGCCGTTGCGAAGGTTTGGCGCCTCGCGGGGGTCGCGCTGCTTTGCCTGCTGGCAAAATCGGCGCGAAAGGCTGCGAACCGGGGCCCCCAGAACCCAGTTCGGGCTCTGGGCCACTATCAGCGATGAAAAAACCGTATGTACCATGGCCTACTCTGCTCGATGATGTCCGTAAGGCCCGTGGGTCCGCCGGCGCCCATTTGAACAATTCTCAATCCCTCGCAATCGACAACCGAGATTTCAAGTTGTCGCGTCATAACCTTGCGCCCACTCGGGCCAATATAGCTGATTGCCAGCGTCACTACGGTGGGTCGGGCCCGGTGGACTTCCGGGATTCGGTCTTTATTTTTCCAGACGTGGTCCTGGATGGACCAGCTCACGCTCTTGCCCGGAGTTGCCATATTGGAATCGCCCGTGGCGTTCGCAATGCCATCAAACAAGACACCAGGTAATTGAAACCTGTACCCCTCGACGTAAACTGGGTACCGCCCTACGTTCCGAACAGTCAGGCCACAATCGGTGTGCGGTCCGCCGCCGTCAATCTCCAAGACTAGGCGAGACTTCAGGTCCTCGCTCATCTGCCTGAATGCAGCGATTGCCAAGCCAATTGTTCCTACTGCAACGGCGGCGTCCAGTACGATCCTTGCCCATTCCGCAGGTGCAATCGTCGCCACTCGCCCAGTCTACTATCCCCGTCAACCGAAAACGCTTGAAAAACGGCGGTTTGTGCGCGGGCGACTTGCTGGAGGCCCACCTGGCCCAGGCGCAGAGGGCAATAGATTCTGACGGCGCGATCGCGCGTGCGATCCGCGACAGCGCCGGTCTAGCAATGAATATTGGGAATTGGGGGATCGCGTTGTGGCTTGGACTCGCGCGAGCAGTGAACAGGTTCCCCCACAGCATCGAATGCCTGATCCGTCACGCGCCCGACCAGCATTACGCCGCGCGCAGCGGTCAGCCAGCCCCCCTCAAAACTTCCGCGACCAGGCCCGGGGCCAGCGCTCGATGACCACCTTTTTATCGGTGTAGAACTCCACCGCGTCCCGCCCCTGGGCGTGCAGGTCGCCGAAGAAGCTGCCCTTCCAGCCGCTGAACGGGAACTGCGCCAGTGGCGCCGCCACCCCCGGGTTGATGCCGATGTTGCCCGCCTCGGCCTGGTGCCGGAACTGCCGCGCCGCCGCCCCGCTGGCGGTGAACAGGCACGCCATGTTGCCGTAGGCTTGGGCGTTGACCAGCGCGATCGCCTCCTCCAGCGTCTCGGCGTGGGTCAGCCCCAGCACCGGCCCGAATACCTCGGTGCCCGCCAGCGTCCCGGCCGGCGCCACGTTCTCCAGCACCGTCGGACGCAGAAAGAAACCTGGCGGCGCCTGCAGGGCGCGCCCGTCCACCACCACCCGCGCCCCCTCGCGCTCGCCCGCCGCGATCAGCCCCAACACCCGCTCGCGGCTGGCCGCGCAGATCAGGGGCCCGGTCTCGACCCCGTCGTCCTGCCCGTCGCCCACCACCCGCATCCGCGCCGCCGCCGCCATAGCCGCCGTAAAGCGCCTCCCCCCAAAAAACCACAGCGGGATCATCGCCGGTAGATTAAGCGGCAGCGCCATCCTACCACCCCCGACCGCGGGGCGCGCTCCCGCAGCGGGCTACAGCAACGCTATTCTTCCTTCAGATCTTCCCCGACGGGCCGCTGCGGCGATCTTCCTCGATCATGTCAATCCAAAGCTGAAGCGTGAGGTCGTGCCGCTCAACTGGCCCAACCAGGTACTCGCGCTGCTCCTCCATATACCGCCGTCGGAGAACCGCCAGCTCGAAGGGAGTGGTCCGCGCCAGCCACTTTACGTCATCGCGGTCGCGTTGAACATTTCGTTCGAGCTTCAACAGCGCCAGATCGTAGGCATCCGGCACAAACAGGCGCAACCTCTCGAACGCGCCCGGGAAGATCTCCAGGAGCCGGCTCGCAAAGTTGCACGGAGGCGCGACGACGCCTACCCGATCAATGTAGACTCCAAAGCGGCGGTGTAACTCGCTCCCACGCTCGGCAAGCGAGAGCGTGGCGCTCGCGCCCACGTTGTGGGTCGTCCACAGCACATCGAGATCCGCGGTCGTTCGGGCGGCGCCGTAGACGACGGTCACGGCGAAGCCACCGACGCAGTACAGGAAAATGCTCTCTTATTGCCTGGCGATCGATCTCGTCAGCGACGCGCAGCGCCGACTTGGGGCCACGGGGCCCCCAAGTCGGCGTGAGCACAAGCGGGACGCGCGCCGCAGGCGCGCTGGGGCCCGCGCCAACCAAGAGCAGCGACCGCCAAGGCTCGGGCGGGCGCTCAAGAGGCATTCTGTATCTGCTCCGCGCTCAGATCGGTCAAGAGCCTCCAGTGTCGCGCCTCCGGTGTCCGCCGTTGCTTCAGCCAGCGCCGCTCTGCCCCGGAGAGCGCCTCATGGCAGAGTGTGTCTTCTCGCGCCAGCCGGCTCTGCTCCAGTGTGTGCTCAAAGCTGCGGAGGCGCCCGGCATCGCCCGTGCGGCCGGCGCGCGCCGCCAGTTCCCGCGCCACACAGACGACATACCCGAGACGATTCTGCAGGTCGGCGAGCTTGGCTTCCCGCAGCAGCCAGCCCAAGTCCAGGTTGGCGAACTCAAGTGCGAGCCACGGCAGCGCCTCAACCGTCCGGCTGTCCAGGTTCGGCCTGCGCAAGGCCGCAACCAGCACCTCGGCCGGATTGCGCCGGACGGCTGCCACCGTGCCCGGGCGCGGGACGAGGTGCCGGAACCCCGGGTACCCTAGCACGGCCAGATCCTCGGCCAGTTGAACCTCGGTCCGTTCGCCGGCGTGGGAAGGCAGCGGCAACGCCGTGGCCGGCAAGTCGAAAAGACGCGCCAAGCCAACCGCCATGCGCGCCGGCACCGCCCGCCGGCCGCTTTCCAGCATGGACAAGTATGCCTGCGTCACACGCAGCCGCTTGGCCGCCTGCTCCTGCGTCCATCCGCGCGCCTCTCGGGCTTCACGAAGCTGACCTGCGCCGCTCATGGCAGACCCATTATAACACGGGGAGTTATCGAGGGCTGAGCCGACCGGGCGGCTAGCCGCTAGCCATGCCTCAGAACCGCCGCGACCAGGCCCGGGGCCAGCGCTCGATGACCACCTTTTTGTCGGTGTAAAACTCCACCGCGTCCCGCCCTTGGGCGTGCAGGTCGCCGAAGAAGCTGCCCTTCCAGCCGCTGAACGGGAACTGCGCCAGTGGCGCCGCCACCCCCAGGTTGATGCCGATGTTGCCCGCCTCGGCCTGGTGCCGGAACTGCCGCGCCGCCGCCCCGCTGGCGGTGAAAAGGCACGCCATGTTGCCGTAGGCCTGGGCGTTTACCAGCGCGATTGCCTCTTCCAGCGTCTCGACGTGGGTCAGCCCCAGCACCGGCCCAAACACCTCGGTGCGCGCCAGCGTCCCTGCCGGCGCGAGGCCCTCCAGCACCGTCGGACGCAGAAAGAAGCCTGGCGGCGCCTGCGGGGCGCGACCGTCCACCACCACCCGCGCCCCCTCCTGTACGCCGACAGCGATCAGCCCCGCCACCCGCTCCCGACTCGCCGCGTTGATCAGGGGCCCGGTCTCGACCCCGTCGTCCTGCCCGTCGCCCACCACCCGCGTCCGCGCCGCCTCGGCCATCGCCGCCGTGAAGCGCCCGCGCCCGCCGCCCACCGTCACCGCCAGCGACGCCGCCAGGCAGCGCTGCCCCGCGCACCCGAAGGCCGAGTCGCTCAGCACCTGCGTCGTCATCTCCATGTCCGCGTCCGGCAGCACCACCACCACGTTCTTCGCCCCGCCCTGGCACTGCGCCCGCTTGCCCCGCGCCGCCGCCCGCGCGTAAACCGCCTGCGCCACCGCCGACGAGCCCACCAGGCTCACCGCCCGGATCGTCGGATGGTCGCACATCGCCTCCGCCGCCGCCCGCCCACCGTGCACCAGGTTCACCACCCCCGCCGGCAGCCCGGTCTGCTCGATCAGCTCCAGCAGCCGCACCGCCGTCAGCGGAACTTTTTCTGAGGGCTTGAGGATGAAGGCGTTGCCGCAGGCGATCGCCCACGGCAAAAACCACAGCGGGATCATCGCCGGAAAATTGAACGGCGTGATCGCCGCCACCACCCCCAGCGGCTGCCGCAGCATGGTCTCGTCAATCCCCGGCGCCACCTCTTCGCTGCAATAGCCCTGCTGCAAGAGCGGAATGCCGCACGCCGCCTCGACGTTCTCGATCCCGCGCCGCAGCTCCGCCCGCGACTCCGCCAGCGTCTTGCCGCATTCTTCCGTGATGGTGACCGCCAGCGCCTCGAGGTTGGCCTCGAGCAGCCCCTTCAGCTTGAACAGGAACTGCACCCGCTCGCCCGCCGGCGTCGCCCGCCACCCCGGAAACGCCCGTGCCGCCGCCTGTGCCGCCGCATCCACCTCCGCCGCCCCCGAGAGCGGCACCTGCGCCAGCACCTCTTCCGTCGCCGGGTTCACCACCGGCAAGCGCTCGGCTCCGCCTGCGCCCATCCACTCGCCGCCAATGTAGTTCGCCACCTCCACCAAGCCCATCGCCGCCTCCAGCAGCGCCCATCCTACCACCCGGCTCGGCTCGCGGGGGTCGCGCCGCTTTGCCTGCTGGCAAAATCGGCGCGAAAGGCCGCGAGATTCCGAAGGGGCAGAAGCGCCAGTGGCGCTTCTGCCCCCCCGGGAAGCGAATTCGGCGCGGCCTCTGCGAAGCGCAGCGCCGGCTTGGGGCCACGGGGCCCCCAAGCCGGCGTGAGCACAAGCGGGACGCGAGGCGAAGCCGCGCAGGGGCCCACGCCTACCAATGGTTGCCTGCCGCAAAACACCGCCCGCCAACAGTTTCTGTCGCAGAATTGTCAGGCCGCGGGGGCCAAAAGGCGCATCTCACCGGCATGCTGCTTTGCCTGGCCCCCCGGCCCTGTCCGGACGGCCTGGGGCCGCCCCAGGGCGGGTCGCGGCGCTTGACAACTGAAAGTGACGCATTCCCCGGCGGCGCGCACGGCCGTGGCGGCAGGCTGCGCCCGCCGGGGAGGGCGGGCAGACAAAAAAGGGGGGGGCAAAACGGAAAGCGACGTTGCGCCGAATCAACAAGATAGCCCTAGAATTTCCAGATTTTCAAATTTCCGGCATAGGCACCAGGCCTATGCCACTAGGCCGCTCGCGGGGGTCGCGCCGCCTTGCCCACTGGCAGAATCGGCGCGAATGGCCGCGAACCGGGGTCCCCAGGCGCAGGCGGGCGAAGAGGCCAAACCTGAAAGTGATGTCTCTTAGAATCAGCGAGTTGCGCCCAGAAAATCCAGGTTTTCAAAACGGCGCGGGCGGCATAGGATAGAGCATATGCCAAAGAGTCACCACGTTCGGCTTTTTCGCAATGGGCGCAACCAAGCCGTGCGCATCCCGCGCGAGCTGGAGTTGCCGGGGCGCGAGGCCACCCTGCGCCGCGACGGCGACCGCCTCATCCTCGAGCCCCTGCCACCGCGTTCGCTCCTAGCCGTGCTCGCCGGCCTCAAGCCGATTAAGGAGGGCTTCCCTCCAATTGCCGATCCTCGCCCCCGCGCGGTCAAGCTGTGACCAACTACTTGCTTGACACCAACATCGTCAGCGATCTGGTGCGCCACCCCCAGGGACACGTGGCCGAGAATATTCGGCGCGTGGGCGAGCCGCGGGTGGCCACCAGCATCATCGTGGTCGCAGAACTTCGTTACGGCGCCGCCAAGAAGGCGTCGCCCCGCCTCAGCGCCCAGCTCGAGGCGATCCTGCAGGTCTTGCCCGTGCTCGCCCTGGAAGCCCCCACAGAAGTTTTCTATGGCCGACTCCGCTTTGAGTTGGAACAGCTCGGCCAACCCATCGGCGGCAACGACCTCTGGATCGCAGCTCAGGCGCTCGCCCTGGGGCGTACCTTGGTCACCGCCAACACCCGGGAATTCAGCCGCGTCCCCGGCCTGGTCCAAGAGAACTGGCTCCCGGCGCCCGGATAGAGCCAAACCAGGCTCGCAGGAGTCCGCCCCATGGTCGCCTGCTGCCCGCCCCCGCGCCGTCGCCGCCCGCTGGGGCGCCACGGTTCAACTAGCAACCAGCAACTAGCAACCAGCAACTCTTAAATGTCCAGGTTCTTCACGTCCAGCGCGTTGCGCTCGATGAACTCGCGCCGCGGACCCACCTCTTCGCCCATCAGCGTCGAGAAGATCTCCTCGCACGCCAGCAGGTCCTCGAGCTTCACGCTCAGCAGGGTGCGCGTCGAGGGGTCCATGGTGGTCTCCCACAACTGGTCGGCGCGCATCTCCCCCAGCCCCTTGTAGCGCTGCACGCTGAACAGCCGCTTGCCCTCGTCCAGGATGAATTCCAGCAGCTCGCGCCCGTTCTCCTTCTCCACCGGCGCGGCCTCGCCGTCGGCCAGCAGGAAGGGCGGATGGTTGTGCTCGGCCACCAGCTTGCCCACCTTCACTGCCAGCTTGAACTCGGGCAGCAGCGCCAGCTCGGCGTTGACCACGTGCTCGAGCTGGTTGCGGTCGCGGTAGCGCAGCTCGTAGAGGCTGTGCTCCTCGTCCAGCACCACCTGCGCCGTCGCCACCCCCTCGGCCGCCTTGACCTTCGGCTCCAGCGCCCGCAGCTTGTCGGGCTGCTCGAAGTCGGATTTCTTCTCCAGCCCCGCCTCCAGCACCAGGCGGGTGATCTGCGGATGGCGCAGCTTGCGGTCGGCCTTGTCGAAGTGGACGTAGTAGTCGCTCAGGCTCACCAGGAACTTGCTCAGCGCCGCCCCCTTCAGCTCCGCCCCGCCCTCCCCATAGCGCAGCGAGCGGTCCTCGGTGATGCGCCGCATCATCACGCTGACGAACTCCTTGTCGTCCTTGATGTACTGCTCGCTCTTGCCCTTCTTGATGCGGTACAGCGGCGGCTGCGCGATGTAGATGTTGCCCTTGTCCAGCAGCAGCTTCATGTGGCGGAAGAAGAAGGTCAAAAGCAGGGTGCGGATGTGGCTGCCGTCCACGTCGGCGTCGGTCATCAGGATGACCTTGGCGTAGCGCAGCTTGCTGTAGTCCAGGTCCTCGGCCGCCGGCCCGATGCCGGTGCCCAGCGCCGTGATCAGCGCCCGGATCTCCTCGTGGCCCAGCATCTTGTCGTAGCGCGCCTTCTCCACGTTCAGGATCTTGCCCTTCAGCGGCAGGATGGCCTGGTAGCGCCGGTCCCGCCCCTGCTTGGCAGTGCCGCCGGCCGACTCGCCCTCGACGATGAAGATCTCGCAGCGCTGCGGGTCGCGCTCGCTGCAGTCGGCCAGCTTGCCCGGCAGCCCGCCCGAGTCCAGCGCCCCCTTGCGCCGCGTCAGGTCGCGCGCCTTGCGCGCCGCCTCCCGCGCCCGCGCCGCCTCGATCGCCTTGTTGATGATCCGCCGCGCCACCGCCGGGTTGTGGTCCAGGTACTCGCCCAGCTTCTCGTTGATCAGCGCCTCCACCTGGCCCTTG
>DATKSZ010000015.1:0-10078 GCA_035531375.1 Terriglobales bacterium | reverse complement strand
CGGTTCAAGGCGGATGTCTCCCTTTGGCAAAGTGGCTTTTACACGAGCCCACTTCACCCTAGCAGAGGCATCCGCCCCTCAACCCGCCCGGCCAGGCCGCCACCGCTGGTTTTCAAAAACGCTAATTTGGACGGAAGTGGGTGTCGCCAAAAGACGGAACCTATGAGAGTCGCCTTGAGAAACTCCTCCAGAAGGCGCCGCTTTCAAACGCTACACTCGTCCTTGCAGATCAGGATCTTTCGAAGAGTGGTGGCTCGTTCGCCGGGCTGTCCGTGAATGCCGTTGCGGCCGCCTCAACAAGGCTCTCAATCCCGCTTTGCTCCTACTCAAGGCAGTCGACGGCAAGCGATTATGAGTGGCGACGGCGTTGGGAGGAAGCGTACATTACACTCAAGTTTCAGCCGGGGAGGCTGGCCGAACTCGCCCGCCGGGCTTTGATTATTGCGCGAGGTTTTGCGACGATTCGCGCGGCCCTCGAGAAGGCGCCAGCCGACAAGACCCCTTCCAGGCTACTTGCGACAATCCTTGGCCGGCCCGATTCGGCAGATAAACTGGCCCAGTACGGGATGGGCGACCAAAGCCGGTTGACAATTGTGCCAAAGGAGGGAAATTGGGACAACCGTAGGGCCTCGCTTTTTCTTGGTTACTGGCTCTGGAATTCGATCCTCCGCTATCCGGGTCTCCTTGCGAACGAGGTGGCGGCTGCAAGCCACCTCAACCTCGGCATTAAGGTGTTCAAGGGACCCCAGGTTCAGGCCCTTTTCCAAAAGGCCGTGTATCGAGGTCCGTTTGCGGACCGGCAGGATCCGCGGTGGTGGCGTACCGCGCTCGATGAAATCCTGGGGGCAGCCGATGTCGCTGATGGGCTGGAACTCGTTCGGGCTCGTGTTGACAAGAGGGCCAAGCGGAGTAGCTGCAGCGTCGAGCCCGCCGACTCGGCCGGTTACTATTGTCCGATTTTAGAACACCCGGTGAGCCTCAAGAGTTCTCGGGGCAGTCTACCTTGGTTCCCCAGGGGCGCGGACCTCACCAGGGTCTGTTCCACCTGCCTGGATTCTTACGGTCCATGGCTGGGAGTATAGATGGCGACGATTCCCCCCCCCAAGATCCTGACGGCATACGACGCGCTCCTGAGCAAGTTCGAGGACGTAGCCATCCAGTCGAATCTGACTGTTTGTCAGGGGGATCTGCCCTTGGCAAGCTCATTTGAGCGTACGGGACAGCACGAGTTCAAGTTTTCGAGGAGTATTCACCTGAAAGGGCTTAAGCCGAAGCAACGCCCGAGGGGCCAGACGTTGAGCGTAATTCTGTGGGCGCAGGAGAGGTTCTCGAGCCCAGAAAAATCACCGAATGACTGGGCTTTGGTGGAATCGAATGTCCGCTTGAATTTTTTCGTTGAGGCCAAAGGGCAGAGCCGCCTTGTGCAGGCGTTGCACTATGATTTCCCGAAGGAATGCCCGGCGGCCCATCCGCTTTTTCACGTACAGCTGACGGATGAACTCCTGCCGCCCGAGGTTCTCGATACCCTAAAGGTGACGGCTACTGTTAAAGAAGGCCGATCCGGCCCGCCCGCCTGGGTTGGCATGCGTATCCCCACGCCCGATATGACCCTCTCATCCGTCCTTTATTGCGCAGTTGCCAGTTACCTAAAAGACGAGATCTTCGCTAAATTTGCAGAGGACTATGAGTTGCTTAAGAACAGGCTGCTCCACCCGCGCTTCGACCCGATCACTGACAGCCTTCGCGATTCGCCCTCCCACTTCAAGAGCTCCCACTGGTTTCCAACGAAGTAAGGGCCCTACTCCGAGGTGTAGTCAATCTCCAGGCTGCGGACGCGGCGGGCAGAGTAAGCCAGCACCAGGGCGGCGAGCAGCAGCAGGCCGACGAGGGCGGCCGTGGGGGGGATGGGGTCGGGGGCGGAGACCAGCAGGGCGAAGATGGGCGAGGTGCCGGGCCCCGAGGCGACGCTGACCGGGCAGAGCTGGGTGAGGTAGTAGATGACGCTCAGCTTTTTGAGCATCGCCGGCAGGAACGGCGCCAGGCTCTCCCACAGCAGCAGGGCGACGGCAGGAGCGATGGGGTTCTTGAACATCAGCCCGGCGGCGAGGAAGACGGCGCCGTAGCCCAGGCAGGCGAGGGCGGTGACGCCGAGGTAGGCGCCGAAGTGGCCCAGGCCCTGGCCGCCGACCCGGCCCAGCAGGGCGAGCTGCAGCGCCACGCTGCCGGCGAAGATCGCCACCGCGGCGGCCAGGCCGGCCAGAAATTTTCCGGCCAGCACCACCTCGCGCCGCACCGGGGCAAGGAAGTAGAAGTGCAGGCTCTTGTCGAGCAGCTCGCCGCGGAACAGGTTCATGAAGATGCCGAGGCAGCCGAAAAACACCGCCAGGCGCAGGTAGAAGAACTGGAAGACGGTGGCGAAGAGCCGGTTCAAATCGCCCAGGGTGGGGGCGGGGCGGGTCTGGACGCGCACCACCTTGCCGTCTTGGATGACGATGTAGTAGAGGCTGGAGCCATCGGAGTAGAGCAGCCACTCGATCTGCACGAACTGGATCTGGTCGTTGGCCGCGCGGCGGCGGCGCAGGAACATCCTGCGCCGGGCGGGCTCGCCCAGCCGCGCCACCACCTCGCTCTCGGCCATTCCGCGGCGGATCGAGGCAAAATCGGCGGCCGCGAGCGGCTTCTGCTGCTGGCTGGCCCAGGCCAAGCGCTGGCGCGCCTCGATCCGGTTCTGCAGGGTATAGCCGAAAAACAGCAGAAACGGGGCGATCGCCAGCAGATAGATCCACAGGCCGCGGCGGGCGAAAAACGTCTTGCGCAGCTCGCGCCGGAAGACCACGCCCACCTGGCCGAGCGTCGGGCTCATCGCGCCTCCTCGCCGTGGCCGACCAGGTAGTCGTAGACCGAACCGGCGTCGTCGTCGGCGGGGGCGACGGAGGCGATGTCCAGGCCGGGAATGGCGTCGCTGACCGCCAGCCGGTTGAGGCCGAGGTAAAAGGCGGCGGGGTCGCGGGTGGTGATGAGCAGCGCGTCGTTGGGGTTCAGCAGGCGCAGCTCCAGCAGGTGGGGCTCGCGCACAAAGGCGGCGGCGAGCTCGCGCGGATGGCTGCAGCGCACCTGGAAGCGCATGGGGTGGTCGCGCATCTCCTCGCGCACGCCGTGGATCTTGCCCTCGGCGACGACGTAGCCGTAGCTGAGCATCACCACCTGGTCGGAGATGGCGTCCACCTCGTGCAGCACGTGGCTGGAGATGACGAGGTAGCGCCCCTCGGCGCCGAGCGCGCGGAACAGGGCGATGGTCTCGGCGCGGGCGAGCGGGTCGAGGCCGTTGAGCGGCTCATCCAGAATGAGCACTTGGGGATCGTGGCAGAGCGCCTGCGCCAAGCGGATGCGCTGGCGCATGCCCTTGCTGTAGGCGGCGATCTTGCGGTCGGCGGCCTCGGCCAGCTTCACCCGCTCCAGCGCCGCCTGGGCGCGGCCGGCGGCCTCGGCGCGGCTGTGGCCGAACAGCGCCAGGAAAGCCAGCAGGAACTCGCGCCCGGTGGCGCCGGCGGGATAGGAGTCGAATTGGGTGCAGTAGCCCACCACCCGGAACAGGCGCTCGGGCTGCCCCGGCGGAATGCCCAGCACCGAGATCTCGCCCCGGGTGGGCTGCACCAGCCCGGCGAGCAGGTTCATCAGCGTGGTCTTGCCCGAGCCATTGGGCCCCACCAAGCTGGTGATGCCAGGCGGTATGGCGAGGTTTACGCGGTTGACCCCCAAAACCTCGCCATAAAACTTGGAGACGTTCTTGAAGATGATGCCACTGGCCACGCTGCCCTTCATCTCACCACCTCCAGCGGCCGCACCTTGCGCAGGATGAGCGCCAGCGAGGCCAGCGCAAGGCCCGCCAGCACCGCCCAAGCCTCGAGCTCGAGCGGCAGCGGCGGCGGCGCCAGGCGGAACAGACCGTTCCAAACGATGAGGTGAAGCTCCATGAAATCGAGCAGCGAGCCGTACTGGGTGCGGAGCACGAAGTTGATCGCCTGGCCCAGGCCGGCGCCGAAGAAATAGATCCCCAGCAGGGCCGCGCCGGCGACGATGCGCCACTTCACCCAGGCCGAGAGCGCCAGCGCCAGCAGCGACAGCACCAGGATCCAGATCAGAAAGGCGGCCACCAGGCTGGGGCCGAGCCAGAGGTTCTGGGCCCGCCAGGCGGCGCCGCCCAGGTCGCACTGCACCAGGAAGAGCAGCAGGCCGGGGATCCAGGTGAGGCCCGAGAGCAGCACCCACAGCACCGCGATCTTGCCCAGCAGGTACTCGGCGCGGCTGAAGGGCCGCGACAGATAGAGCGCCAGGCCGCCGTTGGCCAAGTCGGGGGCGATCAGTCCGGGCGCGGCGAAGGCTGTGAACAGGAACCCCACGAAGCTCTGATAGTGGGCGAAGGTGAAGAAGTAGTAGCGGTTGATGGCGAAAAAGCTGTGGACGTGCAGGCGGTTGAGAAAAGTCGGGTTGTGGGAGAGGTAGAGGACGATGAGATCCACCAGCGGAAACAGGAAGCCGACGATGTAGAACCCCAGCAAGAGCTTCGACTGGAAGATGGCGCGGCGGGCGTAGCGATAGAGGATGAGGAAGCGCGACCAGGCGGGGGTGAGGGCGCCGTGGTAGCCGCAGTAGGTTTGCTTGTAGACGGCCATCGGCGGCTAGCTCCCCTCCTCCATGGCGCGCAGGAAAATGTCTTCCAGGGTGTCGCGCCGGAAGCTGAGGCGGCGCAACTGCAGGCCGCGGTTGGCGGCGAGCTGGTAGAGGTCGCGGACTTCAAGCTGGGCGGGCAGGCGCAGGCGCAAGCTTCCGCCGACATGGGGGTCGAGCTGGCAGCCGCGGGCGGCGGCGGCGGTGGCGAAGCCGGCAACATCGGCCCCGACCACCTCCACCTCGAGCCAACGCTCGTTCGAGCGCCGCTCCTCCGCCAAGTCGGCGTGGTGGACGATGTTGCCCTGCTTGAGGATGACCACCTCGTCGCAGGTCTCTTCCACGTCGCGCAGCAGGTGGGAGCAGAGCAGAATCTGGCACTCGCCGGTGTCGCGGATCTCGCGGATCAGGCGGAGCATGCGGGCGCGGGCGGGCGGATCGAGGCTGTTGGTGGGCTCGTCGAGGATCAGCAGCCGGGGGCCGTGGGCGATGGCCTGGGCAAGCTTGGCCAACTGCCGCATGCCCAGCGAGTAGCCGCCCAGCTTGCGGTAGCGGGCCTCGCCCAGGCCGACGTAGAAGAGGGCCTCGTGGGCGCGCTCCAGCGCGGGCTCGGAGGGCAGGCCGGCGAGCTCGGCCATCAGGCGCACGAACGACACCGCGGTCATGGGCGCGATCAGCGCGTCGTTTTCGGGCATGTAGCCGGTCTGGCGGCGGATCTCGAGCGGCTGGCGGGCGGCGTCGAGGCCGAGCACGCGCGCGCAGCCGGAGGCGGGCCGGACAAAGCCCAGCAGCGCGTGGATCAAGGTGGACTTGCCCGCGCCGTTGGGGCCGAGCAGCCCGATCACGCGGCCGTGGAAGCGGGCGCTGAGCCCGTGCAGGATCTCGCGGCGGCCGTAGCGGACGGTGAGGCCATCGAACTCGACCGCGGGCGCGGCCGCCGGCGCGGGGGCGGCGGGGGCGGCGGCGGGTTCGACCTGCGGCGGCATGGCGATGAGGTGAGACTGGACCGGGTTCGATGAGCCCAAGCTGAATACGGCCCCGGTCCAGAAACGTTCCCCGGGGTCAAAAAGTGACAGCCGGGGGGTGTGCTACGCTGCTGCCATGAAAGTTCGGTCCTTGCTGGTGGCCCTCTGCCTAGCGCCGTTGGCGCTGGCGGCGCAAGACAGTGTGATTCCGCTGCTCAAGAGCCTGACGGCGGCGCCGGGGCCCTCGGGCTTCGAGGAGCCGGTGGCCAAGATCATGGTGGCGCAGATGCGGCCGCTGGCGCAGTCGCTGCGCTTCGACGGGCTGGGCTCGGTCATCGCCCAGCAGGGCACGAGCGGGCCACGCGTCATGGTGGACGCCCACATGGATGAACTGGGCGGCATGATCCGCCGCATCCGCCCCGACGGCTACATGTCCATGCAGATGCTGGGCGGCTGGCTCGACCAGGCGCTGCCGGGGCAGCGCTGGGTCATCATCGGTTCGCACGGCCCGGTGCCGGCGGTGACCACCATCTGGGATGTGCACATCACCCCGCCGGCCGAGCGTGGGCGGGTGATCCCGCGCGAGGCCATCTTCCTCGACGTGGGCGCGCGCAACGCCGCCGACGTGGCCCGCCTGGGCATCGCCAAGGGCGACCCGGTGGCGCCGGATTCGCCCTTCGAGGTGCTGGCCAACGGCCGCTATGTCGCCAAGGCCTGGGACGACCGCATCGGCTGCGCCGTCATGATCGAGATGATGAAGCGCCTGGCCGCCGCCGCCAGCCATCCCAACCAGATCTACTATGCCGCCACCGTGCAGGAGGAGATCGGCGAGCGCGGCGCCACCACCTCGGCCGAGATCATCAAGCCCGACATCGGCTTTGCCCTGGAGGTCGGCATCGCCGGCGACGTGCCCGGCACCGACCGCGAGAACGCCCAGGAGCGGCTGGGCGGCGGGCCCGGCCTCTTCCTCTGGGACCCCAGCGAGCTGCCCAACCGCAAGCTGGTGGCCTTCGTCGAGCAAGTCGCGAAAGAGGCAGGCATTCCCTTTCAGCTCGACATGGTGCAAGGCTACGGCGACGACTCCTCGGTCATTCAGAAAAGCAACGGCGGGGTGCCGACCCTCAATATCGTCATCCCCACCCGCTACACCCACGCCCACAACGGCATGATTGACCGCGCCGACTTCGACCACACCGTGGACCTGATGGTGGCGCTGATGCAAAAGCTGGACGGGCCCACCGTGGCCAAGCTGCGCCGCTTCGGGGAGTAGCGGGGCCCGCGTTGGGCATAGTTCCTTCATACTGAGTCGGCGGCGGCAACGCCGGGCACCCGGGCAGGATCGAAATAACCATGGCAGATTACGTGTGGCATCCGGTCGAGCCGCTCTCCGAAGCGGACAAGATCATGGATCTTGCGGGCATGGGCTCGCTCTATGCATCTTGGCGGCAGTCCAAAGGCCGATTGGAGGGTGTCAGCCCGACCCGGCTGAAGGAATTTAACGAGCGCCTCGTCCGCCGCTTGAGCATCGAGACCGGAATCCTGGAGAGGATCTACGACATTGACCGGGGCACAACCGAGGCGCTGGTTGCGCATGGCTTTACCGAGGATCTGGTGTCGAGGTCGGGTTCGGACGTGGAGCCAGCACGGTTGATCGATATCTTGCGCGACCAAGAGGCGGCGACCCATCTGGTCATGGACTGTGTGGCGAACAATCGGGGCCTGACCAAGAGCGTGATGCACGAGTTGCATGCGATTTTGACGCGCCACCAGGAGACCACGACGGCGGTGGACCAGTTCGGGGAGCGGCGTGAGATTCAGCTTTTGCGGGGCCGCTTCAAGCAATTGCCCAACAACCCAAGGCGGCCGGACGGAGGCATGCACGGGTATTGCCCGCCGATTCATGTTGAGGCCGAGGTTGACAAGCTGCTCGGATGGTTGGTGGAGTATCGGGGGGATGACCCCGTCGTTGTGGCGGCCTGGCTGCATCACCGCTTCACCCAAATTCATCCGTACCAGGACGGAAACGGCCGGATGGCACGAGCGTTGACAACCTTGGTCCTGCTGCGGTCGCAATTGCTTCCGCTGGTCATCGACCGCGATCTGCGTTCGGACTATCTCAGCGCCCTGGAGGCGGCTGATCGTGGCGACCTGACGCCTTTGGGCAAACTGTTTGCAGGTTTGGAGAGAAAAGCAATTCTCCAGGCTCTTAGCGTCGACGCGGAAGCCGAGATCGCCCACCAAAGATCCCTCACCTCGGCAGTGATGGAGAGCCTAGCCGAAAAGTTTGGCAAAAGGCACCGGGCGCAGCAGACGGAACTGCGCCAAGTCAACCCCGTGGCCCAGGCGTTGCGGACGCGCGCACGCAGGCTAGTCCGCGAGGCACTCGATGCATTCCCGACGCCGTACGACGAGACGGGTGGGCTGCAGATCTACGTTACCGATGGCGGGCCCGACCAAGGGAACGCCCACTGGTACCGGCGCGACGTGGTCGAGACCGCCAAGCAGGCGGGCAAATTCGCCAATTTGGTCGAAGACCACTATTTCCTGAAGGCATCGCTGCGGGTCGGACAGGAGCGGCTGGTCTTCGTGGTTTCCTTCCACCACGTGGGGCGCGAGCTTTCGGGAATTATGGAGGCGACGGCTTTCGCACAGCTGGAGTCCGTTGGCGACGCGGAGGAATCTCTGAATCCATCGAAGTCCTTGATTGTATGCTCGCTCGATCCGTTCGTGTTCACCTACCAAACCCAGGAGAAGGACATCGCCGATGCGTTCGACCGCTGGCTGGACGCCGCATTGGCGGTTGCGGTCAAGGAGTTCGGCGACCAGATCTGACAGCCGCCGGCTCAGGCGGCGAGCGGGTTGTGCCAGCGCAGGCCGGGGAAGCGGCTGAAGCCGCGGTCGGCGCTGCACAGCAGGGCGCCGTTTTCGATGGCGAGGGCGGCCAAGTGCGCGTCGGCGAGCAGCGGGCCGCGAATTTGGCAGGTGACGATCAGATCCGACAACACCTGCCAATGGCGCTCGCCCGGGTGGAGCGGCAATACCCGGCGCCGCTGCAGCCAACCGCTCACAATTTCGACCCCGGTGGCGGCATCGAAAGCAGGCTGGAAGGCGCGCGGGTTGGTGCCGATCCTCAGGAACGCTTGGATCACCGCCCAAGGGAGACCCACGGGCTCATGTCCTGAAAGCGCGCTCTCCCACCACGCGCGCGAGGCTGGGTGCCACGGAGACGGGGCGCAGTAGGCGTAGAGCAGGAGGTTGGCGTCGGGGACGATCAACGCCAGTTGGGCCCTTCGAGCTGCTCCAGCAAGGCGCTGATGCTGTCCAGATTGACCCCCGGCAGCGGAGCGCCCAGGACGGGCTTGACCACAAACCGCGGCTCGGGCTCGGGCTGGGCCAGCGCGTCGAGGCCGCGGCGCAGGCTCTCGTTCACGACCTCGCGAAAGCTGCAGCCGCGCCGGCGCATCTCCGCCTGCAGGCGCTGATAGCTGTCTTCATCTATGGCCAGGGTGGTCCGCACATCACGATTCTAGATTGTAGGCATCGCGATGTCAAGCTTGGTGGGCGCGGGCCCCAGCGCGCCTGCGGCGCGCGTCCCGCTTGTGCTCGCGCCGACTCGGGGGCCCGTGGCCCCAAGCCGGCGCTGCGCTTCGCTGGGGCCGCGCCGGATTGGTTTCCCGGGGGCGGGCCGCCCTGCGGAATCTCGCAGCCTTTCGCGCCGATTTTGCCAGCAGGAAAAGCGGCGCGACCCCCGCGATTAGCGCCAGTTGGGCCCGGCAGTGCCGGGGAGGGCGGGTTTACTTGATCCCGTTCACCTGCACCAGCACCTTGCCGCCCTGGCGGGTTTTGGCCTTGGCGACGGCGGCGTTGAAGTCGTCGAGGGCGAAGCGGTCGGTGATGAAGAGGGTGGGGTCGAGCAGGCCGGCGGCCATCATGCGCAGCACGTTGGGATAGGTGCCGTAGCCGGTGTTGCCCATGGCGCCGATGAGGTTGGCCTTCTTGACCTGGTAGGTCTCGAGGAACAGCGGCACGCGCTTGGGGTCGCGGCCGATGACCACGATTTGGCTGCCGTTGGCGGCGCAGGCCTCCATCTGGGGAAGGCTGGCGTTGAAGGCGCCGGCGCACTCGACCTGGACGTCGGCGCCCTGGCCCTGGGTGGCCTCGAGCACGATCTTGGCGGCGTCGGCGCCGTCGGAGACGGCGTGGGCGCCGACCTTGGTGGCCAGCTCGCGGCGGCCGGCGTTCTGCTCGAAGCAGAGCACCTGGACCGCGCCGGTGGCGCGCAGCAGTTGGATGACGGCGAGGCCGATCGAGCCCGCGCCGAAGACGGTGGCGTAGGCGCCGGGCTTGATGCGGGCGGCGCACTCGAACAGGGCGTTGTAGCCCACGGTGAAGGGCTCGATCACCGCCCCGGCCTCGAGCGTGCGCGCCTTGGAGCCGAAGCGGGC
>DATKSZ010000014.1:0-91179 GCA_035531375.1 Terriglobales bacterium | reverse complement strand
ACGGCGGCCGATCCCTGCCGCCCCTGCCGGCCCGGCCCGCCCCTCCCCTCGCGGCGTGCCCTCCATCAGCCCCGCCCGGCGGCCCGAGCTCGAAACTGGCAACTAGCAATTCTGCGCGGCGTCTGCCGCGCAGACTCCTAGCTATCCGGCGGTCAACGCGGCGAACTGGGCGAGGTCAATGTTGCCGCCCGAGGCGATCGCGGCCACGCGTCCGCCCCCAGCGCGTCCACGGAGCGCCGCCGCCACCGCGCAGGCCGCCGCTCCTTCGAGGATGACGCGGTTGCGCTCGGCCGCCAGCTTCATCGCCGCCGCGGCCTCGTCCAAAGTCACCACCAGCGAGCCGTCGAGCAGCTTCTGCGCCCGCTCGAACATGCTGGCCAAGACGATCTTGCTGCCGATGCCGTCCACGAAGGAGGGCTGGTAGGGAACTTCGCAGGGCGCGCCGGCGGCGAGCGCGGCGGCGAGCGGGGCGGCGGTGGCGGCCTCGGCGGCGTAGATCTGCACCTGCGGCGCGAGCCGGCGCAGCACCGCGGCGATGCCGCAGGCCAAGCCGCCTCCGCCCCAGGGGATGACCACCACCTGCAGGTCGGGCAAGTCTTCCAACAGCTCCAGCGCAATGGTTGCGTTGCCGGCCATGACGTCGGGGTCGTCGAAGGCGTGGAGGAAGGTCGCCTCGACGCCGGGGTAGGAGCGGGTCTCAAAGCAGCGCCACCAGTGGGCGAAGGGGGCGAGGATCACGCGCCCGCCCAGGCGCTCGATGGCGCGCAGCTTGGTTTGCGGGGCGGTGTCGGGGGCGACGATGGTGGCGGGGATGCCCATCCGGCGGGCGCAGTAGGCCACCCCCTGCGCCATGTTGCCGGCCGAGGCGGTGAGCACGCCGCCCGCCAGGCGCCCGCGGCCCAGGCGGGCCATGGCGTTGGCCGCGCCGCGGATCTTGAACGAGCCGATGGGCTGCAGGCTCTCCAGCTTGAGCCAGACCTCGGCGGAGCTGTCGGGCAGCTCGGCTTGCAGGCGGACGAGCGGGGTGCGCAGCGCCAGGCCGGCGATGCGGGCGCGGGCAGACTCGACGTCTTCGAGCGTGGGGAGCATGGGTCGAATCTTATCCAAAAAAGGGGACAGGGGACAGGGAACCGGGGACAGGGCAGACGCGGCAACTTCCCGGGCTGGTCCGAGTGTGGGTTTGCTGGCGAGTGGCAAGGGGGCTTGACAGCTGCCCGGGGGGCTGCTATATCTACATTCGATATCGTATGGCGAAAACAACCGAACTGCTGCCGGGGACGCTGGACGTGCTGATCCTGAAGACGCTGGCGCTGGAGCCGCTGCACGGGGTGGGGGTGGCGGACCGGCTGGCGCAGGTGACCCAGGGGACGTTCCGGGTGGGGCCGGGGTCGCTGTTCACCGCGCTGCACCGGATGGAGGAGAAGGGCTGGCTGAGCGCGGCCTGGGGGGAGACGCGGGAGGGGCGGCGGGCGAAGTTCTACCAGCTCACCCGCGCCGGGCGGCGGCGGCTGGAGCAGGAGACGGAGCGCTGGAAGACGATCGCGCTGGCGGTGGGGCGGGCGCTGGAGCTGCGGTAAGGGAGCCGAACCGATGCTGAGCCGATTTCGCTTTTTGGGGCGCAACCTGTGGCGGCGGCGGCAGGCCGACGCGGACCTGGAGGCCGAGCTGGGCGCCTATGCCGCGGAGATGAACGGGCGGCGGCGGCACAGCGTGCGGCCGGAGCAGTTGCGCGAGGAGGTGCGGGGGGCGCGCCTTGGGGCCGGGATCGAGGGCTGGGCGCGCGATCTGCGCTACGCCGGGCGGATGCTGCGCAAGGCGCCGCTGGTGACGCTGGCGTGCGTGGCGACGTTTGCGCTGGGGATTGGGGCGAACACGCTGGTGTTCAGCATGGCGAACGCGCTGCTGCTGCGGCCGCCGCCGATGCCGCATCCGGAGCAGCTCGCCTTTTTGCGGATGCTGCAGCACGGCGCGCCGGGGGCGGGGGTGGATGCGGCGCAGATCGAGGAGCTGCGGCGGCAGACGCGGGACCTGTACAGCGGGGTGGCGTCATCCTCGCTGGCGCAGTTGGGGTTGAGCTACCGCGGCAGCGCGCAGACGCTGTGGGCGAGCTATGTCAGCGGCAATTTTTTTGGGCTGCTGGGGGTGCGGCCGGCGCTGGGGCGGTTCTTCGCCGCGCCGGCGGGGGTGGTGGACCGCGCGCCGGAGCTGGTGCTGAGCTACGCCTATTGGCGCTCGCGCTTTGGCGGCGACCGCGGGGTGGTGGGGCAGACGGCGACGGTGAACGGGCGGGCGGTGACGATTGTCGGGGTGGGGCCGAAGGGCTTTCATGGCATCTCGGATCTGTTTGACACGCAGGGCTACCTGCCGCAGGGGCTGGCGGCGACGGCGGGGACGAGCCAAGTGATGGGAGCGATTCCGTTGGTGCGGCGGCGCGGCGGGGTGAGCGCGGCGGCGGAGCAGGCGGAGCTGGGGGTGGTGGCGGCGCGCCTGGCGCAGGCGCATCCCCAGCAGTTGCACGGCTTGACCCTGCTGAGCGTGCCGTTTGGGATTGGGTTGATCAGCAGCGGCGGCGGGAACCCGTTTGGGGTGGTGGCCGGGCTGTTTCTGGCGCTGTCGGGGCTGGTGCTGCTGCTGGCGGCGGCCAACGTGATGGGGCTGTTGCTGGCGCGGGCGAGCGGGCGGGCGCGGGAGATGGCGGTGCGCTCGGCGCTGGGGGCGGGGAGGCGGCGGCTGGCGCGGCAAGTGTTTTTGGAGACGCTGCTGCTGGCGCTGGGGGGCGGAGCGGCGGGCATGGCGCTGGGGGCGCTGGGCAGCCGGGCGGTGAGCGCGCTGCCGCCGCACAGCGGGTTCCCGCTGGTGCTGGACTTCGGTTTCGACGGGCGGGTGTTTCTCTACGGGCTGGCGATGGCGGGGTTGGTGGCGCTGGCGGCGGGGCTGGCGCCGGCGTGGCGGGCGGCGGGGGCCGACCCCAACGATGCGCTGCGGAGCGACCGGCGCGGGGGCGGGGGCAGCCGCCAGCGGCTGCGCTCGGCGCTGGTGGTGGCGCAGGTGGCGGGCTCGCTGGCGCTGCTGATCGTGGGCGGACTGTTTGTGCGCAGCCTACGGCACGCGGAGTCGGCGCCGGTGGGCTTCGATCCCGGCCACGTCTGGAATTTCAGCCTGGACGCCGCCGGCGCCGGCTATGACGCGGCGCGCGGCGGGCAATACTACGCGCAACTGCTGGCGCAGGCGCGCCGCTGGCCGGGGGTGGAGTCGGCCAGCCTGGCGCAGGCGGTGCCGTTTGGGCTGAACAGCCTGGGCACCGGGGTGCGGCCGGAATCGGCGCCGCCGGCGACGGGCACGCCGGCGCCCAGCGCCGGCACCAGCGCCGTCTCCGAGGGCTATTTCGCCACGATGCGCATTCCCCTGCTGCAGGGGCGCGGCTTCAACCCCGGGGACAACGCCGCCGCGGCGGCGGTGGCGGTGGTCAGCGAGGCGATGGCGCAGCGCTTCTGGCCGGGCGGCCACGCCATCGGCCAGCGCTTTGTGCGCAGCAACGACGCCAAGCATCCGCTGCGCGTGGTGGGGGTGGCGGGCAATGTGGTGACCGACCTCACCGAGCCGGCGGGGATGTTCTTCTATGTGCCGGAGGCGCAGAGCTATTCCGCGCAACAGACGCTGGTGGTGCGCTTGGCGCGGGGGGCGACGGCGGCGGCGGTGACGCAGGCGATCGCGCGGCTGGATGCCAACGTGCCGGTCAGCGTGCAGAGCATGGAGGAGGCGATTGGGGGCCTCAACGGGCTGTTCGTATTCGACCTGGGGGCGCGGCTGGCGACGTGGCTGGGGTTGCTGGGGCTGGCGCTGGCGCTGGTGGGGGTGTATGGGGTGGTGGCGTACGGGGCGGCGCAGCGGACGCACGAGATGGGGGTGCGGGTGGCGCTGGGAGCGCGGCCGGGGCAGGTGTTGGGCGCCATCCTGCGGCAGGCGCTGGGGATCGTGGGGGTGGGGATGCTGCTGGGGTTGCTGCTGGCGGCGGGCATTGGCAAGCTGGTGGGGGCGTTTTTGGTGGGGGTTTCCGGGCTGGACCCGTTGACCTTTGTGGTGGCCTCGCTGGGACTGGGGGCGGTGGCGCTGGCGGCGTCGCTGCTGCCGGCCTGGCGGGCGGCGCGGGTGGACCCGCTGGCGGCGCTGCGCTGCGAGTAGAGCCGGGACGAGATGCACGAGCGGTGAGGGTCGCCCTCGACGCCAACGTGCTGCTTTAGGCCGAGGGGCTCAACGGCTTGGAGCGGCGCGTGCCTTTGCTGCAGCCTCCGGCCGATCGCGGGGGTCGCGCCGCTTTGCCTGCTGGCAAAATCGGCGCGAAAGGCTGCGAACCGGGGCCCCCAGAGCCCGCCTCGGGCTCTGGGGGGGTCGTAATTCCGCAGGGGCAGACGCGCCCGGGGCGCGTCTGCGCCCCCGGGAAGCGAATCGGCGCGGCCCCCCCGGGCAGTGAAGCAGCGCAGCGCCGGCTTGGGGCCGCGGGGCCCCCAAGCCGGCGTGAGCACAAGCGGGACGCGCGGCGCAGCCGCGCAGGGGCCCGCGCCCACCACCCGATGGCCTGTAGTCTAGCCGTCTTTGCCGAGCAGCTCTTCTTCGTCCTTGCCCTCGCCGCTGAGGTTGAGCAGGACGGAGTAGTCCTCGAGCGTGGTGGTGTCGCCCAGGACCTGGGCGGTGGCGACCAGCTCGCGCAGCAGGCGGCGCATGATCTTGCCGCTGCGGGTCTTGGGCAGGCCCTCGACCAGGCGGACCTCGTCGGGGCGGGCGAAGGCGCCGATCTCGGTGGCGACCCACTGGCGCAATTCGGCCTCGAGCTCGGCGCTGGGGGCGGCGGCGCCCTTGAGGGTGCAAAAGACGACCAGGGCCTGGCCCTTGAGCTGGTCGGGGCGGCCGACGGCGGCGGCCTCGGCGACGGCGGGGTGGCGCACCATCACCGACTCGACCTCCATGGTGCTCATGCGGTGGCCGCTGACGTTGATGACGTCGTCCACGCGGCCGAGGATCCAGTAGTAGCCGTCGGCGTCGCGGTGGGCGGCGTCGCCGGTGAAATAGGCGCCGGGGTAGCGCGACCAGTAGCTCTCCTGGTAGCGCTCGGGGTCGCGGTAGAGGCCGCGCAGCATCGAGGGCCAGGGGGTGCGCAAGATGAGGTAGCCCTGCTGGCCGGTGGGGACGGGCTGGCCCTGGAGGTCCACGATTTCGGGGTCAATGCCGGGCAGGGGCAGGGTGGCGGAGCCGGGCTTGGTGGCCACCGCGCCGGGGACGGGGGAGAGCAGGATGCTGCCGGTCTCGGTCTGCCACCAGGTGTCCACGATGGGGCAGCGGCCGTTGCCGATCACCTCGTGGTACCAGCGCCAGGCGGAGGGGTTGATGGGCTCGCCCACCGAACCCAGCAGCCGCAAGCTCGAAAGGTCGTGGCGGGCGGGGAAGGCGTCGCCGTGGCGGATGAAGCTGCGGATGGCGGTGGGCGAGGTGTAGAAGAGGTTGACGCGGTGCTTGGCGATCAGGCGCCAGAAGCGGTCGGGCTCGGGCCAGTCGGGGGCGCCCTCGTACATGAGGGTGGTGGCGCCGGCGGCGAGCGGGCCGTAGATGATGTAGCTGTGTCCGGTGACCCAGCCGATGTCGGCGGTGCACCAGTAGACGTCCTCGTCGCGCAGGTCGAAGACCCAGCGCATGGTGGCCTGCACCTGGAGCAGGTAGCCGGCGGTGGAGTGGACCACGCCCTTGGGCTTGCCGGTGGTGCCGCTGGTGTAGAGCACGAAGAGGGGATGCTCGCTGTCGAGCGGGGTGGCGGGGCAGGTTTCGCTCTCGCCGCGCAGCAGTTCGGTCCAGTCGAGGTCGCGGCCGGGGCGCATGGCGACGGCGCTGCCGAGATGGCGGTAGACGAGGGCGTGGCGCACGCCGGGGCAGTGTTCCAGGGCGGCGTCCACGTTCTGCTTGAGCGGGACCTCGCGGCCGCGGCGGCGGCCGCCGTCGGCGGTGATGACCAGTTGGGCCTCGAGGTCGTCCATGCGGGTGCGCAGGGCTTCGGAGGAGAAGCCGGCGAAGACGACGGAGTGGATGATGCCGAGACGGGCGCAGGCCAGCATGGCGACGGCGGCCTCGGGGATCATGGGCAAATAAATGATGGCCCGGTCGCCGGCGGTGTAGCCCAGCCGTTTCAGGGCGTTGGCGAGCTTGGAGACGCGGCGATGGAGGTCCTGGTAGGTGAGGATGCGCTGCTCGAAGTTCTCGCCCTCCCAGATGAGGGCGGCCTTGTTGCGGCGCCAGCCCTCGAGGTGGCGGTCGAGGCAGTTGTAGCTGGCGTTGATCTTGCCGCCGACGAACCACTGGGCGAAGGGAGGCTGCCAGTCGAGGGCGGTGTGGAAGGGCTGGAACCAGTGGAGCTCGGCGCGGGCCTTTTCGCTCCAGAAGGCTTGGGGGTCGGCGAGGGCGCGCTGGCGGAGTTCATCGTAGGCGGCGCGGCTAGAGACGTGGGCGCGGGCGGAAAACGCGGGGGAGGGGGGAAAGAGGGCCGGGAGCGTGTCCGCCATGGCAGCATGATACCGCGAGCGGCGGCGATTACCGATGCCCAGCGGGGGCGAGGCCGGTGGCGACCACGGCGTCGCTGTTCTGGGAGCCGCGGCTGACGGCCAGGCGGCCGTCGCGGGAGAAGGCGTAGGCGGCGATCGTGAGGTCGGTGAAATGGGTGATGGCGTAGAGCGGGCCGCCGTCGAGCGGAGCGGCCCAGATGTTGCCGGTATTGCCATCGGTGATGACCCCGGCGAGGGCGCGCCCGTCGGGGGTGGTGGCGTAGGGGGCGGCGAAGCTGCCGCGGGACTCGCGCGGCTTCACGACGATGGGCGCGGCGCCGTTGAGGCTAATCTCGACCACGTCGCCGACGCTGCTGTTGGGCACCATGGCGGGCGCCAAGACGCGTTCTGGGTCGGGCAGGGGAAGCCCGAAATTGGTATAGAGCTCGATCGGCGAGGTCTTGCGGGGGGCTCCGCCCGCCAGCGGCACGATCCAGAGGCGCTGATGGGAGGCGTTGCCGGCGGCGTACATGTTCAGAAAGGCCACCGATTTGCCGCCCTCCACCAGGACCGGGTTGATGGCGTTGAGGCCGGGGGTGAGATTGGCCAGGCCGGTCCCTTGCAGGTCCACGCGCCAGATGTTCCAGGTTCCGGCAGGGTTGAGGCCCTGAAAAACAATTTGCCCGCTGGGAGAGACGTTGGGGTCCATGAAAAAGGTGGGGAGGTTGCCGACCGGGATGGGTTGGGGCGGGCCGGCGCCCTCCAGCCAGAGTTGGCTTTGACCGGCGGGGAAGCGCACGCTGACGAGCTGGCCTTGGGGTGTCCAGGCCAAGCCGAAAAATCCATCTTGGTCGGCGCCACCGCCGGGCAACGGCTCGAAGGCACCGCCGGGGATGGCCTGGCGCCAGACGGAGTACTGCGGGTTGCTGTGAACCAGCGCTATGGCGCCGCCAGCCTGGGAGGCGATGGTGACGCGGTCAAAGCCCTGGAGGTCGTGGGTCAGTTGTAGGAGTTGGCCGCCGGGGTAGGCGATCTCGCGAATCTGCGAGGGCGAGGTGCTGGGGATGGAGTCGGTGACCAGCACGCCGCGGCCATCGGGCCGCCAGGCCAAGTCGGAGGCGGACCGGGGGAGGTCGGGGCCCAGCTCCTGGAGGCGGCCGTCGGCGGCGCCGACCAGCACGACGTGGTCGGTGACGTCGGTGCCGGCGCCGCTGCGCTCGACCGCGATCCAGCGGCCGTCGGGGGACCAGGCGGGGGTGTCGGGATACAGGGGGCCGTTGATCCAGCAGCGGCTGTCGTAGCCGGAGGGGCTGGGATCGCTGCGCACGTGGGCCTGGGAGCCATCGGCGAGCGCGACGGTCAGCTCGTCGCCGGCGGGCCGGGCCGCCAGGTAGGCGATCTGCTTGCCGTCGGGGGAGACGCCGGCGCCGCTGCAGACTTCATTGGCGATGGTGCGCACCGCGCCGCCGAGCACAGGAATGGCTTTCAGGGTCTTGTCCTCGACAAAATAGACGGTGCTGCCGTCGGGGGAGAACGAAGGCGATTGGCAGCAGCCGGGGGCGGGGGGCATGATCTCGACGTCGCTACCGTTGGCGACCGAGAGCAGATGGAGGGAGGTGCCTTGCGGGGAGGCATCCACGTGGGCGAGGAACTTGCCGTCGGGAGAGATGGCGGCGTCTTGCACCTGCCCGCTGAAGGTCAGGGGGCGGAAGCTGAGGTTGGCCGCGGCGGCTGGCGGCGGGGCGGGGCGGGGCTGCCAACGCCACCAGGCCAGCGCGGCCAGCGCGAGCACCACGAAGGCGGCGGCGGGCAGGGCCCAGCGGGGGCGGGGCGCGGGGGCGACCGCGGTGGCGGAGGCGGGCGCGGGCGTGGAGGGCGGTGGCAGGCCGGGGGTGGAGAGAACGTTGGGGCTGGACGAGGGGGCACCCGAGGAGGAGGTTCCCAGCAGCCGGCGGAGGCCGACGCGCAGCTCGGCGGCGGACTGGAAGCGCAGATCGGGGTCTTTCTCCAGGCACTGGGCGATGATGTCGTCGAGCCGGGGCGGGATCTCGGGGCGCAGCGAGCTGGGCGGCGGCGGGATGCGCATGAGGATGGCGGCGGAAAGATCGGCGGAGGTGCGGCCTTGAAAGGGCGGCTGGCCGCCGGCCATCTCGTAGAGCACCACGCCCAGGCTGAAGAGGTCGCTGCGGGCGTCGAGCAATTCGCCGCGGGCCTGCTCGGGCGACATGTAGGCGGCGGTGCCGAGGGTGGCCCCGGGGGTGGTGAGCGGCTGCTTGCCGGCGGCGGCGCCGGGGGCGGTGCCGGCGAGGGTGGCGGCGTCGGCCTCGGCGGCGCCGGCCAGGGCGAACTGCGCCAGGCCGAAGTCGAGCACCTTGGCGCTGCCGCGCTGGGTGATGAAGATGTTGCCGGGCTTGAGGTCGCGGTGGAGGATGCCCTTGGCGTGGGCGGCCTGCAGGGCGTCGGCGATCTCCGCGCCCCATTGCACGAGCTGGGGCAGGGGCACGGGGCCGCGGCGGAGGCGGTCGTGGAGGGTTTCGCCCTCGAGCAGCTCCATCACCAGGTAGGGCTGGCCGGCGTGCTCGCCGGCCTCGTACAAAGTGCAGATGTTGGGATGGTTGAGGGCGGCGATGGCGAGGGCCTCGCGCTGAAAGCGCTCGCGGGCGGCGTCGCTGGAGGCCTCGGGCAGGAGCTTGAGCGCCACCAGGCGATTGAGGCGGCGGTCGCGGGCCTGGAAGACCACGCCCATGCCGCCGGCGCCCAGCTTTTCCAGCACCTCGAAGGGGCCGATGTCGCGGTTAGTGGGCATGGCTGGCGGAGTTCGCCGGGGCGAGGCCGGTGGCGAGGACGGCGTCGGTGTTGGGGCTGCCGCGGCTGAGGGCGAGGCGGCCGTCGTGGGAGAAGGCGTAGGCGGCGATGCGCAGGTCGGTGAAGTGGGTGAGGGGGTAGGGCTTGCGGCCGTCGAGGGGAAAGGCCCAGAGGTTGTCGGTGGTGCCGTGGTTGACGATGTAGGTGATGGCGCGGCCGTCGGGGGTCCAATTGTAGGGCCCCTGCATGGTGGCGTGGTCGAGGGCGATGGTATGGACTTGGGCTTGACCACCGTCGAGTTGGATGATGGCGGCGACGTGGGACTGGCCGGGACCCATGGTTTCGGCGAAGAGGCGGTTGCCGTCGGGGGAGGCGGGGTTGCCGTCCACAAAGACGTTGCCGGACCAAATCTGGTGGGCGGGGCCGCCGCCGAGTGGCGCCTGCCAAAGGGTTTGACGGTTGCCCAGGAGGTGCAGGTAGACCACGGCTTGGCCGCCGTCCACCAGGGTGGGCAGTGAGTTTTGGCTGGCCGGGCCGGCGGGCTGGAAGCGGATGAGGCCGGTGCCGTCGGCATTGACGCGCCAGACATCATTGGCTTTGGTGCCGGCGGAAAAGAGGATCTGTCCGTTCGGCGCCACCACCGGACCGCTGAGACTCGAGGGCGCGTCGGGCAGCAGGGGATGGGCGGCGGTGCCGTCGGCGTTGTCCGACCAGAGTTGCACCTTGCCGCCGAAGGTGCGGGTGGTGACCAGAGCGTCTTGGGGCGTCCAGGCAAGGCCGTTGAAACCATCCTGGTTGGAGCCGCCGCCGGGCAACTGGCGCAGTTCGGCCTGGGGGGAGGCTTGTGCCCAGATGGAGTATTGGGGAGCGTTGTGGAGGAGGACGAGATCGCCCTGGGCGGAGAGGCTGGCGCTGGAGTAGCCCTGCAGGTCGTTGGTGAGCGCCTTGGCCGGACCGCTGGGATAGGGCAGCAGCCAGGCTTGGGGGACCGCCGAGGCGGGCATGGCGGCGGTGAGGACCAGGCCGCTGCCATCGGGCAGCCAGTTCAGGTCGGCCCCGCCAAAGTTGAGGTCGGGGGCGAGATCATCGGCGACGTGGCCGTCGGCGGTGTTGACGGTCTCGACGTGGGTGCCGACGCCATTGCCGAATTTGGCCACGGCGAGAAGGCGGCCGTCGGGCGACCAGGCGGGGGGATGGACAAGCGCTCCGGGAGAGCCCCAGCAAGTGGACAGGTAGCCAACACCGGGCGCAGTTTCATGCAGCACGCGCGGCTGCGCACCATCGGGGCGGGCGAGGATGAGTTGGCTGGTTGCGGTGGGCGCGGTGAGGTAGGCGATCTGGCTGCCGTCGGGGGAGAAGCCGGCGCCGCTGCAGACGTGGCTGGCGATGGGGCGCACCGCGCCGCCGAGCACCGGGACCGCCTCCAGGCGATCGTTGGCCTGGAAGTAGACGGCGCTGCCGTCGGGGGAGAAGGTGGGGGCGGCGCAACAACCGTCGCCGGGAGGGACGATTTGCACGTCACTGCCGCTGGCGATGGAGAGCAGGTGGAGGGAGGTGCCGCCGGGGTTGAGGTCCACGTGGGCGAGGAACTTGCCGTCGGGGGAGATGGCGGCGTCGAGCACGTGGCCGGTGAAGGTGAGCTGGCGGAAGGTCAGGTTGATGGGCGCGGCCGGGGGCCGGGGGGCGAAGCGCCACCAGGCCAGGGCGGCGGCGACGAGCGCCAGGGCGGCCAGCGCGGGCCAGCGCCAGTGGCGGCGGACCAGGCCGCCCAGCACTTGGGCGTCGGAGGAGAGGGGGGCGGCGCTGGGGCGGGGCGGGGGCGCGGGCAGGGCGACCGTGGCGGGCGCGCTGGGGTCGGAGGCGGGGGCTGGGGTGAGCGTGCCGCTCTCGCGCTTGAGGCGCTTCAAGTCGCTGCGCAAGTCGGCGGCAGACTGGTAGCGCAGATCGGGGTCTTTCTCCAGGCAGCGGCTGGCGACCTCGTCGAATTTGAGGGGCAATTCGGGGCGGAGTTGTCCGAGGCGGGGGGGCTGCTCCTTGAGGATGGCGGCGATGGAGTCGGCGGCACCGCTGGCGGGGAAGGCGCGGCGTCCGCAGGCCATCTCGTAGAAGACCGAGCCGAAGCTGAACAGGTCGGAGCGGGGGTCGAGGGTTTCGCCGCGGGCCTGCTCGGGCGACATGTAGGGGATGGTGCCGAGGGTCATGCCGGGCGAGGTGAGGGTGCGGCCGTCGGTGAGGGTGGCGCCGGCGGCGTCGGAGGGATCGGGGGCTTCGAGGCGGGCGAGGCCGAAGTCGAGCACCTTGAGATGACCGCCGGGGGAGACCCAGATGTTGTCGGGCTTGAGGTCGCGGTGGAGGATGCCGCGGCGGTGGGCGGCGTCGAGGGCGTCGGCGATCTGCACCGCCCAGTCGAGCAACTGCTCCGGCGACAGCGGGCCGCGGGCGAGCCGGGCGCGCAAGGTCTCGCCCTCGAGCAGCTCGAGCACCAGGTAGGGCCGACCGTGGTCGTCGCCGATCTCGAAGAGGGTGCAGATGTGGGGATGGTTGAGGGCGGCGATGGCGGTGGCCTCGCGCTGGAAGCGTTCGCGGGCGGCGGGGGTGGCGGCCTCGGGCAAAAACTTCAACGCCACCAGGCGGTTGAGGCGGCGGTCGCGGGCCTTGAAGACCTCGCCCATGCCGCCGGCGCCCAAGGGCTCGATCACCTCGAAGGGTCCGACATCGCGGTTGGCGGGCATGGGGGGGGTGCGCGGGAGGGGAAGGAAATACCATGGAGTGTACGCTTTAGCTGGGCGGGGCACAAGCCGGGGCGAAGGTTGGGGCGCCGGGGTGGTGGCGGCGCGGGCTGCGTGCCATAATCACTCCAGGTTGCCGCGCTGTGCAGGAGAGAACCGCCATGCTGCGTTCCCCATGGATTGCCGTTCGCGCCGCCCGCCAGGCCGAGGCGGGTTCGGATGCCATGACCCAGATGCACTTTGCCCGCCGGGGCGAGGTCACGCCGGAGATGGAGTATGTGGCCGCCCGGGAGGGGGTGGCGGCGGAGCTCATCCGGGCCGAGTTGGCGGCGGGGCGGCTGATCATTCCGGCCAACATCCGCCACCCGGAGCTGGAGCCGATGGCGATCGGGGTGGCGACGCGCTGCAAGATCAACGCCAACATCGGCAACTCGGCGCTGGCGAGCGACCGGGGGGCGGAGCTGGAGAAGCTGCACGTGGCGGTGCACTATGGCGCCGACACGGTGATGGACCTCTCCACCGGGGGCGACATTCCCATGATCCGGGAGGCGATCCTGCGGCACTCGCCGGTGCCGATCGGGACGGTGCCGATCTACGAGGCCCTGACCAAGGTGCGGCGGATCAAGGATCTGACGCGGAGCGTGCTGCTGGAGACGATCGAGAGCCAGGCGGAGCAGGGGGTGGACTACATGACCATCCACGCCGGCATCCTGCGCGAGCACCTGCCGCTGACCAAGGACCGCATCACCGGCATCGTCAGCCGGGGCGGGGCGATTTTGGCGGAGTGGATGGTGGAGAACGGGGCGGAGAACCCGCTCTACGAGTGCTTCGACGAGATCTGCCAGATATTCCGGCGCTACGACGTGTCGTTTTCGCTGGGGGACAGCCTGCGGCCGGGTTCGCTGCACGACGCCAGCGACGCGGCGCAGTTCGCCGAGCTGAAGACGCTGGGGGAGCTGGCGCGGCAGGCGTGGGCGCAGGAGGTGCAGGTGATGATCGAGGGTCCGGGGCACATTCCCATGGACCAGATCCAGATGCAGGTGGAGAAGGAGGTCGAGCTCTGCCAGGGGGCGCCGTTCTACACGCTGGGGCCGCTGGTGACCGACTTCGCGCCGGGCTACGACCACATCACCAGCGCCATCGGGGCGGCGATGATCGGCTGGCACGGGGCGGCGATGCTGTGCTACGTGACGCCCAAGGAGCACCTGGGGCTGCCCAACGCCGCCGACGTGAAGCAGGGCTTGATCGCCTACCGCATCGCGGCGCACGCGGCCGACATCGCGCGCCACCGGCCGGGGGCGCGGGACCGCGACGACGCGCTGTCGCGGGCGCGCAAGGCCTTCGACTGGCGGCAGCAGTTCGCGCTGGCGCTGGATCCGGAGACGGCGCAGGCGCTGCACGACGAGTCGCTGCCGCAGGAGGGCTACAAGGACGCGCGCTTCTGCTCGATGTGCGGGCCGCAGCACTGCTCGATGGGCCACGGCGGGGTGGACGCGTTTGTCGCGGGGCTGGAGCCGGCCCTGGCCGCCAAGCCATGAGCGGGCTGGGGCCGGCGCAGCAGAAGCTGCGGGAAGAGTTCAACCAGTGGCAGGCGCGGGGCAAGGGCGCCAGCATGGCGCGGCACCACGGCGCGATCACCGAGCGGGCGGTGGAGCGGATGGGGCTGGAGGCCGGCGACCGGGTGCTGGACCTGGGCTGCGGCTCGGGGTGGGCGTCGCGGCGGCTGGCGCCGCGGGTGGGGCCGCGCGGGCTGGTGGTGGGGCTGGATCTTTCCGACGCCATGATCCGCGAGGCGCAGGAGCACCCCGAGGCGCCGCGCAACGTGCGCTACCTGTGCGCGCCGGCGGAGAGCATTCCCTGGTCGAACGATTTTTTCACCCATGTGCTGAGCGTCGAGAGCTTCTACTACTACGCCGACCAGCGCGCCGTGCTGGACGAGCTGCGGCGCATCGTCATCCCCGGCGGGCGGGTGTTTCTGCTGATGTGCCTGTTCCGGGGCAATCCCAACGCGCAGGATTGGGTGGAGAAGCTGGCGGTGCCGGTGCACCTGCGCAGCGCCGGCGAGTATTGCGAGCTGCTGGGCAACGCCGGCTGGGCCGAGGCCCAGGCGGAGGAGTGGGCCCCGGACCCGAGCGATCCCCACCCCGACGAGCACGCCTACGCCTGCCTGGTGACGGCGCGCAAGCCCTGAGCCATGCGCCGCGTCCGCGCCCGCGGCGGCTTCGCCGCCGCCTTGGGCGGGCGGTCGCGCCGGCGCTGCCGCCGGATCCGGCCATCGCCGGCGGGCGCGGGCAAGGCCGCCACGGTGCGGCTGTGCTCGGATTGCCATGGCTTGGCGCGGGTGGTCGCAACCCGGCAAACGCTGGCCCAGTGGCGGGACACGCTCGACGAGATGCAGGACAACGGGCTGGAAGCCTCGCCGCGGGAACTGGCCGCTCGCGGGGGTCGCGCCGCTTTGCCTGCCGGCAAAATCGGCGCGAAAGGTTGCGAAATTCCGCAGGGGCAGACGCGCCAGTGGCGCGTCTGCGCCCCCGGGAAACAAATGCGGCGCGGCCCCAGCGAAGCGCAGCGCCGACTTGGGGCCACGGGCCCCCAAGTCGGCGCGAGCACAAGCGGGACGCGCGCCGCAGGCGCGCTGGGGCCCGCGCCAACCAACGTGCGCGGCTACTTGGCGAAGCATTACGGCGCCGCCGGGCGGCGGTAGGCGGCTCCGGGTTGCCAGCCACCGCCGCGCTTGCTACAGTGGAAGCTGAACCTGTGTGAGCCAGCAGCGCCTTTTGGCGAACAGGTTCGTGGCCGTGGCGCCATCGTCTAGCGGTTAGGACGTCGCCCTCTCAAGGCGAAGATCGCGGGTTCGAATCCCGCTGGCGCTACCAAGCTTCTCCGATCGGCATCCAAGCCGCTGAAGGGCCATGGGACGGCTGCAGGGCAAAGTCGCGATCGTCACCGGCGGGTCCATGGGCATTGGCGCGGCGTGCGTGCTGCGCATGGCCGAGGCGGGCGCGGCGGTGGCCTGCTTTGACATCCAAGATGCCGCCGGCCAGGCGCTGGCGGAGCAAATGGCGGGCCGCGGCTTCCCGGTGCGGTATTGGCACGCGGATGTGACGCGCGAGGGCGAGGTGCGCGACGCGGTCGCCGACGCGGCCCGGCACTTCGGCGCGCTCCACGTGCTGGTCAACAACGCCGGCATCGCCGGCGCCAACAAGCCCACCCACGAGCTCAGCGAGGCAGAGTGGGACGCGGTGCAGGCGGTCAACGTCAAGGGGGCGTTCTTCTGCAGCAAGCACGCCATCCCGCACCTGCAGCGGGCGGGCGGGGGCAGCATCATCAATCTGTCATCGATCTACGGGCTGGTGGGGGCGCCCGATGCGCCGCCCTACCACGCCTCCAAGGGCGCGATCCGGCTGATGAGCAAGACCGACGCGCTGCTGTACGCCCGCGACGGCATTCGCGTCAACTCGGTGCACCCGGGCTTCATCTGGACCCCGATGGTGGAGGGCTTCCTGAGCGGCCGCGGGGATCTGGAGGCCGGACGGGCGGCGGTGGCGGCCCTCCACCCCATCGGCCGCATGGGCGAGCCCGACGACATCGCCTACGGGGTGGTCTACCTCGCCTCCGACGAGGCCAAGTTCATCACCGGCTCCGAGCTGGTGATTGACGGCGGCTACACCGCCCGCTGAGCGCGGGCGCGTCAGGGCAGGCGGGAGTGCACGGCGGCTAGGGCGGCTTGCAGGCCGGCGCAGAGCTGGAGCGGAGGCGCCACCTTCCAGAAGTGGATGAAGAACAGGCGGGGACGCTCGTTGAGCATGTGGTTGTGCAGGGCGAGGATCTGGAAGCCGTGGGCGGTGAGGGCGGAGAGGACGGGGTTGACCTCGGCGGCGGCGACGGCGAGGTCGCCGGTGGCGGCGACCTGGCCGGCGCCGGCGGATTGGAACAGGAGCGCCGTTGACTTCCAGTAATCCGGCAGCGTGGGCTGGTCGGCGTGGGCGATGTCAACGTCGAGCAGGCCCTCGCCCCAGGCGCCGTGGCGGCCGAGCGCGCGCTCGACCGCGGCCACCCAGGCGGGGGCGACGGCGGCGGGCGCGGCGGGCCGGGGTCGGTGGCGGAGAAAAGCCGGGGTGGCGGTGGCGGCGTAGGCGTCCATGACGGCGCGGGCGAGGGCGGTTTCGGCGCCGTGGCCGGTGAAGTGGACAAACATCAGGCGCGGGGCCTCGTTGAGGAAATGGTTGTGCACGCCGGTGACGTCGAGGCCGTGGGCGCGCAGGCGGGCGATCACCGGGGTGATTTCGTTGAGGCGCAGGCAGAGATCGCCCATGACGGCGGCCTGGCCGCGCGAGCCGGTGAAGGTGACCAGCGAGTCGAGCTGTCCCGGGGCCAGGTGGAGATCGCCCACGCGGACGCGGAGGTCGGGGCGGGGCAGGGTGATCAGATAAACGCCCTCGACCCAGGCGCCGGAGGTTGCCATGGCGTGGTTGATGGCGGCGGTGTCGAGGGATTGGGCGCGGCCGCGGGGCGCGGCCAGCAGGGCGAGCAGGCAGAGGAGCAGGCCTGGGGTCCGTGGCATGGGGTGATTGTAGCCCGCGGGCGGAAGGGCACGAGAGGGTGGCTATACTGGGCGTGATGGGAGCCACCATGCGGGCGGCCTCGGCTTGGCGGGGCTATCGGCTGTTCTACACGCAGTTTCGCGAGCACTTCCACACCACCGGGGCGATTGCGCCGAGCGGGGCGGCGCTGGCGCGGGCGATCACCACGCCGCTGGCGCTGGCGCCGGCGGGGGGGCTGCGGGTGCTGGAGGTGGGGGCGGGGACGGGGGTGTTCACCCGGGCGATTCTGGACCAATTGGGGGCGGGGGATGGGCTGGAGGTGTACGAGATCAACCCCGCCTTTCGGCCCTTTTTGGAGGCTTGCCGCGCCGAGGCGGAGGGGCGCGGCATTGGCTGCGGGCTGCATTTTGCCAGCATTGCCGAGTTGCCGGCGGGGGCGGAGTTCGACTTCATCGTTTCGGGGTTGCCGCTGAACAACTTTGCTCCGGAGCAGGTCGAGGCCTGGCTGGGGTTGTTGCTGGGGCACCTGCGGCCGGGAGGGGTGTTGTCGTATTTCGAGTACCTCTATATACGGGATCTGAAGTGTGCCTGGATCCGGGACGCGGGGGAGCGGGCGCGGCTGCGGGCGGTGGGGGAAGTAGTGGAGGCGTTTCTGCGCCAAAATCCGCACCAGGAGACGCGGGTGGGGTGGAACCTGCCGCCGGCGGTGGCCCACCATGTGAGGCGAGCGGGTCCAGGTTGACATTTGGCGGGGTTTCCACTATCGTTTTAGCTTGTCCTGCCCGTCGTTCCTCCTCCTCATGGTGTAGTTTGGAGAAGCCTCGAGCCGGGGGTCCGCATCATTGTGGACATCCGCGTGGGAACCCTCGGTTGGACAACAGTTTGAGGCGGGTGGGAGCAAATTGGCATGAGCACGTATTTTCCAAGCAGCAAGACCGTCACCCCCCAGTGGTACCTGGTGGACGCCACCGACGAGGTGCTGGGGCGGCTGGCCGCGCGCGTGGCGCAGCTCCTGCGGGGCAAGGCGAGCGCGCACTTCACCCCCTTCATGGACACGGGCGAGCACGTGGTCATCATCAACGCCGCCAAGGTGAAGGTGACGGGGCAGAAGCTGGAGCAGAAGGAGTACCACCACTTCACCGGCACGCCGGGGGGGCTGAAGTCGCGCACGCTGCGCGACCGGATGGGCAAGCACCCGGAGCAGGTGGTGCGGGAGGCGGTGGAGGGGATGCTGCCGAAGACCAAGCTGGGCAAGCACTTGGGCGCGAAGCTCAAGGTGTACGGCGGGGCGGAGCATCCGCATGCGGCGCAGCAGCCGCAGGCGGTGCGGCTGACCCGGAGCCGCGCGGCGGGCGCGTAGGGAGACGAGATCACCACCATGGCAGAGACTTCACAGATTCAGGCAACCGGCCGGCGCAAGAGTTCGGTGGCGCGGGTGATCCTGCGCCCGGGCAGCGGCCAACGCAAGATCAACGGCAAACCCTTCGCGGCCTACTTTGGCACGCCCACGCGCGAGATCCTGGCCAACCGGCCGCTGGTGGCGGTGGAGATGGCGGAGCAGTTCGACGTGCTGGCCAACGTGCACGGGGGCGGGGTGTCGAGCCAGAGCGGGGCGGTGTCGCTGGGCATTGCGCGGGCGCTGCTGGCGGTGGATCCGGGGCTGCGCGCCAAGCTGCGGGCGGCGGGGCTGTTGACGCGCGACTCGCGCATGAAGGAACGGAAGAAGTACGGCCAGAAGGGGGCGCGCAAGCGCTTCCAATTCTCCAAGCGCTAAGGCGCTGGGAAGAAAACCGCGGCGGGCAGGCTGGCCGCAGCGGTTGCAAACTTTGGGAGGAGGTTGCTTGGCATCCATTAGCATGAAAGAGCTGCTCGAGGCGGGGGTACACTTCGGGCACCAAACCAAACGCTGGAACCCGAAGATGAAGGAATATATCTTCGGGGAGCGCAACGGCATTTACATCGTCGACCTGCAGAAGACGCTGAAGATGTTCAAGGACGCGTCGCGCTTCGTGCAGGAGCAGTGCGCCCAGGGCAAGACGGTGCTGTTCGTGGGCACCAAGCGGCAGGCGCAGGACGCCATCGCCGAAGAGGCCACCCGGGCGGGGATGTTCTATGTCAACCAGCGCTGGCTGGGGGGCCTGCTGACCAACTGGGTCACGATCCAGAAGTCCATCAAGCGGCTGAAGGAACTGGACGAGATGGCGACCGACGGGCGCTACGAGCAGTTGCCGAAGAAGGAAGTGATCAAGCTGGAGCGGGAGCGCAAGCACCTGCACTCCAACCTGGCCGGGATCAAGGACATGCCGGGGCTGCCGGACGTGATCTTCGTGATTGACTCCAACAAGGAGCAGATCGCGGTGGCGGAGGCGCGCAAGCTGGGGATACCGGTGGTCGCCGTGGTGGACACCAACTGCGATCCGTCGGAGGTGGACCACGTGATTCCGGGCAACGACGACGCGCTGCGCGCGATTCGGCTGTTCACCTCGCGCATCGCCGACGCCTGCGCCGAGGGGCGGCACCTGCAGGCCTCGGGCGGGCAGGGCGGAGCGGCGGCAGCGCCCGAGGGGGCGGGGGAAGAGGGCGGCGAGGAGCCGGCCCCCGATCTGGCGGCGCTGGACGGCTCGCTGGCGGCGGGCTGGGAAGAGCCCGAGCTGCGCAAGGGGCCGGGCCACGACGGTGGCGAGGCCGAGCCGCCGCAGCAATCCGCGCCCGCGCTTTAATGCCGGCCGGGGCGACCGCCCCGCCGGGATTGGCAACCGACGACTATGGAAATCACCGCTGCCCACGTCAAGACCCTGCGCGAGCGCACCGGCGCTCCGATGATGGACTGCAAGCGCGCCCTGGCCGAGGCCAACGGCGACATGGCCCAGGCCGAGGTGGTGTTGCTGCGGCAAGGCATCGCCGCGGCGGCCAAGAAGGCCAGCCGGGCGGCCGCCGAGGGATCGGTGGGGACCTACATCCACGCCGGCGGGAAGCTGGGAGTGCTGCTGGAGGTGGCTTGCGAGAGCGACTTCGTGGCGCGCACGGAGGAGTTCCAGCAACTGGTGCACGACTTGGCGATGCACATCGCCGCCACCGGGCCGCGCTATGTGTCGCGCGCGGCGGTGCCGGCGGAGGTGGTGGCGGCCGAGCGCGCCACGCTGCTGGAGCAGGCGCAGGCGACGGCGGCGGGCAAGCCGGCGGCGGTGCTGGAAAAGATCGTGGAGGGCCGGCTGGGCAAGTACTTCGAGGAGCACTGCCTTTTGGAGCAGCACTTCATCAAGGACGACAAGATGACGGTGGGCGAGCTGGTGGCCGCCAAGGTGGCCAAGTTCGGCGAGAATATCCAGGTGAGGCGCTACGCCCGGTTCAAGGTGGGCGACGACACCCCCACGGCCTAAGGAGAAGCGTTACCACCCTGGCCCATGCCCTCCGCCTTCCAGCGCGTGCTGCTCAAGCTCTCGGGCGAGGCCCTTGCCGGCGAGCAGCAGTTGGGCATTGACCCGGGGCGGATGGCGGGGATCGCGGACGAGATCGTCACGCTGGCGGGGGCGGGGGTGCAGGTGGCGCTGGTGCTGGGCGGAGGGAACTTCTTCCGCGGGGTGAAGCTGCAGGCGCAGAACATGGACCGGGTGGCGGCCGACCACATGGGCATGCTGGCCACGGTGATCAACGGCATCGCCATGCAGGACGCGCTGGAGAGCCGGGGGCTGAGCACGCGGGTGATGAGCGCGCTGCGCATGGACCAGGTGGCGGAGCCCTTCATCCGGCGGCGGGCGCTGCGCCACTTGGAGAAGGGGCGGTGCGTGATTTTTGTGGGCGGCACCGGCAGCCCCTACTTTTCCACCGACACGGCGGCGGCGCTGCGGGCGATGGAGATCCGCGCCGAGGCGATCCTGAAGGGCACCAAGGTGGACGGCATCTACGACGCCGACCCGCGCCTGGTGGCCCAGGCCCAGCGCTTTGCCGCGATCAGCTACGAGGAGTTCATCCAGCGCAACCTGCGCGTGATGGATATTTCCGCCGTCTCGCTCTGCCAGGAGAACCACCTGCCGGTGATTGTGTTCAGCCTGCTGCAGCCCGGCAACATCGTCCGCGTCGCCCAGGGCGAGCCCATCGGCTCGCGCATCGGAGCCGCCCCCGCCGCCCGCCCGGAGCCACCGCTCGGAGCCGCCTCATGAACCCCAGTTCCGCCTCGGTCCCCGCCCTGCGTCCCGTCTTCCAGCAACTGCTTGCCCGCATGGAGAAAACCGCCAGCGACTTTCGCGACGCGCTGGCGGGCATCCGCACCGGGCGGGCCTCGGTGCACCTGCTCGACGCGGTGCGGGTGGAGTACTATGGCACCGAGATGCCGCTCAACCAGGTGGCCACCGTGCACGCGCCCGATCCGCAGTTGATCACGGTGCAGCCGTTCGACGCCAGCGCGCTGCCGGGCATTGAGAAGGCGATCCGGGCCGCCGACTTGGGGCTCAACCCGGGCAACGACGGCAAGCTGATCCGCATTCCGGTGCCGCCGCTGACGGCGGAGCGGCGGCAGGACCTGGTGAAGGTGCTGCACCGCGTGCTGGAGGAGCACCGCACCGGGTTGCGCAACATCCGCCGCGACGGCAACGACGCGGTGAAGAAGATCAAGGCGGCCAAGGAGATCAGCGAGGACGAGGAGCGGCGGGCGCACGACGACATCCAGAAGCTGACCGACGCCGAGTTGGCCAAGCTGGAGCAGATCGCCGGGGCCAAGGAAAAAGAGATCACCACGCTCTAGGCGGTCGCTCAGCGGAACCGGGCGGCGTCGAGGGTGACGCGGAAGAACTCGCCCTGGGCGAAGCGGTCGGTGCCGCAGTGCCAGCCGGCGCGGAGGCGGCTGGGGAGGGTGAAGCCGTCGAAGCAGGCCTCGGCCTCGACCAGGGCGCCGAAGGGGAGATAGGCGAAAGGTCCGCCGCCGGGGTTGCCCCAGCGCGGGGCGATGACCGAGCGCAAGCCCCCGTTGGGGGCGAGGGCGAAGGCGAGCTCGGTGGCCTCGCCGTGGGCGGCGAGGCGGGCGCGGAGCTGGCCGGGCGCGGGTTCGGTCCATTGCACCGCATCGCTGGCCAAGGCCGAGGGCAGCCAGAGCGACTCGAGGTGGAGGCGGCCGGCGGCGGAGCGGGCAAGGTCGGGGCCGGCAGCGTTGACCAGCGGCAGCAGGCCGAGCCAGCGCCAGCGCATGCCGCCGGCGCCGTCCCAGAGCCAGTCGCCGCCGCGGACGGGCAGGCCGTACATCCGCACCGCGGCGTGCCAGAGGAAGCCGCGGCCCCAGACGATGACCTGCTCGGCGGTGAAGGGCCACCAGTGCTTGAGCTTGATCGCGCCGTGGCTGCGCAGGCGCGCGGCGCGCGGCAGTGGCGCGCCGGGCGGCAGGGCGTGCGCCAGATAGAGCCGGGCGCTGGGCGGCAACCGGGCCAGCGTTTCGGGGCGGAGGGCGGGGGCGGGCGGGGGCGCGGCGCTCCAGGCCTGTTCGAGGCTGACGGGGGCGTCCACCCAGGTTGAGATGCGGCTCAGACGGCGGCGGGCTGGGCGGCGTTGAGGTCCACGGTCTGGTGCAGGGCGGGATGGACCACGGGGATGCCCAGGGCGCCCAGGTCGCGGGCCAGCACGGTGGCGGCGACGTCTTCGCCGTGGACCAGGAAGACGCGGCCGGGCTTGCCGCCGGCCTGCACCCAGCGCAGCAGGTCGTCGTGGTCGGCGTGGGCGGAGAAGCCGCCGATGGTGGCGATCTGGGCGCGCACGGCGACCGGCTCGCCAAACATCTTGACCGTCTTGGCGCCGTCAATGATGGCGCGGGCGGGGGTGCCGAGGGCGGCGTAGCCGACGAAGACCACGCTGTTGCGGGCGTCGTCGAGGTTGTGGCGGAGGTGGTGGAGGACGCGTCCGCCGGCGGCCATGCCGGAGCCGGCCATGATGACCGCGCCATGGACCTGGTTGATGGCCATGGAGTCTTGGGTGGTGCGGGTATAGTGCAGGTTGGGCAGGGCGAAGGGATCGTCGCCGGCGGCGATCATGGCCGCCGCCACGGGATTATAGTCCTCGCGGTGGCGGCGGAAGATCTCGGTGGCGGAGATGGCCATGGGGGAGTCGAGGTAGACCGGGGTGGCGGGGGCGATGAGCTTCTGCTTGACCATGTCGCGCAGGTAGAAGAGCAGATCCTGGGCGCGCTCCAGGGCGAAGGTGGGGATAACGATGTTGCCGCCGCGGGCCAGGGTTTGCGCCACCACCTGCTGGAATTCCTTGATGGAGTCGGCTTGGCAGCAGTGGTTGCGGTTGCCGTAGGTGGACTCCATGACGATGTCGTCGGCGGCGAGGGCGCCCTCGGGGGGGTTGAGGATGGGCTTGTCGTGGTTGCCGAGATCGCCGCTGAAGATGACGCGGCGGCGCTGGCCGGACTCTTCCAGCTCGAGCAGGATCCAGGCGGAGCCGAGGATGTGGCCGGCGTCGTGGAAGGTGGCGCGGATGCCGGGGAAGAGGTCGGCGGAGGCGGCGTAGGCCATGCGGCCGTCGCAGCGCGCCATGGCGAGTTGGACGTCGTTGCGGTCGTAGAGGGGCGTGGCGGCGCCGTTGGGGTGGTGGCGGAGTTCCTCCTGCTGCAGGCCGGCGGAGTCGAGCAGCACCAGTTCGGCCAGGTCGCGGGTGGCGGCGGTGGTGAGGACGCGGCCGCGGAAGCCGCGCTTGACCAGCAGCGGGATGCGGCCGCAGTGGTCGAGGTGGGCATGGGTGAGCAGCACCAGATCCACGGCGGCGGGATCAAAGCCGAACTCCTCGGCGTTTTCGTCGCGCAGCGAACGGCTGCCCTGATACATGCCGCAATCAACCAGGATGCGGCGGCCGGCGGCTTGGAGCAGGTGGCAGGAGCCGGTGACCGCACCGGCGGCGCCGTGGAAGCTGATTTGCATGCTCTGATTAGGCAATAAGCGGCGGCGGTTGGCAAGATGCCAAAAAAGCGGGCTCCGGAGGACCGGAGCCCGCAGAAACCAGAGCTGCGCCAGCGGCCTAGAGGCCGCCGCCGCCGCCGCGGCGGCCGCGGCCCATGGCGGGCCACTTGGCGACTTGGTCGGGGGTGCAGAGCGCCTGGGCGTCCTTGGTGGCTTGGCCCATGACCTCGCGGTTCTTGGACATGTCGCCGCTGGCGCGGTTGGCGGCCATGTCGGTGAAGGCCTTCTCGTAGATGGCCTCGATCTTGGCTTTTTGGTCGTCGTTGAGGGTGACGGCCTTGTCAATGCGGTCGGTCATCATCTTGGCCATCTCGGCCGGGCTGCGCATTTGGCGGCCCTGGCGGGCCATGGTTGCGGTTGCGGGTTGGGCCGAGGTCGCCGGGCTCGCCCCCCAGGCCAGCATCGTGCCCAGCGCCAAAACGGCGGAGCCGATGAGAATGCGGGAACTCTTCATCATGTGACCTCCCTGACGGCTGGCGGAGGGCCAGCCCATTGCCCAATACGAGATCCATCATTGCGCTGTTACATTTGCATGGAAAGGCCGGAGGCGGGCTAGAGCCAAATGGCCACCACCACGGCGAGGGTGAGTGCGATTTCGGCGGCGGTCATCCAGCCGCGGCGGCGCTCGGCGCGCTGCATCCACTGGCGGATGTGGCCGCGGAAGCTGAAGCCGAGGGCGAGATAGAGCACGACCCAGAGCAGGCTGGAGAGGAGCGAGACGGCGAGGAAGCGGGAGAAGGGGGCGCCTTGCAGGCCGTAGACGACATAAGCGGCGCTGCGCAGCGGGGGGAGGAACTTGGCGCCCAGGACCAGCTCGGAGGAGAGGTGGAAGTGGAGGGGATGGCGGCCGATCCAGTGGAGGAGCACGCCGCGGCCGGCGCGGCTGAGGCCGAACAGGACCAGGTCGTTGACCAGCATGCCGGCGACGCCGCCGAGGGCGAGGCGAAGCAGGCCGTAGGCCTCGACCAGGCATTCGCTGAGCAGGGTGGAGGCGGCGAGGGCGATCATGGCCTCGCCCGGCACTGCCAACCAAGCTTCCAAGCTGAGTGCCAGCACCAAGCCGGCCAAGGGATGATTCCGAATCAAGCGCAACACGAGAAAAACTGCCTTTGCCCAAGAACCTGCAAGTGGCGTGCCAGAACGCGCGCCCGCGCTGGGCTTGGCGAAAGTGTGGGGCGGGGGCGGCGCGGGGCAAAAACTACCGTCGGCGGACGGTAGCTGTTACACTAGAGGCAGAAGCGCCACTGGCGTTCATCCTTCACACCCGGGAGGTCCCCCATGGCGGGTCGTTCAGGTCCGACATTCCAGAAGAGGCAAAAGGAAAAGGCGCGCCAGGAGAGGCAGCGCGAGAAGGTGGAACGCCGTTCCGTGCGCAAGCAGGAGAAGGCCTCCGGGCTGCCGAGTTCGAACAACGAGATTGACTACGCGTTCAATCCCTACGAGGGGCTGGGGGAGCTGACCGACGAGGCGCTGAACCAGACGCTGGACGAACTGCTGCCGCCGCCGCACCCGGAGACCACCTAGCGGGCGAAACCGTGCGCGGGGCGCCGCGCTAGGGCTTGGCGCCGGCCTTGATGGCGGCGATGAGCTTGCGCGCCTGCGGGAGGCTGAAGCCGCAGGAGGGGTCTTGCACGCGGCAGGTGGCGAGCGACCAGTCGCAGCCGCAGGTGCAGGCCTGCGAATTGAGCTTGGCGAGGGCCTCCTGGCGCTGCGCCGGGGTGAGGGCGCGCAGATCGGCGGCGAGGCCGGGAATATCAATGGTGCCCACCTTGCCGTTGGGCGAGAGCTGGTCAATGCGGGCCACCTTGATCTGGGTGGGCAGGCCGAGCAGGGCGCGCACCTCGGTGTCAAAGACCGCGTAGGGGTTGGCGCCGTGGTTTTTCTGGTCCACTTGGCCATTGCGGTCAATCACCCAGGTGACAGGGATGGTGGACAAGTCGCCAAAGCGCTTCTCCACGGCGCTGGTGGCCAGGGCGACGGGGTAGTTGATGCCCATCTTGGCGGCGACCTTGGCCACCGCAGCCGGGGGCAACTCATCCACCGAGAGGCCGACGACTTGCAGCTTGCCGGCGTACTTGCGCTGGAGCTGCTCGAACTCGGGAATCTCCTGGCGGCAGGGGCCGCACCAGGTGGCCCAGAAATTGAGCAGCACCACCTTGCCGCGCAGCGCCGCCAAGCTGATGTGCTGGCCGTTGAGGGTGGTGGCCTCGAGCACGGGGGCGGGCTGGGGGTTTTTGAAGAGATAGACCTCGGGGACGGGCTGGGGCTGCTGCGCCGCGGCGGCGGTGGAGAGCAGGGAGGCGGCGGCCAAGGCCAGCGCGCAGGCGAGGATCGGTCTCTGCATAGGCTATTTTAACCCTTTCCACCTTGCCGCCAGAGCGGGGGCGGGGGTGGCTTGACACGACGTGGATTCGGCGCACACTGGTGCTAGTGGAGGGCCCATGCAGAGCTGGCACAAGCTTTGGCTGGCGCTGATCGCATTGGCACTGACCAGCGGTGCCTGGGCGGACAGCAATATTCGCTTTGTTCGCTTCAGCCTGGTGACCGGCGCAGTCGAGGTGCAACTGTCGGGCGAGCACCAGTGGCATCCGGCGCTGTTGGACGGGCCGGTGGTGGCGGGCGAGCGGGTGCGGACGCTGGGCTCGGGGCGGGCTGAGATCGAGTTGGAGCACGGCTCGACGCTGCGGCTGATTCCCAACTCGCAACTATCGTTTCCGACCCTGGCGCTGAGCGACCAAGGGGTGTTTGTCACCACGGCGCAGGTGCAGGCGGGCACGGCGTTTGCCACGCTGCGCAAGGAGGATGGCCAGCGCTTCCAACTGCTGCTGCCGCCGGGCGCCAGCGTGGTGGCAGAGGGCGACGCCAGCCTGCGCGCGGATGCGGCGGCGGTGACGGTTTTGGCGGGCAGGGCGCGGGTGCGGGAGGGGGCGCAAGAGCTGGCGCTGAAGAAGAACCAGCAGGCGGAGCTGGCGCCGACGCTGCGCGCCACCTATGCCGGCGCGGCCGATCCCTGGACGCGCTGGAGCCGGACGCGGGACGCCTACTACGAGGCGGCGCTGCACCATGGGGTGGAACCCGGCAGCCTGAGCACTTATGTCAATTGGGGGGCGGCGGCGCCGCCCATGCCCACCTACACCGGCACCGGGTTGAGCTATGTGGGGACGCGGGGCTGCCCCTGGACGGCGAACAGCGGCGACTATCGGGGCTGGTGCTGGAGCCAGGCGCAGGGTTGGTATCTGCCGGCGCAGGCGGTGGTGGCCGACGCCAGCGTGGCCGCCAGCGCCAGCGACGTGGGCCAGACCAACAGCGTGCTGCAGGGCAGCGTGCAGCCGGACGGCAGCCTGGGTAGCAACTGGGGCATGTTGGCGATGCCGGCCATGGTGCTGAACACCGACTGCGGGGTGGCGTATATCTTCGCCGGCCAGAGCTTGACCGACCCCTTCGAGGGCTGTGCCTATCCAGGCGGCTATTCCCTGGGCTACCTGGATGCGCAGGGGTACGGCAGCAACTACTACAACATGGGCAGCGGCGGCGGGGCGTTGGCGGTGGTGGCGCCGAGCGCGGCGACGGGGCTGAAGCGGGGAGGGCCGCGGATGCCGGGGCAGCGCTTCTTGCCGGTGGGCCCGGCCGCGGGCGGACGGCTGGGGCCGCCGCCGGTGGCGAGCGCGCGGACAGAGCTGCGGCCGCCCAGCGGGGGGATCCAGTCCTCGCGGCTGGGGTTCCGCAGCGCGGGTGTTTACCGCGCCGGCGCGGGGCGCGTGGGCGGGGTGATGGGCACCGGGGTGGTCGGCTTCAGCCGCCCGGGCGCGGCGCCGCAGGTCGGCATGGGGGCGCGGGTGATGTCCATGGGCGGCGCGGGCCGGGTCGGGGGCTTCTCCGGGCCGGAGGCGGGGCCGGCGCCCAGCCTGGGCGGGATGCGGGCGGGGGGCGGGATGGCCGCCAGCCCCGGTTCATCCGGGCGCATCGTGCACTGAAGGCGGCGGCGGCGGCCGGAGCGGCGCCCGGCGCGGCCAGCGCGGGCGCGCCGGCGGAGCGGGCCGTCTCAGAGCCGTCTCAGAAGTGATACACCAGGCCGATGTCGGGGGCCGGGGTGTGGTTCCACTTGCTGATGCTGATCAGGGTGAAATCGGGCACGCGGTAGAGCAGGCCGCGGTACTCGGCGCGGATGCTCCAGGAATGGCTGAGGCGGAAGTCGAGGCCGCCGCCGTAGACCACGACGGCGCGCTGCTGGCTGGCGGCTTGCGGAGGGTTGTTGGCGCCGCTGGGGGAATAGCGGATGACGCCGACGCCGCCCAGGAAGAAGGGGCGGATGAAGCCGTCGGTGGGGTAGGTCCAGACGTAGTTGAAGGTGATCTCGTTGTCGCGCGCCTGAACGCTGGTGGTGGTTTGGTAGACCTGCACGGGGCGCCAGAAGCCCACGTGCAGCTCGAAGGCGCTGTTGTCGGTGACGTGGTAGAGGTAGCCGAAGTCGAGGCTGGCCACGTTGGTGGTGGCGACGGGATTGGCGTTGGCGGTGGTGGCCTTGGGGAAGGTGAAGCCGCCGCCGACAAAGATTTCGGAGTTGCCACCGAAGGGGGACGGGGGGGTGGCGCCGGGGGGCGGGATATTGGGGGCGACGGGTGGATTCACCTGCGCCGCCGCCGCGGCGGCCATCGCCAGTCCCAGCGCCAACCCCGCGCACCACTGCTGGATCGCTCGTTTGCCCATGCTGAGTGTCTATCCTCCTGCCTGATTGTACCGGACGCGGGCGGGGGCGCCGACGTTTCCATTTATACTGGACCGGACCCGCCGCGCCTACCCGGATGCTGCGCATCGCCGCCATCGAGTTTCTCAACGCCGCGCCCCTGATGTGGGGGCTGGAGGGGGACGCGCGCTTTCGCCTGGCCTACACGCTGCCCTCGGCCTGCGCGGACGCGCTGCGGGAGGGGAGCGCCGAACTGGGAGTAATTCCGGTGATCGAGCTGGCGCGGGTGGGGGGGCTGGTGGGGCTGGAGGGGCTGGGAGTGGCGGCGCGGGCGGAGGCGGGAGCGGAGGTGCGGAGCATCCTGCTGGTGAGCCGGCGGCCGGCGGCGGAGGTGCGGAGGCTGGGGCTGGACCGGGCCTCGCGCACCTCGGCGGCGCTGGTGCAGATCCTGCTGCGGCGCCGGTTTGGGGCAGAGTTTGCGGTGCAGCCGGGAGATGCGGATTGGCGGCGGGGACTGGCGGAGGCGGACGCGGTGCTGCTGATCGGGGATCCGGCGCTGCGGCTGCGGGTGAGCGGGGAGGCGGAGGCGGCAGGCCTGCGGGTCTACGACCTGGCGCGGGAGTGGCAGGCCTGGACCGGGCTGCCGTTTGTGTTCGCGCTGTGGGGCATTCGGGCGGAGGCCTTCGAGGCCAACCGGGAGTGGCTGCCGCAGCGGCTGGAGCAGGCGCTGGAGCAGGGGCTGGAGCAGCGCGAGGCGCTGGTGGCGGCGTGGGCGCCGCGGCTGCGGCTGGCGCCGGAGGAAGTGCGGCGCTACCTGGCGGAAAACGTCGCCTACCACCTGACCGCGGCGCACCAGGAGGGGCTGCGGCGTTTCTTTGCGCTGGCGGCGGCGGACGGGCTGGTGGCGGCGCCGGAGCCGCCGCCCCTGGTGCGGGCGGGCGAGGAGGCGCGGCGGTGATTGCCTACCTCAGCGGGATGCTGCGGCACCGCCATCCGGCGCGCATCGTGCTGGACGTGCACGGGGTGGGCTACGAGCTGCAGGTGCCGGTGGGGACCTACACGCAACTGCCGGAGACAGGGGCGGCGGTGGCGCTGCACGTCCACACCCAGGTGCGCGACGACGCCATCCAGCTCTTTGGCTTCGCCACCGCGGGCGAGAAGCTGCTGTTCGAGAAGCTGATCACGGTGAACGGGGTGGGGCCAAAGCTGGGGCTGGCGATCTTGTCGGGGCTGTCGCCGGAGGCGCTGGGGGCGGCGCTGCGGGCGGGCGACTTGGCGCGGCTGAGCTCGATTCCGGGGGTGGGGAAGAAGACGGCGGAGCGGCTGGTGGTCGAGCTGCGCGACAAGATGCCGGCGGGGGCGGGCGAGGAGGCGGGGGCGGCGGCGGGCACGCCCGCGGCCGAGGACGTGGTGAGCGCGCTGGTGAACTTGGGCTACCCCCCGGCGCTGGCGCAGAAGGCGGCGCAGCGCGCGCTGCAAGCCCATCCCGGGGCGGGCTTCGACCAACTTTTCGCCTTCTGCATGAAGACGGTGGGGGGCTAGGCGCGAGAACGGCGCCGGCCGGCGGCGCACTCCAGGGCTTAGGCGAGGGCGATCTTGGCGGCGGCGAACTGCTCCTGCACCCGGCGGCGGAGCTCGCGGTCCACCGCCCACTGCTCCATGGGGGCGGTGCGGATGCGCAGGCGGAGGCCGACGGAGGTCGGGCCCAGCGACTCCACGCCCAGGATCTCGGCCGGGGCGAGGATCTTGGCGGCGAAGGCGGGGTCGCGGACGAGGCTGTCGCCTACGGCTTGTAGCAGCGCCGTCACCCGGCCCAGATCCTGCTGCGGGGCCACGCCCACGTCGAGCACGGCGTAGGCGAAGTCCTTGGTCAAGTTGGCGTACTCGCTGATGGCGCCATTGTGGAAGATGTAGACGGCGCCGTCGGCGCCGCGCAGCACCAGGATGCGCAGGCGCAGGGACTCGACCAGGCCGGTCTTGCCGTTGATGGTGATGATGTCGCCGACGCGGATTTGGTTTTCGAGGATGAGGAAGACGCCGGCGATGAGGTCTTTGACCAGCGTCTGGGCGCCAAAGCCGAGGGCGACGCCGGCCACGCCGGCGCCGGTGAGGATGGGGGTGATGTCCATGTGGAGCTCGCGCAGCGCCATCAGGGTGGCGATGCCGAAGAGCACCAGGGTGGCGAGGCCGCGCAGCAGGCGGCCCAAGGTGTCAATGCGCTTGCGGCGCTCGGCGGCGTCGTGCGGGGCGGCGGCGGGGGCCGCCAGCGCCTGCTGCAGGTGGGCGATGAAGAAGTCGGCGGCGCGCGCCAGCAGGAAGGCGCCGAGGAAGATGAAGAGGATGCGGAGGCCGGGGCCGAGGAGCCAGCCGGCCAGCAGGGGCCAAGTGAGGCGGGGCACGCCCAGGCCGCTGCCGCGCAGGGCCAGCAGGGCCAGCAACAGCACTGCCACTGCCCGCAGGGTGCGGCGGAGGAGGGCGGCCAGTGCCCGCCCGGAGGCCCAGGGGCGCAGCCAGCGGGCGAGGGCCCACTGCCCCGCCCCCAGCGCCGCCAGCACCAGCGCGGCGGTGAGCAGGGCCGGCAGCCAATGCGCGAACTGGGCTTCCACTCCCACTTTGATCCCGGGGCAAGCCTCATGCGATTATATGGATTCGTGCCTGGAGGTTCGCCATGCCCCTTCCCCGCCGCTTGCTGATGCCGGTCCTGGGCGTTGTGTTGCTGGCCGCGGCCGCCCGGGCGCAGGCGCCGATCGCGCTGACGGTGGACGCCTCGCAGGCGCCGCAGAAGGTGATCTACACCCACATGGTGATGGCGGTGCACCCCGGGCCGCTGACGCTGCTCTACCCCAAATGGATCCCGGGCGAGCACGAGCCGGACGGGCCCATCGGCAACGTCACCGGGCTGGTGTTCACCGGCAACGGCAAGGTCATCCCCTGGACGCGCGACCTGGGCGACGTCTTCACCTTCCATCTCGACATTCCGCCGGGGGTGAGCCAGCTCGAGGTCGCCTTTGATTTTCTGGAGGCTTCCTCGGGCAACTTCACCGCCGGCAGCTCGGCCACCGCCAAGCTGGTGGACATCAACTGGAACCAGAACCTGCTCTACCCGGCGGACACGCCGGCGCACCAGATCCAGGTGGCGGTGCGGCTGAAGCTGCCGCCGGAGTGGAACTATGGCACGGCGCTGCCGGTGGAGCACGCCGCGGGCGCGGAGGTGACCTTCCAGACCACCAGCCTGACGCGGCTGGTGGACTCGCCGGTGATCGCGGGGGAGTATTACCGGGCGATGGACATCACCCCGCCGGGGGAGCCCATCCACCATGAGCTCGACATCGTGGCGGACAGCCCGCAGGCGCTGGAGGTGCCGCCGCAGGTGCGGCAAGGGATGATCAACCTGGTGGCGGAGACGGGGAAGCTGTTCGGCGCGCGCCACTACCGCGACTATCACTTCCTGCTGACGCTGAGCGACCACGTGGCGCACTTTGGGCTGGAGCACCACGAGAGCGACGACAGCCGGCTGCCAGAGCGGACGATGCTGGGGCCGGAGGCCGCCTACATGGTGGGGGAGTTGCTGCCGCACGAGTTCATCCACTCCTGGAACGGCAAGTTCCGGCGGCCGGCGGACTTGGCCTCGGCCCCCTACCAGGCGCCGATGCGGGACGATCTGCTGTGGGTCTACGAGGGGCTGACGGACTTTTTGGGCAACTTCGAGGCGGCGCGCAGCGGGCTGTGGACGGACGGCGAGTACCGGCGCTTCTTGGCGGACACGGCGGCGGAGCTGGGACCGGGGCGGCCGGGACGGACGTGGCGTCCGCTGCTGGACACGGCGGTGGCGGTGCCAGGGATGTTCGAGGACGGCCGCTATGGGTGGTGGAACTGGCGGCGCGGGACGGATTACTACGAAGAGGGCAGCCTGCTGTGGCTGGAGGTGGCCACCATCATCCACGACCAGAGCCACGGGGCGAAGTCCATGGAGGACTTCTTCCATCTCTTCTACGGCGGGCCCAACAACGGGCCGGAGCTCAAGACCTACACCTTCGACGACCTGGTGGCGGCGCTCAACCAGGTGGTGCCCTACGATTGGGCGGGGTTTTTCCAACAGCGGCTCAACTCCACCTCGCCCACGCCCCCTTTGGGCGGGATCGAGGCCAGCGGCTGGCGCTATGAGCTGGCGGGCAGCGACAGCCGCGGCGCCGGGGACCTGCTGTACTCGCTGGGCCTGAGCGTGGGCTCGGACGGCGAGGTGGCGGACGCGATCATGAACGGGCCGGCGTTCCAGGCGGGCATCGCGCCGGGGATGCGGATCCTAGGGGTCAACGGACGGCTGTACACCCGGGCGCTGCTGGACGACGCGGTGATCGCCAGCCCGAGCAGCCGCAAGCCGATCGAGCTGCTGGTGGAAAACGACGACTACTACAAGACCTGCCTGGTGGACTACCATGGGGGACCGAAGGCACCGCGGCTGGTGCGCGACCCCAGCCGGCCGGACTACCTGGACGAGCTGCTGCAGCCGCTCGCGCCGCGCTAACGCCATGCCCCACCCGACCCACCCGCCGCAAACCCTGTTTGACAAGATCTGGGAGCGCCACGTCGTCTGCCAGCCGCCGGGGCAGCCGAGCCTGCTCTACGTGGACCTGCACCTGATCCACGAGGTGACCTCGCCGCAGGCCTTCGCCGGGCTGCGCGCCGCCGGGCGGCGGCTGCGGCGGCCGGACAAGACCTTCGCCACCATGGACCACGACGTGCCCACCGATCCGCGGCCGTTCGCCATCCTGGACCAGGAGGCGGCGGCGCAACTGGCGGCGCTGGCGGAGAACTGCCGCGAGCACGGGGTGCGGCTCTACGACCTGGAGAGCCCGGAGCAGGGGATTGTGCACGTGATTGCGCCGGAGCAGGGGCTATCGCAGCCGGGGATGGTGATCGTGTGCGGCGACAGCCACACCTCGACGCACGGGGCGGTGGGGGCGCTGGCGTTTGGCATCGGCACCAGCGAGGTGGAGCACGTATTCGCCACGCAATGCCTGTGGCAGCGGCGGCCGCGCACGCTGCGGCTGGTGGTGGAGGGGGAGTTGGGGGCGGGGGCGACGGCCAAGGATCTGATCCTGCACGTGATTGGGCGGATCGGCACGGCGGGTGCCACCGGGCACGTGATCGAGTACGCCGGCAGCACCATCCGGGCGCTGTCGATGGAAGAGCGGATGACGGTGTGCAACATGTCGATCGAGGCGGGGGCGCGGGCGGGGATGGTGGCGCCGGACGAGGTGACGATCGAGTATTTGCGCGGGCGGCCGTTCGCGCCGCAGGGGGAGGCCTTGGAGCAGGCGGCGGCGGGGTGGCGGGGGCTGGCCAGCGACCCGGGCGCCAGCTTCGACCGGGAGCTGCGCTTCGAGGCGGGCGAGATCGCGCCCCAGGTGACGTGGGGCACCAGCCCAGGGATGGTGGCGCCGATCAGCGGCGCGGTGCCGGACCCGGCGGCGATGGCGGACGCGGGCGAGCGGCAGGCGGCGGCGCGGGCGCTGGCCTACATGGACCTGAAGCCGGGCACGCCCATGCGCGAGATCGCGGTGGACCGGGTGTTCATCGGCTCCTGCACCAACGCGCGGCTGGAGGACCTGGAGCGGGCGGCGGCGGTGGTGCGGGGGCGGCGGGTGGCGGCGGGGGTGCGCGCCATGGTGGTGCCGGGCTCGGTGCCGGTGCTGCGGGCGGCGGAGGCGCGCGGCCTGGACCGCATCTTCCGGGAGGCGGGATTCGAGTGGCGGCAGCCCGGCTGCAGCATGTGCCTGGGGATGAACCCCGATATCCTGCGCCCGGGGGAGCGCTGCGCCTCGACCAGCAACCGCAATTTCGAGGGGCGGCAGGGGGCGGGCGGGCGCACCCATCTGGTCAGCCCGGCCATGGCTGCGGCCGCGGCGGTGGCCGGGCACTTCACCGACATTCGGGAGTGGATATGAAACCCTTCACCGTACTCACCGGCCGCGTGCTGCCGCTGGACCGCGCCCACGTGGACACCGACCAGATCATTCCCAAGCAGTTTCTGCTGACCACCGGGCGCGCCGGGCTGGGGCGGGGGCTGTTTTACGCCTGGCGCCAGGACCCCGGCTTTGTGCTCAACCAGCCGCAATACCAGGGCGCCAGCATCCTGGTGGCGGGGGAGAACTTTGGCTGCGGCAGTTCGCGCGAGCACGCTCCCTGGGCGCTGCTGGACTACGGCATCCGCTGCGTGATTGCTCCCTCGTTTGGCGACATTTTCTACAACAACTGCTGCCAGAACGGGTTGCTGCCGGTGCGGGTGGCGGAGCCGACGCTGCGGCCGCTGTTCCAGGCGGAGGAGCTGACGGTGGATCTGCCGGGGCAGCAGGTGCGGGGGGCGGGAGCGGCGATCGGCTTCGAGATGGACCCGTTCCGCAAGCAGTGCCTGGTGGAGGGGCTGGACGACATCGCGCTGACGCTGCGCCACGAGGCCGAAATCCTTGCCTATGAGGTGCGTCCATGAATATGGGACTGAAAGATCGGGTGGCGATGGTGGCCGCCTCCAGCGCGGGACTGGGGCGGGCGGTGGCCGAGGGCTTGGCGGCCGAGGGGGCGCACTTGGCGCTGTGCTCGCGCAGCCCGGAGCGCATCGAGGCGGTGGCCGCGGCCATCCGCCAGCAGCACGGGGTGCGGGTGTGGACGCGGGCGCTGGATGTCACCGATCCCGGCGCCGTGGCCGCGTTCGTGGAGGGCGCGGCGGCCGAGTTCGGACGGCTCGATGTCTGCGTCACCAACGCGGGCGGGCCGCCGGCCAAGCCTTTCGCCACCACCACGATCGAGGAGTGGCAGGCGGCGGTCAACCTCAACCTGCTGAGCCACGTTTGTTTCGCCAAGCACGTGCTGCCGCACATGCAGCGCGCCGGCTGGGGGCGCTTCCTGATGATCAGCTCGGTGGCGGTGAAGCAGCCGATTGACGGGCTGGTGCTGTCGAACACGGTGCGGGGCGCGGTGCCGGGGCTGGTGCGCACGCTGGCGAACGAGTATGGCCCCTACGGGATTCTGGTGAACAACGTGTGCCCGGGCTACACCCTGACCGAGCGGCTGAACGAGCTGGCGCAGGTGAAGGCGCTGGCCGACGGGGTGCCGCGCGAGGCCGCCTACGAGAACTGGAGCCGCAACACCGCGCTGCGGCGGCTGGCCACGCCGCAGGAGTTCGCCGACGCGGTCGTCTACCTCGCCTCCGAGCGCGCCAGCTATATCACCGGGCAGAGCCTGCTGGTGGACGGCGGCTTCTACAAGGGTGCGCTGTAGGCGGCTACCCGGCGGGGGTGTAGTAGTGCAGGGTATCGCCCTTGCGGAAGGCCCAGTTGACGCCCTCGATGGCGACGTCCACGCCGACGTTGTTGATGATGGGCTCACGGCTGGCGGGGTGGATGGGGTCGCCGCCAATGCCCTCGGGGCGGACGGTGGCGAGGTGGCCGTTGCCGGCGGGGTTGGCCCAGGCGACGATCACCAGGATGCCCTGATTGGCGAGTATCTGGGCTTGGTCGGGGGAGACCTCGCGGTAGGATTTGCCGGCGTCGGCGGCGAGGTTGGCGGCGGCGAGGTTGGCGGGCAGGGCACGGCCGTGGGCATCGGTGAGCGGGCCCAGGGGCGCGCCCATGGCATGGGCGATGGCGGCGGTGGCGAGGTAATGGCGGGCCTGGAAGGCGGTGTTGGCGCGGGCCGCGTCCTGGGCGGCGACCAGCTTGGCAGACGCCGTCGGCGCCTGCGCCGGCAGCAGGCTGGCGGCGGCGAGCAGGCCCGCCGCCAAGGCGAGTGGGTAGGTTTTCATGCCAGAGTCCCTCGAGAGTTGGACACTTCCCAGCCATCTTAGCGCACCGACGCCCCTGGGGTCAGGCAGGGCGGCCGGGTCAGGTGCCGGCCCACAGCGGCGGCGGGAATACAATAGGGGAAGGATGGCCAAGAAAACCAAACCGGGCAAGCTCACGGCGGTGAAGCTGGCGAAGGAGATGGCGCGGGTGCAGGTGGGGCCGGTGCCGCCGACCTCGCTGGTCTCGGACCGGCGGCACCGCCCCCAGGCGAAGCACAAGTTCGACCTGGCCAAGCATCCGGAGTCGGAACCGCGGGGCGACCGCGGGGCGCGGGAGTGAGCGGTTTCGAGGAGCGCCACTTCGAGGAGCGCTACTTCGAGGATCCGGACTTTCCGCCGGGGCTCAAGGGCGGGGACGAGGTGCGGGGGTACGGCTACTACCCCGACTACTTTGCCATCGTCGAGGCGCAGCTCTCGAGCCTGATCGAGCTGGCGGAGGCGGAGAGCGTGCTGGACCTGGGTTGCGGCAAGGGCGCCTTGGCGGCCTATGCGCGCCAGGACCTGGGGGTGCGGGTGGTGGGGGTGGACGCCAGCAGCTACGCGGTGGGCTGGGCGGCGCGGGCGGGGGGCGGGGAGTGGACGGTGCGGGCGGATTGCGCCCGTCCGCCGTTTGGCGCCGGCAGCTTCGACCTGGTGTGGTGCAACGGGGTGCTGCAATACCTGGAGGCGGAGCCGGCGCGGGCGGCGCTGGCGGCGATCGGGCGGGTGGCGCGGCGGGCGGCCTTTGTCAGCAACATCGCCGCGGCGCAGCGGCAGACGGAGTGGGGGCGGCGCGACCGGCTCACGCGGCTCTACCTGCGGCCGAAGCAGTGGGCGGCGCTGGCGGAGGCGGCGGTGGGGGACCCGGGCTGGCGCATCGTGGCGCTGCCGTTCGAGGGCGAGTCGGCGATGCTGTATTGCCGGCCGGGGCTGGTGGGCGAGGCCTTTGCGCTGCGCTGGGTGGAGCTGGCGCTGGAGCGGATGCGGCGGCTGGGGGCGCTCACCCGCTCGCCGCCCGGGCTGGACGGGTTCTACCGCGGCCAGCACCGGCGCGGCTAGAATTCCGTATGCGCACCGTGCTGCTGCTGATCGTCTCCAACACCTTCATGACCATCGCCTGGTACGGCCACCTCAAGTTCCGCCAGGTGCCGCTGTGGAAGGTGGTGCTCATCAGTTGGGGCATCGCCTTTTTCGAGTACATGTTCCAGGTGCCGGCCAACCGCATCGGCTACGGCGAGTTCACCGCCTACCAGCTCAAGATCATCCAGGAGATCATCACGCTCAGCGTGTTCGTGGTGTTCGCCTGGCTCTACCTGGGCGAGGACCTGCGCTGGAACTACCTGGGGTCGCTGGTGTGCATCCTGGGGGCGGTGGCGTTCGCGTTCTGGGGGAGGCTGTAGGGCGCGGCAGCGGCCTGCGGGGCTAGACTAGGTCACGCGGGCGAGCAGGAGGGTGATGTCGTCGGCCTGCTCTTCGGCGCCGCTCCAATCGTGGACGCCGTCGAGGATGGCGGCGACGATGTCGGCGAGGGGGCGGTGGCGGTTGGCCTCGAGCAACTGCAGCAGGCGGGGTTCGCCGAACTCGACGCCATATTCGTTTTCGGGCTCGGTGATGCCGTCGCTCCAGGCGGCGAGCAGGTCGCCGGGCTCGAGGCGGACGACGGCCTCCTCGAAGGCGACGTTTTCGAAGAGGCCGATGACCATGCCGCCGCGGTCGAGGCGGCGGCGGCCGGAGGCGCCGAGGATGACCGGGGGCAGGTGGCCGGCGTTGGTGTAGCGCAGCTCGCGGCGCTCGCCGTCGTAGACGGCATAGAAGAGGGTGGCGTACTTTTCCGGCGGGGTGGAGTGGAAGAGCTGGCGGTTGAGGCGCTCGAGCAGGCGGGCGGGATCGGCCTCGTCCTCGGCGGGGGCGGGGCGGGAGGGGGCGGCCTGGCCAGCGGCGACGCCGACCACGCGGTCGGCGGCGCCGGGCTGGTAGGCGCGCACGGCGGAGACGATGGTGGCCATGAGCAGGGCGGCGGAGATGCCTTTGCCGCTGATGTCGCCCAGGGCCAGGCTGACGCGGGAGGGGCTCAACTGCAGGAAGTCGTAGTAGTCGCCGCTCACCACCCGGGCGGGGAGGCAGCGGCCCTGGATCTCGAGGCCGGCCACCACCGGCGGGATGCGGGGAAAGAGCTGGGTCTGGACCTCGTGGGCGATGCTGAGCTCGCTCTCCAGGCGCTGCTTCTGGCGCTGCTCCTCCAGCAGGCGCTGGATGGAGGCGGACATGTTGTTGAAGCTGATCTCGAGGGCGGCCAACTGGTCGCGGGTGCGCACCGGGATGCGGTGGCCGAACTCGCCGCGGTTGATGTGCTCGGTGCCGATGTAGAGGTCGTTGACGGCGCCGGTGATGGTGCGGGTGAGGCGGATGCCGGCCACCAGGGAGAAGAACTCGATGATGAGGAAGCCGACGGCGATCAAGCCCAGCAGCAGCAGGGGCCAGTCGGAGGCGAGGGAGGGGTTGGGGCCGCTCTGGAAGCTGGCGAAGAGCTTGTCGTTGAGCAGCGAGGGGCGGGTGGTGATGGTGGCGATGACGTTGCGCTGCTTGCCGGTCTGCCAGTCGGTGACGGGGATGAAGGCCCAGGCGGTGATGCGGATGTCGAAGACGCTGCCGCGGGGGCGGAGGGGCAGAGTGCTGGCCAGCAGCGGGGCGGGCGGGGTGGGAGCGGCGGGGAGGGCGCTGGCGGAGCCCTCCAGGTTGATGAAGCCGGAGGCGCCCAGCGAGATCTGGCCCAGGGGCGCGGCCAGGGTGTTGAGATTGCGGGCGCCGAGGGGATAGAGGGTGAGGATGCGCTCGGGCTCGGCGGCCCGGGCGATGCCGAAGCTGGCGATGGAGTAGCCGTTGGGGCGGGCGATGAGGCCGAGGAAGTTGCCGCTCAGCCAGCCGCTGAGGGGGCCGAAGCGGCCGGAGGCGGGGTTTTCGGGCACGCCGTGGGCGTCGTAGAAGTAGGAGTGGACGCCGCCGAAGCCGCGGGGGAAATAGTAGCTGGCGTAGTAGTCGCTCAGCCCGGGACCGTCATTGGCGCGGTTGGGGTGGCGCTCGAGCTCGCGCACGGTGAGGGTGTTGACCGCGCCCACGTTTTTGGTGTGGTCGTTGAGTTCGCTGACCAGCAGGTAGGCGGCGTACTGGCCGTAGAACATGTAGGTGCCGATGGCCAGCATGCCGGCGATGAGCAGCACCGGGACCACGCCCATGAAGACATAGGCGAGGATGAGGCGGTTGCGCAGCAGCCAGAGGGTCTCGATGGCGAGCAGGTGCACCAGGCGGACGAGCAGCAGGAACACGGCGATGGTGAAGGCGACACGGAAGAAGCCGAACCAAGGCCAGGGGGGCTGCCCCAGCAGCAGGGGAAGCGCGGCCAGCAGCCAGAGGGCGCCGATGGCGAGGGTAATTTTGGCGAGGGTGGAGCGGCGCAGTTGGGCCAGCAGGCGCGCCGTGCGCGCCCGGGCATGGGCGGCGGTGGCCTGGGGCGGGCCCGTTTGGTTCTCCGTCGTCGGCATGGCGCTGCCTCTAGCCTAGCATTGGGAGCGGAGCGGACGCGGGCGGCGGCCAGCGCGCGGCAGCCGGGGCGTGCCCAGGGTGGAAGGGGCACGGCGCAGGGTCGCCGGCGGGCGAGAAGGCAGGATTGGCGCTAGCGGCCGACGCCGGTGGCCTTGCGCAGCGCCAACTGCACGCGGCTGTGGTTGCGGCTGTAGGTGAAGTAGACCACCAGCCCGATCGCCAGCCAGATCAGGAAGACCTCCCAAGTGAGCAGGTGCAGCGAGAGCATCAGGGCGAGGGAGACGACCATGCCCATGATGGGAACAAACGGCACCCAGGGAGTCTTGAAGGGGCGCTTGAGCTCGGGGTCGCGGCGGCGCAGGATCCAGACGCCGGCGCAGACGATGGTGAAGGCGAACAGGGTGCCGATGCTGGTGAGCTCGGCGAGGGTGGCGATGGGCAGGGCGGCGGCCAGGATGGCCACCGCCGAGCCCACCAGGATGCTGGAGATGTAGGGGGTCTTGAACTTGGGATGGACCTTGCTGGCCCACTTCCACAACAGCCCGTCGTGGGACATGGTGAAGAAGATGCGGGACTGGCCCAGCAGCATGACCAGCATGGTGGAGGAGAGGCCGCCGATGGCGCCGATCTTGACCAGGATGCTGCCCCAGGTGACGCCGGTGACGTCCACCGCCAAGGCGATGGGCTCAGCGACGTTGAGGGCGGTGTAGGACTTGAGGCCGGTGGTGATGCCGGCCACGATGATATAGAGGACGGTGCAGATCACCAGCGAGCCGAGGATGCCGACGGGCATGTCCTTGGCGGGGTTTTTGGCCTCCTGGGCGGCGGTGGAGACGGCGTCGAAGCCGATGTAGGCGAAGAAGATGATGCCGGCGCCGCGCAGGATGCCGGACCAGCCGAACTCGCCGAAGTGGCCGGTGTTGGGGGGGATGAAGGGATGCCAGTTGGCCTTGGCGACGGCCATGTGGCCGGCGAGGAAGAGGAAGTCCACGCCCAGGCCGATGAAGACCAGCAGCACCGAGACCTTGAGGATGACAATGGCGGTGTTGACGTTGGCCGATTCCTGCACGCCGATGACGAGGATGGCGGTGACGGCCAGGATGCCGAGGAAGGCCATCAGATTGAAGTGGGCGGTCATGTACTGGGTGACGCCGGCGAGCTGGGCGGCGGTGAGGCTGGCGGCGGCGGTCCAGTGGCCCTGGTACAAGGCGAAGCGGGTGCCGGGGGCGGCGGTCATCTGCGCGGGCAGGTAGAGGCCGAAATTCTGCAGCAGGCTGGAGATGTAGCCGCTCCAGCCGACGGCGACGGTGGCGGCGCCGAAGGCGTACTCCAGGATGAGGGCCCAGCCGATGATCCAGGCGACGATCTCGCCCAGGGTGGTGTAGCCGTAGCTGTAGGCGCTGCCGGCGATGGGGATGAGGGCGGAGAACTCGGCGTAGCAGAGGCCGGCGAAGGCGGAGGCGATGGCGGCGATGATAAACGAGATCACCACCGCCGGACCGGCGGCGGTGGCGGCCACCGTGCCGGTGAGCACGAAGATGCCGGTGCCGATGATGGCGCCGATGCCCAGGGTGACCAGATTGAGGGGGCCGAGGGCGCGTTTCAGGCCGCCCTGCTCGCCCTCGGTCTCGGAAAGCATCGCCCGCAGGTCTTTGCGCGCAAACAGATTCATGCTCATAGCGTCTCCTTAAAAGCTAGGCCTGGGCCGGATTGCCCTTGCCCAGCATGCGCCAGACGTAGAAGACCGGCACCCCCAACAGCACCAGCAACAGTCCGCTGCCAGCATACTGCGGGAAGACCCACAGCACCACCACGTCAAAAAAGATGGCCAGCGCGATATAGACAGCCGGCAGCACCGGGTAGGCGATCACCTTGTAGGGGCGGGGCAGCCGGGGCTGCTTCACCCGCAGGATGAACAACCCGGCGATGGTCAAAATATAGAACAAAAACACCGCGAACATGACGTAGTTCAGCAGGTCGTTGTACTTGCCGGAGAGGCAGAGCAGGCAGGCCCACAGGCCCTGGACCCACAAGCCGCGGCCGGGGACCTGGTTGCGGTTGAGATGGGCGACGCGCTTGAAGAACAGCCCGTCCTTGGCCATGGCGTAGTAAATGCGCGCCCCGGCGAGGATCAGGCCGTTGGTGCAGCCAAAGGTGGAGACCAGAATGGCCACCGCGATCAGCACCGCCCCGGTGTGGCCATAGATCACGGCCAGCATGGCCGAGGCGACGCGATCCTCGGGGGCGTGGGCGATGGCGTTGAAGGGCAGCACCGCCAGGTAGGCCAAGTTGGCCAGCAGGTAGATGGCGGTGACGCTCATGGTGCCCAGCGCCAGCGACAAGGGCAGGTTGCGGCGGGGGTTGACCACCTCGCCGGCGGTGAAGGTGACGTTGTTCCAGGAGTCGGAGGAGAAGAGCGAGCCCACCATGGCGGCGAACACCACCACGATGGCGGCGGTGGACACCATGGCGCCGCCGGTGGCCGCGCCACTCAGGTTGAAGCTGCCGCGGCTCCAGAAGCCGGCGAAGAACTGGCTCCAGAAGTGGCTGAAGTTGGCGGCCATGACGGCGGAGTTGCGGGCGAAGACCAAGCCCAGCAGGATCAGCCCGACCAAGGCGGCGATTTTGGCGAAGGTGAAGACGTTCTGCACCCAGGCGCCGGCGCGCACGCCGCGGCTGTTGAGCCAAGTGAGGAAGACGATCACCAGGATGGCGACCAGCTCTTCGGTATTGAGGCCCAACTGCACCGGGCCCAAGTGGCCGAAGTGGAAGAGCCAGTGGGTTTCCGAGACGGCATTGGGGTAGAGCACGCCCAGGTATTTGGCGAAGGCCATGCAGACGGCGGCAATGGTGCCGGTTTGGATCACCACGAACGAGGTCCAGCCATAGAGGAAGCCGAACAGGGGGCCGAGGGCCTCGCGCAGGTAGACGTATTGGCCGCCGGCCTGGGGCATGGCGGCGGCGAGCTCGCCGTAGCAGAGCGCGCCGGCCATGGTCATGAAGCCGGTGATGGCCCAGACCAGCATGAGCAGGGCGGGGGAGCCGACTTGGCGGCCAATTTGGGGCGAGACCACGAAGATGCCCGAGCCGATCATGATGCCCATCACGATGGTGGTGGCGCTGGTCAGGCCGAGGGCCTTGACGCCGTCGGTGTCGTGGGCGGCCTTGGAGGTGGCGCTGTTGGTGGCCATGGGGGGATCAGGCAAGCGGATCGGGGGTACCCGGCCGAAGGGCGGGATTTTTCTCGGGACTTTTCTGGGTACTGTGGCAGGAAACTTGGGCGAAGGCAAGCAGGAACTGGCGCGCCGCCTCGACCGGCTGTTCGGCCGTCCAGAGAGCGGAGATGACTGCCACGGCATCGGCGCCGGCGCGCCACACGCTTTCGCAGTTGTCCAACCGAATGCCGCCAATCGCCGCCAGCGGCCCGCGGTAGGTTTGGCGCAGGGCGCTGAGGGTTTGGAGGCCGACCACGGGGTCTGGTTTCAGCTTGCTGGTGGTGGAAAAGATCGGGCCGAGGGCCAGGTAGCCGGGGTGGTTGGCGGCGGCGAGGCGGGCCTGTTCGAGGTTGTGGGTGGAGAGGCCACGCACCCAGTGGGGGGGGGCTAGGGATTGGGCGGCGGCGGCGGGCAGGTCGTCCTGGCCGAGGTGGACGCCGTCGGCGCGGGCGGCGAGGGCGACGTCGAGGCGGTCGTTGACGATGAGGCAGGGGACAACGGCGCGGAGGCGCTCGGCGAGGCGCAAGAACTCGCCGCCGGGGAGGGTCTTGGCGCGCAACTGCTGCACCGCCAGGCCGAGGGAGGCGAAGCCGCGGGCGCAGGCGAGGAGATCGTGGCCGCGGGCGGCGGCCATCTCGGCGTCCAGGATGGGGTAGAGGGCCGGCAGCTTCATGCCGGCGCCTAGGAGGGATTGCCCAGGGCCTTGGGCTTTTTCAGCGGCATAAAGCGCTCCATAAAGGCGGTGCTGAGCCGGCCGGCGAGGAAGTCGGGTTCGGCCAGGATTTTGCGGTGGAGCGGAATGGAGGTTTCGACGCCGGTGACGACGAACATGTCGAGGGCGCGCTGCATGCGGGCGATGGCCTCGGTGCGGTCATGGCCATAGGTGATGAGCTTGGCGATGAGGGAGTCGTAGTAGGGGGGGATGACGCCTTCGCTGTAGACGGCCGAGTCCACGCGCACGCCGATGCCGCCGGGGAGGTTGAGGCCGGTGACCTTGCCGGCGGAGGGGGCAAAGGTGACGGGGTTTTCGGCGTTGATGCGGCACTCGATGGCGTGGCCGCGGGGGAGCAGGCCGGTCTCGCCGGGGGCGAGGCCGAGGATCTGATCCAGGCGCTCGCCGGCGGCGATGCGGATCTGGGCCTTGACCAGGTCCACGCCGGTGACCATCTCGGTGACCGGGTGCTCGACCTGCAGGCGGGTGTTCATCTCGATGAAATAGAGGCCGCCGTCGGGGTCCATGAGGAACTCGATGGTGCCGGCGTTGGTGTACTTGACCTCGGCCATGGCGTTGGCGACGAGGGCGCCCATCTGGCGGCGCAGTTCGGGGGAGATGGGGGTGGCGGGGGATTCTTCGATGAGCTTCTGGTGGCGGCGCTGGACGCTGCACTCGCGCTCGCTGAGGTGGATGACGCGGCCATGGTGGTCGCCGAGCACCTGGAATTCGATGTGGCGGGGGCGCTCGACCAGCTTTTCCAGGTAGAGGTCGCCGGAGCCGAAGGCGTTGGCGGCCTCGGTTTGGGCGGCGGAGAAAAGGCCGGGCATCTCGGCGGCGGAGCGGACGACGCGCATGCCGCGGCCGCCGCCGCCGGCGGAGGCCTTGACCATGACCGGGTAGCCGACGCGCTGGGCGACGGCGATGGCCTCGGCCTCGTCCTTGAGCACGCCGTCGGAGCCGGGCAGCACCGGCAGGCCGACCGACTTGGCGGCCTCGCGGGCGCGCTCCTTTTCGCCCATGAGGCGGATGACCTCGGGGCGGGGGCCGATGAACTGGATGTGGCAGGCCTCGCAGACCTCGGCGAAATTGGCGTTTTCGCTGAGGAAGCCGTAGCCGGGGTGGATGGCGTCCACATTGGTGATCTCGGCGGCGCTGACCACGGCGGGGATGTTGAGGTAGCTCTCGGTGGGGCGGTTGGGGCCGACGCAGATGGCCTCGTCGGCGAAGCGGACGTGCAGGGCGTGGCGGTCGGCCTCGGAGTAGATGGCGACGGTCTTGATGCCCAGCTCCTTGCAGGCGCAGATGACGCGCAGGGCGATCTCGCCGCGGTTGGCGATGAGGATTTTCTTGAACATGTGGGGCATGGAGGGCTAGGGACGGGGCCGGATGAGCAGCAGGGCCTGGCCGAACTCCACTGGCTGGCCATTGGTGACCAGCTTGCGGACGAGGACGCCGTTGACCTCGGCCTCGATCTCGTTCATCAGCTTCATGGCCTCGATGATGCAGAGCACCTGGCCGACCTCGACGGAGTCTCCGCTGCGGATGAACTCGGGGGCGCCGGGGGAGGGGGACTCGTAGTAGGTGCCGACGATGGGCGAGGTGACGGTGACCAGGCCGGCCTCCTCCTCGGGGGCGGCGTTGGGGGCGGCGGGGGGAGGCGCCAAGGGGGCGACGGCGGGGACGGCGCCGGCGACGAGGTGGATGCCGGCGGCGGGCGGGGGACCGCCGCGCTTGATGCGGATGCGGCGCCCCTCCTCCTCCAGCTCGAACTCGTCAATCTGCTTTTCGATCAAGGTGTCAATCAGTTTGCGAATGGCGTCGAAGTCCATGGAAGTGGGTCTCTGGTTGGGCATGGGAGGGTAGTGCGGCTAGAGGGAGAGCAAGTCCTTGGGGGTGGGGGTGAGCACTTCGGCGCCGCCGGCGGTGACCAGGACCATGTCCTCGATGCGCACGCCGCCCCAGCCCGGAATATACACCCCTGGCTCCAGGGTGATGACCTGGCCGGCGGCCAGCAAATCGGACGAGGTGGCGGCCAGCCGCGGGGCCTCGTGTATCTCCAAGCCTACGCCATGGCCGGTGGAATGGGGGAAATAGGCGCCGAAGCCGGCGCGGCGGAGGCTGTGGCGGGCGGCGGCGTCGACGGCGGAGGCGGGCACGCCGGGGCGCACGGCGGCGAGGGCGGCGGCCTGGGCCTCGCGCACGGCGTGGTAGACGGCGCGGGCGCGGACACTGGGGCGGCCGAGGTGGACGGTGCGGGTCATGTCGCTGAGGTATCCGCCGAGCTTGACGCCGTAGTCCATGACCACGAAGCCGCGGCGGGGGAGGCGGGCGGCGGAGGGGCGGCCGTGGACGTGGGCGCCGCGCGGGCCGGAGGCGATGATGGTGTCGAAGGCCAAGCCCTCGCCGCCGGCCTGGCGCAGGCCAAACTCCAATTGGCCGGCGAGGGCGGTTTCGGTCATGCCGGGCTGGATGGCGGCGACGGTGGGGGCAAAGACGGAGGCGGCCAGAGCGACGGCGCGGCGGAGGGCGGCGACCTCGGGCGGCTGCTTGAGCAGGCGCAGAGCTTCGGTCCAGCCGCTGGCGGGGCGGAGGGCGGCGGCCTTGCCCGGCCAAGCGGCGAGGAAACGGGCGCGCTGGGCCACGGTGACGCGGTCGTCCTCGTAGCCCAGGCGGCGGAGCTTGGCGGCTTGGGTGGCGGCCGCCTTCCAGAGGTTGCCCTGGGGGGGGATGGCGACCCGCGCCTGCGCGACCTCCTGGGCGGCCTGCTGGCGGTAGCGGCCGTCGGTGTAAAGGGTGGCGCGGCCGAGCTCGAGCAGCAGCAGGGCGTTGGAGCCGCTGAAGCCGGTGAGGTAGCGGATGTTGGGCAGGTGGGCGACCAGCAGCCCGTCCAGCCCGGCGCTGGCTAGGCGCGCGCGCAGCGCCAATTGTCGTGCCCGATAATCCATTCCAGAGGCTATGGTAGCCTACCCGGCGGCAAAAGGCTGCGCCGGCGGGGCGGCGGAGGCGGGCTCAGTGGGCTTCGGCGAGGAAGCGCTCGACCTCGATGGCGGCCATGCAGCCGGTGCCGGCGGCGGTGATGGCCTGGCGGTAGCGGCGGTCCTGCACGTCGCCGCAGGCGTAGACGCCCTCGATTTGGGTGTGCACGTAGTCGCGGGTGACGAGGTAGCCGTCGGGGTCGGTGGCGAGTTGGCCGCGGAAGGGCTGGGTGTTGGGCACATGGCCGATGCCGAGGAAGACGGCGGCGATGGGCATTTCCCAGCGCTGGGCGGCGCCGTCGGTGGACTCGAGCTTGACGGCGGTGACTTCTTTCTTGGCGAGGTCGAGCACCTCGGTGATGCGGGCGTTGGGGATCCAGCGGATTTTCTCGTGCCCGCGGGCGCGGTCGAGCATGATCTTGGAGGCGCGGAATTCGGCGCGGCGGTGGACGATGGTGACGGAGGCGGCGAAGCGGGTGAGGAAGAGGGCCTCCTCCATGGCGGAGTCGCCGCCGCCGACGACGATGATGTCCTTGCCGCGGAAGAAGAAGCCGTCGCAGGTGGCGCAACTGGAGACGCCGTGGCCGATGAGGGCCTGCTCGGAGGGCAGGTCGAGCCAACGGGCGCGGGCGCCGGAGGCGATGATGAGGGTATGGGTGCGGAGCGGCTCGGCGCCGGCGTCGTCCAGTTGCAGGGCAAAGGGGCGCTGGCCGAGCTGGGCGGCGACCACGTCGCCGGAGGCGAACTCGGCGCCAAAGGCGGCGGCCTGCTCGCGCATGTTCTCGATCAGTTGCGGGCCCTGGATGCCGACGGGGAAGCCGGGGAAGTTTTCCACCAGGGTGGTGAGGCTGAGCTGGCCGCCAGCCTCGCGGCCCTCGATCACCAGCGGCTGCAGGCCGGCGCGGGCGCAGTAGATGGCGGCGGTGAGCCCGGCGCAGCCGGAGCCCAAAATCACGACGTTGCGAGTCGGCATAGTCAGAATCCGAATGCTAGACTACCATCTAGCCATTGTGAAAGGACGCTCTGCCGATGCCCACGCCCGCCGCGCCCGGCCTGTACGCCCATTTCTCCACTTCCCTGGGGGACTTCCGTGCCCTCCTGTTCGAACAGGAGGCGCCCAACACGGTGGCCAACTTCACCGGCCTGGCCGAGGGCAGCAAGGAGTTCACCGACCCCAAGACCGGGGCCAAGGCGAAGCGGCCGTTCTATGACGGCTTGGTCTTCCACCGGGTGATTCCCGACTTCATGATCCAGGGGGGCGACCCCCTGGGCACGGGCACGGGGGGACCGGGCTACCGCTTCGCCGACGAGTTCCACCCCAAGCTGAACCACGCGCAGCCGGGGATGCTGTCCATGGCCAACGCCGGGCCGGGGACCAATGGCTCGCAGTTTTTCGTGACGGTGGCGCCGACCACCTGGCTGGACCGCAAGCACTCGGTGTTTGGGCAGGTGGTGGAGGGCTACGACGTGGTGGAAAAGATCGCCAACACGCCGCGGGATGCCCACGACCGGCCCAAGACGCCGGTAGTGCTGCAGCAGGTGCGCATCGAGCGGGTGGCCTAGCCAGCATGCCCCTGTCGCCGAAATGGCGGTTCAAGCTGAACCAGCTACGCAACCGCTGGGAGGGGTGGAAGGCGGGAGCGCGCCAGACCGAGCAGGCGCTGACCACCGAGCAGAAGATGTGCCCCTCGTGCCGGGCGCTGGTGCCGCGGGGGAAGGCCACCTGTCCCTATTGCGGGCAGCGGCTGAAGGTGTTTGGCACCGGGCCGACGGGCAAGCTGGTGCGGCGCGCCCTGCCCGGCGAGGTGCCGGTGACCGGGGTGCTGATCCTGGCCAACTTGGTGATGTTCGTGGTCGAGTACGCGGCGGGGGGCACCTCGATGCTGGCCCACTTGATGTCGGGCCCCAGCATGGCGGCGACGGTGCGGCTGGGCATGAGCCTGCCGTTGAGCTATGAACTGGCGACGCACCAGTATTGGCGCTGGGTGACCGCCTGCTTTCTGCACGGGGGCCTGCTGCACATTGGCCTCAACATGTTCGCGCTGTACCAAATCGGCCCGATGGTGGAGTCGCTGTACGGCGGAGCCAAGTTCTTCACCCTCTACATGCTGACCGGGATCTTCGGCTATGTGGTGTCGGGCTACTTCGGCAACGCCAGCCTGGGAGCCAGCGGGGCCATCTTTGGGCTACTGGGCCTGATGATCGCCTACGGGGTGCGGCGCAGCCACACCGCCGCCGGACAGCAATTGCGCGGCATGGCGGTGAGCTGGGCGGTATTTGCGGTGGCGATGAGTTTCATGCCAGGCATAGACATCTTCGCCCACCTGGGCGGGCTGGCCAGCGGGTTTGGGCTGGGGATGGTGGTGGGCGACGATCCGCCGCTGACCGAGCAGCAGATCCGCACCTGGGGGCTGATCCGGTGGGCGATGATCGCGGTGGTGGCGGCGTCGTTCTACCTGATGGCCACCACGCCGGTGCGGCTGGGCTGAGGCCGGGCGGGATCAGTGCAGGGGGATGAAGGTGACGGCGGAGACCGTCTGGGTATTGACGGTGACCTGGGTGGGGTCCACCTGATTGGCGTCGGCGCCGCCGACCACCGGGGAGGCGGCCTGCATGAGGGCCAGATCCATCTTGAGCAGGAAGCTGGAGTCGGCGCGCACGGCCAAGCCGTAGGCGCGGCCGTCGGGACCGGTGTAGACGGCGATGGTGTGGGGCGAGCCCAAGGGAGTGTTGGCCCAAGGCAGGCCGTCGGGGGCGGCGGGCACTTGCGCCCACTCGATCAGGCTGGGGCGGCCGGGGGGGCCGCTGCCGGCGCCCGGGGGCAGGGTGGCGACGCCGACGCAACCGCCGAGGTTGCCGAACCAGCCCACGTGGTTGGTGAAATCCAGATCCATGGCGTCCCAGGCGCCGGCGCAGCCGGCGCTGATGGCGAAGGGGGTGGCGGGCGCCTGGAGGGCGCCGGGGGAGTTGGTGGCGTTGTTGAAATTGAGGGCGAGGAAATTGCCGGAGGTGTTGTCGCCCACCGTCACCAGGGCGGTGGCGGGGTCGAGCGTGGCCGAGTCGGTGCCGGTGCCAAAGATCTCGCCATTGCCGGGGGTGACTGTGGTCACGGTGCCCGCCAGCAGGTCCAGGACGTTCATGCCGCTGCCGTTGCTGTTGTTGAAGGGCGCGTAAATGCGCTGGGTGGCGGGATCGTAGGCGAAGGTGGCGGCGGCGGGGGCGGCCAAGGGCGCGGTGGAGGTGCCGTCGTCGAGGTTGAGGGCGAAGTAGCCGGAGGCGGTGTCGAGGATGGCACGGTGGCGGGCGCTGTCCACAACCATGGCGCAGATGCCGCAGGGGGCGCCATCCACCGTGGTGGTGCCCACTACCGGGGCGGGGAGGGAACGCGCCACCTGTTCGTGGTCGGCGTCCACCACCTGCAGCAGATTGCTGGCGGCGCTGGCCACGATCACCTCGTTTTCGGCGGGATCGGCAGCCGCTAAGCTGGCGGTGTAGCCGGTGGGCAGGGGCACAGAGGCGATCTGCTTGTTGGCGTCCAGGTTGACCACGGCCAGGCTGCCCGGCTCGGGGATGTAGGCCTTGGTGGCGATGATGGGGTTGCCGCTGCTGTCATTGCCGGCCGGGCCAATCACCACCGCCACGGCGCCGGAGGAGGCGGGGCTGGAGGGCAGGCTGCGGAGGACGATGGAGTTGGTGCTGCCAAAGGGGTCGGGGTTGACCACGCTGAGCGAGAGCAGGCCGGGGGATTGGATCTGGGCCGGCACCTTGAGCTCGTAGCTGCTAAGGTATTGCACCGCGCCGATCTGGGCGCCGCTGAGATTGACGGTGGCGCCGGGGGCGAAATACTGGCCCACGATATCCAAGGTCACGCTTTGGCCGGCGGTGACCACGCTGGGCGCGACGCTGACGGCGGAGGCGGTGGGGTTGAGCAGGGCGATGGTGGTGGTGGCCTTTTGGGTGGGGTCGGCGTGGGCGGTGGCCTGGATGGTGACCAGGTTGGGGGTGGGGATGACGGTGGGGGCGGTGTAGACGCCGTTGTTGTCCACGTAGCCCCAGAGGTTGTTGCCTCCCACGATGTAGTTGCCCAATTGGCCGACGGAGTAGATGATGCCGGTGTCGGGGCTATTGCTCACCGCCGCCTGCAATTGCAAGGTGGAGGGCACCAGTTGGCCGCTGCTGTCGAGGGTACTGATCACCAACGAGCTGGAGTAGCTGTTGATGAAGATGGACACGGGCGGCGGGGGGATGTAGTAGGTGTTGCAGCCCGCGGCCAGCATCGCCAAGGCGCCCAGCAGGGTCGCCCAGATGGCGGTGGGGATGCGGCGCCTGTGCAAGGCACAATTCATCATGGGTAGTCTGTTCACACCGAACGGAACCCCTGTGGGGGGGGCTGCCAGGCGGGAATTTGCAAAATCAGTGCCCATTATAGCGGACTTCGGGCGGCGTCCGAGGGCGGTGGTGGAGGGCGGGCGGGAGCGGGGCGGATTTTGGCACCAGGATTGCAAAAGGAAGAACATGCTGGCGCTGTTGTTAAGCCGATTGTTAGATTTGGCGCTGCTGCTGGTGGCCATGTCAGCGACCACGGGGGCAGGGTTTTTGGCCTTGCGTCTGATTTTGCGCGGCATTGAGCATAAAATGCGTCCCCGGGCTTGAATTCAAGCGACGCGGGCGGCGATCGTTCCGTTACAATCGAAACCCAAGATGGCTTCCGCACCCCGCCGCATGATCCCGTTGGGCGCGCTGGTGGTATTCGCCTCCGCGGTTGCGCTGTGGATGTGGCACGGGCATGCGGTGGCGAAGACGCGCCCAGCGGCGGCCCCAGCGGCGGCCCCAGCGGCGGCGGCGGTGAGGCCGGCGACCACGCAAGAGCGGACGGTGATTGCCCGGGGCAGCACCTTCGTCGGCGCGCTGGCGCCCTTTCATTTGGGGGCGGGCCTGATTGCCACCTGGGTGCGGGATGCGCGGCCGGTGTTCAACCTGGGGCACATCCAGGCGGGCAAGGCGATGGTGCTGGTGCGCAACGCCGCCGGGATGCCGCAGGCGCTGAGCTACCGGATTGATGACAGCCATCGGCTATGGCTGCGGGCCGCCGCCAGCGCGGCCGCGGCTGATCCCGGCGGCGGCGGCGCTTGGACCGCCTCCATCCAGACCATCCCCTTTCAGATCCGGCTGGTGGGGGTGAGCGGCAGCGTGCAATCCTCGCTGTTCGAGGCGGTGGAGGATGCGGGCGAGCACGACCCGCTGGCGGTGGCCATCGCCGATATCTTTGGCTGGGACTTGGACTTCTACACCGACACGCGGCCCGGCGACGTCTTCCGGGTGCTGGTGGAGAAGCGCTACGAGGACGGGAAATTTGCCGGCTATGGGCAGATCGTGGCGGCCGAGTACGTCAACGACGGCACCGCCTACGAGGCGCTGCGCTTCCACGACGACCTGGGGATGCTGGCCTACTATCAACCCAACGGGCGGCCGCTGAAGCGCGAGTTCCTGCGCTCGCCGCTCAAATTCGCGGCGCGCATCTCCAGCGGGTTCAGCTATCACCGCTTCCATCCCATTTTGAAGCGGTATCTGCCCCATTTGGGCATTGACTTTGCGGCGCCGACGGGCACGCCGGTGCAGACGATCGGAGCGGGCGTGGTGATGCGGGCCGGGCGCTACGGCGGCGACGGGAACATGGTGCAGATTCGGCACGCGGGCGGCTACCAGACCCTGTACCTGCACCTGTCGCGCATTCTGGTGCATGTGGGCCAGCGCGTGGCCCAGGGGCAGCGCATCGGGTTGGTGGGGATGACGGGGCTGGCGACGGGCCCGCACTTGGATTTCCGCATCGAGCACGACGGCGACTTCGAGAACTTCGAGGTGGTGCGCAAGAAACTGCCGCCGGCGGCGCCGGTGGGGCGCAAACTGATGCCGCAATTCCAGGCGCTGCGGGCCGAATACCTGCCGGAATTGGAGCGGCTGCAGCCGGCAGCGGCAGCGGCGGCGGCGCCGGCCTCGGCGCCAGTGGGCGGACATTAGGAGCAGGCGGGGGGGCGTGCTTCATAATGAAGGCGTGTCGTCGTTCGCCTCTGCCAAACCGGCTTGGCCCGCTTGGTGCTACCCTGCCAACCTGATCACCGAGTTGCGCCTGTTGGCGGTGCCGCTACTGGTGGTGCTGGTGGTGGACCGGCAGTTCGCCTGGGGCTTCGGAGTGTTTTTCGCCGCCGCCGCCAGTGACGGGGTAGACGGCTGGCTGGCGCGCAACTTCAACCAGCGCTCGGCGCTGGGCAGCTACCTCGACCCGCTGGCGGACAAGTCGCTGGTGGCGGCGCTGTTCATCGCGCTGGCGTTGGCGGGCGAGTTGCCTTGGGCGCTGACCATTTTGGTCTTTACCCGCGACGGCTGCATCCTGACGACGGCGGCGGTGCTGTATTTCGGGAGAGGCTTCCGCGACTTCCGTCCCACTTGGTGGGGGAAGGCCTCCACTACGGCGGAGTTGGCGACCGTGGGGGCGGCGCTGCTGCAGGCTTGGCTGCGCAACCCGGTGGTGCAGGGCATCGAGGAGTTCGGGTGGTTGGCGGTGACGGTGCTGGTCTTGGTGTCGGGTATCCACTACGCGTTTACGTCGGCGCGGCGCTACCACCAAGCGGCTGCCTAGAACTGCGGGACAGCCAACAAGCAGGGGCGTGACGGCATCTGGCAAGGCAGAGATGCGTGCCGGTATGCCTTCGCCCCAGCCCATCCCGATGCCCGCGCCGTCGCCGGGGCCCAGCCGGGAGACGGCGCTGGAGCGCTGGGGGCGGCGGGCGGGACGGTGGGCCTATCGCGCGCGGTCTGGGGCGCAAGCCTGGGGCGCGGGGCGGGGCGCGGCGTGCGCGCCCGCGCCGCAATTGCGGAAGGTGGGGCAACGGATGGCGCTGGCGGCGGGCGCGGGCTTGCTGCTGGGCTTGGCCTCGGGATGGCAGCGGGGCCGGCGGGCGAAACGGGCGCGGCAGGAACGAAGAGCAGGCGATGGCCACCCCAACGTTGCCTGAACTCGAACGGCGGCTGCAGCGGGAGCGGAGCGCGCTGGCACAGGCCGCCGGGGCGCTGCAGCAGCGGCTGCGGGGAGAGTTGCAGGAGTTGGCGCCAGGGCGGCAACTGCAGCGGCACGCCGGCGGGGCGGTGGCCGCCGCCGGGCTGTTTGGGCTGATGGCGGGCCATATCGCCGGGTGGGTGCTGGCGGCGCTGCGGCGCTAGGGGTGGGCACTGGCTACTATGGAAGGGTGGCTGCTTCGCCCAAGTTGCGTTCGTTGAACCTGGCCGACGCCGAGGCGCTGTTCGTGCTGGACCAGCGCTGCTTTGTGCCCGGGATCGCCTATTCGAAGGCCGAGATCAAGGAGATCCTGGCGGCGGCGGCGCGCGGGTTCCATGTGGCGCTCGAGCGGGAGGGCGCGCTGCTGGGCTTTATCCTGACACTGCACCACCACGGGCGCGGGCATGTGATCACGGTGGATGTCGCGCCCGAGCACCGGCGCGAGGGGGTGGGGCAGGCGCTGATGCGGGCGGCGGAGAAGTTTTACCGGGAGCAGGGGGCGCGGGGGATGCGGCTGGAGGTGGCGGTCAACAACCAGGCGGCGCAGCGCTTCTACGAGCGGCTCGGGTACGGGGTGGTGCGGCGGCTGCCGCGCTACTACCACGCCGCGCTGGACGGGCTGCTGCTGCACAAGGATTGGGCCTAGGAACGGGGCTTGCGGGCGGAAGGCGGACCCCAGCCGCCGCCGCCGGGACTCTCCAGGCGCAGGCGCGCGCCCTGGGCGACGAAGAGGTTGCACTTGCCGGGGAGTTCGCGCTCGCTGAGGGCGCCTTGGGCGCCGGGCTCGAACAGCAGGGTGCGGCCGCGGGCGCCGTCGGCGCCGCCGGCGAGGCCGTAGGGGGCGAAGCGGCGGCGATCGGCGAGCAGGGTCACCTGCGCCGGGGCGAGCAGCTCGAGCTCGCGCACCAAGCCGTCGCCGCCGCGGTGGCGGCCGTCGCCGCCGGAGCCGGCGCGGTAGGCGTAGCGGAGGACGCGGAAGGGGTAGGCATACTCCAGCGCCTCGACCGGAGTATTGAGGGTGTTGCTCATGTGGGTGTGGACGCCGGAGAGGCCGTCGGCGCCGGGGGCGGCGCCCATGCCGCCGCCACAGGTCTCGTAATAGGCGTAGGGCTGGCCGGCGCGGGCGTCGCCCGGAGGGTAGAGGCCGCCGATGGTGAGGTTGTTCATGGTGCCGCTGCTGGCGGCGGGGATGCGGTCGGGGAGGACCTGGGCGAAGGCGCGCAGCAGCACGTCCACGATGCGCTGCGAGCACTCGACGTTGCCGCCGGCGACGGCGGCGGGCGGGCGCGCGTCCACCACGCTGCCGGGCGGGATGACCATGGTGACCGGGCGCATCAGGCCGGCGGTGGGGGCGGCCTCTTCCGGCAGCAGGCAGCGGAAGATATAAAAGGTCGCCGAATAGGTGATGGCGGCGACGGCGTTGACGCTGCCGGCCACCTGGGCATCGCTGCCGGTGAAGTCCACCACGGCGCGGGCGCGGCGCGGATCGAGCGTGACCGCCACGCGCAGCCGCACCGGGGCGGCGCTGAGGCCGTCGCTGTCGAGGAAATCCTCGGCGCGGAAAGTGCCGGCGGGCATGCGGCGCAGCTCGGCGCGCATCAGGCGCTCGGAGTGGTCGAGCATGGCGGCCATGTTGCGTTCGACGCGGGCGCGGCCGTACTTGGCCACCAGTTGCTGCAGGCGCTGGGCGCCGATGCGGCAGGCGCCGATCTGGGCAGTCAGGTCGCCCTCGCGCTCGCGCGGGGTGCGCACGTTGTTGAGGATGAGGGCGAGCAGGCCGCAGTCGAGCTCGCCGGCGCGGACCAGCTTGAGCGGCGGGATGCGGATGCCCTCCTGGTAGATCTCGCGGCACAGGCCCATGGAGCCGGGGTAGGTGCCGCCGACGTCGGCGTGATGGGCGCGGTTGGCGACGAAGAAGGCGGGCCGGGTTTCGCGCCCCACAAACACCGGCACCACCAGGGTGATGTCGGGCAGGTGGGTGCCGCCGTCATAGGGGTCGTTGAGGATGGCGACGTCGCCGGGGGCGAGGGCGAGGGCGCGCAGCGCCGCGGCCACCGACATGGGCATGGAGCCGAGGTGGACCGGCATGTCGTCGCCCATGGCGATGACTTGGCCGGCGGCATCGAACAGGGCGCTGGAGTAGTCGCGGCGCTCTTTGATATTGGGGGAGAAGGCGGTGCGGCGGAGGGTGGCCCCCATCTCCTCGGCGATGGCGTGGAAGGCGTTCTTAAAGATGGCGAGATCGATGGCGTCCACCGGGGTAGGCTTGCGGGCTCGTCCGGGCTGGGAGCGAGGCGGGGTCATGGCCGCGCCGTCCTTTCGAGGTGCAGGTTTTGCCAAGCGTCCACGTGGGTGCGCCAGCCCGGGGGGACGACGGTGGTGGCGCTGTATTCGGTGACCAGGGCGGGGCCGGCGAAGCGGTCGCCGGGGCGGAGGCGCTCGCGGGCGTAGACGGGAGCGCGGCGGAAGCGGCCGTCGAACCAGACACGGCGCTGGGCGGCGAGGGCGTGGCGGGCGTCGCCGGGGCGGAGGCGCAGGCGGGGAAAGGCGAGCGGAGCGGAGGCGGCGACCAGGCGCAGGCGGGCATTGACCACTTCGAGCGGGCGCTGGGGGTCGGCGTAGCCGTAGCGGCGCTGGTGGAGTTGGTGAAAGCGGTCGGCGAAGTCGTGGCCGGCGGCCCACTCCAAGTTGAGTTCGTAGCCCTGGCCGGCGTAGCGCAGATCGAGCGAGCGCAGGCCGACGCCGTCCAGGCCCTCGGCGCGCATCTCGCGCCGGCCGCGGGCCTCGAGGGCGCGGAAGTGGGCCTCGAGGCGGGCGCGCAGCGGCGCCGCCGGGCCGCCGGCGGGGACTGGCTCCATCACGGTGCGGGAGTAGTCCTTGACCATGTCGGACATGAGGATGCCGAGGGCGGAGAGCGCCCCCGGCATTTGCGGGACCAGCACGCGGGGTATCTCCAGGCCGGCGGCGAGGGCGCAGGCGTGGAGCGGGCCGGCGCCGCCGAAGCTGACCAGGGTGAATTCGCGCGGATCGAAGCCGCGCTCGACCGAGATCATGCGCAGCGCCTTCTCCATGGTGGCCTCGGCGAGGCGGACGATGCCGTCGGCGAAGACCTCGACGCTGGCGAGGGGGCCCTTGGCGCGGGCGAAGAGGCGGCGGGCGCGCTCGGTGTCCAGGCGCAGGCCGCCGCCGAGGAAGGCGTCGGGGTCGAGGCGGCCGAGCAGCAGGTTGGCGTCGGTGACGGTGGGGCGCTCGCCGCGCCCGTAGCAGATGGGGCCGGGCTCGGCGCCGGCGGACTCGGGGCCGACGCGCAGGGCGCCGCCGCCGTCGAAGCTGGCGAGCGAGCCGCCGCCGGCGCCGACGGTGTGGATGTCGAGCATGGGCACGCCCACCGGCAGGCCCATCACCTGGGCCTCGTTGGTGGTGCGCAGGTGGCCGCCGTGGCTGTGGCCATCCACTAGGGCGACGTCGGTGGAGGTGCCGCCCATGTCGAAGGTGAGGATGCGCTCGCAGCCGGCCAGGCGGGCAAGGCGGTGGGCGCCGACCACGCCGCCGGCCGGGCCGGAAAGGATGGTGCGCACGGGCTCGCGCGCCGCCACCGGGGCGGAGACGATGCCGCCGGAGGACTGCATGACGTGGAGGCGGGCGCCAGGATAGGCTTGGGCGAGGCGGGCCTGCAAGCGGAGGAGGTAGCTGCCCATCTTGGGGGCGAGGTAGGCGTTGATGAGGACGGTGGCGCCGCGCTCGTACTCGCGAAACTCGGGCAGGATCTGGTGGGAGGCGGAGACGGGCACGCCCAGCTCCTCCAGGGCGCGCACCACGGCGCGCTCGTTCTTGGGGTTGGCGAAGCTGAACAGCAGCGAGACCGCAACCGCCTCGGGCTGAGCGGCGGCCATGCGCTGGAAGAGGGCGCGCAGGCCGGCGGCGGAGGCGGGGCGGAGGATGGCGCCGTCGGGGAGGGTGCGCTCGTCCACGCCGAAGCGCAGGGCGGGGGGGGCGAGCGGGGTGGGGGCGGGGTTGGACCATTGATAGAGGCGGGGGCGGGCCTGGCGGCCGATGGCGATGGTGTCCTCGAAGCCGGCGGTGGTGACGAAGGCGACGCGGGCGCCGGTGCGCTCCAGCAGGGTGTTGGTGCCGACCGTGGTGCCGTGGCGGATCTCGGCGCCGGGGGCGGGGCCGATCTGGGCGAGGGCGTGGTGGATGGCCTGGCCGGCGTCCTGCGGGGTGGAGAAGAGCTTGAGCACCTGCAGGCGGCCGTCGGCGAGGTAGACGCAGTCGGTGAAGGTGCCGCCGGTGTCAATCGCAATCCGCGCCGGACCGCCGCCGGGGCGGGGGGGCAGGCCGTTCTGTCTGCTCACGCTTCTTGCCTCCTGCGCCCTGCCTTGGCGGTGAGGGCCGGATTCACCTCGATCTGCTCGCGGGCGGTGTGGAAGCGGGCAGCGTCGCCGTGCTCGCCCCTCGGCGCCAGCACTCCGGCGGCGTCGGCCAGCGCCTCGCCGCCAAAGCCCGGCATCAGGCTGCCGGGCTCGGCGATGAGCTCGCCCAGCCGGGCTTCGGTGGAGGTCATGAACAGCCCGGCGCTGCGGCGGATGGTGTGGGTGACGTGCTCGGCAGCGCGCTGGCGCGCCTGCTCGGGCTGGCGGGCGCGGATGGCGGCCACGATCTGCTCGTGCTCCTGCACCAGTTGGGGGCCATAGGCGTCCATGGCGATGATGAGGTAGAAGAAGCGCATCAGCCGGGTCTGGACGGTGGTGGCGATCTCGACCAAGTGCTGGTTGTGGGAAGCCTGGGCGATGCCCACGTGCAGATTGAAGTTGCGCTGCAGGAAGGTCACGTAGCTGGCGCGCACGCCGACGCGGTATTCGTACTCGGCCCACTGTTCCATCGCCTTCAGTTGGGCGGGCTGGGCGCGCAGGGCGGCCAGGCCGGCGGCGGCAGGGTCCACGATGAGCTGCACCTCATGCAAGTTGTGGAATTCGGCCAGGGTGAGGGGGGCGACGAAGTAGCCGCGGAAGGGGACGATGGTGACCAGGCCCTCGCGCTGCAGGTGCTGGCAGGCCTCGCGCGCCGGGGTGCGGCTGGCCTTGTAGCGGCGGCAGATTTCGGCCTCGCTGAAGGGCTGGCCGGGGCGCAGGGCGCAGGTGGTGATGTCCTGCTTGAGGCTGCGGTAGAGGCGCTCGGCGGTGGTCATGCGACAGGCTCCGGGGGCGCGCATGATATACGCGCGGTATACCGATAGTCAGCCTACGGTGTCCACGCGGCGGCTGTCAAGGGGCTGGCGCCGGGGGGAGCCGCAAGCAGGGCAGTTCCTCCCGAATTTGGGGTGAGCCGCCGCCGACCATGAAAAAAGTCCATTGACTTATTGAAGAAAGCATAGTATACCTTGGCGCGAATCGCCGCCGGGGAGCGCGCGGGCGGCGGTCGGGTGCGCCCAAGGATCGAAAAAACATATGACGCTGCATCGCTTTTGCTCCTCCCGCCTGGCGCTGGCCGCCGGCTTCGCCCTGCTGGCCCTGCTGCCCGCCGCCTCGGCCCTCTCCGCCCAGGACACCGCCCAGATTCAGGGCGGGGTCACCGACGCCAGCGGGGCGGCCCTGCCCGGGGTCACGGTCACGGCCACCAACACCCAGACCGGGGCGGCGCGCACGGTGCAGGCCGGCGCCGACGGGCGCTACCTGCTGCCCGACCTGCCGCTGGGCACCTACACGCTGCGCTACGCCAAGACCGGCTTCGCCACGACCGAGGTCACCGGGCTGGTGCTGCAGATCGGCACGGTGCTGGAGCGGCACGACGCCCTCAAGCTTGCCGCCCAGCAGGCCACGGTGGAGGTGAGCGGCACGGCTCCGCCGATCGACACCAGCAAGAGCAACGTCGCCGGGGTGATCACCTCCACCCAAATTGACCAGCTCCCCATCGCCAACCGCCAGTACCTCAACCTCAGCCTGCTGATGCCGGGCACGACCCAGGACGCCTCGCGCTCGTTCTACAACAACGTGCAGCTCGGCGGCGGCAGCCACTACTACTCCAACAGCTTCACCGTGGACGGGGTGAACAACAACTGGGCGGAGATGGGCGAGCCGCGCGAGAACTTCCCCGAGGGGGCGGTAGCGGAGTTCAAGGTGTACAGCTCGCAGTTCAAGGCGGACGAGGGAGGCATGTCGGCGGGGGGGGCGGTGAGCGTGGTCACCAAGAGCGGGACCAACCACCTGCACGGCGATTTCTTCGAGTACTGGCGCAACCAGTCGCTCAACCGGGACAACAGCTTCCAGATCGCCGCCGAGCAGGCGCAGCACACCGGCAAGGCGCCGCTCGACCGCAACCAACTGGGGGGCGACCTGGGCGGCCCCATCCTGAAGAACAAGCTGCACTTTTTCGGGGCCTGGGAGTCCACCCTGACGCAAGGCTCCTACACGGTGTTCACCAACGACCCGGCCATCTTCGGGGCCTGGGAGGGGGTGTACAAGCAGCCCGGCCACGACGACCTGCTCACCCTGCGGGGCGACTACCAGATCAACAGCGACCAGACGCTGTTCGTGCGCTGGGGGCAGGAGTGGAACCTGCTTACCTGCCAGGGCTGCGGCGGGGCCAACTCGCCCAACGCCGGCTACGACGGCCTGCTGCCGCGGCGCTCGCTGGTGGTGGGACACACCTGGGCGCTGAGCTCGACCCTGGTCAACGACTTCCGCTTCCAGTACGCCCGCGCCGCCTACCTGCTGGGGCCGAGCCAATGTCCGCAGGCCTGCGGGCAGGGCATCTGGACGCAGATTGGGCAGTATCCGGCCAGCCGCTTCACCCCCTACGCCACCACGCTGTCGTTTCCCGACTTCAGCTTCGGCAGCGACTACGGCGACGACGGCATCGAGAGCCACTGGGAGTTCGCCGACACCGCCAGCATTTTCCACGGCGCCCACAACCTCAAATACGGCTTCGACGTGGCCCACATTCCCTTCGCCGACGACGCGCCGGTGGGGATCAAGGGGGCGTTCAGCTTCAACACCGATCCCAGCTCGCCGCTGAGCCCGGTGAACGCGCCCAACAACGCCAGCTTTTCGGCGGCCAACCTCTACTACCCGGGGGCGGGGGCGACGCCGGCCTACGGGCCGACCGCGTTCACCCAGACGGTGCCGCCGGTGCTGACCTCGGTGCCCACGGCGCAGACCAGCTATTTCGTGACCGACGACTGGAACGGCATCCGCAACCTCACGGTCAGCATGGGACTGCGCTACGACCGCGAGTATGGCAGCTTCAACGAACACATCAACCCGGCCGCCTATCCCCAGCCCATCCCCTTCCTGGGCGATCCCAGCCAGCGCGGCGCCGCGCACAACTTCTCGCCGCGCATCGGCTTGTCGTGGAACGTCCGGGGCGACCAGCGCAACGTGGTGCGGGCGGGCTATGGCATCTACTACGGCAACATCCAGACGCTGCAGAACTTCGCCGAGGACCGCAATCTGGCGCAGAGCGTGGTCAGCCTGACCTGCTCCAAGCCAGGACAGGCCACCTGCCCCTCCTATCCCAGCGCCTTCGCCGCCGGGCAGACGGCGGCCACGGTGCTGCCCTCGGTGACGGTGCTGGCGCCCAACTTCCAGAACCCCTATTCCGAGCAGTACAACGCCGGCTACTCGCGCCAGATCTCGCCCAACTTCTCCATCCACGTGGACGGGGTATACGAGCTCAGCCTGCGCGACTTCCGCGTGGTGGACCTGAACTACCCCAATAGCGCCGGGGTGCGGCCCTATCCGCAATTTGCCCGCATCCTGCAGCACACCCCCATGTCGAAGTCGAAGTACAAGGCGCTCTACATCCGGGCGGACAGGCGCTTCAGCAGCCGCTACGAGTTCCTGATCTCCTACACGCTGTCGAGCTGCACCGACGACGGGGCGCAGAGCCTGGTGACCAACTACGCCGACTATGGCCAGGACTGGGGGCCGTGCAACATAGACCGGCGCAACGCGCTGGTGGCGAGCGGCTCCTACCAGGCGCCGTGGGGGATCACGCTGGGCTCGATCTTCGACTTCCGCTCGTCGGAGCCGTTCAGCGTGTACTCCACTACGCGCAACGCCGACGGCAGCCTGCAATATGTGGCAGGGACGACGCGCGACCAAGGGCAGCGGGGGCTGGATTACACCGCGGTAAACGCCTACCGCGCCAGCCTGGGGCTGGCGCCGGTGGACGCCGCGATACTCACCAACGGCCGGGTGAACACGGTGGATTTGCGCGCCGCGCGCACCTTCAATCTGGGCGAGACCCGCCGGCTGGATGTGATCGCCCAGGTGTTCAATCTGGCCGGCACCTACAACTACAGCGGCATCAACACCAACCTCCGTTCCAGCAGTTGGGGCCAGGCGACCGGGGCGGGGCCACTGCAGCAGGCGGAATTGGCGGTACACTTCACTTTCTGAGGAACTCTGCTTCCTCCGAAGCCGTGCATCCGCGCGGGCGGCGGCCGAGCCGCCCGCGCGGCCATTGTCAGAGGGGAGCCAGCATGCGCCGCATCCGGTTGATTGCCGTGTTGTTCGCCATCGTGGGGGTAGGAGCGCAGGCGCCGCGGGGGCGCGCCAAGACGGGGGCGGGGGACGCTTTCAGCCGGGCGTTCGCCACCGGCTGGATGCTGCAGGACACCAACCACGACGGGCTGGCGGACACCATCCGCGGCCACATCGTGGTGCCGGCGCAGCCCAGCGCGGCCGAGAACGCGGCGGCGGCCAACTTGGCGGCGCGGCTGGCCTACGGGACGCTGGGGCTGACGCCGCCGCTGGTGGTGGCGGCGCCGGCGGGGGCGGCGGGTCCGGCGATCTATGTGGGCGCCGGGGCGGTGCCGGCGGCCGAGGCGGGGGCGGCCCGCACCTGGGGGTTCCGCCTGGCGCGAGGCGAGGGGCGGGTGGTGGAGTTGGCGCCGGGCAGCAACGACAACCTGCTGGTGCTGGGCGACGCGGCCGGACTGACCGCCGCGGCCGATGCCTTCAGCGCCCGCGCCCCTTACCAGTGGAAGGTGGGGGGGGGCGGGGACGAGTTGGCCGCCATCGCCGCCGCCGTCAATGCCGCCGCGCCCGCCGCCCACGCCGACTTGGTGGGGCTGGACTATCAAGCGGGCCAGCCCGGCATCGTCAAGGCCTACCTCAGCGCGAGCGGAGCGGTGACGGCGGCCGAGCTGCGACGGGCGTTCGCCGGCGGGCACCTCGCCGCCGTGCATGAATTGTTCGTACTGGGCGGGGCGGCGATCTCCGCGACCAACCCCAAGCCGTTCCACCCGCAGACCTTTCCGGCGCCGCCCGCGCCGGCGGCCCGGGCAGCGGGCCGTGCGGGCGGGGCAGCCGCGCCCGGGGGCAGCGGGGCGGCGGGCGGGCGCGGCGCGCCCGGCGGCGGGGCGGCGGCCGGGCCCGCTGGCCTCGACTTGGCCACGCTGTACACCAACCACGGCCTCTTCGGCGCGGGCGGGCGGGTGCCGGTGCCGGCCTCGCTGACCTCGCACCTGTATGTGCCGGCGGGGGCGGCCGGGGTGGCGATGGCCAACCTGGCCGCGCGCATGGGGCTGGAGACCACCGCCCTGACGCTGCCGCTGGCCTCGCCCGCTGCCAGCGCCCACCTGGACCGGATCAGCGAGCAGCCGGTGGTGGCGGGCGACAGCCCGCTGGCGCGCGCGGTGGAGAAGAAACTGCAGGCCGAAGACACCGCCGCCGCCCAGGCCGCGCCCGCGCTGGCTCCGGGCGAGGGCGAGCTGCGCGTGGTGGACCGCGCCTTCGGCGCGCACGCGGCGCTGCTGGTGCGCGGCGACGAGCGCGGCGCCGCCGCCGCGCTCGACCTGGCCGCCGACCACCTGCCCAATGTCTGGCGGGTGGGCAAGCAGCACACCTCGCTGGAGGATATCCGCTACGACCTGCACCAGTTCTTTTCGCTGCATTCGGGGGTGGGGCAGGCGGCGGCGGGGCTGTTCTTCCTGCACCGCTGGCTGGGGCAGATCGCGGCGCAAGCGGGGCCGGTGAGCCATGTCCACGCCGAGCTCTATGCCGACCTGGTGGACCCGAAGATGGCGGGATTCGTGCGCACCCAGATCCAGGACGAGTTGCATGTTCCGGCGACGGTGGAGGCGGCCAGCCTGCGCGCCGGCACGCAGTGCTGCGCCTCCAACCCCGACCTGCATTACTCCAACCCCGAGTTCCCCTTCCACCAGGGCAAGCCGGTGTTCACCGAGGACATCCACATTCCCTGGGAGGGCACCACGCTGCTCAACGACGTGCGCGGCGCCGCGCCCAAACTCGAGCGCGGCCAGCCGGCGACGCTCATCGCCCGCGTGAGCGAGGGGCCGCAGGAGCGGCAGCGGCTGGCGGCGCAACTGCGCGACATCCTCACCCAGGCCGGCGCCGACCCGGGGCAGACGCGGGTGGAGGTGCTGGACGCCTACAAGCAGGGCTATAGCTGGCTGGAGGACGAGATCGAGCCCGAGCTGGCGGGCCGGCCGGTGGCGCGGCTGGAGATCGAGGCGGCCAAGGACGTGGACGCCACCGGGCTGCGCGACATGTACTCGCCGGCGCGCTGGATGCAGGAGCTCTATCCGGTGGACGAGGTGCTGGCGAAGCAGCTCAAAATTCCGCTCGCCGACATCCACCTGCGCGAGATCAACACCGCGCCCGCGGTGGAGACGGCGGAGCAGATCGCGCTGGCCGATCCACCCAACGACCCGCCCAGCCCCACCTACGAGGTGCGCGCCTACGACGCCGGCGGGCGCCTGCTGCTGGCGCGCCACTTCACCGTGGCGGCGGTGATGCAGCCCTACAGCGGGGTGATCCGCTCCTACGAGGACGTGCAGGTGGAGACGGGCTGGGTGCGCCTGGCGCAGGGCGGCCGCGTGGTGCTGGACCAGCGCATCCCGACCGACATCGAGCGCTTCTGGGACCACTACCAGACGGTGACGCTGCCGCGCGTCTACCGCTTCATCATGGCGCAGGCGCACGGCAACTTGCGGCCGGAGTACGTGCCGCCGTTCGACACGCTGAAGATGGACTTTCACCTCTCCGAGCCGAACTACAACATCGGGGTGGACAAGGAGCGGATTTCCTCGATCGAGGCGCTGCAGGAGGACGTCTTCTACGCCACCGAGACCTTCATTGACACGCTGGGCGACCTGAAAAACGGGCGGCCGGAGAACTACGTGGGCCGCATCATCCCGGTGATGCACCCCTCCGCGGACGGCCAGGACGGGGAGGTGCACATCGAGTTCTACGGCAAGGCGGCGCCCAACCCGCTGGTGCGGCTGAGCTGGACCGACGCGCAGGGGCATGCGCACAGCAAGCTGCGCAACCTGCCGGTGCTGGCGGGAGCGTTCCAGCCGCGGCTGATCGGGGCGCGGGTGCGGGCGGGCGCGGCCGGGGTGGAGGACCTCCTCTGGCTGCTGCCGGCCGACGCGCAGCGCTACGACATGGCGGCGTGGGAGAAGCTGGCGGGGCGGCAGCAGCTCGAGCGCAGCATGTTCACGGTGGAGCAGGCGGAGGGGGAGCTGCGCGCGCTGGAGGCGATGCACGCCGCCGGGCTCTATCCGGACGAGCTGGCCTACCCCGGCCTGGGGCGCATGGCGATCGAGCTGCAACTGCCGCGGCCGCTGGGCGTGCCCTTCCGCACCCCCGAGCGGCGCGTGCTGGCGAGCTGGCGGGTGGCGCCGCCGCTGCATCCGCGGCCGCAGATCGCCACGGTCGCGCCCATCCCGCTCAACCCGCAGGGGCGCCCCTTCGTGCAGTGGCGGGAGCCGATCGGGCCCAACCAGAGCGCCGCCATCCTGGCGCGGCTGGCGACCTACCCCGGCGTCAATGTCTACTCCATGGGGCGCAGCTACCTGGGCCAGGTGATCTGGGTGGCCGACCTCATGCTGCCCTCACCGTCGAAGCTGATCTCGTGGGCGAAGCAGACCACGCTCAAGGCGGCCATCGTCTACTCGGCGCGCCAGCACGCCAACGAGGTTTCGAGCACCAGCCACGTGGAGCGGCTGGCGGAGCTGCTGGTGAGCGACCCGGCGGTGCGCGCCTACCTGAAGCAGGTGAACGTGGTGCTGCATCCGATTGACAACCCGGACGGGGCCAAGCTGTCGGTGATGGAGGCCAAGATCATGCCCGACAACCTGCTGCACCTGGGCTACCACGGGGCGCTGGCGGCGGACGTCTCCAGCGGGCAGGCCGACGTGGACCCGGTGTATCCCGAGTCGCGCACGCGCCGGCTGCTGCTGCAGCAGTGGAATCCGGACGCGTTCCTGAACCCGCACGGCTATCCCTCGCACGAGTGGGTGCAGCCCTTCAGCGAGTACAGCGCCTGGGTGCAGAGCCGCGACGGGGCCAACAACGGCCGCACCTGGTGGATCCCGCGGGGCTGGTTCACCAGCCTGGGCTACCAGCGCGACACCACCACCGACACCCACTCGGAGGCGGTGACCTACGCGCTGCGCGACCGCATCGTGGACGCCGAGCGCCAGGTGCCGGGGCTGCTGCCGCTGGAGGAGCGCATGAACGCGCGCTACCAGCGCTGGGGCCAGGCCTTCCAGCCGGACAACATGCAGCAGCCGCTGGTGGAGGGCATCCGCATCTACATGCCGCTGAAGGGCGCCACCGGGCCCGGGCGGGGCGGGATGGCGGGCCCGGGCGCCAACGCGGCGGTGACCTGGGACCAGGGCTACACCGAGGCGCCGGACGAGACCGCGCACGGCGACTACATGAAGCTGGTGGCCTCGGCCGGGCTGGCCTACGACGAGGTGCACTTGAAGTATCTGGCGCAGGGCAAGCTGCGCATCACCCGCAGCGAGCGCGAGACCGCCCAGGGGGTGACCTGGTCGGTGGTGCGCGCGCGGCCCATCCTGCCCAGCTCGGAACCGCCGGTGCCGAAGCCGCCCGATGGCAAATAGTTGCGCTTGGCGCTGGCTCCCATGACCACCACCGGCTCCAACCCGGCGACCGCGGCTCCGCCCTTTCGGTGGCGGGACACCAGCCCCGCCCAGCGGAGCACCGTGGTGGCCGCCGGGATGGGCTGGATGCTGGACGCCTTCGACGTGATGCTGTACTCGCTGGTGCTCACCCACCTCATCACCGCCTTTGGGATGAGCCAGGGCACCGCCGGGCTGCTCAACACGCTGACGCTGATCGCCAGCGCCATCGGCAGCCTGATCTTCGGGCTGCTGGCGGACCGCTATGGGCGGCGGCGGATGCTCAGCCTCAGCATCCTGACCTACTCGCTGTTCACCTTCGCCTGCGGCTTCTCCACCTCGATCACCATGCTGGCGACGCTGCGCTTCCTGCTGGGGTTGGGCATGGGCGGGGAGTGGAACACCGGGGCGACGCTGGTGGCGGAGACGTGGCCGTCGGCGTGGCGGGGGCGGGCGCTGGGGATCGTGCAGAGCAGTTGGGCCATCGGCTATGCCCTGGCGGCGCTGGTGGCGGGGCTGGTGCTGGCGCACGCGGGCTGGCGCTGGGTGTTTTTCGTGGGGGTGCTGCCGGCGCTGGCGACGCTGTGGATCCAACACCGCGTGCCCGAGCCCGAGCTGTGGCGGCGCCAGCGGCAACGGGAGGCGCAGGCCGCGCCCGACCGGGCGGGGCTGTGGCGGCGGGCCACGCCGCGGCTGCTGGCGCTGCTGGCGATGAACACCTTCGGGATGTTCGCCTGGTGGGGGATGTTCACCTGGCTGCCGGCGTACCTGGTGTTGCCGGTGGCGCAGGGGGGGCGGGGGTTCGCGCTGCTGGGCAGCACCAGTTTCCTGATCGTGCTGAACCTGGGCGGGATGCTGCCGGGGTATCTCTTGTTCGGGGTGTTTGCCGACCGCTGGGGGCGGAAGCGCACGCTGGTGGCCTACCTGGCGCTGGCGGCGCTGCTGATCCCGTGGTTTGCCGGGGCGCGGGCGCCGCTGACGATCCTGCTGGCGGCCTCGCTGGTGGCGTTTTTCGGCACGGGCTTTTTCACCGGCTCGAGCATCCTGGGCAGCGAGCTGTTTCCCACCCCGATCCGGGCCACTGCCCTGGGCGTCTCCTACAACCTCGCCCGCGGGCTGAGCGCCTTCGCTCCGCTCGTGATTGGACGCCTGGGCCAAACCCATGGTCTGGCCTGGGCCTTCGGCCTGTGCGGCATTGCCTTCGCCCTGGCCGCCCTCAGCGCGCTCGCGGTGCCGGAAACCCGCGGACTGGAGTTGGAATGAAGCAGCGACTTGGCCTCCGCCGGACTTCCCTGGCGCTCGCCGCCGCGCTGGCCGGGCTGGCGCTGGCCGGCTGCCGTTCGCAGCCGGCGGCCGCGGGCGCGGCATCGCCGTTGGCGGCGGCGCCAGCGCCGCTGGCCGCGCCGGCGGCGCACAGCGTGCAGGCCTTTCTGCAAACGCTGCCGGAGGCGCAGACGCCGCCGCTCAACCGGATGGAGGCGATGACGCTGGCCGCCTATCCGCTCTCCTGCCTCGACCATTTGCAGGCGCAGCCGGGTGGCGGGCGCGCGCCGGAGGCGCCGGCGGCGGTCACGGCGACGCTGCCCAGCGGGCGCGGGCGCGGGGGCGCCGCGCCCTCCCCGGCGGCGCGGCAGGCCTATCTCTGGCAACCCGCCGGGCCCACCCACCTGCTGGCCGACTACAGCCACCGGCGGGCCTTCTACGGATGCTACGACTGGCACTCGGCGGTCAACTCCACCTGGACGCTGGCCACGCTGCTGCGGCGCTATCCCGACCTGCCGGTGGCCAGCCTGATCCGCGAGAAGCTCGACAACCACCTGGCCGCGCGCAACCTCAACGGCGAACTAGCCTATTTCCGCCGGTCCCGCGGCTTTGAGCGCCCCTACGGCCAGGCCTGGCTGCTCAAGCTCTACGGCGAGCTGCTGCGTTGGAACGATCCCGACGCCAAGAAGTGGGCGGCCAACATGGCGCCGCTGGCCGACTTCTTGTCCAAGAACCTGGCCCGCTACCTCACCGAGCTCCCCACCCCCATCCGCCAAGGCGTGCATCCCAACACCGCCTTCGACATGGACCTGATGCTGCCCTACGCCGCCGGGCACGACCCGGCGCTGCACCGGGCGATCGTCAGCACCGCGCTGCGCTTCTACCAGAACGACCGGCAGTGTCCCACCGCCTACGAGCCGGAAGGGGTGTCGTTCCTCTCGCCCTGCCTGGTGGAAGGGGCGCTGATGGCGCATGTGCTCGAGCGCGGGCCGTTCCTGGCCTGGTTCAACCAGTTCCTGCCGGCGGTCTACAGCCGCGCCTTCCATCCGCTGGTGTCGCCATTCGATCCCAGCCAGATGACGCCCAACCAGATGGCGGGGCAGTCGCACCTCATCGGCCTGGCCTTCAGCCGCGCCGCCGCCATGCTGACCATCGCCAACGCGCTGCCGGCGGGCGATCCGCGCGCGGCGGTGTTGCGCCGGCTGGCTGCCATCCACGCGGTGCAGGGCTACAAGACGCTGGATGAGGCGGGCTACCTCGAGACCCACTGGATCGCCACCTACGCCCTGATGTACGAGTTGGCGGGGGCGCCGCACCCGGCGGCGGGAACGGCGGTGGCGGCGCGCTGAGCGAAGAGATCTGCATTCGTGGCCATATCTGTATGGCAATATTGTGTGGAAGCAAAATGCGGATATATATGGCAGAATCGTCTGTATGAAGAAGACGCTGAACATCGAGGCGGGATTGTTGGCGGAGGCGCGGGCGGTGTGCGGCGCGTCCACCGACACCGAGACCATTCATCGGGGCTTGCAGGAGTTGGTGCGGCGGGCGGCGGTGCAGCGGCTGCGGATGCTGACCGGGTCGGAGCCCGACGCCCAGGACACGCCGCGGCGGCGGGAGGAGCCGCCGGCGCGCCGGGCGGCGCGATGATCCTGGCCGACACGTCGGTGTGGGTGCGCATGCTGGCCGGCAGGCGGGACTACAGCGAAGAGATGGAGCGCCTGCTCGCCCGCGAGGAGGTCGGCGGCCACGAGATGGTGTACGGCGAACTGTTGGTGGGCGATCGCGGCGGCCGGGCGCACTGGCTCGCCGACTACCACTGGCTGCCGCAGGCGCCGCGGCTGGAGCATGGCGAGGTGGTGGCGTTTGTGCAGGCGCGCGGCCTGTGCGGGCGCGGGGTGGGCTGGGTGGATATGCACCTGCTGGCTGCGGTGCTGGCCGGCGGCTGGCGGCTGTGGACCGCCGACCAGCGCCTGGCGGCGCTGGCGGAGGATCTGCACATTGGCTGGCGACCGCGGGCGGGAGGTTCGGCGCCCTGACCCAACGCGCCGCGGTTGGGGCTCATTGCCAGCCGAGCACGATGGCGGCGGTGAGCAGCAGGGCCATGGCCTGGTGGAAGGCGACGATGGCGCCGGGGGATTTGGGCTTGAGGTTGACGGCGTGGAAAACGAAGAAGCCGACGGCGGCCTGAACCAGGGCGAGGCCGAAGGCCACCGGATAGACCGGAGCGAGCCAGCCCAGCGTCCCCAGCACCAGCAGCGCGGCGAAGCCGTGCGCGACGAACATCCACTGCGCGCCGCGGGTGGGAACGAGGAACTCCTGCAAGGGCTTGCCAAAGCCGCGCTGGCCGGTGACCATGCCGCCCAGCAGGATGGCGAAGAGCACGGCGTGCAGGGCGAAGGTGTGGTCGAGGTAGGGCGCCAGGTGGACGCCGGGCTGGGAGAGCCCCACCAGGTAGTTGAGAAAGAGCAGGTAGGCGAGCAGGCCGTGGACGCCGTGCACGAGGGCGGGGGCGCGGCCGGCGAGCACGTAGAGCGTTCCCATGCCCAACAGGGCGGTGGCCAGGATGAGCCCGAGGCCGAGGTAGGTGAGGTAGCCGGGTTGCAGCAACGCCAGCGCCAGGGCGGCCAGGCCGACGGCGGTGGCGAGCAGGCGGTGGGCGGCCTCGGCGTCGCCGCGCAGCAGCAGCGCCAGGATGTTGCGGGTGTAGGGCCAGCGGGTGCCGAGCGAGAGGCCGTGGCCGAAGCCCTCGACCATGCTGCCGAGCAGGATGAGGGCGGCGGTCAGGATCACCTGGGCGAGCAGGAGGCCGTCCACCAGCGCGCCCTTGCCGGCGGCGGGGCTGGTGGCGGCGCGCCACACGCCCAGCCCCAGCGCCAGCAGCACCGCGCCGGCGATGCCCAAGCCGAGGACGCGCGCCGCGCGGGTCACGGCCGCCGCGACGGTGTGGTGCGGGTCGAGCGGCTGCGGAGCGGGCATGTTTTACAGTATGACTGCCAGCGGGCGGCCGTCGAAGGAAACCTGGCGCTGGGTCGTTTCACCCATCACCTGGATGCGTAGCGGCCGCGGCCGGGGCGGGCGCATGGCGCCGGCGGCGAGGCGCAGGCGCAGTTCCCGCGCGCGGTCGCGCCAGGCGAACTCCAGCCGCATGAATTGGCCACGCTGGCAGTCGAAGCTGGCGCCGTCGTCTTCATAGAGCGCGCCGCCGCCATCGGCGCCGGGGTAGACGGTCAGGGTCAAGGGCTCGGACGAGGCTTCTTCCACGTACTGTTTCACCGGGCCGGTCGGGATGACGGCGCCGGCGCGGACGTAGAGCGGCAGCGTGGCCAGGTCCACCGGGCGGGTGTGTTCGCGCCCGCCGGCCACGCGCTCGCCCGTCCAGAAGTCGTGCCAGAGGCCGCGGGGCAGGTAGAGCGCGCGCGCGGTGGCGCCGGGCTCGACCACCGGCGCCACCAGCAGGTCGGGGCCAAATAGGTATTGATCGGCGCGCGCCACCGCTTGCGGATCGTCGGGATAGGCCAGCCAGAGGCCGCGCAGGATCGGCACGCCGGTGGCGCAGGTCTCGTGCACGGCGGTGTAGAGGTAGGGCAGGAGGCGGTAGCGCAGCTCCAGGTATTTTTTGCAGATGGGCTCGATCGCCGGGTTATGCAGGGTGGCGGCCGAGGGGCGGTACTCGGGCTCTTCGTCGTAGCCGATCTCGCCGGCGGTCCAGCCCCAGGGCAGGTGCAGGCGCCAATCGCGGCCGTGGGAACGGAACAGCGGGCAGAAGGCGGAGAACTGGAACCAGCGGGCGTAGAGCTCGCCGGTGTACTCGGGGGTGGGGATGAAGCCGCCGGTGTCGGTGCCCCAATAGGGGATGCCGCTCAGGCCGGCGTTGATGCCGACGGCGATGTGGGTCTTGAGCGTCTCCCAGGTGGAGCGGATGTCGCCCGACCAGAGAAAGGCCGCATAGCGCTGCATGCCGGCGTAGCCGTTGCGGTGCAGGGCAAAGACGCGCTGGTTGGGGCGGTAGAGTTGCTGGCCCTCGAAATACATGCGGATGCGGGCGAGGCGGGAAGGGGCGTCGAGGCCGTCGCCCTGGTCGGGCCACCAGCCGTCCACGCCCTGCTCCACCAGGGGCTGGTGGAAGGGCCAGTAGCAGGCGACTTGGCGGTCGGGGGGCCAGCGGCCGTCGGGGGTGCGGCCGCTGGGCAGGGGGGCGGCGGTGCAGGCGCCGGCGACGGTGCCGGTGAGCTTGCGCCCCTCGAGCACAACGTGCAGCGCCACCTTGAAGTGTTGCCGGTGCAGCGCCGCCAGCGCGGCGGGCGGATCGGGAAAGGCCTTGGGGTTCCAGGCGAACTCGCCGTTGTTGGTGTTCCAGCCATCGGGGCAGAAGCCGGTGCCGAGGTAGATCATCAGGTCGCAGGGCAGCTTTTTCTCGCGGAAGGTCTGGGCCTCGTCGAGGATGGACGGCGGCGTGCCCAGGGTGCGGTGCGACTGCTGGTAGCCGAAGGCCCAGAGCGGCGGCATGGCGGCGCGGCCGGTGAGCGAGGCATACTCGGCGAGCAGCGCGGCGGGGGGCGCGCCGGCGCCGTCCATTACGAAGAGGTCGAGCGGCAGCCCGAGGGCGCGCTGGCCGGCGCCGGGGAGGGCCTCGCCGGGCTCGTGGCCGCCGCGGTCGGGGCGGGGCAGGAGCCAGCCGGTGTCGGGGCCGGTCAAGTCGAAGGCGCCTAGGGGCAGATGAACGAACAGGCCCCAGCCCTCGGCGCTCCACAAAACCTGGATGGGGACCTTGGCGCCGTGGGTGGCCAACTGGTAGCCGCCCTGGCCGCTGCCCATGGCGTCGAGCTGGCCGCGCTTGTCGAGCTGCGGGCCGCCCTGGCCGAGGCCGAACAGCGGGGCGGCGCCGAGGCGGAAGCCGTAGCGGACTTGGGCCTCGCCGGTTGGGCCGGCTTCGGCGCGGATCTCCTGCACCAAGCGCCCGCCCGGCGCCTCGATGCGGACGCGCAGCGGGGCGGCGGCGACATGCAAGGTGAAGGCGCCGCAGCGCACCGTCTGGGGGCCGACTCGGTTGCGCCACTGTGCCGCCGGACGTTCCCAGGTGGTGCGCACCAGCGCGCCGTCATCGGGGAGCGGCGACGGTTGCCCCGCCTCCAGCGGCCGCAGCGTGATGCGCAGCGTGCGGCGGCTGACGGAGGTGAAGGCCAGCTCCACCGGCTGGCCGGCGAGCTCCCACTCGGCGGCGAAGGCCGCCCAACGCGGGGCGAGCAGTGCGCCCGCGCCGGCGGCGGCCAGCGCCTGGAGGGCGCGGCGGCGGCTGGGGCGTGAACTCATCTCGCCAGCGTACACGAGCCGGGCTAGCCGTCGGCCTCGCGTCCGTGCCGCACAGCCAGGATTGCGACTTGGTCGCGGCTGTAGTGGTAGCGCACTAGGTAGCCGCCGTGGCCGAAGGGGATGAACCACTCCCGGAATTCCGGAGGCATCTCATCCACCGCCTGGCCAATCTTCGGGAACGCTTCGAGCTGGCGGATGCCTAGGCGAATGGCGGCTACCGCTCGCCTCGCCGCCACCGGGTCGCGCAGGGCGAGGAATTGGCGCAGGCGGTTCAAGTCGGCGAGCGCGCTCTGGGTCCAGATGAGGCGGGCCATGCTTATTCGCCGGCAGCAGTGCGGGTTGGCTTAGCGATGCGCCCGCGGCGGCGGCGAATTCTCACCCTCTGCCAGCTTGCCGAGCCATTGGTCGACTTCCTCCCCCGTCGCATGGAGTCCGCTGGCTTCGTATTCCCTCCACGCCGCCAACGAGTCCTGCCGCAATTGCTCGCGCTGTTCCTCGCGCTCCAAATATTGGCCCACCGCCTCTTTCATCAGCCAGTGTGCCGAGCGCCGCCGTGCGGCGGCGAGGCGCCGCAGGCGCGCCTTGGTTTGCGGGTCGAGCTTGATGGTGGTTGTGCTTCCGGTGGGCACCTATAGTTCCTTGGTGTCACCAATGATAGCACTGGCCCGAGCGCCGCTCCAAGCACCGGCGGCATGGCCAGAGTGGCATGCCGGCTGGCGTTTGGCGGCGGCGTCGGGACAACGCGGGTTCAGCCAGCCGGCGGACTCAACGCGCCACGGCGAAGATGCACTTGAGGTAGGCGGTTTCGGGGACGTTGAGCAGGACGGGGTGGTCGCAGGCTTGGCCGCGGCGTTCGAGCAGGGTGAGTTCGCGGCGGGCGTCGCGGGCGGCGGCGGCGAGGATGTCGAGCAGGTGGGCTTCGGAGAGGTGGTGGGAGCAGGAGCAGGTCACCAGCAGGCCGCCGGGGTTGAGCAGCTTGAGGGCGCGCAGGTTGATCTCCTTGTAGCCGGCGGCGGCGGTGGCGAGGGCGGCGCGCGACTTGGCGAAGGCGGGAGGATCGAGCACGACCACGTCGAAGCGGCGGTCGTTCTGGTCGTAGTCGCGCAGCAGGTCGAAGGCGTTGGCCTCGACCCAGTCAATGGCGCCCAAGCGGTTGCGCTCGCCGTTGCGCTCGGCGGCCTCGAGCGCGGGGCGGGAACTGTCCACCGCCTCGACCCGGGGGCAGTGGCGGGCGAGGTGGAGGGCGAAGCCGCCCTGGTAGGTGAAGACATCGAGCGCCGACTGCGCCCCGAGGGCGGCGGCATAGCCGGCGGCGGCGGCCCAATTTTCGCGCTGGTCGAGGAAGCCGCCGGTCTTCTGGCCCTCGAGCAGGTCGAGCTGGAAGCGCAGGCCGTTGATGGCGACCTCGGTTTGGGAAGCGGCGGCGGCCTCGCCGCGCAGCAGGCCACGGCGCAGCTCCAGGCCTTCCTTTTGCCGCACCTTGACCTCGTTGCGCTCGACCACGACCGCGGGCTGGAGCAGTTCCTCGAGGGCGGCGACGAGCTCGGACTGGCGGGCGGCCATGGGCCAGGTGAGGGTCTGGACGACCAGGGCGGCGGCGTAGCGGTCCACGATCAGGCCGGGGAGGCCGTCGGCCTCGGCCGCGACCAGGCGGTAGGCGTCGCTGCCGCGGACCAGGCGCTGGCGGTAGGCGAGCGCCTGCTCGAGGCGCTGGCGGAAGAAGGCGGCGTCCACGCGGGCGGCGGGATCGCGGCTGAGCAGGCGGAGGCGGATCTGGGAGTGGGGGCTGAAGTCGGCGAGGCCGAGCTCGCGCGCACGGCGGTCGCGCAGCCGCACCGGAGCGCGGGCGTCGGGGGCGGGCTCGGCGGGTTCCCAGCCCAGGATCTCGCCGGCGTAGACCCAGGGATGGCCGGCGCGCACGCGCTCGGCGCCGCGGTCGTTGAGCACCGCGGTGGCGGGGACGGCAGCCTCAGGGGTGGCGGCGCGGGTGCGCGCCGCGCTCATGCGTAGATGCCGCGCAACTGGATGGCGGTGGCGACCCGGTCAATGGCGAGCATGTAGGCGGCGATGCGGTTGTTGACTTGGTGCTTGTCGGCGTAGCCGACCACGGCGGCGAAGCTGGAGTCCATGATGTCCTGCAACTTGTGGTTGACCTCGGCTTCCTTCCAGAAGTAGCCTTGGCGGTCCTGCACCCACTCGAAGTAGGAGACGGTGACGCCGCCGGCGTTGGCGAGGATGTCGGGGATGACGAAGACGCCCTTCTTTTCGAGGATCTCGTCGGCCAGGACGGTGGTGGGGCCGTTGGCGCCCTCGCAGATGATGCGCGCCTGGATCTGGGCGGCGTTGCGGCTGGTGATCTGGTTTTCGGTGGCGGCGGGGACCAGGATGTCGCAGGCGGCGGTGAGCAGGGCGCGGGGGGGGAAGGCCTGGGTGCCGGGGAAGCCCTGGATGGTCTGGTGTTTGGCGCGGTAGGCGAGCAGGGCCTCGATGTCGAGCCCCTTGGGGTTGAGGATGCCGCCATCGTACTCGTCCACGCCGATGACGCGGTAGCCATCGGCGGCGAGCAGCTCGGCGGCGTTGCTGCCGACGTTGCCGAAGCCCTGGACGATGACGCGGGCCTGGCGCTTGTCCAGGCCCAGGCGCTCGCTGGCGCGGTCGCAGACGATCTTGCAGCCGCGGCCGGTGGCCTGGCGCCGGCCCTCGCTGCCGCCCAGGGGCAGGGGCTTGCCGGTGACCACGGCGTTGACGGTCTGGCGCTTGTGCATGGAGTAGGTGTCCATGATCCAGGCCATGACCTGCTCGTTGGTGTTGACGTCGGGGGCGGGCACGTCGCGCTCGGGGCCGATGAACTCGACCAGCTCGGCGGTGTAGCGGCGGGTGAGGCGCTCCAGCTCGCTCTTGGAGAGGATGTGGGGGTCGCAGATGATGCCGCCCTTGGCGCCGCCGAAGGGGATGTTGACCACGGCGCACTTCCAGGTCATCCAGCTCGCCAGGGCGCGCACCTCGTCGAGCGAGACGTCGCTGGCGTAGCGGATGCCGCCCTTGCCGGGGCCGCGGGCCTCGCTGTGCTGCACGCGGTAGCCGGTGAACACCTCGATGCGGCCGTCGTCCATCTGCACCGGGATGTGGACGGTGAGCTCGCGGGCGGGGTGGCCCAGGATCTTGGCGATGCCCTCGTCGAGGTCGAGCTTGCGGGCGGCGGTGTTGAAGCGGGCGGCTTGGGCGGCCCAGGGGTTGGTCTCGTTGGCGTCAAGCGCCAGTTCTTCGGTGGCAAGCGTGCTCATGCACCCTCCAAAAACGCGGCTCAATCAGTATAAGCGGGGATGATGGCGGTGGCGGCCTGGATGGGCGCCGGGGCGGGGGCTTCGACCCACTCCCAGTGGCGGCGGTCGGCGAGCAGGCGCTGCACCAGGGCGGTGTGGAGGGCGTGGCCGGCGCGGTCGGCGACCACTTCGGCCTCCAGCGGCGCGCCCAGCAGGGCCAGGTCGCCGATCAGGTCCAACATCTTGTGGCGGACGAATTCGTCCACAAAGCGCAGTTCGCCGTTCACCACCCGCCGCTCGTCCAGCACCACGGCGTTCTCCAGGCTGCCGCCGCGGATCAGCCCCTGGCGGCGCATGGCGGCAAATTCGGCCAAGAAGCCGAAGGTGCGCGCCGGCGCCAGCTCGCGGCGGTAACTGTCGGGGGTTAGCTCCAGGGCGAATTTTTGGCGGCCGATCACGGGATGGGGAAAGTTGATCTGGTAATGCAGGGTGTAGCCGGAGGCGGGATAGACGCCGATGAATTTCTCGCCCTCGCGCAACTCCAGCGGCTTGGTGATGCGCAGCACGCGGCGGCGGCGGTGCTGGCGCTTGGGGCGGGCGGCCTCGAGCATCTCCATGTAGGGCAGCGCGCTGCCGTCGAGGATCGGCACCTCCAGGTTGTCCAGCTCCGCCACCACATTGTCTATGCCTGCCCCCATTAGCGCCGAGAGCAGGTGCTCGGTGGTGGAGATGAACACCCCCTTCTTCATCAAGCTGGTGGCGTAGCTGACTTTGGCGATGTTGGCGGAGCGGGCCTCGACGACGAAGCCATCGAGATCAATGCGGCGGAACTGAATGCCGCTGCCCGCCGGGGCGGGCAACAGGCGCAACCGCGCCCGCGCCCCGCTGTGCAGGCCCACGCCCTCGGCATGGGTGGGACGCGAGATGGTGGCCTCAAACGGCATCGGCAGATTTAATGCTGCCATAGCCCGGATGCTTGGCTTAAATCTTTTTGTTGCAGTGACTTAGAGGCTACACTGGGAGGGGCGAATGTGGCTGATTTGCCACGCGGCCGGGAGGATCGCTAAGCCGTGCGGTTGCGGCTGTCGAGAAGGATGGTCACCGGGCCTTGGTTGACCAGCTCCACTTCCATTTCGGCCTGGAAGACGCCGGTCTCGACGTGGAGTCCTTGGGAGCGGAGCTGGTCCACCACGGATTGATAGAGCAGGCGGGCCTCGGCGGGCGGGGCAGCGGCGTCGAAGCTGGGGCGCAGGCCGCGGCGGGTGTCGCCCAGCAGGGTGAACTGGGAGACGGCCAGGACGGCGCCAGCGGCGCCGTGCGCCTCGACGAGCGACAAATTCATCTTGCCTTGGGCGTCGGGCCAGAGGCGCAGGCCCTGGAGCTTGCGGCAGAGGTAGTCCACATCGGCGGGGCCGTCGCCGCGCTCGACCCCGATCAGCGCCAGGTAGCCGGGGCCGATGGCGCCGACCACCTCGCCGGCGACGCGGACCGCGGCGCGGCGGACGCACTGAAGGACGCAAGTCATGGGCGGGCGAGAGGCACGGGGCTTGGCGCTGGGAGGCTAATGCACCCGTTGCGGGCCCTCGGGGTACATGGAGGGGTCGAGCGGCTTGCGGTGGGCGAAGCCCTCCTCCAGGCCATGCCAGTGCTCGATGGCGGGCTCGCCGTGCTTCCAGCAGAGCAGCACCACGGTGCCGTTCATCAGGCAGGGGAAGTCGAGCAGGCCCTCGTCGAGGTCCTTGAGTTGCACGCCGCTGGCCACGATCTCGCGCACCGCGTCTTCCAGCTTCTGCGCCTGGCGCTCGCGCTCGGACTTCAAGCGGCTGGTGTGAATGGGGTCCACCTGCACGCCGCCGGAGAGCAGGATGTGGCTGATCAGGGTTTGGAACTGCTGGTCGATCTCTTCGACGCGCTCGTGGGCGCGCATGGCGTTCTGCAGCAGGCCGTTGAGCAGCGGCAGCAGCGCCTGCGCCTCGCTCAGGGTGAAGGTGCGCTCGACGCTCACGCGCGGGCTCCCACCGGCTGGGGGGCGGCGGGTGCGGCCTTCACGCTGAGCGCCAGCATGCGGTCGAGCGCCACCCGGGCCCAGTGCTTGACGTCATCCTTTACGCGGATGCGGTTCACCACCTGGCCCTGGGCCAAATTGTCGAGCACCCAGGCGAGGTGCTGGGGGGAGATGCGGAACATGGTAGAGCACACCGGGCAGCCGTCGTTGTCGAGGGGCGAGATCCACTGGTCGGGGAACTGCTGGGCGAGGCGGTGGACCAGGTGCAACTCGGTGCCGATGGCCCAGCGGGCACCGGGCGTGGCCTGGGAGACTTGGCGAATGATGAAGTCGGTCGAGCCGACCAGGTCGGCTTTTTGCACCACCTCGTGGCTGCACTCGGGGTGGACCAGAATTTGGATGTCGGGCGACTGGGCGCGCCATTGGTCCACGTGTTCGGGGCGGAAGCGCTGGTGGACGGAGCAGTGGCCCTTCCAGAGCAGCACCTGGGCGTGGGCGAGGGCTGCGGGGGTGTTGCCGCCGAGGGGTTGGCGCGGGTCCCAGACCAGCATCTGGTCGAGCCGCAGGCCGAGCTTGACGCCGGTGTTGCGGCCGAGGTGCTGGTCGGGGAGGAAGAGGAGCTTGGGGCGCTGGGCAAAGGCCCAGCGGAAGGCGGCGGGGGCGTTGGAGGAGGTGCAGACCATGCCGCCCTGGCGGCCGCAGAAGGCCTTGATGGCGGCGGTGGAGTTCATGTAGGTGAGCGGCAGGAACTGCTCGGCCAGGCCCAGCTCTTCGAGTTGCTCCCAGGCGTCGAGCACCTGGGGGTACTCGGCCATGTCGGCCATGGAGCAGCCGGCGTTGAGGTCGGGCAGGATGACCTGCTGGTGCTCGGCGCGCAGGATGTCGGCGCTCTCGGCCATGAAATGGACGCCGCAAAAGATGATGAACTCGGCCTCGGGGTGTTCGAGCGAGCGCTGGGCGAGGCGGAGCGAGTCGCCGCGGTAGTCGGCGTAGCGAATGACCTCGTCGCGCTGGTAGTGGTGGCCGAGGATCAGCACGCGCGGGCCCAATTGGGCGCGCAACTCCGCCAGCCGGCGGTCGAGGGCGTGGTCGGGGTAGCGGAGGTAGTTCTCCAAATCGCAGGCGGATGCGGCCACCAAGGGCATGGATTAATAGTACCGCCTCGAAGGCAAGGCTGGCTCAGGCCTCGACCGGGCCGCGCTTGCCCTTGCGCCAGTATAGGATAAGGCCGCTGAGGATGAGGGCGCTGCAGATGCCGACCACCTTGACCTCGAACATGGTGCGCGAACCCTGCAGGTCGTTGGGGGGGATCAGGGAGACGACGATGGCGAGCAGGGTGATGGCAAGGCCGAGCAGGCCGCAGAGCCAGACGCCGACCTGGCCGAGGGGGACGAGCGCGTGCCCGGGTTGGGCGCCGCGGTCGGGGCGGCGGCGGAGGGCGATCAGGGCGAGGAACATGTAAACGAAGGAGATGAAGTACATGACGTCGGTGGCATCCACCAGGATCTGGTAGGCGCTGGTGGCGTCGGTGCCGCCGATCTGGCTGACGATGAGCAGCGCCGCCGAGGCCGCTCCCTGCACCAGCATGGCGACGTAGGGGGTGCGCCAGGTGGGGTGGATCTTGCCGAAGGCGCGGGGCAGGTAGCGGTCAATGCCGGCGGCGAAGGGGACCCGCGCCACCCCGGCGACGGTGGTGCCGACGCCGCCGATGTTGCCCACCGCCAGCAGCATGGCGACGATGATGGCGATCCAGGCCAGGCCAAACTGGCCGGCGGCGGTGGTCAGCGCCTGGATGGCGCCGGCGCGCAGATCCACCTGGCCGGGATGGAGGATGGCGAGCGTGCCCACCGTGCCCAGCACATACATGGCGGCGATGGCCAGCGCCGCCACCAGGATGCCGTACTTGAGCGTGCGCTGCGGGTCGCGCACCTCTTCGCTCATGAAGCAGACCACCTCCAGGCCGGAGAAGGCGAAGGCAATCTGCGACCAGTAGTTGATCGTGCCCCAACTGAAGTGCACACCCATGTTGGCGGCGGTGAAATGGGTGGCCGAGCCGAAGCGCACGGCGAAGAAGGCGCCGAACAGGACGAGCAGGAGCAGGGGGATGTAGGTGCCGATGGCGCCGGCGTTCTCCAGCCATTTGCCGATGCGCACCCCGACGATGTTCATCCAGATGGCCAAGCCGAGAATGGCGAGCGAGCCCAGCATGACGAAGTTCTTGTTGAGGGCGAGGGCGGCGAAGCCGGGGCCGCCCATGTAGACCGACATGGCCACGCTGGCGTTGAGCAGGGCGGGGAAGTAGACGATGCTGTAGGTCCAGTAGGTCCAGCCGGCGACGAAGCCGTGGAAGGGACCGAAGGCCTCGTGGGTCCAGGCGTAGATGCCCCCGACGTGGGGGTAGCGGGTGGCGAGTTCGGTGATCACCAGCGCCATCGGCAAAAAAAAGAGCAGGGCCGCCGAGAGCCAAAGTCCGATCGAGCTGGGGCCGGTGTGGGCGGCGGTGGCCACCCAGCGCGGGCCCAGTACGGCGGCGATGTTGAAGAGGATGACGTCCCAAAGCCCCATGGCCTGCACCAAGCCGTGGCGGGACTCGATGGCCGTGCCTTGCGTCGGCTGCATGAGGGTCAGGATACAGGATCGGGTGGGGCCGCAAGAGGCGGGCGGCCGACTAGGACGTGGACGGCGGCCGCCACCACCGAGAGGGTGGCGGGGGTGGCGCCGACGAACTCGCCGTCGAGCTCGAGGGGGCGGCCGGGGGTGGTGACGGTGATGGAGCCCGGGGGCAGGCGCTCGACCCCGGGGGCGAATTCGAGGCCGCAGGTGAGCAGAAAGAGGGCCTGCAGGGGCAAGAGGCGGGGGGCGCCACGCAGGGCCAGGGCGAGGGCGCCGTCGGGCCCGGGGCGGCCGAGGTGGAGGCGGCCGGCGTAGAAGGGGGTGAGGGCGAGCATCAGGCCGTCGGCGCGGCCGCACAGGTTGCCGGCCTCATAGTCGAACGAGGCGGGGAAGTAGCGCCGCCAAGCGACGCCGACGCTGGCGACGAAGGCGAGCTTGCCCCAGCGGCGCTTGGCGGCGGGGTGGAGGTCGCGCACCACGGCGGCGTCGTAGCCGATGCTGGCGACGGCGAGGAAATGGCGCGGGCCGTCGGAGGTGACGGCCAGGCCGAGGGGGCGGGGCTGGGGCCGGGCCCGGAGCAGCCAGCGCGCCGCCGCCGCGGGATGGCCGGGACAGCCGATGGCGCGGGCATAGACGTTGGCGGTGCCAAAGGGCGGAGCCACCGCCAGGGCGGGGTGGGGGGCGGGGGCCGAGGCGATGGCGTGGGCGATCTGGTTGAGGGTGCCGTCGCCGCCGCAGCCCACCAGCACGGAGTAGCCAGCGCACAGGCCGCGCTCGGCGGCGGGAAAGGCGCCGCGCTCGGCGTCGGTGGCGGCGATGTCCACGGTCCAGCCGCCGCGGCGCAGGCCGCGCGCCAAGGCCTCCACCCGCGCGGTGCGGCTGGCCGGATTGCGGCCGGCGATGGGATTGAAAATCAGCAGCGCCCGCGTGGCGGACGACATGAAGGATTAGGCGGCGCTGGCGCGGGCCCAATGCCGTTGCTGCAGCCAAGCGTAGAGGCCGAAGAAGACGGCCACATACAGCAGGTCGCCGAGGGCGGCGTTGCGGTAGAAGGGCACGCCCATGAGGTAGCAGGTGGCCAAGCCCGACCAGGTGTGGGGGTAGAGCTGGCTGCCGAACCAAGTGCCGAAGTTGCTGATCAAAAAGAACAGGGTGGAGGAGGCGAGCGTAGTGCCGACCAGGGCGGGCATGCGCACCTTGCCCTTGAGCGCCACCAGCGCCAACCCCAGCACCACCAGGTAGGCCGCCCAAGTGAAATACTGGTCAAGGCCGCCGGGGGCGTGGTAGACGAAGAGGTTGAGGGCAAAGTCGCTGGCCATGAGGGCGGCAATCGGCAGCCAGAGCTGGCGCGCCTTCATGTAGTTGCCGGCCAGCAGCAGCATGGCGATCACCGGGGTGAAGTTCCACGCGTGCGGCAAAAATCGCATCCCCACCGCTCCCAGGACGAACAAAACGATCAGCATGCCCTTGTCTCCTCCCGCAACCACGGCCTCAAGCATATCGCTGTTTTTACGCGATGCCAAGGCGATTGTGGCGGCTGCGGCGGGCGGGTGGCCATAAGTTCGCCTTTGTTTTCATGGGCTTCGCGTTTGGCACGCAACGTGTAGAGATCCAGGGTGAAGGGCCGCCGAGGCCCGGAGGATTCCCACATGCGCAAGCACACACTCTGTTCGTGGACGACGATGTTGGCGTTGGCGGCGGCATTGGGCTTGCCGCTGGCGGCGCAGACGGGCACGGCGGCGCCGGCGGCGGCGCCGGCGGCCAGCCAAACCAGCCCCAACCCGACCGACGTGCAGGCACCGCCGCCGTTGACGGCGCCGGTGAAGCAGGGCTTTTGGGGGCGGCTCAACCCCTTTGCCCGCAAGAAATACGTGCAGGGCCAGCTCTCGCCCATCCGCGACCGGGTGAACGAGCTGGACGGGCTCACCAATGACAACTCCAAGTCCATAGCGGACTTGGATGCGCGCTCCAAGTCGGGCATCGCCGCCGCCGGCGCCACCGCGCGCCAGGCAGGCGAGGCCGCTGACGCCGCCCAGCAGCAGGTGCAGCAGGACGGCACGCAGGCGGCGCAACTCAACGACCAGGTGAACGCGGCCAACACCAAGCTGCAGGGCGTGGACCAGTATCAAGTGGCGCAGTCGGCGGAGCTCGATTTCAAGCCCGGGCCGGCGACGCTGAGTGCCAACACGCAGCAGCAACTGGACGGGTTCCTGCAGGGGCTCGGCAGCCAAAAGGGCTATGTGGTGGAGGTGACCGCCTACTCCAGCCGCAAGGGCCAAGCCGGGGTGGCGGCCAGCCAGCAGTTGGCGGACGCGGTGGTGCGCTACATGGTGCTGCAGCACAATGTGCCGCTGTATCGCATCTACACCATGGGATTGGGCAACGCCGCCCCGGAGGCGGCGCAGATGGGCAGCGCCCCGGCCGGGCGGCGCACGCTGGGCGGCAGGGTGCAGATCAAGATCCTGAAAAACAGCCTGGGTTCCGGTTCGTAGCCAGAGTCACTCCACTCCTTTGCTTGCGGGCGCCGATCTCCTCGGCGCCCTTTTTTTCGGCTGCCCTGTCCCCGGTTCCCTCTGCCCTGACCCGTTTTGCTTATACTGAATCCATGAGCGAAGCCGTAATTGTTGCAGGTGTGCGCACTCCGGTGGGACGTTTCCTGGGCGGGCTGGCGCCGCTGACGGCGCCGCAGTTGGGGGCGATCGCGGTGCGCGAGGTGGTGCAGCGCGCCGGCCTCAAGCCCGAACAGGTGGACGAGTGCATCCTGGGCAACGTGGTGCAGGCCGGGCTGGGGCAGAACCCGGCGCGGCAGGCGGCGCTGTTCGGCGGCCTGTCGCCCAGCGTGGCGGCGATGACCATCAACAAGGTCTGCGGCTCGGGGCTGAAGGCGGTGGGCTTGGCGGCGCAGGCGGTGCTGCTGGGGGAGAGCGAGATCGTGGTGGCGGGCGGGATGGAGTCCATGTCCAACTGTCCCTACCTGCTGCCGGGGGCGCGGCAAGGCTTCCGCATGGGCAACGCGGTGGCGGAAGACTCGATGGTGCACGACGGGCTGTGGGACGTGTATGAGAACTTCCACATGGGCAACACCGGCGAGCTGGTGTCGGAGAAGTACCACGTCAGCCGCGCCGAGCAGGACGCCTATGCGCTGGAGAGCCACCGCAAGGCGGTGGCGGCGATGAACGAGGGCCGTTTCGACGCGCAGATCGTCGCGGTTCCGATCCCGCAGAAGAAGGGCGATCCCATCCTGATCACGAAGGACGAGGGCCCGCGTGCGGACGCCTCGCTGGAGGCGCTGGGCAAGCTCAAGCCGGCCTTCAAGAAGGACGGCACGGTGACGGCGGGCAACGCCCCCGGCGTGAACGACGGCGCGGCGGCGGTGGTGGTGACCACGGAGGCCAAGGCGCGGGAGTTGGGGCTGCAGCCGCGCTTCCGCATCGTGGCGCAGGCGGTGAGCGGGCTGGAGCCGAAGTGGGTGATGATGGCGCCGGTGGAGGCGATCCGCAAGCTGTGGAGGAAGACGGGCTGGGGAGTGGACCAGGTGGACCTGTACGAGCTGAACGAGGCGTTCGCGGTGCAGGCGGTGGCGGTGGTGAAGGAGCTGGGGCTGCCGGCCGACCGGGTCAACGTCAACGGCGGGGCGGTGGCGCTGGGCCATCCCATTGGCGCCAGCGGGGCGCGGGTGCTGGTGACGCTGATGTACGAGCTGGAGCGGCGGCAGGCGCGGCGGGGCATGGCGGCGCTCTGCCTGGGCGGCGGCAACGCCGTGGGCATGGCCATCGAGCGGCTCTAGCCGCGGCGCCGGACGAGGGGACGATGGATATTCAGAAAGTTGCGGTGATCGGCGGCGGCACCATGGGCAACGGCATCGCCCATGTGCTGGCCAAGTTCGGGGTGGAGGTGGTGCTGTGCGAGGCCAACCGGGAGGCGCTGCAGCGCGCCCGCTCCACCATTGAGAAGAACCTGGCGCGCGAGGTCTCCAAGGGCAAGCTGGACGAGGGGGCGGCGCGGGTGGCGCTGGAGCGCATCACCTTCTCCGAGGCGCTGGAGGCGGCGCGCGGGGCGCAGTTGGCGATCGAGGCCATCCCAGAGCAGCGCGAGCTGAAGCTGCCGCTCTTCCGCCAGTTGGACGCGCTGCTGGCGTCCGAGGCGCTGCTCGCCTCCAACACCAGCTCGATCTCGATCACCGAGTTGGCGGCGGCGACCAGCCGGCCGGACCGTTTCATCGGCATGCACTTCATGAACCCAGTGCCGGTGATGAAGCTGGTGGAGGTGATCCGCGGCCTGCAGACCTCCGACGCCACCGCCCAGGCGGTGCAGCAGTTGGCGCTGCGGCTGGAGAAGACGCCGGTGGAGGTGCGCGACTATCCCGGCTTCATCTCCAACCGGGTGCTGCTGCCCATGATCAACGAGGCCATCTACTGCGTGATGGAGGGGGTGGCCAAGCCGGAGGCGATTGACGAGATCATGAAGCTGGGCATGGCCCATCCCATGGGCCCGCTGACGCTGGCCGACTTCATCGGCCTGGACGTCTGCCTGCACATCATGGAGGTGCTGCACGCGGGGCTGGGCGACGACAAGTACCGCCCCTGCCCGCTGCTGCGCAACATGGTGGCGGCGGGCTGGCTGGGGCGCAAATCCGGCCGCGGCTTCTATCAGTACTGATCGCGGGGGTCGCGCCGCTTTGCCTGCGGGCAAAATCGGCGCGAATGGCCGCGAAATTCCGCAGGGGCAGACGCGCCAGCGGCGCGTCTGCGCCCCCGGGGAAGCGAATGCGGCGCGGCCCCAGCGAAGCGCAGCGCCGACTGGGGGCCATGGGGCCCCCAGTCGGCGCGAGCACAAGCGGGACGCGCGCCGCACCGGCCCGGCGCTGCTCCAGCCGGGCCGGGCAGGCGCGCTGGGGCCCGCGCCCACCAACGTGGCGGGGAGCGGGCAGCGGGCGCCACGGGCGGCTGGGGCGGACGCCTGCTCCTCCGGGGTTCTGCCTATTGCAAAATTCCGAGAGGCTGGTGCACACTGCGGGCTAACGAGGCTTCATGTCCGCCGCTGCCCGCGCGCTCTTGCTGCTCTTCCTTCTCGCGGTCGCCGCCGCCGCGGTGCAGCCGCTGTACCGCGTGGACCGGGAGGTGCTGTTTCTGCCCCAGGACGGGGTGGCGCTGAATGCCCACACCGGGCAGGTGGCGTGGCGGTTTCCGCGCTTCACCGGGCAGACTTCGACCGATGGCCGCGGGCTGCTGATCGTCTCCTGGGTGACCGACATCCTGCCGGCAATGCACCGCCGGGTGACGCGCTTCTGCCGGCTGCGCACCCGCGACGGCAAGCAGCTCTGGTGCCGGGACTGGGCGCAGGTGGAGCACTGGACGGTGGGCACGCGCGGCCGCACCTGGTATGTGCATACCCGCGGGCGGCTGGAGGTGCTGAGCGCCCAGGACGGGCAGAGTGAGACCGGCTTCGGGTTGCGCCAGGACCACGACGTGTCGCTGCTGCCGCTGCCCGCCGGCGGCCTGCTGCTGCTGGAGCGCAACCACGGCCAGGTGCGGGCGGCGCTGAGCTACCACCCGGGGGCGGCGGCGCTGAGCGCGGAGGAGGTGCCGCCCGCGCTCTATCCCTTCCGGGGCGACGGCCACGGGCTGCTGCTCTACGCCCGCCAGAAGGGCGAGTTTTTTCTGGCGGCGCCGCTGAGGCTGCTATGGGGCGGGCACGGCGGGGCGGGCGCCGGCTCGTTTCCGCGCGCCAGCCTGGACCGCCACGGCTTTTTCTTCACCGATTGGCAGGGGACGACGCCGGTGGTGCGGGGCGGCACCTACCAGGGCGAGCTGTGGCAGGCCTCGCGGGCGGCGACGCCCGACCCCAAGCTGGCGGTCTCGGCGACCACGGCGGTGATGCTCGAGTCCGCCCCCCACCACACCAGCCTGCTGCGCGGCTGGAACTTGGCCAGCGGCCGGCTGGCCTTCACCCGCCGCCTGGCCGGCGACTATCCCGCAGTGGAGGCGATGGGCAACGTGCTGCTGCTGCAGTCGGAGCACGACATCCGCCTGCTCGACGCCGCCAACGGCCGGCAGCGCTGGCAGGTGGAGCGCCACGAGGGCACGCTGGCCGCCATCTCGCAAACGGCGGTGGTGTTTTGGGAGTCCAATGGCAAGCTGGCGGGGCGGGCGCGCAACAACGGCGCGCTGCTGTGGCGCATCCAATTCCAGGCGATCGGGTTCCGCGGGGCGTTCTAGCAGGGGGGCCGCCCGGCCGCCCCCCGCGTTGGGGTGGTCTTCGTTTTTTGTTCGCTGCGAGCCGGGGCGTGGTATGATCCGATTTTCGCAGAAACGAGGCCCCCGAAATGACCGACGAACGCACCCGCGCCATTGATGCCGCGCTCTCGCAGATCGAAAAACAATTTGGCAAGGGCTCGATCATGCGCCTGGGCTCGAAGGACGCGATCGTGCCGATTGCGGTGATCCCCACCGGGGCGCTCTCGCTGGATGCGGCGCTGGGGGTGGGGGGGGTGCCGCGCGGCCGGGTGATCGAGATCTTCGGGCCGGAGTCGTCGGGCAAGACCACGCTGGCGCTGCAGGTGATCGCGCAGGCGCAGAAGGCGGGCGGCATGGCGGCATTTGTGGACGCCGAGCACGCCCTGGATCCGGCCTACGCGCGCAAGCTGGGGGTGGACATTGACAACCTGCTGGTGTCGCAGCCGGACTACGGCGAGCAGGCGCTGGAGATCGCCGAGGCGCTGGTGCGCTCGGGAGCGGTGGACGTGCTGGTGGTGGACTCGGTGGCGGCGCTGGTGCCCAAGGCCGAGCTGGATGGCGAAATGGGCGACTCCCACGTCGGCCTGCAGGCGCGGCTGATGTCGCAGGCGCTGCGCAAGCTCACCGGGCTGGTGTCGAAGTCGCGCACCTCGCTGATCTTCATCAACCAGATCCGCGAGAAGATCGGGGTGATGTTCGGCAGCCCGGAGACCACCACCGGCGGCCGGGCGCTGAAGTTCTACTCCTCGGTGCGGATTGACATCCGCCGCATCGCCGCCATCAAGGACGGCGACGCGGTGATCGGCAACCGCACCCGCGCCAAGGTGGTGAAGAACAAGGTGGCGGCGCCGTTCCGCGAGGCCGAGTTCGACATCATGTACGGCGAGGGCATCTCCATCACCGGCGATCTGATTGACCTGGCGACGGAGAAGAACGTGATCGAGAAGTCGGGCTCCTGGTACGCCTACAAGGGCGAGCGCATCGGCCAGGGGCGGGAGAACGCCAAGCAGTACCTGGCCGAGCATCCCGAGATGCTGAAGAAGCTGGACACGGAGATGCGCAAGGCGCTGGGGCTGGTGCACGAGCCGGCGCCGCCCGAGCCGGCCGCCGCCGCGGCGCCGGCGGCGGCCCGCGCCGCGGTCATGCCCGGCCGCCGCTGAGGGCCAGCGCCGTTTACCGGCCGACCACGGTCGCGCGGCGGATGAAGTCCAGGCGGGGGAAGTGCTTTTCCAGGTAGGCGTTGCCGCCGGCGAACAGCGGCGCCTGGTGGCCGGCGCGGATGCCGCCGCCGGCGCGCTCGCCGTACTCGGGGTTGAGCGCCTCGGCCACCCGCATGCCCTGCACCACCACGCCGAAGGGGGCGAAGCCCTCGCGGTCGAGGGTGCGGGAGTTGTCGCGCAGGTTGATGAAGACCTGGGTGGTGCGGCCGTTGGGGACGGCGAAGGCAAAGGCGACGACGCCGCGGCGGTCGGGGTGGCGGGGAGGATCGTCGGGGAGGGTGCGGCCGCGCCAGCGCTGCGCCCGCGCCGGGTCGGCGGCGATGCCGAACTGGGCCCAGCGCCCGGCGACCACGCGGAAGAAGCGCGCCTGGTCGTAGTAACCGGAGCGGACCAAGTGATAGAAGCGGTCGGCGCCGCGCGGCGCCCAGGCGCGCGTGACCTGGATGACGATCACGCCCTTGCTGGTGTCAAGCCTGACGCGGTAGTGGGCCGTCGCCGGGGCCTGGGCGGCAGCGGCCAACCCCAGCGCCACCAGCAACCCTAGCGCCGCGGCCCACCGCAGCCGCCGCCCCGGCCCCACTGTGCACCGTTCACTGTCCACTGCTCACTTCTCCAGCGTCTTTTCCGCCAGATACCACTGCCGCACGTGCAGCGAGGGATCGGCGACGCGCTTCTCGGCGTCGGCCTGGGTTTGCGGGGGCGGCAGCACCACGGTGCCGCCATGCTTCCAGTCGGCCGGGGTGGAGACGCCATTGGCGTCGGTGGTCTGCAGCGCGTCGAAGACGCGCAGCAGCTCGTCCACGCTGCGCCCGGTGGATTGCGGGTAGTAGAGGATGGCGCGGATGACCTGCTTGGGGTCAATGAAGAAGACGGCGCGGATGGGGGCGGTGTCGCTGGCGCCGGGGTGGATCATCCCGAAGCTCTGCGCCACCTTCATGTCCAGATCGGCAATGATGGGGAAGGGGATCTTGACGCCGCCGGTCTCTTCCATGCTGCGCACCCAGGCGATGTGGCTGAAGACGCTGTCAATGCTGACGCCGATGGGCTGGACGTTGAGCGCCTGGAAGTCGGGGAAGCGGCGGGCAAAGGCCATGAACTCGGTGCTGCAGACCGGGGTGAAGTCGGCGGGGTGGGAGAACAACATCACCCATTTGCCCTTGTAGTCGCTCAGGCGGATCATGCCGTGGGTGGACTTGACCTCGAATTGAGGGGCGGGTTCGTTGATGCGCGGCAAAGAGTGGTTGGTTTCGCTGCTCATAGTTTCCTCTCGTCTGCAAACAGAAACGCCCACCGCGGGGTGGGCTGGAATGGGAACGACCCAAGGGGTGCAAAATCCGGCCCGCCTAGCGCAGAGGTGGGCGGCGACAACAGGCGCTGGGGCGGGGGCGCATAGTCCAAGGTACGAAAAATCCGGCGGGGCGTCAACGTAGAATAGGGCATGTCCTCTCCGCCCTTCCCGTTGCTGCGCTCGCGCCTGCTGGGGGAGCTGCCGTGGCTGCGGCACGGCTTTGGCACGCGCGCCTGCGGGTTGCGCCACCCCCGCGCGGGGGGGCCGAAGCTGGGGGCGGGCTCGCCGCTGGTGATGCTGCGCCAGGTGCACAGCGGCTTGGTCTGGCTCGACCCCGCCCCCGGCGCGGCCGGCGACGCGCTCTTGACCCGCCAGCCCGGGCGCTGGCTGACGCTGCGCACCGCCGACTGCTGTCCGATTTTGCTGGTGGACGTGCAGCGGCGGGGGGTGGCGGCGGTGCACGCCGGTTGGCGCGGCACGGTGGCGGGCATCGTCGAAAAGGCGGTGGGAGAGATGCGCGCCGCCTGGGGCAGCCGTCCGCAGGAGGTGCGGGCCGCGCTCGGTCCCAGCATCCGCGGCTGCTGCTACGAGGTGGGCGAGGAGGTGCAAGAGGCCTTCCGCGCCCGCTTCGACTACGCCGACGAGCTGTTCCTGGAGGCCGAGGACGACCCGCTGCGCACCCGCTACCCCATGCTTTTCCTCACCGGGGCCCCCCCCGGGCACCCCTACGACCCCCGCTGGAACCCGGCGCCGCGGCTCCGGCTGGACCTGGCCGAGGCCAACCGGCGGCAACTGCTGCAGGCCGGTTTGGCTAGCGAGGCTATAGAAATAATGCCCTACTGCACCGTCTGCCACCCCGAGCTGTTTTACTCCCATCGGCGGGGGGAGGCGGGGAGGATGCTCTCGGCGATCGGATTGGCCAAAAAAAAGGCTTGAATTGTATCCAATGTCCAGATTAATATTTTCTCAACTTCGGGCAGTTGAATCCCTGAAAGGGCGCGGTCAGACCTCCCCGCGCCCTTTTATTTTTTGATGGCGCCTCCCGAACCCGCTCCCGCCTCGATCCTGCCCCCGGCACCCGCGCAAGCCGCGATTGTGCTCGGCTTCCTGATCGGCACCTGGACGCTGGTGGATGGACTCCACATATGGATCACCGGGCATACCGTTTTGATAGTCGGCCACAGCGGTCCGTGGGCTGCCTGGGGGGTGGCGGGGGCGCTGCTGGGCGCGGCCTGGATGCTGGTCGGCAACCTCTACCTGTTCCAAAACCGGAGCGCTAGCTGGAAGGCGATGGCGGTGCTGGTGGTGCTGAGCTCCTGGGGGGCGGGCTGGGGACTGGCGGCGCTGTTGGCGCAACTGGCGCTGTTGTTGCTGCCTGCCACCCGCCGGGGCTTGAACTAGTGGACTGTCCTCGTGTAACATAAAGCGTTCGTTAGCGTATAAAGGGGCATGCCTTTCGTTGCCCCGGTTCTCCGTGTGAACAAGAAGCAGCGCCATCAGCTGGCTACGCTGATCCGCCGGCAAAATGCACCTGC
>DATKSZ010000013.1:0-8975 GCA_035531375.1 Terriglobales bacterium | reverse complement strand
GGGCTCGAAGACGGTCTGGGAGCGCAGCATGGAGCAGAGCATCTTGAGCAGGCGGTCGGCGACACCGCGCAAGGCCCGGCCATGGGAGTGGCCGCGCTGGCGAAGCTCGGCGTAGTGCGCCTTGGAGCGCGGATCGTAGATGGTGCTGACCCGGCTCCAGTGATACACCGCATTGCGCAAAGCGTGATTGCAGGCGCGGCGCATGGAAGCCGAGCAGGACTTGCCGCTCTGGCGGGTGACCGGAGCCACCCCGGCATGGGCGCGCAGCGCATGGTAATCTCGTCGGGAGAGGGCCTCATGGGCCTCGGCCAGCATCGCGGCGCCGACCACAGTTCCCACCCCTGGCAAGGAGAGAAGGACGTTGACGTCGCGATGCGGGCAACTCGGCCCCTCCGGGGCATCCTCGCCGGCGAGCTGACCCAACAGGTTTTCGAGCATGGCCATGGTTTGGCGCTGCTGCGCGTCCAGGGACAGGAGCACGGGCAGCAGGGCCTGGACCTGAACGGCGGAGCGCTGAAAGCTGGAGGCAGGCAACGGCAGGGCGGGCTGGCGCAGGAGCTTCTGCAGTTCCTCGGGGCTGAAGCGCCGGATGCGATGCCGAGTGAGCAGGCTGCGCAAGCGGGCCAGGGACAGGCGCGCCCCCTGCGGGGCCGAGGGGGCGAACTCCAGCAGGCGCCAGAGCCAAGCCTCGTTGGCGGCGGGGCAGAGCGACAGCAGCTCGGGCCAGGCGGCGACCAACAGGTCGCGCAGCCGATTGCAGTAGGCCACGAGGTCGAGCTTGAAGGTCTGGTGCATGCGGGACAGCGCCCGCAGTTCGCCCAGGCGGGGGTCTTCGGGTTGGAGGCGGCGAAAGCAGGGCGGATCGGTGCGCAGCGAGGTGGCCAGCACGAAGGCATCGCGGCGGTCGTCCTTCTTGGAGCCGGCCGGGAAATAGCGGTCGCGGAAGCGGTCCAGCTGCTTGGGATTGAGCGAAAAGACCGCCAGGCCGGCCTGCAGCAGCGGCTCGGTGGCGGGGCTGGAAGGCGATTCGATGGCGACCGCGATGGCGCTGGCGGCCGGAGCCAGGGCCAGCAGCCGTTGGCACAGGCCCCTCAGCCCGTCTCCGCCGTGCGTGGCGGAAAACTTGGCGGCGGGCTGGCCGGCCGCATCGAGCACGCATTTCTGATGGGACGTCGCGCCCCAGTCCACTCCCACGAAAAAAGCAAAGTTTGTATCGAGCAAGCGTTCTCCTCCTGGTATGGATTCGCGGCCAGCGCAATCGTGGACCACCCCTGTACCGGCGCTCCCGCTGTTCCGGGGCGCATACTCCCTTCTGGGTCTTGGATTGCGGGCTCGGTCAACAAGGCGCGGTTCCGAGTCCGGCGCTGATGATCTGCGCAGGGGGCCCCATGGCGCTCTTGTTGCCGGGCCGCTGTGGCCTGCCAGACCGCGCAAGCCACCTCTCAAGGATACAGGGGCCCCATGGCCCCAAGTCGGCGCTGCGCCTCGCTGGGGCCGCGCCGAATTCGTTTCCCGGGGGCGCAGACGCTCCACTGGCGCGTCTGCCCCTGCGGAATTACGACCACCCCAGAGCCCGGGGCCGTCTCTGGGGACCCCGGTTCGCGGCCTTTCGCTCCGATTTTGCCAGCAGGCAATGCGGCGCGACCCCCGCGAGATGCATAGGAATGCACTCTCCTGCCAGACCATTGCCTATGGCCCGCTTTCCGCAAACCTTTGCACACTGGGATGGCGCGGTAAAACCCTTGTTTTCATCGGGCGCATGGGGCCGTGCGGATCGGCCATGGCGGCACCCGTGGCACCCGACGTGCGGGGTGGGGTGTGACGAAGGCATGTGGACCGCGGCCGATGCGCGGCACCGGCAGCCTCCAAGCGGGCCAAATGTGGCCGTTGAAAAACAGTGAGCAAAGAAGTCAGGAGATTGAAGCTTATGAAAAAGAAGTGGACCATGTTGTTTGGCCTCGCGATCGCCGGTGCTCTCATGCTCGGAGTGACCGCCCAGGCCAGCCAAATCCCCTTCGGGAACGGGAACATCACCCTCACCCCGAATACGCCCGGGGCGGGCGAGCTGCAATTCAGCTTTGCCGGCCTCAACGTCACAAGCGCGGTCGGCTCCGACACGCTGAACGGCGCGCCGGTCTCGATTGGCGCTACACCCTCGCTCGTGAGCCCCATCACCACCACCACGGTCGGCACCACTACGGTGGAAACCGCCGGCTTCATCAACCCGAACGGCACGATAGACGTCAACGTGGGCAACAGCGGCGCTTTCGCCGGAGTTGGCGAGATCACCGGAACAATCAGCTTTATCCAAATCAGCTCCGTCAGCACCTCTCCGGGCCAGTTCACCGTGAACCTCGGCCTTACCGGCATGACGGTCACGACCGGCACGAGCACCTTGGTGAACAGTTTCGTCGGCACGCCGAACGGCGCGGGCACCCTCTCGTTCGGCTTTTCGGACGGCAGCGCCAACGACCTGACGGCCCTGCTGGCAACCAACACCACCCTTTCAACTTCAGTGAGCGGCTCTCTGGCGGTGCCGGAGCCGGCATCGCTGGCGCTGCTGGGCACCGGTTTGCTGGGCCTCGCCTTCCTCTTCCGGCGGCGGCTCTATGATGCCAAAGGGCTAGACCTCCAAGCCTAATTGGCGTTACCCTACCCTGGGAGCCGAGCTGCGGGCTTCGGCTTCCCAGGGATTTTTTTGCCCCCCTCGCCCATCCCCGAGCCGAGCGCTATGCCGACCTCCCTATACTCGGCCGCCCCTGCCGCAGGCGCTCCCCCCGAGTCCGCCGCCGCGGCCATGCCGCACGCCGACAGCCGCTGGTCGGTGGGCTCGATCTATGGCCTGGTGCTGGCGGCGTCGGCCTTGGTCTACATCCCGGTGCTGACCGGCTTGGTCTATGACTGGGCCGTTAATCCCAACTACTCCCACGGCTTCATCATTCCCTTTGCGGTCGCCTTTTTTGCCTGGCAGCAACGGGCACAGCTCAAAGCGCTGCCGGCGCGGCCGACACAATGGGGCCTGGTGCTGGCGGTGTTCTCGCAGGTGGTCTACGTGGTGGGCTACCTGGGCGCCGAGTTTTTTCTGCAGCGCACCTCGCTGTTGCTGCTTCTGGCGGCGGCCGTCCTATACATTTGGGGGTGGGCGCATCTACGGGTGCATCTGTTTTCGCTGACGCTATTGTTTTTGGCGATTCCGCTGCCCCAACTCATCTTCAACGCCATCGCCATCCCGCTGCAACTGCTGGCCTCCGCCTGGGCGGCAGCGCTGCTCAACCTCTGCAACATTCCCGTGTTTCGCGAGGGCAACATCTTGGCGCTGCCGCAGCGCACGCTGGACGTGGCCGAGGCCTGCAGCGGCATCCGCTCGCTGTTCAGCCTGATCGCGCTGGCGATGATGGTGGCCTACTTCGTGCCGGTGCGCTTCTGGCTGAAGCTGTGGCTGGTGCTGAGTTCGGTGCCGATCGCGCTGGCCGCCAACGCCCTGCGCATCATGGCCACCGGGCTGATCGGGGCTTATTTCGGGGCGGAGTACAGCGAGGGATTTTTCCACGCCTTTTCCGGCTGGCTGATCTTCGTGTTTGCCTTTGCCCTGCTGTTGCTGGAAGCGAGCCTCATCGACCGCTGGCGGGGCCGGCGGACCGCGCCCCCGCCGCCCGCGGACGCCTAGGAGGAACATGGCCATGCCCGCCCAGATTCGCCGCCATTGGCTGCTGTTGACCATCCTGCTGCTGGCCACCTTCGGGGTGCGCGCCCGCCTGGGGGCGTCGCCGGTGGTGCCCTTGCGCGAGCCGCTGTCGCAGTTCCCCAACCAGGTTGGCCCCTGGGGGCTGGAGTCGCAGCCGGCGCTCACCCCGGATGTGCTGGCGGTGCTCAAGGCGGACGACTACATGATCCGCAACTACGCCACCCCCCGGGGCCAGCAGGCCCAGCTCTTCGTGGCTTATTACCGTTCCCAGCACGCGGGCGAGAGCATGCACTCGCCCAAGAACTGCCTGCCCGGCTCCGGCTGGGAGCCGGTGCAGAGCGACTACATCCACCTGGCGGCGGGGCCGGAGATCAACCGCTACGTGGTGGAGAACGAAGGCGACCGCGACTTGGTGCTCTACTGGTACCAAGCCCAGGGGCGCATCATCGCCAGCGAGTACTGGGGCAAGATCTACCTGGTGTGGGATGCCATGCGCGAGGGTCGGCGCGACGGCGCAATTGTGCGGGTGCTGGTGCCAATGGCGCCGCACGAGACGGTCGCCGCCGCCACCCAAGAGGCGCTCAGCCTGGCGAATCCCAGCCTGCCGCTGCTGCGCCACTTCCTGCCCAACTAGCCCATCCTGCGTCGCGAGCGGCGGGACGGGCTACCCCCAGGCGGTTTTGGCCCTAGCCGCCGCTGCGGAACTCGGCGGTGGGCTGGTCGAGGCCGTAGAGGCGGAGCTTGTAGAGCAGGGCCTTGTAGCTGATGTTGAGCAGGCGGGCGGCCTCCTTGCGCACGCCGTGGGCCTGGGCCAGCACCTCGGCGATGACCTCGGCCTCGGCCTCGCCCTTGAGGCCGCGCACCAGCGACTTGAGGTCGCGGGGCTCGCCGGCGCGGGGGGCGCGGCGGACCGCCGGCGAGGCTCCCATCCCGGCGCGCGCCGCTGGCAGCGGCCGCGGGGCGGCGGCCTTGCGCTGCATCTCCTCCAGCACCAGCGCCTCGTCAGCGAGGATGAGGTAGCGCTTGACGAAGTTCTCCATCTCGCGCAGGTTGCCGGGCCAGTCGTAGGCGGCGCAGGCCTCCAGCAGCGCGGCGGAGAAGGGCAGCGAGGGGCGCACGAAGGTCTCGGCGAAGCGGGTCATGAAGTGGCGCAGCAGCACCGGGATCTCGTCGCGGCGCTCGCGCAGGGGGGGGATTTCGATGGTGAAGCCGCTGAGGCGGTAGTAGAGGTCGCTGCGGAAGGTCTGGTCGGCCAGGGCGCCGTGCAGGTCGAGGTTGGTGGCGCTGATGATGCGGGCGTCGGTGGAGGAGGGGCGGGTGGCGCCCAGGCGGGTGAAGCTGCCGTCCTGCAGGACATGCAAGAGCTTGGCCTGCAGGGAGGCGGGCATCTCCCCGATCTCGTCCAAGAAGATGGTGCCGCCGCGGGCCAGCTCGAACTTGCCGGGCTTGGCCTTGACCGCGCCGGTGAAGGCGCCGGCCTCGTAGCCGAACAGCTCGCTCTCCAGCAAGTCGGCGGGCAGGGCGGCGCAGTTGACCTTGACGAAGGGGCGCGAGGCCTGGGGGGAGCGGTGGTGGACCAGGTGCGCCAGCACCTCCTTGCCGGTTCCGCTCTCGCCCAGCAGCAGCACCGGCACATTGAGGCTGGCCACCTGCAGCACCTGCTGGTAGGCGGCCTGCATGGCCGGGCCGGCGAGCACGCAGATGCGGTCGCCGAAGCGCTCCACCCCGGGCAGGGCGAGCGCGGGCTCGGGGCTGGCCAGCGGCGCCAAGCGCAGCAGCGAGGCCAGTTCCACCGTGCGCAGCGGCTTGGTGAGGTAGTCGGCGGCGCCGAGCTGGGCCGCCTGCACCGCCTTGCGGGTGTCGTTGACGTTCGACACCATGACGATCTTGAGGCCGCTGCGGGCCTGGCGCAGCCGCTCCAGCGTCTCCAGCCCGCTCATGCCGGGCATCACCATGTCCAGCAGGATCAGATCGGGAAGCGGATCCTGCTGCACCCGCTGCAGCGCCGCCAGCCCGTGGCGAGCCACCTCGACCTCACAGTGGCTCGCTTCCAAGCCGGAGATCAGATAGTGGAGAGTCTCGGGCTCGTCGTCAACGATCAGTACAAGACTTCCCATCTTACCTCTGCCCCCCCAGGGGCGCGGCCCAGCCGCGCGCAAGGGCAAGGGAGAAGTATACACTGGCGGGCAGGCCGCAGCTATGCAAATGTTTGCAGTTAATGAGCCCGAAGGCGGGCGGCGGGGGGAAAGGAATTTCCCTAGCCCGGCGGGCGCAGGGGCAGCATGACGGAAAAGGTGCTGCCGCGGTGCAACTCGCTCTCCACCCAGATCTTGCCGCCATGCCACTGCACCAGGCGACGGGCGACGGCCAAGCCCAGGCCCAGGCCCAGGCCGGGGGCGGCGTCATCGCGGCGGCGGCGGAAGCCGCCGGTGCCGCGCTGCGCCGGCGGCGGCGGCTCGCTCTCGCCGCGGCTGAGGCTGACGAAGGGCTCGAAGATCTCCTGCTGGTTTTCCGGCGCCACCCCCGGGCCGGTGTCGCGCACGCTGATGCAGGCGGCATTGGCGGGCTCGGGGCCCTCGCCGGGGGGGGCCGCAGCGCCCCCGGAAGCCTCGCCCCGCACCCAAACGCAGGGCTGCCAGAGCAGCTCCACCTGGCCGCCGGCGGGGGTGAACTTGAGGGCGTTCTCCAGCAAAATCGAGACCACGCGCAGCAGTTTGTGGGGATCGCAGGGGAAGGGGTCGAGGTGGCCCTTGGCCCCGGCCCGCAGGGCGACGCCCTTCTTGGCGAAGGCGGGGGCCCAGGCGGCGGCCAATTCCGTCATCAACACATTGACGTCGGCCAAGTCGGCGCGGAAGGCGAGCTCGCCATTCTCCAGGCGGCCGTAGGCGAAGCAGTCTTCCACGATGCGCTGCATGCGCACGCAGGTGTCGGCGATCTGGCGGGTGATCTTGAGCTGGTCGGGGTTGAGCGGGCCGCTGGTCTGTTCGCTGAGCGACTCGACCTCGCCCAGCAGCCAAGCCAGGGGGGCGCGCAGCTCGTGGGCGGCGGTCAAGAACGCCGCCAACGGCGGGGGCGCGACGCCGCGCATGACCGCCGCTGCGCCTCCGCCCCAAGCCTCGGGGCCAAACACCGCCAATTCCGCCTCTCGCGCGTCATGGGGCGCCTTCGTGGACTTTCCTCGTTCGGTTTCCGAACCCTGCCGAGTTCCCGTCATCGTGCTTCTAAACTAGAGGCGGGAACCCAGCCTGTCAAGTTGCCGGGGTTATGCCACCTGGCCGCGCCGCCGCCACGCCAGCCCGGCCAAGCCCAAAAGGCCGGTCATGAACAACAGAACCGTGCCCGGCTCGGGCACTTCCCCGATGTTCTCCTGCGGCCGTCCATCGGCGTTGGGCCAGCCCGAAACCGGAGTGTAGATCACAAAGTGCGAGAAGTCGAAGCCGGCCAGATTTTGCGAGGCCGCCAGGTTGAGCCAGTAGGTCGAGGAGGTGTTGGAGGTGGGGTGGGAGGTGTTGTAGCCCGGCGCCGAGCCGTCGAACAGGTCCCAGATGGCGAAGTTGATGGCGGCGTTGACGTTGTTGGTCAGGGGAGGGGTGGGCTGGAACTGGCTGTAGAGCCACGCCGCCTCCTTGTAGTCGCCCACCCCGGCGCCGCCGTTGTAGAAGAGCGTGTGGCTGAGGTCGGCAAAGGTGTTGACGCTGGCCAGCCAGGACTCGCCCAGGTAGACGCTGTCGGAGTAATCGTCGCAGGCAACGGTCACGCTGGAGCCATTGACGGTCAGCACGTAGGGGTAGTAATAGACGCCGTTGCCGGGGCCGCCCAAGTCGCTGGTGGTGCTGGAGAAGGTGACCGGGACGGTGTTGGCCGCCGCCAAGGCCACCAACCCGAACATTGCTAGAGCCACGCGCCAAAGGATCTTGCTCGTCATAAGGTTCTTTCCGGGGTGTGGGCTGCGGCCTGGACACACAACTCCGACTCCAGGCCCACCCACAGGGATGCACGTCAAGGGCCAAGCCGAAGCGATTGAAAACACGGGGGTTGGCCTCTGTCCCGGGCCCGGGTTGCGCATTCGGCTGCGCACATCCGGCGTCCCCGGGGCGGGTTGCTCCACCACGGGCCAAAGAGTGCAGGCGATTGCATTCCCGCGCCCCAGCCGGTAGACTGGGGACTCGCAGCCATCATGTCTACCCGATATCTGGTGACCGGCGCGGCCGGCTTTATTGGCTCCTCCCTGGCCGCAGCCCTGCTGGCGCGCGGCGAGCGGGTGCGCGGCCTGGACAACTTCGCCACCGGCAAGCGGGAGAACCTGGAACGCATCCCGGGGATGGAGTTGATCGAGGGGGATGTGGCCGACCTGGCCACCGCCCGCGCCGCCTGCCGCGGCATCGAGGTGATCTTCCACGAGGCCGCCATCCCCTCGGTGCCACGCTCGGTGGCCGACCCCATCGGCAGCAACCAGGCCAACGTGGTGGGGACGGTGAACCTGCTGGTGGCGGCGCAGGAGGCGGGGGTGCAGCGCATCGTCTACGCCGCCTCGTCGTCGGCCTACGGCAACAACCCCAGCCTGCCCAAGCGCGAGGATTTCCTGCCGGCGCCGCTGTCGCCCTACGCGGTGGCCAAGCTGGCGGGGGAGCACTATCTGGCCGCCTTCCACGCCGTGCACGGCATGACCACGGTGAGCCTGCGCTACTTCAACGTATTCGGGCCCCACCAGGACGCCGCCTCGGCCTACGCCGCGGTGCTGGCCAAGTTCATCAACGCCATGCTCGACGGCGAGGCGCCGCAGGTGCACGGGGACGGCGAGCAGAGCCGCGATTTCACCTACATTGACAACGTGGTGGCGGGCAACCTGCTGGCGGCGGCGGCGCCGGCGGCGGCGGTGGCGGGGCAGGTGATCAACGTCGCCACCGGCACCCGCATCACGCTCAACCAGGTGCTGGAGCTGCTGCGACCGATGTTGGGCTACCAGGGCGAGGTGCGCTATGGGCCGCCGCGGGCGGGCGACGTGCAGCACTCGCTCGCCGACATCAGCCGCGCCCAGCGGCTGCTGGGCTACCAGCCCCGGGTCAGCTTCGCCGAGGGGCTGGAGCGCACCGTGGCCTGGTACCGCAGCCTGCGTGCGCCCAGCGCCGCCGGCGCCTAGAGCGCGGGCCTAGGAGTCTGCGCGGCAGACGCCGCGCAGAATTGCTAGTTGCCAGTTTCGAGCTCGGGCCGCCGGGCGGGGCTGATGGAGGGCACGCCGCGAGGGGAGGGGCGGGCCGGGCCGGCAGGGGCGGCAGGGATCGGCCGCCGT
>DATKSZ010000012.1:0-8883 GCA_035531375.1 Terriglobales bacterium | reverse complement strand
TGCGGCGCGCGTCCCGCTTGTGAGCCGCCCCGCTGTAACAGCGCGGGGCGGCATGCTCGCGCCGACTTGGGGGCCCCGTGGCCCGCGGTCGGCGCTGCGCGGCTTCGCTGCTGGGCTGCTGGGGCCGCGCCGAATTCGTTTCCCGGGAGCGGGCCGCCCTGCGGAATTTCGCAGCCTTTCGCGCCGATTTTGCCCGCAGGCAAAGCGGCGCGACCCCCGCGAGCCGAGGGGGCTCGGAAGGCGAGGCTCTGCTCGCCGGCGGCGGAGCGGGGCCTGCCGGGCACCCCGGAACCATGGCTTCGGGGGACCTCGATCTCGCCTCGCCCGAGGCGGTTCGGTCGTCGCCGCGACGGGAGGGGGCGTCGTCGGGGGTGGGGGTGGGGCTGGGTTCGCACAGCCAAGAATGGCTGTGCCACCGTGGCCAGAAAGTGGCGGACACATCGGTGGGCGCGGGCCCCAGCGCGCCTACCCGGCCACGGCTGTAGCAGCGCCGGGCCGGTGCGGCGCGCGTCCCGCTTGTGAGCCGCCCCGCTGTAACAGCGCGGGGCGGCATGCTCGCGCCGGCTTGGGGGCCCGGGCCCTCGCGGATGGCGGGAAGGGCGGGACGGTGCGCAAGTGCGACACCCGGGCGGGGATTTTGTGGGGTTGATCCGGGCTTGGCATCTTGGCAGGCAGTCGGGCTACTATCGTCAGAGGCACACCCTATGCAAGCAAAACCAGCGCTTCTTGCGGGATCGAGCCCGCTCCGCCTCTGGCTCACCATCCTCGCCGCCGGGCTGCTGTTGGGCGCCGGCGCGCCGCCGTCCTCGGCGGGCGCCGCGGGCGCAGCGGCGAAAACAGACCCGTGGAGCGCCGGCCAGGTGGTGCAACCTGCGGGGCTGGTCCACTCCCTGTCCGCGGCCTTGCCCGCCCAGCCGCTGGTCATCTGCGTCGGATTTCAGGTGCTGTACCAAGGCGGCCACATCGCGGGGGCGCAATACGCGGGGCCGGCCTCGACCGCGGCCGGCCGGCAGGCGCTGCGGCGGGCGGTGGAGAAGCTTCCGCGGAACCAAGCCATCGTTCTCTACTGCGGATGCTGCCCTTGGCAAAAGTGCCCCAACCTCCGGCCCGCCTTCGGCACGCTGCAGCGCATGGGGTTCACCCACGTCCGGGTGCTGGAGCTCGCGCACAATTTCCGCACCGACTGGGCCGGCCGCGGCTACCCGACCCGGCAGGGAGCGCAGGCGGGAGCGCCGGGGCGGTGAGGAGCGCCGCGCCTGCCGCCGCCATCGCCGCCTTCGCGCTCGCGGCGCTGGCGGCCTCGGTTCCCGGCCGGGGGCGCCGGCTCGGCTCGGATGGTGGGCGCGGGCCCCAGCGCGCCTACCCGGCCACGGCTGTAGCAGCGCCGGGCCGGGGCGGCGCGCGTCCCGCTTGTGAGCCGCCCCGCTGGGGCCGCGCCGAAATGGTGGGCGCGGGCCCCAGCGCGCCTGCGGCGCGCGTCCCGCTTGTGAGCCGCCCCGCTGTAACAGCGCGGGGCGGCATGCTCGCGCCGACTTGGGGGCCCCGTGGCCCGCGGTCGGCGCTGCGCGGCTTCACTGCTGGGCTGCTGGGGCCGCGCCGAATTCGTTTCCCCGGGGGCGCAGACGCGCCACTGGCGCGTCTGCGCCTGCGGAATTACGACCCCCCCGGGACCCGCGGCGGGTCCCGGGGGCCCCGGTTCGCGGCCCTTCGCGCCGATTTTGCCAGCAGGCAAAGCGGCGCGACCCCCGCGACTGGCCCTTGCGCGGGATGCATTCGGCACTCGGCATGGACCGGGCCCAGCCGCGCCAGCAGCTACCAACTGCTGTAGGGAGTTCCGTCGAGGCCCACGCCGGTGGCGCCGCTGTGGACATCCACAATGCCCGACTGGGTTTGGTCGGGGCTCATCATGGTGTCGCTGTCCTGCGTCTGCCAGGTGGAGGAGGAGTTGGTGAAGGGGTCCTTGGGGAGTTGGCGCAGGTAGCCGGCGGTGACCAGATCGTCGAGCGATTGCGGCGCCTGCTGCTTGTCGAGCGTGTACTGGTCAATCAGCGAGCGGAGCTGGAACAGGTCGTCGCGCAGCACCGCCTCCTGGGAGGCGCGGATCGTGGTGCGGTAATTGGGCACCGCCATCGCCAGCAGAATGCCCATGATGGCGATCACCATGATCATCTCGATCAGGGTGAAGCCCAGGCTGCGGCGGCGTCCTGCGAATTGATGCATGCGCTTCACCATTTGTCGAAGTGGGTGCCATCCAGCGCCACGCCGTCGCTGGTGGTGTAGACGTCAAACACGTCCTGGCCGCCCCAACTGGTGGAGTCGGGATCGTCCTGCACCGAGCGCAGGCCCCAATCGTAGGAGTTGGTCATCGGGTCCTTGGGGATGGAGCGCAGGAAGCGGATCTTCTCGGTGCCCATGGGCACGCCATCCACCAGGGTTTGCAGGTCGGGCGGGTAGCCCTGCGAATCGGTCTGGATCTGGATGAGGCCGCGGTCGGCGGCGTCCTTGTAGCGGTCAATGGCGGTGCGCATCTCGAGCAGGGCCAGGCGCAACTGGTGCTCGCGCTGGCGCTCGATGGAGACGCGGGCCAAGGGCAGCGCCATGGTGGTGAGCAGCAGCAGGATGCTGGTGGCCACGATCAGCTCGACCAGGGTCATGCCGGCGGTGCTGCGCGGGCGCGGCATGCTAGTGCACCGTCACCGTGGCGGAGGTGGTTTGCATGGGCGAGAGCGCGCCCTGGGGGTTGCGCGCGCCCAGGCGGGAAAGGCTGAGCGTGGCCGTGCCGGTGGTCTTGGCCATGAAGGTGATGGTCACCACGTTGCCCGAGCCGGCGATGCCGCGCACGTTGGGCGGGCGGCTCAGGCTCACCTGGGCGGTGCCGCTGGCCGGGTCTTCGCGGTGCACCAGCGCCGGCGATTGCCCGTCCTGGGAGAGGAAGGGACCCAGGTTCATGGACTCGATCTGCAGCAGCTTGGCGTCGTAGTTGAGCTCAAAGGTGAGGGCGTAGGCGTCGCGGGCGTTTTGAATGGCCAACTGCACCGTGAAGGGCTTGCCGGCGGTGGCGGAGATCGCCGAGGGGGCAAAGCCCAACACCGGCTCGCCGTTGGGCGCCGGGCCGGGAGCGGCGGCGGGAACGGGGGGAGCGGCGGGCGCGGCCGCCTCGCCCGCCGGCTGCGCCAGCGACGCCGGCGGCAGCTCGTGCAGGTAGATGTCCTGCTGGGTGCCGGTGTCTATCGAGCGCAGGTCGCCGGGGGTGATGTCGAGGCTGCGCACGATGTGCGGCGTCATCACGATCAGGATCTCGTTGTGCACGGTCTCGTCGTGGGTGGAGCTGAACAGGTATTTGAACAGCGGGATCTCGTTGAGGCCGGGCAGGCCGCTGACGTTGTGGGTGACGGTGTTCAGCATCATGCCGCCCAGCACCGTGCTCTGGCCGTTCTGCAGCTCGACGGTGTGGTCAATCACCCGGTTGCCGAACACCGGCTGCTGGATGCCGCCGATGTTGTTGTAGCTGTCCACATCCGAGATCTCGATGCGGTCCTTCAACAGCACCGAGCTGTCGCCGTGGATCTGCGGGGTCATATCAATGTTGACGCCCACCGGCTGGTAGGTGAACTGGGTGTTGACCAGGGGATTGATGCCCACCCCGCCGATGCCGGGCTGGAAGCTGCCGGTGGCCACCGGAATGCGCTGGCCGATCTGCAGCGTGGCCTTTTGCCCCTGGATGGCGCGCAGTTGCGGCTCCTGGATGGTGTGGGTGTTGCTGTCGGAGAGCAGGGCGTTCAGGGTGGCGTTGGGAATGGTCACCGAGAAGTTGCTGCTATTGAGATGGGTGAGCTCGTTGAGGGTGGGCGAGTTGGTGGTGGCGGGCGTGCCCGTGGTGCCAGTGGTGCCGGTGGTGCTGCTGCTGCTCGTGGTGGTGGTGGGCGCCTGGAGGCCGAGGCTGAAGCTGGTGGGCGGCAGCAGGCCCAGATCGCGCGCCAAATCGCGGTTGACCTGCAGGATGCGCACATCCACCACCACCTCGGGCGGGGCCTTGTCGAGGTCGTCGAGCAGGCGCTGCACCATGGCCACCTTGTCAGGCGTGTCGCGCATGACCAGGGCGTTGATGCTGGAGACCGGCATGAGGTGGGGCTGGGGCTGCATCAGCCCGCGGATGGCTTGGGCCAGCTCGGTCAGGTCGGTGGGGGCCTGCACGTTTTTGACGTAGAAGACCTTGAGCACGGTGGGGTCAATGTCGGTGTGCTTCTGCTGGTTGTTGTTGGCCACCAGGATGGTGTTGGGGGTCACCGGGACGTAGAAGCTGTCGGTCTGGATGTTGAGCACGCGCAGGATCTGCAGCAGGGAGATGTTGTGCAGGTCGAGATTGACGTGGCCGGCGTTGGAGTAGCCGCCCTGGCTGGAGGAGTCGAACAGGACGTTGAGGCCGGCCAGCTTGCCGGCGGCGGTGTAGGCGCTGCGGGGATCGCCGTTGACGGTGAAATCTTTAATGATGGTGTTGGCCACCGGGCCCAGCTCGGTGGGGCCGGCGGCGCGGGCCAGGCGCGCGGTGAGCGAGTTGGCCGCCGCCGAGGTCACCGTCTCGCCCGGGGGCGGCGGGGGCGGATGCATGAGGTCGGTGATGGCCTGCAGTTCCTGGTTGGCGATGAAGTTGGCGGGGTCAATCGCCGCCGCGCGCTGCATCTCCACCGCCGCCTCGGGGTACTGCTTGGCCGCCTTGTACTGCTCGCCCCGCTGGATGTGGGCGTTGGCGGCGGCAAACTGCGCCCGCTGGGTGGCGAGTTCGTACTCCACATCGCCCGGCTTCATCTCCAGCGCCTTGCGGAAATCGGCGTAGGCCTGGTCGTAGTTCTTGGCCGCCATGGACATGACCCCATGGCGGTAGTAGGCCGAAGCCGGCGCCTGGGCGGCGGCGCGCGCCGCCGGCCAGACCGCCAGCGTGGCGGCCACGGTGGCCAGCGCCAGCCAAGCTCTACAACCTCTACTACGGCCTCTAGGGGAAAAAGGGGAAAGGAACACGAGTCTCCGAATGCGGGCGCCGGATGTACCGAAAGCAGCGCAGCCCAGCTCTGGACGTTTTGCCCAGTCTAGCATGCCTGATCTGGAAGACCGTTTTCCACTCCTCCCCGTTCTGCTTTTTTGGAGGAGGGCTTGCTTGCAGCTTGCAGCCGGCAGCTAGCAGCCGGCAGCTTGGGACTGCCGGTCGGCCGGCCCCGGTGGGGGCGCTTGGCGGGGAGGGTGGCGGACCCCATGCAGCCGGTTCGCCCTAGCTGCAAGCTGCCGGCTGCAAGCTGCCAGCCGCAGGCGGCGTAGCCGCCTGCTACGATTGTCTGTGCCCGAAAAAGACCAAGAAATCAAGGTCATTGCCGACAACCGGCAGGCACGGCACAACTACCACCTGCTGGAGCACTGGGAGGCGGGCATCGCGCTCACCGGGGGCGAGGTGAAGTCGCTGCGCACCGGCCAAGTGCAGCTCAAGGACAGCTACGGGCTGCTGCGCGAGGGCCAGCTCTATCTGCTCAACTGCCACATCAGCCCCTACAAGAACGCCGGCTACGCCACCCACGAGCCCGACCGCACCCGCAAGCTGCTGCTCCACAAGGCCGAAATCGAGCGCCTGGAGGGCAAAGTGAGGGAAAAAGGCCTCACCCTTATCCCCCTGCGCCTCTACTGGAAGGCAGGCCGGGTAAAATGCGAGTTGGCCCTGGCCAAGGGCAAACAGCTTTACGACAAGCGCGAGACCGAGCGCAAGCGGGAAGCCGACGCCACCGCCCGCCAAGCCATGAAGGAACGCGCCCGCCGCTAGCTTTCAGGAACGAACGACCATGAAAACCGCACTCCAGACCTCCTCGCCGCTGCAAGTGGAAACCGAAGCCCTGGTGTTGACCCTGCCCAAAGGCCCGCTGGCGGGCGTGGCCGCCGAGGTGGACCGCGCCACCAATGGGGCGCTGAGCGAACTTTTGCGCACCGAGGAGTTTACCGGGCGCGCGCTGGAGACGGCGGTGCTGTTTCGTCCCGCCGGCCTCAAGGCGCAGCGCCTGGTGCTGGCCGGCCAGGGCGAAGGGCCCTTCGGGGTGCTCGAGCTGTGGCGCCTGGCGGGCGTGGTGGCCCGCCAGCTCAAGGGCCGGGGCGTGCACGAGGCCGCCTTCCTGCTGCCCGCCGGCCTGGAGGCCGCCACCGCCGTCCGCGCCATCGTCACCGGCGTGGCCGCTGCCAACTTCGAGCCCGATACCTATAAGAGCGAGCGCAAGCCCGGGCGGCAGATCACTGGGCTCACGCTGCTGGTCTCCGCCGGCAGCGACCAAAAGGCGCTGGGCGGCGCGGTGGGCGAGGCCGAGATCATCGCCGACGGCCACCGCTTCGCCCGCGAGCTGGCCAACGAGCCCAGCAACCACCTCACCCCGACCATGATGGGCGAGCGCGCCCTGGCCATGGCCAGCGCCGCCGGGCTGGAGTGCGAGCTGATTGACGCCGCCCGCGCCCGCGAGCTCAAGATGGGCGCCTTCCTCAGCGTCGCCCAGGGCAGCGCCGAGCCGCCGGTGATGATGGTGCTGCGCTACCGCGGCGGCGCTCCGGGCGGGCCGGTGCTGGGGCTGATCGGCAAGGGCATCACCTTCGACAGCGGCGGCATCTCGATCAAGCCCGCCGCCGGCATGGAGCTGATGAAGTTCGACATGTGCGGCGGCGCCGCCACGCTGGGGGCGATGAAGGCCATCGCCGCGCTCAAGCCCAAGATGGATATCATCGCCATCGTCCCCGCCACCGAAAACATGCCGGGCGGGCGGGCGCAAAAGCCGGGCGACGTGCAGCGCGCCATGTCGGGCAAGACCATCGAGGTGCTCAACACCGACGCCGAGGGCCGCCTGGTGCTGGCCGATGCCCTGCACTACGCCCGCGAGCTGGGCGCCACCCACCTGGTGGACTCGGCCACGCTCACCGGCGCCGTGGTGGTGGCGCTCGGCAACGTCAACACCGGCGTCTTCGCCAACAACGAGGAGTTCTATAGCTTGTTCGAGCGCGCCCGCCAGCGCAGCGGCGAGAAGATGTGGCGGATGCCGCTGGACGGCGAGTACGCCGACCAGATCAAGGGCACGGTGGGCGACATCCTCAACACCGGCGGCCGCTGGGGCGGGGCCATCACCGCCGCCCAGTTCCTGAAGGAGTTCGTGGGCGACACCCCCTGGATCCACCTCGACATCGCCGGCACCGCCTGGCTGGAGGAGAACAAGGGCTGGATGCCCAAAGGCCCCACCGGCGCGCCCACCTATACCTTGATCGAGCTGGTCCGCGCACTCGCAGAAGGCCGCTGAGCGCATAGTGGCACTCATCTGAGCAGCTTGAGGAACTCCTCCTCTGTGAGCCCGGCCTGCTTCAGGATGCGGTGTTTCAGAAGGCTCGGCGGAACATCGCCGCTATGGATCGGGATGGTCACTCGCAGGTCTGGCCGATTGGCATGCAGCAGCCGTGCGTGGCTGCCGGTCTGGTGGTGGACGTAGAAACCAGCGCGGAGGAGCGCTGCAACCACGTCCTTAGCCCTGAGGACCGGAAGCAGCGCCATGCTTTACCGTCAGATCATGACCGCCAGGCGCTCGGTCGTTACCGAGGCAAGGTCGCATGGGATGGGTTCGCCAGCCTCGATGGCGCTCTCGAGAAAACACCGCAGGGCGTCCTTCGCCATGCCGCGAGCCTCCTCAAGCGTAGCGCCGAAAGTCGTGATCTCGGGGATTGCGGGCACGCTCACCCCGTACCCGCCTTCTGGCAGCGGCTCGAAGACAACGGTGTAGCCGTGCTCCATGGCCGGACGCCGGGCAGCGGGACGGCGATTAGCAGACATGATGGTTCTACTATAGCGCTGAGGACCCATGCGTCAAACCGGGGCGGTCGCCGCGGAAACTAGCGCCAGCAGCCCGCACCTCCGAGCTCAAGGTGGGCGCGGACTCCCCACCTTTCTGTCAAGGGTGACTTGGGTTGTCCGCCGGGTCGGGCGGGGGGGAACGGCGGCAAGGGTCATAGAGCTGGCGGTGGCGCAGCATGGCGCACAGCATCTGCAGTTGGCGGTCGGCGAGGCCGCGCAGGGCGCGGCCGTGGGAGTGTCCGCGGGCCCGCAGGCGGGCATAATGGGCTTTGGCCGCGGGGTCACGCATCATGCTGCAGCGGCTCCAGTGGTAGACCGCCTCGCGCACCGGGCGGCTGCAGGCGCGGCGCATCGCCACCAAACGGCTCTTGCCGCTTTGGCGCGTGATCGGCGCCACCCCGGCGTAGGCGCGCAGGGCATGATAATCTCGTTCCCGCAGGGCCGCAGAGGCCTCGGCCAGCATCGTGGCGGCGACCATCGTGCCCGCTCCCGGCAAAGAGAGGAGGATGGCGGCGTCGCGGTGCTGGCCTCGACTATCGGCGCTGGCATCGGCCACCGTGAGCTGCTCCAGGCAGGCCTGCACGGATTGGGCATTGTCTTTCTGCTGCTTGGCCAGGGCGCGGATCAGCGGCAACAGGCTGCGCACCTGCCGCGCCGAGCGCTGGAAGCTGGTCGCGGGCAAGGGCAGCGCCGGCTGGCGCAGCTTCCGCCAGAGATCTTCGGGGCTGATGCGGCGGATGTGGTGGCGCTGGAGCAGGCTGCGCAGGCGCGCCAGCGACAGATGGGCGGCCTGGGGAGCGGCGGGGGCGAGGTCGAGCAGCCCCCAGGCCCAGGGCTCGTCGGCGGCGGGGGAGAGCTCCAGGATTTGCGGGAAGGTGAGCAGCAGGCTCTCCCGCAGCCGGTTGCAGTAGGCGCGCAGATCGGCCTTGAACGTCTGGTCGAGCCGCACCAGCGCGCGCAGGTCGAGCAGCGCCGGGTCCTCGGGATCGAGGCGGCGGAAGCAATGCGGGTCGGTGCGCAGCGAGGTCGCC
>DATKSZ010000011.1:0-13571 GCA_035531375.1 Terriglobales bacterium | reverse complement strand
CTACATCCATCCCAACTTCGACCTGACGGGGGCGACGCCGGTGGGCTACGGATATCCGGGCTCGTCGGGGGCGATCAACCGCTCCATTCAGGAGTTCACGGTGGGGGTGGTGCACACCTTCTGGAAGTCGGCCAACTACGGCGTGCTGCAGCTCATCACCCAGGCCGCCTACCTGACGCGCAGCCCGTACGGGGTGGCGGCGGGAGCGCCGAAGAACGCCCACGCCGGCATGGGCTACGTGGATCTGCGCTACACGCTGCCCTGAGGGCTGCGCGGCGGCGGCTAGGCGGCGAGGGCGGCGAGGCTGCGGTCGAAGCGGCGGAGGAACTCGTCGGCGTCGTCGGTGGAGATGTTCATGGGCGGGGAGATGCGGATGACGTTGCCGTAGAGGCCGCCCTTGCCCACCAGGATGCGCTGCTCGCGGCAGCGGGCGAGCAGGGCGTTGGTCTCCTTGGCCGCCGGCTCCTTGGTGAGGCGGTCGCGCACCAGCTCGACCCCCAGCAGCAGGCCCAGGCCGCGCACCTCGCCGATGAGGGGGTGCTTTTCCTGCAGGCGCTGGAGGCCGGCCTTGAGGTAGTCGCCCACTTTTTGGGTGTTGGCCTGCAGGTTTTGGGCCTCGATGAAGTCGAGCACGGCCTTGCCGGCGGCGGTGGCCACCGGGTTGCCGCCGAAGGTGGAGATGGTCAAGCCCTTGTAGGCGTCGGCCACCTCGGCGCGGGCGATGGTGACGCCGATGGGCAGGCCGTTGCCCAGGCCTTTGGCGGAGGTGATGATGTCGGGGGCGACGCCCCAGTGCTCGATGCCGAACCACTTGGTGCCGGTGCGCCCCCAGGCGGTCTGCACCTCGTCGCTGATGAAGAGGCCGCCATGGCGGCGGACGATGTCGGCCACAATCTTGAAATACTCCGGCGGCGGGGTGATGAAGCCGCCCACGCCCTGGATGGGCTCGGCGATGACGGCGGCGACCTTGCCCGAGGTCGAGGTCTTGATCAGCTCCTCGATGTCGGTGGCGCAGCGCACGCCGCAGTCGGGATAGCTCAGCCCGAAGGGGCAGCGGTAGCAGTAGGCGTTGTGGGCGTGGATGACGCCGGGCGCCAGCGCCGGACCCAGCCGCCAGGCGGCGTGGCCGGTGAGGGCCATGGCCAGGGCGGAGCGGCCGTGGTAGCCGTGGCGGAGGGCGATGACCTCGCTCGAGCCGGTGTAAAGGCGGGCGGCCAGGATGGCGGTCTCGTCGGCCTCGGTGCCGCTGTTGGTGAAGAAGGTCTTGGCGGGGCGGCCGTCGGGGGAGGGGGTGGGGCTGATGCGGGCCAGCTTCTCCGCCAGCGCGACCATGGGTTCGGTGGCGAAGCAGGTGGAGACGTGCACCAGCTTTTCCATCTGCTGGCGCATGGCCTGCTGCACCTGCGGGTTGCCGTGGCCGACGGAGACGGTGACGATGCCGCCGAAGAAGTCGAGGTATTGGTTGCCCTCGGCGTCGTAGCAGAACTGATCCTGGGCGCGCTCGAGCACCAGCGGCTGGTCGAAATAGTGGAAAATGGCGGGGAAGAGGTAGGTCTTGTGCGCCAGGATCAATTCATCGGGGCTCATGTGCCTATCGTATCCGCTATGCTGGGAGCCGCCATGAAGAAAATCCTGATGCTGCTGGCCGCGCTGCTGCTGCCCGCCGCCCTCTGCGCGCAGGCACGGGTGGAGATCACCTACCCGGCCGCGCTCTCGTCCCAGCCGCTCAACGGGCGGGTGTTCTTGTACGTGGCGCGGCCGGAGCCGCCGGGCGTGGCCGCCGGCCGGTTTCGGCGCGGGCCGGCGGAGCCGCGCTTCGAGATCGGCGATCAGCTCGGCAGCCAGCAGTTTTTCGGCAAGAACGTGCTGGGGTGGAGGGCGGGCGAGCCGGCGGTGTTCGACGCCAGCGTCTATGGGTACCCGCTGACCAGCCTGCGCGACCTGCCGGCGGGCGACTACACGGTGCAGGCGCTGTTCAACCGCTACACCACCTTCCACCGCGCCGACGGCCACACGCTGCTGCTGCCGCAGGACGAGGGCGAGGGGCAGGACATGACGCGCAAGCCCGGCAACTTCTACAGCGAGCCGATGCGGGTGCATTTCGACCCGGGCGCGCCCGGAGTGCTGCGCCTCGCGCTGACGCGGGTGATCCCGCCGATTCCGCCGCCGCCCGACACCGAATGGATCCAGCACATCACCATCGAGAGCAAGCTGCTGACGAAGTTTTGGGGCCAGCCGATGTATTTGAAGGCGACGGTGGTGCTGCCGGAGGGGTTCGCCGCGCACCCCCGGGCGCACTATCCGGTGATGGTGGAGCAGAACCACTTCACGCCCGACCTGGCGCGGGCGTTTGCGCGCATTCGCACGGCGTGGACCACGGGCGCGCTGCCCAAGTTTTTGTGGGTGGACATCAACCACGCCAACCCCTACTACGACGACAGCTACGCGGTGAACTCGGCCAACCTGGGGCCCTACGGGGACGCCATCACGCAGGAGCTGATTCCGGCGGTGGAGCAGCGGTTCCGCGGCATCGGGCAGGGCTGGGCGCGGGTGGACTATGGCTGCTCGACCGGGGGCTGGGAGGCGCTGGCGGACCAGATCTTCTATCCCGACTTTTTCAACGGAGCGTGGGGGTCGTCGCCGGACCCGGTGGACTTCCGCAACTTCCAGATCGTCAACATCTATAAGGACGCCAACGCCTACTGGCTGCAGGGCCCCTGGTCGCGGGTGGCGCGGCCGGACCAGCGCGACCCCGATGGGACGGTGGTGCAGACCATGGCGCGCGCCAACCACCGCGAGCTGGTGCTGGGCACGCACGGGCGCAGCGCCGACCAGTGGGACATTTGGCAGGCGGTGTTCGGTCCGGTGGGGCCGGACGGCTATCCCGCGGACATTTGGAACCCGATGACCGGGGCGATTGACCACCGGGTGGCGCAGTACTGGCACGACCACTACGACCTCGACGCCTGGCTCGATGCGCACTGGGCCACGCTGGCGCCCAAGCTGGACGGCAAGCTGCACGTCTATGTGGGCGACCAGGACTCGTATTACCTGAACGACGCGGTCTACCGGATGCAGGCGACGATCGCGCGGCACGACGACCCCCAGATCCAGGCCGACTTCACCTTTGGCGCGCGCCAGCCGCACTGCTTCGACGGCACCTACCGCCAGATGTCGGAGGAGCAGCTCTACATGCCGCAGATGCTGGCGCGCATTTTGAAGACGGCGCCGCCGGGGGCGGACATGAGCTGGAACTACCAGCATTAGAGCCAGGGATTCTCGATCGGTTCGGGGGTGCCCGGTCCGGGCGGGCAAACTGGCCTACAATGGCAGGCTATGGCACCTGGGGGGCCCGGGGTCCGGCTGCAGGGGCGCGATTGGCGGCTGATCGCCATGGCGGTGGCGGTGGCGGCGGCGTCGCTGTGGGTGGTGTCGCGCTACTTCCACCGCGCGTTTCCGGAAGCCTCGATTGACTTCCAGGTGTCGGGGGCGGGCTCGGAGCCGATCGCGCTCAACTTCCTGCACCGCATGGGACTGTCGCCGGCGGGCGACCTGCACGCCGAGCAGTTTGGCTACGACGACAGCGCCAAGACGTTTTTGGAGCGCGAGCTGGGGCTGGAGCGGACCGGGGCGCTGCTGCGGCAGCGCATCCCGCTGTGGCAGTGGCAGCACCGCTGGTTCCGGCCGCTGACCAAGGAAGAGTACCGGGTGTCGGTGTCGACGGCGGGGCCGGTGGTGGGCTTCGACCACGAGATCGCCAGCGACGCGCCGGGGGCGAGCTTGAGCGAGGAGCAGGCGCGGGCGCGGGCGGAGCAGTTCCTGACGCAGGTGATGCACCGCGACTGGCAGAGCTGGGTGGGGGTGGGGGCGGAGCGCGAGGTGCGGCCGCACCGGGTGGACTATCTCTTCACCTGGAAGGAGGCGGCGCCGCTGGAGGCGGGGGCGGGCGGGGCGCTGGCGCAGGCGGAGTACCGGCACGTGGTGCGGGTGCAGGGCGGCCAGATCGGGCTCTACCAGGAGTATCTGAAGGTGCCGGAGCAGTGGCAGCGCGACTTCGCGGCGCTGCGCTCGCAGAACCAGGACGCGGGCGAGGTGGACACCGGGCTGCTGCTGGTGCTGGCGGTGGGGATGGTGTTCGTGCTGGTGATGCGCATCCGGCGGGCGGACATCCGCTGGCGGCCGGCGCTGTGGGTCGGGCTGGCGGGGGCGGTGCTGAGCTTTTTGGCGGCGCTGAACGCGATGGGGGCATCGCTGTTTGGCTACGACACCACCAAATCGTTTCCGGCGTTTGTGGCGGGGAACCTGCTGGGGGCGGCGGAGTCGGCGGTGGGGGTGGGGGTGCTGCTGCTGATCCTGACGGCGGCGGCGGAGGCGCTCTACCGCGAGCGCTTCGGGGCGCAGGTGTCGGTGGCGAGCTACCTGAGCTGGCGGGGGGTGCGGAGCAAGTCGTTTTTGATCAGCGTGGTGCTGGGGCTGGCGCTGGCGGCGTTCTTCTTCGCCTACCAGACGATCTTCTACCTGATCGCCAACCATTTTGGGGCGTGGGCGCCGGCGGACGTGCCCTACGACGACCTGCTGAACACCAAGCTGCCGTGGGCGTTTGTGCTGTTCAGCGGATTTTTTCCGGCGATCTCGGAGGAGTTTGGCTTCCGCATGCTGGCGATCCCGCTGTTCGAGAAGTGGTTTCGCAGCCTTTGGGTGGCGGTGATCGCGGCCTCGTTCTTGTGGGGCTTTGGGCACGCGACCTATCCCAACGAGCCCTTTTACATCCGCGGGGTGGAGGTGGGGCTGGGGGGGATCCTGCTGAGCTGGATCATGATCCGCTTCGGCATCTTGACCACGGTGGTATGGCATTACACCGTGGACGCGCTCTACACGGCGCTGCTGCTGCTGCGGGCGCACGACGCCTACCTGCGCTGGAGCGGGGCGACGACGGCGCTGCTGGCGGTGGCGCCGCTGCTGGTGGCGGCGGTGGCGTACCTGGCGAAGGGGGGCTTCGTCGAGGAGGGGCCGCTGACCAACGCGGCGGCGGGGACGGCGCCACCCTTGCCGCCGGCGGCGCCGGCGGCGGCGGGGCCGGAGCTGCCGGCCTACGTGCCCGTCTCGGGGCCGAACTGGACGGCGGGGCTGATCGTGGCGGCAGCGCTGCTGTCGGCGTTCGCGGTGCCGCTGATGCACTGGGACTGGGCGCTGCCGTGGCGCACCAGCCCGCAGCAGGCGATCGCGGCGGCGCGGGGGTTCCTGCAGCGGCAGGGCTATGACGTCTCCGGCTACCGGACGGCGGCGCTGGTGGCAAGCCCGCTGGCGGCGGGCGGGCACGGAGCGGAGAACCAGGTGGCGGCGGCGGACATTTTTGCGCGGCGGGGGGAGCGGGCGCTGGTGGCGGCGTTTTCGGGGCCGCCGCCGACGGTGGCGGGGGAGTACTGGCAGGTGCGCTTTTTCCGGGAGTTGCAGAAGGAAGAGTTCGACGTGGCGGTGCGGGCGGACAGCGGGCAGGTGATCGCCTTCGCCCACCCGATGCTGGACAGCGCGCCCGGGGGGGCGCCGACGCTGGCGGCGGCGCAGGCCACGGCGGAGCGCTTCCTGGCGGCGCAGGGGATGGCGGTGGCGGGCATGACGGTGCGGACGGCGCTGCAGCAGCGGCGGGCGGCGCGCACCGACAGCACCTTTGTGTGGGAGGCGGCGGCGGGACAGAAGCCGGCGCCGCTGCCGGGCGCGGTGGCCTACCGGGTGGAGGCCGAACTGGCGGGCGGCGCGGTCGCCTCCTTCGGGGCCTGGTACCACGTGCCGGAGGCGCGGCTGCGCGCCTATCGGCAGAGCACGCTGCTGGGGGTGGTGCTGGGATTGCTGAAGGGGCTGCTCTACGCCGCCAGCGCCGCGCTGATCTTTGGGCTGCTGTTCGGCTTTGCGCGCCGGCGCAGCCTGGCCTGGTCGAAGCTGCTGAAGATCGCGGCGGCGGGGGGCGTGCTGATGCTGGGGCTGGGGGCGAACAGCGTGCCCACGGCGCTGGCGGGCTATCCCACCGCCATACCCTGGTCGGGATACGTGTTGTCGGTGGGCATCAGCCTGGCGGTGGCGGGGCTGCTGGGCTTTCTGGCCACGCTGGCGCTGCTGGCGCCGCTGGCGATCACGGCGCCGCTGGCCACGGCGCTGACGGTGGCCAATGCGCGGCGGCAACTGGAGCGCGAGACCGCCTGGGATGCGCTGTGGGTGGGGGTGCTGGGGCTGGCGTGGATGCTGGGCTGGCAGCGGGTGCAGGTGGTGGTGAACGCGCGCTGGCACCGCGCCGGGCTGGCGGCGCTGCCGACGCCGCCGGCGGGGCTGGTGCAGTGGCTGCCGGGGCTGTCGGACGCGCTGGGGGCGCCGCTGCACGCCTTCTGGACGGCGGCCGGGCTGGGCATCCTGCTGCCGGTGCTGTGGCATGCTTGGCGCAACCCCAAGCAGCGCCCGCTCTGCTATGCCGGCATCGGGCTGCTGTGGATCGGGAGCTTCCCCGCGGTGCACAGCCCGGCGCAGTTTGCCATGGCGGGGATCTTCTCGGCGCTCAGTCTGGTGCTGCTGTTTGGCTTTGCCCACCTGTTCCTGCGCGAGAGCCCGCTGGCGTATTTCAGCGCGGCGCTGATGCCGGCGCTGGTGGCGCCGGCGGCGGAGTGGATGCTGCTGCCGATGCCGCAGGCCAAGATCATTGGGGCGGCGCTGCTGGGCTTGGCGGGGGCGTGGCTGGCGTGGCTGGCGTGGGTGGCGCGGGGCGGCAGCGCGCGGGTCTGATCACCCCCTCACTGGACTGAACCCCTGAGGTGAGACACGGAAAGTATGCGAGACCCAGGATGGCTGCCGCAGGTTGACGGCGGCCGGCGGAATCTGGGAGGCTGGGTTGCCGGTGAAGCGGAGGCAGGCTCTGCTGGAGAGCAACCTGCCAAGGAATAGCCGGCTGCCGACTCATCGCTCCGATGGGACCCAGGCCGTGCTGGTGGCGGCCTGGGCGGGTACCATCGGGACGATAGATCGGCACATGCCTGAAAAAACTCATGCGTTGCCTCCGCCGGCCGCGGCCCCGGCGGCGCGCTGTTCGAACCCTTCCGGGCTGAGGTAGCCGAGGGCGGAGTGGGGGCGGCTGCGGTTGTAGACTTCTTCGAGGAAGGCGGCGATGCGGGCCTCGGCGTCGGCGCGGTTGCGGTACTGCTGCAGGTGGACCTCCTCGGCCTTGAGGGTCTTCATGAAGCTCTCGGCCTTGGCATTGTCGTAGGGGTTGCCCTTGCGGCTCATGCTGATGAGGAAGGCGTGGGCTTCGAGGAGGGCGATGTAGTGGCGGCAGCAGTATTGCACGCCCCGGTCGGAGTGGTGCACGACGCCGGGAGGCGGGTGCCGCAACTGCAGGGCGCGTTCCAGGGCGGTGACGGCCAGCTTGGCCTCCAGGGTGTCGTCCAGAGCCCAGCCGATGACCCGCCGCGAAAAGGCGTCGAGGACCACCGCCAGGTAGACGAAGGCCTCCGCCAGCCGGATATAGGTGATGTCGGCGACCCAGAGCTGATCGCAGGCGCTGGGGGTCAGCTTGGCGGCGTGATTGGGATAGACGAAGTAGGGGTGGCGGCTGTCGGTGGTCAGCACAAAGCGGCGGCGGCGCAGGCTGAGCAGGTTGTCCTCGCGCATCAGGCGCAGCACCCGTTTGTGGTTGACGACCACCCCGCGCTCGCGGAGCAGCGCCTGCACCCGGCGGTAGCCGAAAGCGCGCCGGCCGAGGGCCACCCGCTGCACCAGGTCGCGCAGCTGTTGTTCGGATTGGCGGGGCGCGCACTGCTGGTACCGGCGGTAAAAGCCCGCCCGGCTGAGCCCCGCCGCGGCGCAGGCTCCCGCCACCCCGCCCATGCCTGCAAGCGATGTCATCGCCCCGATGACTCCGTAGACCTGTTCGCCCCAGCGCCGATGCTCTGCCGCCGTGAGACCCCGGTTCGCTTGCAGGCTGCTGCCAAAAAATCGATCACCAGCTGCTGCTCGCCCACCTTTTGGCGCAGTGCGCGCACTTCCTCGGCGGGGCTCGGCACGGCTCGGCGGCCGCCCCGCGGCCGCCCCTGCCGCCGCTCCAGCCCGAGAGTCCCGTCCCGCAGATAGGCCGCCTGCCACCGGTAGATCATCGAGGCGCTCACTCCCACCTCGGCGGCCAACGCCTCAACCGGCTTCTCCCGAACTGCGATTCTTTGCATCACCCACGCCTTGAACTCGGTCTTGTACCTCGGCCTTTTCATCTTGCCCCTCCTGGGTTCGGCCGTTCACTGCGCGAGTCTCGCATACTTTCGTGTCTCAGTTTTGGGGTGCACTCCAAGCCCGCGAAGTTCGAAAATCTGGAATTCCGCGGGCCAACCCCTTGATTCGATTGGGAAAGGCGTTCCACTCGGCGGGCCGGGGGGGGCGGCGGGCGCCCGCCGCGCGCACGGCCGCGCCGAGCGGAGACGCAAAAGCCTGGGTTGACAATAGCCCGCGCCGGCGCCACGCGCCGGCGCCGCCCTGGGGCGGCCGCTGCGAACGGCATGGTTGGCGCGGGCCCCAGCGCGCCTGCGGCGCGCGTCCCGCTTGTGCTCGCGCCGACTTGGGGACCCCATGGCCCCGAGTCGGCGCTGCGCTGCTGGGCTGCTGGGGCCGCGACGGGCGCAGCGGCGGCATGAGGGTGGGATGCGGCCGGGGGGGCGCGCGCGTGCGATTTTATTGTTGCGGAATGGCGACGGCGGGCGCGGCGGGGCCCCGGGGACGGCGCCGGATCACGCGGTCGCGGCGGCGAGGGCGGCGCCGCGGGAGGCGATGAGGCGGGCGTAGCCGCGGGCGGAGTCCTTCACGATGCGGTGGCCGTTGGGGAAGTTGACGAAGACCAGGCCGAAGCGCTGGGTGTAGCCCGCCTGCCACTCAAAATTGTCGAGCAGCGACCAGTGGAGGTAGCCGAGCAGGGGGGTGCCCTCGGCGGCGGCCTGGGCGAGGAAACGGAGGTGGCGCTGGAGGAAGTCGAGGCGCTGGGGATCGTGGACCTGGCCATCGAGCGAGACCCAGTCGCGGGTGGAGCAGCCGTTTTCGGTGATGAAGACGGGGAGGCGGTAGCGCTGGTGCAGCCAGCGCGGGGCCCAGTAGAGCACCTCGGGGGTGACGGGCCATCCGAAGGCGGTTTGGGGAAAGCCCGGGGGCCAGGGCTGGGGCACGGCCTCGCCCTGGGCGTTGGCGGTGACGCGGCGCCCGCCGTAGACGTTGGCGGCGATGAAATCGAGTGGCTGGCGGATGGTGGCCATGTCGCCGGCGGCGATCGCGGGCGCATCGGGGCCGAGGGCGGCCAGGGCGGCGGCGGGGTATTCGCCGGCGTAGATGGGCTCGTGCCACCATGCGTTTTCGTCCCACCAGCGGGCGGGGGTGAAGTGGCCAAGGGGGGATTGGAAGGTGGCAGTGTAGGCGGCGTTGGCGTCGGCCGGGGCGACGGGCAGGGCGGGGGAGATGTCGTTGGGGATGCCGATGCGGAGGGGGCGGGGGGCGTGGGCGCGCAGCGCCTGGACGGCGCGGCCGTGGGCGAGCAGGACGTGGTGGGCGGCAGCGAGGCTCTGGCGGCGCCCGAGGCGGAGGCCGGGAGCTTGGACGCCGGTGACGTAGCCGCCACCGATGAAGGAGCGGGGCTCGTTGATAGTGAGCCAGCAGCGCACGCGGTCGGCGAGGGCGCGGGCGGCGACGGTGGCGTAGTCGGCGAACCAATGCGCCATGTCGCGGGATTGCCAGCCGCCGCGGCGCTGGAGGGTGGCGGGCGTGTCCCAGTGGAAGAGGGTGGCGACGGGCTCGATGCCGGCGGCCAGAAGCGCATCCACCAAGCGGCGGTAGAAGTCGAGGCCCGATTGGCGGACGGCGCCGGCGCCGTCGGGCAGGATGCGGGTCCAGGCCAGGCTGAAGCGGAAGGCGTTGCAGCCGAGCGCGCGCAGGAGGGCGATGTCTTCCGGGTAGCGATGGAAGAAGTCGCAGGCGCGGCTGCCGGATTGCCCGTCGGCGATGGCGCCGGGCCGTTGGACGAACTCGTCCCAGACGGAGCGGCCCTTGCCGGGCTCGTCGGCGGCGCCCTCGGTTTGGTAGGCCGAGCTGGCGGCGCCCCAGAGGAAGGCGGGCGGAAAGGGAGGGGCGCCAGGGCCGGGGAGGCGCCAGCGGGGCACGAACACCGGCGGGACGGCGGCGGCGAAGACGGTGGCGAGGAAGGCGCGGCGGGTCCAACGCGTTGGGGTGCGGTCGGGCATGGTCGGCGGAGTGGCTCGGTCCTACTCTAAACCAGTCGCGGGGGTCGCGCCGCTTTGCCTGCGGGCAAAATCCGCGCGAAAGGCTGCGATATTCCGCAGGCGCAGACGCGCCAGCGGCGCGTCTGCGCCCCCGGGAAGCGAATCCGGCGCGGCCCCAGCAGCCCAGCAGCGAAGCCGCGCAGCGCCGACCGCGGGCCAGGGGGCCCCAAGTCGGCGCGAGCATGCCGCCCCGCGCGGCTACAGCCGGGCCGGGCAGGCGCGCTGGGGCCCGCGCCCACCAATCGGCTGCGCTGGATCGCCCGGCGGCGCGCCCCTGGTTGCCATCGCGCAACTGTTTTGCGACGATCTTGTAGCAAGTTATGACCTTTTGCGTGCGCCCCGCATTTTGTGCTTGACATCGGCCTCCCTGGTTCGAGTAGCCTAACCGCGCAGAGGCTCACAGGGTGATGGCAATGCGGATGGCCAAAGACTTGCTCTCTCTCTCTCTCTCTCTCTCTCTCTCCTAGCCCTCGTTAGCGCGGCTGGGGCGCAGGCGCCGACCGCGGCGCTGGTGGCGCGGGGCGAGGGCGCGCTGGGGGCGGGGGCCGGGGCGGGCTACAGGGCGAGCGGCACGGCGACGCTGACGCTGCCGGGCGGGACCACGCAGTCGGGCGCGATCACGGTGACGGCCTGGGGCTTCCGCCACTGCCGGGTGGCGATTGCCTTCTCCTCGCCCTGGCGGCGGGGCCGCTACGAAGCGGTGGCGAGCGGCGCGGGCCTGCACATCGTCGGGCCGGAGGCGTGGTCGGAGCTGCCGCCGCTGGCCGGCGGCGCGCGCGGCTGCGCGCTGCTGGCGCAGGCGCTGGACTGGACGCAGGCGCAGCCGGAGGCGGGCGGGGCGGTGGGGCTCGGCCGGCGCACGGCGCTGAGGCTCGACCCCGCCAGCGGGCTGCCGGTGTCGGCCGCCTGGCGCTGGCAGGGGCAGGCGGTCGAGCTGGATTACTCCGGCTACGAGCAGGCCGGCGGCGTGAGCTACGCCGCCCGGATCACCGAGCGGGTGGGCGGGGCGGCGCGCCTCGCGATTCGCTTCACTTCCTTCGCGCCCCGGCTGGGCCTGGGCGCGGCCGACTTCGTGGTGCCGCCGCCGCCGCCGGCCGCGCATGCGGCCCGCGGAGGTGCGCAATGAGGGGGTGGGCGCGCATCGGCTTGATCGTGGCCGTGGGGTGCGGGCTGGGCGCGGCGGCGCAAGGCCCGACCGCGCGCTGGGGCAGCTACAACAGCCTGGGGGTGGACCGGGTGGACCGCAGCAGCCTGGCGGTGCAGCTCGACATCCCGATCTACACCCGCCCGACCGTGGGCAATGCGCAGATCAACCTGCAACTGGTCTACGACAGCCAGTTCTGGCAGCGGGGCGCGGCCTGGACGCCCGCCGCGGGCAACGGCTGGCAGCTCGTCTCCCAGGCGGGCGCCTCGATCACCACCTCGATCGACTTCCAGTATTACTGCGGGCTTTACGACATCAACACCGGCGACGACCCCTACACCGGCAACCCGGACGACGAGAGCGTTGACGTCATGGAAAAGGGCTACAGCCTCACCGAGCCCGACGGCACGGTGACCGCGACGGCCTACCTCTACGAGTACCTGAGCAGCCAGCCGGGCCGCAAGCTGGGCTGGGCGAGCGACTGCCCGACGAGCTTTTACAACCCGACCAGCTACATCGTCCCGGACGGCAAGGGCTTCACGCTGGGCATCGACAGCTCGGGCAACGCCAGCGCCTACGACCGCGCCGGCGACCGGATCGATGCCGGCTTCACCGATCCCAACGGGAACAGCGTGACCGAGAGCGGCGGCTATTTTTACGATCCGCTGGGCAATGCCCTAGTGGTCAGCGGGTCGGCCACGCCGGGCAGCTACCTTACCTACCTGTATACCGGCCCGGGCGGAACCTCGCCCCAACTGCAGGAGGATTTCCAGTCCTACCCGGTGAGCACGGACTACTTCTGTTCGGGCATCAGCGAGTTCGACGGCACGCTGACGCTGCCCTCGGACCTGAAGCTGCCCGACGGCAGCCGGTACACCTTCGGCTACGCCGCCGACGGGCGGCTGGCGTCGGTCACGCTGCCGACCGGGGGGACGATCTCCTACAGCTATTCGAGCGTGAACTGCAGCGACCTGGGCAACGATGCGCTGGCGCGCGGGGAATCGCTGGACAGCGGGAAGACCTGGAACTGGACGCGGACGTTCTCCGGCGGCTATCCGGTGACGACGGAGACCACGCCCTACGGCGACCAGGCGGTGTACACCTTTGGGGCGCCGCTCTCGACCGCGCCGGGGGATGTGCTGGAGGGGGTGGCCGAGTACAAGGGAGCGGCCGGCGGCACCGAGCTGGCCTCGCTGAGCCTGGCGAACACGCTCTCGGGGGGCGCGGTGGCGCAGCAGGTGGCGACCACCGAGCTCTACGGCGCAACGAACCTGTACGCGGTGAAGACCGCGACGTTCGACGCCTACGGCGACCCGACGGGGGAGACCGACACGGATTGGGGCCCGACGTCGGCGGGCGGGGCGACGCTGCGCCAGGTGGCAAGCTCGTTCGTGCCGGCCGGGATGGGGATCAAGCCCTACCAGGTGACGGTCAAGGACGGCGGCGGCACGTTGGACAGCGAGGCGACGTTCGCCTACGACGGCAAGGGCAATCTGCTGACGGAAGACGATTCCACCGGGGGCAGCTCGTACCTGCAGAAGAGCTGGACCTACAACGCGAACGGCACGGTGGCGACGGCCACCGACAGCAACGGCGCAGCCACGACCTACACTTACGGCGCCTGCTCGGGGAAATTTCCGACGCTGATCCAGAGCGCGGTGGCGGCGGTGAAGACCAGCGCCACCTGGGACTGCACCGGCGGGGTGCCGCTGACCGCGACCGACGCCAACAGCCTCACCACCACCACGGCCTACGCCGACCCGTCCCACACCTGGCGGCCGACCTCGATCACCGCGCCCGACGGCAGCGTGACCAGCATCAGCTACCCCTCGGCCAACCAGGTGGAGCGGGCGATGACCTTCGACGGGAGCAGCTCGACCGACGACGTGCTGACCACGCTCGACGGGCTGGGCCGGCCCATCCTGAGCCAGCGCCGGCAGGGGCCGGGCTCGAGCAGCTTCGACACCGTGCAGACCGGCTACGACGCCATGGACCGGGTGGACTCGGTGAGCATGCCGTTCGCGGCCGCGGCCGGGGCAACCGGCGGCACGGTGTTCACCACCACCAGCTACGACGCCCTCTCGCGCCCCTTGCTGGTCACCGACGGCGGCGGCGGGACGGTGGGCTACAGCTACACCGAC
>DATKSZ010000010.1:0-9313 GCA_035531375.1 Terriglobales bacterium | reverse complement strand
CCGCGCCGAATTCGCTTCCCGGGGGCGGGCCGCCCTGCGGAATTTCGCAGCCCTTCGCGCCGATTTTGCCGGCAGGCAAAGCGGCGCGACCCCCGCGACAGGCTATGCCGGCGCCGACGCGGCCCGCATGCAGGCCTTGATGCGGCGCTTCTCCGCCGCGGCGCTGGCCTTTCTGCGCGGCTTTCTTCCCTCCTACCGCTTCGACGTGGACTACGCCAGCTTTCGGCCGCTGGAGGAGCAGGGCCGCGCCGCCAAGCAAAATGCCCGCAACGACCTGCTGCACGTGGACTCGTTTCCCACCCGCCCCAGCTGTGGTGGGCGCGGGCCCCAGCGCGCCTGCGGCGCGCGTCCCGCTTGTGCTCGCGCCGACTCGGGGGCCCCATGACCCCAAGTCGGCGCTGCGCCTCGCTGGGGCCGCGCCGAATTCGCTTCCCGGGGGCGCAGACGCGCCGCTGGCGCGTCTGCCCCTGCGGAATTTCGCAGCCTTTCGCGCCGATTTTGCTAGCAGGCAAAGCGGCGCGACCCCCTCGAGCGGGCGCCGCATCCTGCGCTTTTTCGTCAATGTCCATGCCAGCGAGCCGCGGGTGTGGAAGACCGGCCCGGCGTTTCCCGAGCTGGCCCGCACCTGGGCCGGGCCCTCGGGCCTGTTGGAGCGCTACCGCCGCCAAGCCGCCCAACCGCGCTGGCGCGGCGCGCTCTCCGACGGCCTGGGGCGGCTGGGGCTGGCCCACCACTTCCGCCCGCCCTACGACCGTTTCATGCTCTCCTTCCACGACTGGCTCAAGGCCAACCAGGTGGGCGCGGGCCCCAGCGCGCCTGCGGCGCGCGTCCCGCTTGTGCTCGCGCGGACTTGGGGGCCCCGGGGCCCCAAGTCGGCGCTGCGCTTCGCAGGCATTCCAGGAGTTGCCCCATCTCCGCCTTCGAGCCCATGGCGAGTTGGATGTGCATGACCGACACCGTCAGCCACGCCGTGCTGCGCGGCCGCCTGGCGCTGGAGCAGACCATGCTGGTGCTGCCGGAGACGCTGCAGGCGCCCGAGGTGGCCCCGATCGAGGTATTGGCTGCGCTGGCGGCCTAGGCCTGCAGGCCGCTTCGCCGGCGGCGGTAGGCGAGCCCCAATAGCATCAGCGCTCCCGCACCCAGCAGGGTCCAGGTCGCTGGCTCGGGCGTGGTGGTCATGTCGCCCATCATGCAGCTATAGTCCACGCCATTGACGCCGTAAAAGCCGTCCAGGATCGCCACCGTGCCGCCCGCAATCGGCAGGCTGCCGACGCTCCACTGCAGCTCGAACGGATCCTGCTGCAGCACGTCGAAGAGCGGGTCGCCGGTCAGGGTGAAGGTGGAATCCGCCGGGGTGAAATTGAAGGCGGGAACGGGCGAGCCGTTCGAGGCCACCAGGCCCGAAACGCTGATGTTCCAATCGGTGACCTGTTTGGTCCCGTCTTCGTTGTACAGGACCACCACATAACCGGTGCCGGTGCCGCCGTTATCGCAAAAGGTCACATCCTGCAGGTTCCAGGTAAGCGAGGTCGCGGCAAAGAACGAGGCGTGGGCCGGCACCACGGCAACCAAGGCGCATGCCGCCACCATCATGCCCCACAACGCCGACTTGGAAACAAGGCTACGCATTCGGGATAGTCATCCCCCGTAGCCGAGCACGCATTTGGAGGGCCATGCGAAAAAGCCAGAAAACCGCGCCCAGGCGGGCGGGGCGGCGGTGCGACTGTGCAACCGGATGCATATTGTGCCAATCCGCCTGCATACCGATTGGTGGGCGCGGGCCCCAGCGCGCCTACGGCGCGCGTCCCGCTTGTGCTCACGCCGACTCGGGGGCCCCGGGGCCCCAAGTCGGCGCTGCGCTGCTTCACTGCCAAGGGGGCCGCGCTGAATTCGTTTCCCGGGGGCGCAGACGCGCCACTGGCGCGTCTGCCCCTGCGGAATTACGACCACCCCGGGACCCGCGGCGGGTCCCGGGGGCCCCGGTTCGCGGCCTTTCGCGCCGATTTTGCCAGCAGGCAAAGCGGCGCGACCCCCGCGAAACGGCGGTATACTCAACCCGATTCGCCCCCGGAGCATGGCTGTGCCCCCTAAGCCCGACGACGACGCCACCATCGGCGATCTCCCCACGCTGGCCGGGGTAGGGGCCCCGGCCGCGGCGAACCCCGCCCAGGCCAAGGTGGGCAACTACACCATCGTCGGCCGCCTGGGCGAGGGCGGCATGGGGGTGGTGTACGAGGCGCTGCAAGAGAATCCGCGGCGGCCGGTGGCACTGAAGATCATCCGCGGCGGCTCGTTCGTGGACGACCACTCGGTGCGCATGTTCCAGCGCGAGGCGCAGGTGCTGGGGCGGCTGAAGCACCCCGGCATCGCCGCCATCTACGAGTCGGGGCGCACCGACGACGGCCAGCACTTCTTCGCCATGGAGCTGGTGCGGGGACTGCGGCTGGACGAGTACCTGAGGCGGGAGACGGCGGCGGGGGCGGGCGGCAAAGCGGAGGTGCGGCGGCGGCTGGAGCTGTTCCTGCGCATCAGCGACGCGGTCAGCTACGCCCACCAGCGCGGCGTCATCCACCGCGACCTGAAGCCGGCCAACATCCTGGTGCAGGCGCCGGAGACGGTGACCGTGGTCAGCGCCTCCAACGCCAGCGGGGCGGGCGGAGAGATCAAGGTACTCGACTTCGGCTTGGCGCGGCTGACCGAGGACGAGCTGGCCGGCGCCAGCCTGATGACCCGGCCGGGGACGGTGCAGGGCACGGTGCCCTACATGAGCCCGGAGCAGGTCAAGGGCAACACCGACCAGGTGGACGTGCGCAGCGACGTCTACGCCCTGGGGGTGATCCTCTACGAGATGCTGGCGGGCGAGCTGCCCTACGACCTGCGCCGCGCCAGCCTGCCGGAGGCGGCGCGCATCATCTGCGAGCAGCCGCCACGCCCGCTCGCGCCCACCATCGTGGGCAAGGGCGCGATCGGCCACGAGCTCGAGATCATCGTAGACAAGGCGCTGGCCAAGGACCCGGCCGAGCGCTACCAAAGCGTGGCGGCGCTGGCCGAGGACATCCACCGCAGCCTCAACGACCAGCCCATCCTGGCGCAGTCGCCCAGCACCGTCTACCAACTGCGCAAGCTGGTGGCGCGCCACCGCATCGGCTTCGCCTTCGCCGTCGCGCTGGTGGTGCTGCTGGCCGGCTTCGCCGTCACCATGGCGGTGGCGGCGCGGCGCATCGCCAGCCAGCGCGACCGCGCCAACCGCGAGGCCCAGGTGGCCGAGCAGGTGTCCAGTTTTCTGGTCAACCTCTTCCAGGTCTCCAAGCCCGAGCTGGCGCAGGGCAAGACCATCACCGCGCGCGAGCTGCTCGACAAGGGCGCCGGCAGCATCCAGTCCGACCGCGCCATGGACCCGGAGGTGAAGGCCTCGCTGCTGGACACCATGGGCGATGCCTACTCCAGCCTGGGCTTCTTCGCCCAGTCGCAGCCGCTGCTGCAGGCGGCGCTGCTCACTCGCACCGCGCTGTTCGGCGGGCAGAGCGTGCCGGTGGCGCAGACGCTGCGCAACCTCGGCCTGCTGGCGCTCAACCGCGGCGACGACAAGGATGCCGAGGCCGACTACCAGCGCGCGCTCGCCATCTATCAAAAAGTCGAGGGGCCCAGCAACCGCGACGTCGCCACCCTGCTCAACGACATGGGCACCGCGCTCGACCACACCGGCCAGTTGGACGCGGCGCAGTCCTACTTCGAACGCTCGCTGGCCATGCGCATCCAGCTCGACGGCCCCAACAGCCCCGAGCTCATCCCCATGCGCACCAACCTGGCCTACATCGCCTATGCCAAGAAAGACTTCTCCGGCGCGGCGGAGCAGTTGCGCCAGGAGTTGGCGCTGGCGAAGCAGGTCTACGGCCCCAACCATCCCTTCGTCTCCAAGATCACCAACAACCTGGGCGGGGTGCTGTTCACCGAGAAGAAATACGCCGAGGCGGAGAGCTACTACGCCCAGGCGCTGGCGCTGAACCGCAAGCTGCTGGGCAACCAGCACCCCGAGATCGCCCTGGATTTGGCCAACATCGCCGAGGCGCGCGACGCCCGGGGCGACCTCGCCGGCGCCGAGCGCAGCTACCGCCAGGCGCTGGCCATCCTGCAGGGCAAGGTGCCGGAGACCGACATCCGCTGGCGCTTCGTCGCCACCAACCTGGGCTCGGTGCTGGTGCGCGAGGGGGGCGCCGCGCGGCTGGGCCAGGCCGAGCCGCTGCTGCGCGCCGCCCTCGCCGCCGACCAGAAGGCGCTCAAGCCCGGCGCCTGGGACATCGCCGACGCCGAGAGCGAGCTCGGCGCCTGCCTGCTGGGAGAAAGGCGCTACGCCGCCGCCGCGCCGCTGTTGGCGGGCAGCTTCCCCACCCTGCGCGCCCAGCTCGGCGCCCACGACCCGGTCAACGTCAGCCGCGCCCTGCAGCGCCTGGTGCAGCTCTATCGGGAGTGGGGCAAGCCCCAGCAAGCCGCCCGCTACCTGGCCATGCAGAAGCGGCCCTAGGGCCGCGGGGCTGCCGCCGCCGGCCATTGCCGCATCGCCAGCTCGACCACCCGCCGCAGCTCGGCGCGGCTGGCGCCGCTGGCGGCGTGCACCGACAGGCCCTGGATGATGGTAGTGACATAGCGCGCCAGGTCGGCGGAGCAAAGCCCGGCGGGCACGTCGCCCTCGCGCTGGCCGCGCTCGATGCGCTCGCGGATGAGGCGTTCGGTCGCCGCGCGGCGGCGGATCAGCTCCTGCCGCACCCGCTCGCTCTGCTTGCCGCCCACCAGGGCGCTGTTGACCGCCAGGCAGCCATGGGGATGTCCGCTCTGGGTCTGGCGCTCGGCGCGGCGCCGCAGCAGCCGCTCGATGCTGGCGCGCGCGGTGGGGGCGGCGAGCAGGTCGGCGAGGCAGTTGTTCTGCCGCCGGTTGTAGCGCTCCAGCGCCTGGCGGAAGAGCGCCTCCTTGTTGCCGAAGGCGGCGTAGAGGCTGGCCTTGCTGATGCCGGTGGCGGCGACCAGGGCGGAGAGCGAGGCGCCCTCGTAGCCTTGGCGCCAGAACACCTCCAGCGCCGCGTCCAGCGCCTGGTCGGGATCGAATTCGCGCGGACGTCCCTTGCCCATGCCCTGCCTTTGCATTGACGCCGCCCCGCGGCCGCGACTACGATAAAAGATCACTCGCGGGCGGTGTCCTGTCTAGGGTACCATCTATATTTGTACCGATCGGTCAAGAAATCAAGGAGGACGGGAGCCACGATGCAGCGATGCCGAGCGGGAGGCGGAGCAGGAGGGCGAGCGGGAGGACGGCTGGCGCTGGCGGCCGCGGCCCTGGCGGTGGGGCTGGCGGGCTGCGGGGCTGCGCCGCAGGCGGCGCCGGCGGCGGCGCCGCCGCTGGTGCAGGTGGCGGCGGTGGCGCAGCGCGACGTGCCCATCCTGGGGCAGTGGAACGCCAGCCTGGACGGCTACGTCAACGCCCGCATCCAGCCCCACCTGACCGGCTACCTGGTCCGCCAGGACTACCGCGAGGGCTCGGTGGTGCGGCGCGGGCAGGTGCTGTTCGAGATTGATCCGCGCCCCTTCCAGGCGGCGCTCGACCAGGCGCAGGCGCAGTGGGCCGAGACCCGGGCGCAGGTGGCGGTGAGCCGGGCGGCGCTGGCCAAGGCGGCGGCGGACGTGGCGCGCGACACCCCGCTGGCGCAGGCGCGGGCGGTGCCGCAGAGCCAGCTCGACAACGACACCCAGGCCAAGGCGGGGGCGGCGGCGGCGGTGGCGGCGGCGCAGGCGGCGGTGGCGGCGGCGCAGGCGGCGCTGGAGCAGGACCGGCTCAACCTCGCCTACACCCGCGTCACCTCCCTCATCGGCGGCATCGCCGGCAGCGCCCAGGGCCAGATCGGCGACCTGGTGACGCCGGCGACGGTGCTCACCTCGGTCTCGCAGGTCAACCCCATCAAGGCCTACTTCCCCATCACCGAGCAGGAGTACCTGCAGGCGCAAAGCTTCGGCCGCGGCGGCGCGGCGGCGCTGCCGCTGGCGGGCGTGGCGCTGACGCTGGTGCTGGCCAACGGGCGCGACTATCCCTACCGCGGCCACGTCATCTGGGCCGACCGCGAACTCGACGCCAGCACCGGAACCATCCGCCTGGCGGCCGCGTTTCCCAATCCCGACAACATCCTGCGCCCGGGCGAGTACGGGCAGGTGCGGGCGGTAACCCGGATCGAGCGCCAGGCGCTGCTGGTGCCGCAGGCGGCGCTGATCCAACTGCAGGGCGGCTACCAGGTGGCGGTGGTGGCGGACGGCCAGGTCCATCTGCAGACGGTGGCGGTGGGCCCGCGGGTGGGCAGCGACATCGTCGTCGCGCAGGGGCTGCGGCGGGGCGAGCAGGTGGTGGTGGCGGGGCTGGCGCGCGCCCGCGACGGCGCCCGCGTGCGGGTGCGGCCCGCCCCGCCGGCGGGGAGCCGCTAGCATGTCGCCCTTCTTCATCCGCCGCCCCATCGTCGCCATCGTCATCGCCATCATCACCGTGCTGGCCGGACTGGTGGCCATGCGCGGCCTGCCCGAGGCGCAGTTCCCCAACATCGTGCCGCCGCAGATCATCGTCACCGCCACCTACCCCGGCGCCGACGCCCAGACCGTGGAGCAGGCCGTCGCCACCCCGATCGAGCAGCAGATGAACGGGGCGGACAACATGCTCTACATGCAGTCCACCAACGGCAACGACAACACCATGACCCTGACGGTGACGTTTGGGGTGGACACCAACGTCAACACCGACGAGGTCAACGTGCAGAACCGGGTGGCGCAGGCCGCCTCCAACCTGCCGCCCCAGGTGACGCAATTCGGGACCACCATCCGGCAATACACCGGCATGCCGCTGGTGGCCTATGCCCTCTATTCGCCCCACCAGACCTACAACCAGCTCTTCCTGGCCAACTACGCCAACATCAACGTGGTGGACCAACTGCTGCGGGTGCCGGGGGCGGCGCAGATCTTCCTGTTCGGGGCCACCGACTACTCCATGCGGGTGTGGTTCAAGCCGGCGGTGCTGGCGCGGCTGGGGCTGACGGTGGGCGACCTGATGAACGCGCTCAACCAGCAGAACGCGGTCAACCCGGGGGGCGCGCTCTCCGGCAACCCCGCCCCGCCCGGCACCGCCATGACCCTGACGGTGCGCACCCAGGGGCGGCTGGTGACGGCCAAGCAGTTTGGCGACATCGTGGTGCGCGCCAACCCCGACGGCTCGGTGGTGCGGCTGCGCGACGTGGCCCGCATCGAGCTGGGCGCGCTCAGCTACAACGAGCTCTCGCGCTACCGCGGCCAGCCCGCCTGCATCGTCGCCGTCTTCCTCATGCCGGGGGCCAACGCCGTGGCGGTGGCCGACGGCACCCGCGCGGTGATGCAGCGGCTGCAGCAGCGCTTCCCCGCCGACCTCGCCTTCGGCACCTCGCTCGACACCACGGCGCCGGTGCGCGAGGGCATCCGCGAGATCGTGTACACGCTGCTGGCGGCGCTGGGGCTGGTGATCCTGGTGGTCTACCTGTTCCTGCAGAACTGGCGGGCGACGCTGATTCCCATGATCGCGGTGCCGGTCTCCCTCATCGGCACCTTCGCCATCTTCCCGGCGCTGGGCTTTTCCATCAACACGCTGTCGCTGTTCGGGCTGGTGCTGGCCATCGGGCTGGTGGTGGACGACGCCATCGTCGTGGTGGAGGCGGTCGAGCACCACATCGAGCAGGGCATGGCGCCGCGCGCCGCCACGCTGCAGGCGATGCGCGAGGTCTCCGGGCCGGTGGTGGCGATCGCCCTCATCCTGGCCTCGGTGTTCGTGCCGATGGCGTTCATGAGCGGCATCCAGGGGCGGCTGAACCAGCAGTTCGCGGTGACGGTGGCGATCTCGGTGCTGATCTCCGCCTTCAACGCCCTCACCCTGTCGCCCGCGCTGGCGGCGCTGCTGCTGCGCCCGCGGCGGCCGGCGCGGGGCTTCTTCCGCCTCTTCAACCGCAGCTTCGAACGGGTCAAGCACGGCTTTGTCGGCCTCAGCCACGGCCTGATCCGCAAGGCGGCGCTGGCGCTGCTGCTGCTGGCCGCCTTCGCCGGGCTGGACGCGCTCATCGGCGGCCGCCTGCCCACCGGCTTTTTGCCGCAGGAGGACTACGGCTTTCTCTTCATGAGCGTGCAGTTGCCGCCGGCGGCCTCGCTGGAGCGCACCGACGCGGTCACCCGGCGGATTGACCAGCTGCTGTCGCGCACGCCGGGGGTGCTGGGCTTCACCACGGTGGACGGCTTCACCCTGACGACGCGCGTCTCGACCACCAACAGCGCCTTCTACTTCGTGCGGCTGACGCCTTGGAGCCAGCGCACCAGCCCGGAGCTGCAGTCGGAGGCGATCCTGCGCCGCCTCAACCGGGAGTTGCCCACGGTGGTGCCGGAGGCCACCGCCTTCGCCTACGACCCGCCGCCCATCCCCGGCCTGGGCAGCGCCGGCGGCTTCTCGCTGTGGCTGCAGGACCGCAGCGGAGGCAGCGTGGCCGATCTGGCAGCCAACCTCAACCGCTTCCTGGCGGCGGCGCGGCGGCGGCCGGAGTTGACCGGGGTGATGTCGCCGTTTTCCGACGACACCCCGCAGGTGTTCATGGCGGTGGACCGCGGCCGGGCGCTGAAGCAGGGGGTGCAGTTGAGCGACGTCTACCAGGCGCTGCAGGCCACCCTGGGCGGGGTCTACGTCAACCAGTTCAACCGCTTCGGGCGGCAGTGGAAGGTGTTTGTCGAGGCCGAGGCCGCCGACCGAGCCTCCGCCGCCGACCTGGGCCAGATCTACGTGCGCAACCGCAGCGGCGGCATGGTGCCGCTCTCCACCCTGGTGAGCACGCGGCCCATGCTGGGCCCGGACTACACCTCCCACTTCAACCTCTACCGCGCCGCCCAGGTGACGGGCTCGGCCGCGCCCGGCTACAGCTCGGGGCAGGCGCAGGCGGCGCTGGAGCAGGTGGCGGCGCAAACCCTGCCCGCCAGCATGGGCTACGACTGGGCCGACCTCTCCTACCAGGAAAACCAGGCGCAGGGCACGGCCGCGCCGCTGTTCGGACTCTCGCTGCTGGTGGTGTTCCTCATCCTGGCGGCGCTCTATGAGAGCTGGACGCTGCCCTTCTCGGTGCTGCTGTCGGTGCCGATTGCGGTCTTCGGCGCCTTCGCCGGCCTCTATCTGCGCCACTTCGACCTCGACGTCTACGCCCAGATCGGGCTGGTGATGCTGATCGGGCTGGCGGCCAAGAACGCGGTGCTGATCGTCGAGTTCGCGCGCGACGAGATGCTCAAG
>DATKSZ010000009.1:0-24118 GCA_035531375.1 Terriglobales bacterium | reverse complement strand
CTCGGTCAACGATCTGGCTCGCCAAATTGCCCGCTACATTCGTCAGTACGCCAAACGCGCAAAGCCGATCCGGTGGCAATACACCGATCTGCGTCGGCGCTACACCGCATGATTTACATTTCACACGGACAGTCCACTAGTTGCTAGTTCCTAGTTGCTAGTTGCTGGTTGCTAGTTGGGGCACCGCAACCGGGGAAGGCGGGACGTGCGCCAGGGAAAGCGGAGCGCCAACCAGCAACTTCATGTACCTCGAACTCCATTGCGCCAGCGCCTTCAGCTTCCTGCGCGGGGCCTCGCTGCCGGAAGAACTGGCCGAGCGCGCGGCGGCGCTGGGCATGCCGGCGCTGGCGCTGCTCGACGGCGACGGCTTCTACGGCGCCCCGCGCTTCCACCAGGCCTGCCGGCGGCTGGGGCTGCGGCCGCTGCTGGGGGCGGAGGCGACCATGGAAGACGGCGCCGCGCTGCCGCTGCTGGCGCGCAGCCGCGCCGGCTACCGCGGCCTCTGCCGCCTGCTCAGCCGCATGCACCTGCGCGCGGAAAAAGGCCAGGGACGGCTGGGCTACGCCGAGCTGGACGAGCTGCAGGGCGAGGTCATCGCCCTCAGCGGCGACGAGCGCGGACCGCTGGCGGCGGCGCTGGCGGCGGGGCAACTGGAGGCGGGCGAGCGCCGCCTGCGCCAGCTCGCCTCGAGCCTGGGCGCCGAAAATCTCTACGTCGAGCTGCAGCGCCACCACCGCCGCGAACAAGAAGAGCGCAACCAGGCGGCGGTGGCGCTGGCCGCCAAGCTGCGCCTGGGCTTGCTGGCCAGCAACGGCGTGCGCTACGCCACCCCCGCCGGCCGCGTGGTGCTCGACGTCTTCACCGCGCTGCGCCACCACACCCGCCTGGACCGCGCCGGCCGCCGGCTGGAGCCCAACGCCCAACGCTTCCTGCAGGCGCCGGAGCGCATGGCCCGCCTCTTCGCCGACCAGCCCGCGGCGGTGGCCGCCACCGAAGAGGTCGCCGCCCGGCTCGAGTTCACCCTGGCCGAGCTGGGCTACCAGTTTCCCCAGCCGCCCACCCCCGCCGGCCACACCGCGGCGAGCTGGCTGCGCGCGCGCACCTGGGAGGGGGCGCGGCGGCGCTACCGTCCGCTGCGCCAGGCCCATCGCCGCCAGCTCGAGCACGAGCTCGGCATCATCGAAAAACTCAACCTGGCCGGCTATTTCCTCATCCTCGACGACATCATGGGCTACTGCCGCGAGCACGGCATCCTGGCCCAGGGGCGGGGCTCGGCCGCCAACAGCGCCGTCTGCTACAGCCTCGGCATCACCGCCGTGGACCCGGTGGGGATGGAGCTGCTGTTCGAGCGCTTCCTGTCGGAGGAGCGGGGCGAGTGGCCCGACATTGACCTCGACCTGCCCTCAGGCGCGCGGCGCGAGCAGGTGATCCAACACGTCTATGCCAGCTACGGCGGCGACTCGGTGCGCACCGGCGCCGCCATGACCGCCAACGTCATCACCTACCGCGGCCGCGGGGCGGCGCGCGAGGTGGGCAAGGCGCTCGACTTTCCCGAGGCCTCGACCGCCCGCCTGGCGCGCATCCTGGGCTCGGCGCGCCCAGTGCTGGAGCCGCCGAGCTGGCAGGAGACGCTGCGCCAGCGCGGCGGCCTGCCGCCCTTCCCCCCCTCGGCCGCGAGCGTTCCGCCCGGCGTCGCGGCCGAGCTGGCGCAGGCCGGCTTCGACGCCCGCCATCCCCAAATGCTGCGCTTCCTCTATCTCTGCCAGGCGCTGCAAGACTTGCCCCGGCATCTGGGGCAGCACTCCGGCGGCATGGTGCTGTGCCAGGGGCCGCTGGCCGAGGTGGTGCCGCTGGAGCGCGCCAGCATGCCCGGGCGGGTGGTGATCCAGTGGGACAAGGAGGACTGCGCCGAACTGGGGCTGATCAAGGTGGACCTGCTCGGGCTGGGCATGATGGCGGCGCTGCAAGAGGCGCTGGCGCTCGCCCGCGACCGCCTGCCGCGCGCCCGGGGCAGCCCGGCGGTCGCCGACCTGGATTGGCTGCCGCCCGAGGACGCCGCCGTCTACCGCTCGCTGCGCGCCGCCGACACCGTCGGCGTCTTCCAGGTGGAGTCGCGCGCCCAGATGGCCACGCTGCCGCGCCTGCGCCCGTGCTGCTTCTACGACCTGGTGATCGAGGTGGCCATCATCCGCCCCGGGCCCATCACCGGCGATCTGGTCAACCCCTACCTGCGCCGCCGCAGCGGCGAAGAGGAGGTGCGCTACCCCCATCCCCGGCTCGAGCCCATCCTGCGCCGCACCCTGGGGGTACCGCTGTTCCAGGAGCAGCTCTTGAAGATGGCCATGGTGGTGGCCGGCTTCACCGGCGGCCAGGCGGAGGAGCTGCGCCGGGCGATGGGGTTCAAGCGCAGCCAGCAGCGCATGGCCCAGATCGAGCGGCAGTTGCGCGCCGGCATGCAGGCGCGCGGCATCGGCGAGGCGGCCGCCGACGAGATCATCCGCTCCATCACCTCGTTTGCGCTCTACGGCTTTCCCGAGTCGCACGCCGCCAGCTTCGCGCTGCTGGTCTACGCCAGCGCCTATTTGAAGGTCCACTTGCCCGAGGAGTTCCTGGCGGCGCTGCTCAACCACCAGCCCATGGGCTTCTACCACCCCGCCACGCTGATCCACGACGCCCAGCGCCACGGCGTGCTGGTGCTGCCGGTGTCGGTGGGGGCCTCGGGGTGGGAATGCACCGTGGGCGCGCACCCGCAGGGCCGCAGCGGGCGGGCGGTGCGCCTGGGGCTGGGCTACGTCGCCGGGCTGCGCGAGGCGGTGGCGCGGCAGTTGGTGGACGAGCGCCGGCGCCGCCGCTTCGCCAGCTTCGAAGACCTCTGCCGCCGCGTGCCGCTCAACGCCGCCGAGGCCCGCACCCTGGCCGAGATCGGGGCGCTGGCCGGCTTCGGGCGGCCGCGGCGCGAGGCGCTCTGGCAAGTCGAGGCCGCCCACCGCGACCCCGGCGTCCTCTACGCCCCGCTGGAGCGGCCTGGCCTCGAGCCCGACGCTCCCAGCCCGCTGCCCGAAATGGACGCCGAGCAGCGCATGCAGGCCGACTACACCGGCACCGGCGTCACCCTGGGGCCGCATCCGCTGGCCTTTCTGCGCGCGCAACTGCGCGCCCAAGGCTGCGCCACCACGCAGGAGTTGCAGACGTTGCGCCACGGCCAGCGGGTCGAGGTGGCCGGGGTGGTGATCGCCCGCCAGCGCCCGGAGAACGCCGGCGGCGTGATCTTCCTCAGCCTCGAGGACGAGACCGGCATCGGCAACATCATCGTCTGGCCGCAGGTGTTCGAGCGCCAGCGCCTGGACTGGATCGCCACCTCCCAGGTCCGCATCCAGGGCACACTGCAGCGCCAGCGCGGCGTGGTCCACGTGCTGGCCGAGAGCGTGCGCCCGCTGGCAGAGGCCGAGGCGGCGACCGTGCCGTCGCGCGACTTCCGCTAGCGGGCCGGGCGCCTGAAATTTTCCTGCCGATTCCTCCCCGCGGTGCGCTACAGTCGTCGCATGGCGAACTTGAGCCAGATCACGAGCGCGCGTTGTTGTTGTTGCCCCCCTGCCTGCGCCCGCGCGTGAGCTGAGCCCCCGAGTTCGCTTCCCTTCCGGCTTCAACCATCACTCAGCTCCCGCGCCCGCTGCCCGGGCCGGCCGCACCCGCCCGCGCGCCCCTGTCCCCCCGTCCGATGAGGCCTCAAAGGAGAGCAACCATGGCCGCAGACAACCATCCATCCACCGCCCGCGCCCGCATCGTCATCGTGGGCGGAGGCACGGCGGGCATCATCGCGGCGCACTGGCTGCGCCGCGCCGGCCAGGGCGACATCGCGCTGATCGAGCCCTCCCGCCAGCACTTCTACCAACCGCTGTGGACGCTGGTCGGCGCCGGCGCGGCCCGGCAGCAAGCCACCGTCCGCCCGGAGGCGGACTATATCCCGCCGGGGGTCCGCTGGATCCAGGACCGCGTGGTCGAGATCCATCCCGAGCGCCAGGAGGTGGCCACCGGCTCGGGCCAGCGCGTCGGCTACGATGCGCTCGTGGTCGCGCCCGGAATCCAGCTCAATTGGGACGCGATTCCCGGCCTGCGGGAGGCCCTGCGCGAGGGCCACGCCTGCACCAACTACGCCTTCGACTGCGCCCCCAGGACCTGGGAGCTGATTCGCAACTTCCGGGGCGGCACCGCCCTGTTCCACATGCCCGGCACCCCGATCAAATGCCCCGGCGCCCCGCAGAAGATCCTGTATCTGGCCGCCGACCACTTCCGCCGCCGGGGCATCCTGCGGGATGTGAACCTGATCTACGGCGCCGGCACCGCCTCCATCTACGGCGCCAAGGAGTACGCCGCCGTGCTCAATCCCGTACTCGAGCGCTACGGCATTGATGCGCGCTTCCACCACGAGCTGGTGGAGATCCGCGCGGAGCGGAAAGAGGCGGTGTTCCAGGCCAAGGGCGCGGCCGACCCCGGGCGGGTCGCCATCCCCTACGATCTCCTGCACGTCGTGCCGCCCCAGAGCGCGCCCGATTTCATCCGCGACAGCCCGCTGGCCGCTTCCCCCAACCCCGGCCAAGGCTGGGTGAAGGTGGACCAGTACACGCTGCAGCACCTGGACTACCCGAACGTCTTCGCGGTGGGCGATGTGGCCAACACGCCCAACGCCAAGACCGGCGCCGCCGCCTCCCGCCAGGCGCTGGTGGCGGCCGCCAACGTGGCTTCCTACCTCCAGGGCCGGGAGCCGGCGGCCCGCTACAACGGCTACATCGCCTGCCCGGTGGTCACCGGCTACGGCCGCATGCTGCTGTGCGAGCTCGACTACTCCGGCCGGCCCGCGCCCAGCATCCCCTTCGGCGACCCCTTCCGCGAACGCTACGACATGTGGCTGCTGAAAAAGCACGGCCTGCCTTGGCTCTACTGGCACCTGTTGCTGCGCGGGCGAAAGATGCCGCTGGTGGGTCGCCGCCGGGGGTAAAATTCCTTTCATGTGCGGGCGCTTCACCCTGCGGACCGACAGCAACGCGCTGGCGCAGCACTTCGACCTCGACCCGGCCGAGGTGGCCGCCCACTTCCCTCCCCCGCGCTACAACATCGCTCCCACCCAGCCCATTGCGATCGTCCGGCTGCATCCGGAGAGCGGCCAGCGCGAGCTGGTGCGGGCGCGCTGGGGGCTGGTGCCGCACTGGGCCCAGGCGGGCGCGCCGCTGCCGGCGCTGTTCAACGCCCGGGCAGAGACGCTGGCCTCCAAGCCCGCCTTCCGCGAGGCCTTCCGCCTGCGGCGCTGCCTCATCCCCGCCGACGGCTTCTACGAGTGGAAGGCCCTCGGCAAGGCCAAGCAGCCCTGGTACGTGCACCGCGCCGACGGCGGCCTGTTCGCCTTCGCCGGACTGTGGGAGGGCGAGAGCTGCACCCTCATCACCACCGCCCCCACCCCGCAACTGGCCGCGCTGCACGACCGCATGCCGGCCATGCCCGCGCCCGCGCGCTACGCCGCCTGGCTCGACCCGGCGCCGCTGCCGCCCGCGGAGCGCCTGGCGCTGCTCGCCCCCGGCAACGGCCTCGAGCTCTACCCGGTGCGGCCGCTGGTCAACCGCGCCGCCCACGACAGCCCCGACTGCCTCGCCCGCCTGGATAGTTGATTTTGTCAACTATCCAGGCGCATGCTGGCGCCATGGCCACTCCGACCCCCGCTCCACCGGCCCCGGTTGCGGCGCTGCGCGGCTTCAGCCGCTTCTACACCCAGCGCATCGGCGCGCTGGAGGCGGGCCTGCTCGGTAGTCCGCTGCCGCTGCCCGCGGCGCGCGTGCTCTACGAGATCGCCCACCGCCAGCCGATCACCGCCGCCGCCCTGGCCGCCGCGCTCGACCTCGACCCCGGCTACCTCAGCCGCATGCTGGCCGCGCTGGGGCGGCAGCGGCTGCTGCGCCAGCAGCGCTCGCCCCAGGACCGCCGCCAAGTGCGGCTGGCGCTCAGCCCGGCCGGGCGGCGGCAGTTCGCCCGGCTCGACCGCGGCGCCAACCGCCAGGCGGCCGAGCTGCTGCGGCCGCTGACGCCCGGCCAACAGCGCCAGTTGGCGCAATCGCTGCAGGCGGCGCAGGCACTGCTCGGCGGCGAGCCGACTGCCGTCGCCGCGTCCGCACCCGTCCGCCTCCGCCATCCGAGGCCGGGCGATCTGGGCTGGGTGGTGCACCGCCAGGGCGCGCTCTACGCCCGGGAGTACGGCTGGAACACCGGCTTCGAAGCGCTGGTGGCGCACATCGCCGCCGACTTCCTCGACCACCACGATCCCCGCCGCGAGCGCGGCTGGATCGCCGAGCGCAACGGCGAGATCCTGGGTTCGGTCTTTTTGGTGCGGCAATCGGCCACGGTGGCCAAGCTGCGCCTACTCTACGTCGAGCCCACGGCGCGCGGCCAGAAACTGGGCCGCCGCCTGGTCGCCGCCTGCCTCGCCTTCGCCCGCCGCGCCGGCTACCGCCGGGTCACGCTCTGGACCATGAGCATATTGGTCTCGGCGCGCCGCATCTACGAGGCCGCCGGCTTCCAACTGACCCAGGAAGAGCCCACCCGCAGCTTCGGCAAGCGCTTGACCGCGCAGCACTGGGACCTCGCCCTGCCTGCGCGCCGCTAAGCTACTCGCGGCGCCGCGTGCGCGCGGCGCCGCTCGGCACCCCGCAGCCCTCTTTGGTGGGCGCGGGCCCCAGCGCGCCTGCCCGGCCCGGCTGGAGCAGCGCCGGGCCGGTGGGCGCGCGTCCCGCTTGTGAGCCGCCCCGCTGTAACAGCGCGGGGCGGCATGCTCGCGCCGACTTGGGGGCCCGAGGACCCCAAGTCGGTGCTGCGCGTCGCTGGGGCCGCGCCGAATTCGCATCCCGGGGGCGCAGACGCGCCACTGGCGCGTCTGCGCCTGCGGAATTACGACCACCCCAGAACCCGAAGCGGGTTCTGGGGACCCCGGTTCGCAGCCTTTCGCGCCGATTTTGCCAGCAGGCAAAGCGGCGCGACCCCCGCGAGCAGCCTTTTTCATTCGAGCTATAATAGCTTTATGAAGACGGCCAGCATCACCGAGGCGAAAAACAACCTCAGCGCGCTGATTGACGGGCTGCGCGGCGGGTCTGTGTTGATCCTAGACCGGGGACGCCCGGTGGCGAGGCTCGAATCCGTCCGGATGGGTCGGCCGGAAGAGGCCGGCCAGCGCCTGGCAGAACTGGCGCGACAAGGTATCGTCACTCTGCCCAAACGGCCCTTGACCCCGGAGTTCTTCGAGCGGCCGCTGCCGAAGTTGCCCGAAGGGGTTTCGGTCCTCAAGGCCCTGCTGGATGAACGCGAGGAGGGCTTGTGAAGTTCTGGGACGCCTCGGCGATCGTCCCACTGCTTTCCGGCGAGATGGGCTCGGAAGCGATGAACGCCATGGCTGCAGCCGACCCAGAAATCACGGTTTGGTGGGGGACCGAGGTGGAGTGCGCCTCGGCCCTGTCGCGGGCGGAGCGCCAGGCGCCCGCCGCCGGACGCGCGTTCCCCGACCTCTACCAGCGGCTCGCCCAGATGGCCTGCGGCTGGGTCGTCGTCGAGCCGTGCCCTGAGCTCAAGGCGACGGCGGTGCGAATGCTGCGGGTGCATGCCCTGCGCGCCGCGGACGCGCTGCAGTTGGCGGCGGCGCTGATCGCTTGCCACTATGATCCCAACTCGCTGGCGTTTGTGACCCGAGACGATCGGCTGGCGCTGGCGGCGGACCGCGAAGGTTTCCCCCTGGCCTGGAAACGCTAGGGGCAACGGGAGTCCTCAAGAGCGCGGCTAAAGCAGGCACTGGTAACGACCTCATGGCCACCGTGGCCGCGCCCCACTGCCGTCCAAATCAGCTGAGCCGAGGGGCGGCGGGCGCTGGGGACATTGAGGCGAAGGAGTCCGCAGGCGCGCTCCGGAGATGAGGCCGGGGCGGCGCGGCGTGGCGGGGAGGTTGGCTGGAACGGAAGCCGCTGTCCCAGTTAGCCCGCATTTCTCACCAGGCGCGCACCGCGGCGTTTTTTCGGGGTTTCGAGACCGCAGGTGACTGCAGACGGCAGCACCCTGGGCGGGGGAGAGCGGTTGTGCGACGCGGAAGTGGCGCGCGGGGCAGAACGGCGGCGCCCGAGCGCCCGCGGAGTCACACCCCGGCTAAGAGGCATCGGCGGTGGAATGGTTTTTGTGTCGGGCCGCCACCGTTCAGCAGCGCAAGGCCCGCCAAGCGTGGAGGAACAGCGGCTGGCAGGGTTAATGGCGGCTGAAGCGGAGCCAGATGCGGCGCGCGCTGACGCGGACCTGGGCGGCAACCCGCAGCAGCTTCAGCCGCAGCGTGTCGGCCTGGGCCTGCGCCAACTCGGTGCCGGACAGCGCCAGGCGCCGCAAGGCTTCGATCAGGCTGTAGGCCATGGCGGAGAAGAGCTTTGGGGGGCAGCTTCCGCCCCACCCGCGCCCAGCTCCGCCTCTACCACGCCATCAGCCGAACGATGGTGGGCGCGGGCCCCAGCGCGCCTGCGGCGCGCGTCCCGCTTGTGCTCGCGCCTCGCTGGGGCCGCGCCGAATTCGCTTCCCGGGGGCGCAGACGCGCCACTGGCGCGTCTGCGCCTGCGGAATTTCGCAGCCTTTCGCGCCGATTTTGCCAGCAGGCAAAGCGGCGCGACCCCCGCGACCGGCCGGGCTGCCCACCGCGCGCCTGCTCCAGGACGCCCGCCGCCCGCCGCGCCGCCCGGCATGGCCACCTCCGCCGCCGCGCCACGCCCGTCCGCGCCGCGGCCGCAAGGCCGAGCGCAGCCGCCGCACCGCGGCGGCGCTCAGTGGCCCGCGAGCGCTTGGGCGAGCAGGTCCTGCGCGGCCTGCAATTCGGCGCCGGCCTGGGCGTACTTCCCCTGGGCGGTGAGGGCGCGGTACTGGGCCAGGTGGGTTTGAATTTGTTCCAGCACGGCCCGGGGCACGACGTTGGCGCTGCCGGCGGCGCCGGCCGCGGCCGGGGGAGAGGGGGCGGCGGCGGCCACCGAAGCCGCGACCGCCGCGGCGGGCGTGGCCCCGCCCGGAGGCTGCGCCATTTCGGCGATGGCGCTGGCTAAATCGTCGGCATAGACCAGGCGGTTGCCCACCGCCAGCACCACCTTCTTGAGCTCGGGGAGCTTGGCTTGCGGCGCTTGGATATAGATCGGCTCGACGTAGACGAAGGTGCCGTCCACCGGCAGCACCAGCGTGGTGGCGCGGATGACGCGGCTGCCCTGCTGGTTCCACAGGCTGAGGTCCTTGCTGATGGTGCGGTCCTGGTCCACCCGGCTCTGGATCTGCAGCGGGCCGTAGATCAACTGCTCCTTGGGCAGCCGGTAGAAGATGAGCTGGCCATAGTGGGCGGGATCGCAGCGCGCCGCCACCCAGGCAATCAGGTTGTCGCGGTTGTGGCTGGTGAAGGGCACCATCAGCACAAACTCGGCCTGCTTGTCCCCGGGCAGGCGCAGCATCACGTAGTAGGGCTTGGTGGGGCCGCTCTCCTCCTGGGTCACCACCTGGCGGGCGATGTCCCACTGGTCCTCCTTGTTGTAGAAGACCTGCGGGTCTTGCATGTGGTAGAGGCGGTAGGTCTCCGCCTGGGCGGCGAACAGCGCCTGCGGGTAGCGGATGTGGGCCAGCAGGTCGGCGGGCATGGCCGAGCGCGGCAGAAACAGATGGGGGAAGACGGCGCGGTAGGCGGCCAGGATGGGATCGCGCTCGTCGAAGACGTACATGCGGACGGTGCCGTTGTAGGCGTCCACGGTGATCTTGACGCTGTTGCGGATGTAGTTGACCTCGCCGTCGCCCAGCGCCACCGGCTGGGCGTAGGGATGGAGATCGCTGACGGTGTAGGCGTCCAGCATCCAGAACAGATGGCCCTTGCCGTCGATCACCAGGTAGGGATCGGGGTCGAGGGTGAGGAAGGGGGCCAGCGCCTGCACGCGGTCGAGGATCTGGCGGTGCAGCAGCAGCCGCGTCTGCGGGGTGAAGTAGCGGGTCAGCAGCACGTTGGCGTCGTTCTGCTGGATGGCGGCGGCCAAGCGCAGCAGCGGCCGGTTGAGCACGATGCCGGCGCGGCCGGAGTAGTTGGTGTAGGCGTTGTCGTCGCCCCGGGGATAGTCGAACTCGTCCTGGCGGGTGTCCACGTAGACCGGGCGGGTGGTGTCTTCGCCGAAGTAGAGGCCCGGGCGGGTGATCTGGAAATCGGGATCGGGACCGGTGGGCGGGGCGTTCTTGAGCAGCAGCTCGGGCTGGCCCTCGGGGGTGGCGGCGTTGACCAGGGCGGCGACAGCGCCGTAGCCGTGGGTGTACTGCAGGCTGAGGTTCACCCACGACTGCGCCGCCTGCGGCAACAGGTTGGTGTCCAGGTCGCGGGCGGCGATCAGCACCTGGCGGGTCTGGCCCTGGATGGGGTAGCGGTCCACGTCCACGTGGGGAAAGACGTAGTAGGGGCGCAGCGCCTGGAGCTGGGTGCTGTCGTCCTGGAACGGGGTGGCGTCCCAGAGGCGGATGTTGCTGGCGGTGTCGGGGAACTGGCTGAGGTCGAGCGTGTCGGTGGCGCGCGGGGAGAAGGCCTCTTCGTGCGAGGTCTGCTGCAGGTTGAAGGCCATGCGCGTGGCCTGGATATGGTCCACGATGAAGGGGCGCTCCAGCGTCAGCTCGTTGGGGCGCACATAGGCGGCGCGCACCGCCGCCTGGATGAGCGAGGGGGCGATGGCCAGCAGCAGAAAGCCGCCCACCACCACCGGCGGCAGCCAGCCGGGAGTGTTGTCCGGCACCCAGTTGTCCGCCGCGGCGCCGTAGGGCGAGTGCGCCAGGAAGCGCGCACCGCGGCCGCGGCGCGCCACCGCGATCAGCAGCGCCAGCCCCAGCGCGCCCACCATCTGCACCCACAACAGCGGAATCCCCAGGGTGACGTCCACATAGTCGGCGCCGGTGAGGAACGAGTGCGGCGAGTAGAGCAGGGAGTAGCGCGCGAACCACTGCGCCACCGCGAACAGCACCAGCAGCAGGATGGCGCCGACGCGCACCAGCCCGGCCAGCGGCAGGCGCCCGGCGGCGGCGGCCGAGCTGCCGGCGTAGCCGCGGCCCTCCATCTGCGCCAGCACCCGGGCGCGCAGCTCGCGCATGCGCTCCGCCGAGGAGCCCACCACCAGCGCCGCCGCCGCCACCACCAGCGCCGCCACCGCCAGCGCCGCCACCCAGTCGAAAATCATCTGGTAAAAGGGCAGGCGGAAGAAATAGAAGGCCAAATCCTTGCGGAAGATGGGGTCGGTGTAGGTGCCGGTGTCGCGCGCGCCCAGGTAGAGCGCGATCGCCCACGGGTCCACCAGGTTGAGCGAGAGCATCACCCCCGCCAGCCCCGCCAGGGTGTAGCCGCCCAGCCCGAACAGGGTGGTGCGCGCCACCGGCGAGGCGCAGCGCCGCCGGGCGAGGGCAAAGGCCAGCATGAGCAGCAGCGCCGCCAACCCCGCCAGCGCCGTCTGCGGCAGCCAGCGGATGCGCAAAAACTGCCAGAAGGTCGCCGTCTGCCCCATCTCGCGCCACCAGGCGAAGTTGATCCAAAAGCGCGAGCCCTCGATCAGCAGGTAGAGCGCCGCCACCGCCAGTCCGATGTCGCGCGCCAGCCCGGTCGGCTGCACCATGCCGTGGTGGCGGCGGGTGCGCAGCACGGTCGAGAGCGCCACCAGGGCGAAGGCGATCAAGAACAAGGCGGTGATCATCGCAAGGGGTCCCATCCAGATGGTTGGCGCGGGCCCCAGCGCGCCTGCGGCGCGCGTCCCGCTTGTGAGCCGCCCCGCTGTAACGGCGCGGGGCGGCGTGCTCGCGCCGATTTGGGGGCCCGGTGGCCCCAAATCGGCGCTGCGCCTCGCTGGGGCCGCGCCGATTTTGCCAGCAGGCAAAGCGGCGCGACCCCCGCGACCGGACAGGCGGCGGCCGCAGGCGGCCGCCGGGCGCTAGCTGGCCGGCTCGGTGAGGGCGGCCAGCACCTCGCGGCGCATCTCCTCCACCGGCGCCGGCTTGCCCGTCCACAGCTCGAACTGCCGCGCCCCCTGCAGCACGAACATCTCCATGCCGGCAATGACGCGGGCGCCGCGGGCGCGGGCCAAGCGCGCCAGCGCCGTCTCCAGCGGGTTGTAGACCAAATCGAACACCACCGCGGCATGAATCTCATCCGCCTCCAGCGGCGACTCCTTCACCTTGGGATATTGTCCCACCGGGGTGGCGTTCACCAGCGCCTGGAATTCAAGTTTTTTCAACTCCGCCCGGCCGACCACCTTGGCCTTGGCCGCCGCCGCCAGCGCCTGCGCCCGGCTGCGGGTGCGGTTGTGGATGTAGACTTGGGCGCCGCGGCTGCGCAGCCCAAACACCGCCGCCCGCGCCGCTCCCCCCGCCCCCAGCACCAGGATCTTGGCGCCCCGCAGCGGCAGCGCCTGCGCCAGCGGCTCGACAATACCCGCCACATCGGTGTTGTAGCCGTAGACCTTCCCCTGGCTGCGCACCACCGTGTTGATCGCTCCCACCGCCTTGGCGATGGGATCCATGCGCTCCAGCCGGTCCAAAAAGGCGCTCTTATAGGGATGGGTGACGCTGAAGCCGCTGAGCGGGATCTCGTCGGCGAAATCCAGCACATCCGTCGGCCGGCGGCTGGGCAGGGGCAGGTAGAGGGCGTTCTCGCCGGTGCGCCGGTAGGCGGCGTTGTGCATGCGCGGCGAAAGCGAGTGCGCCAGCGGATAGCCCAACACCCCGTAGATGCGGGTGGCGCGGTTGAGTGTGTCCATGCGGTAGAGGTGGCGCAGGGTCTGCACGTCGGGTTGGCCGGGCGCGGTGGCCTCGTCCGCCTCCAGCGCCGCAAAGGTGAAGGCGCCGCCCACGCGCAGGCTGAGCAGGCGGCTGAGCAGGCCCGCCTCGCCCATGCAGAACGCCACCAGCGCCTGCGGGCCGCTGTTGGCCTCGACAAAGCGCAGCAGCTCGATGTTCTGCCGCCAGGTGGAGGCGGTCGGCACGAGCTTGTAGAGATCGGCCGGGATGGCCCGCATCCGCCGCAGCAGTGGCGCCAACGGCGGCGTGGTCTTGAAGTCGTGGTAGGAAAGGATCAGGTTGGTGTGCTGGCGCAGCTCGCTGAGCGCGGCGGCGGGCAGGCGCTCGGCGCTCTGCAACTCGATGTCCACCAAGGCGCAGCCGGCCAGAGCGGCATCGCGCAAGATATTCCACTCGGCTTGGGCCGAGCCCTTGAAGCCCCCGCCATAGGTTTGTTTGCGGCAGGTGGCGATCACCAACGTCTGGGGCGAGGAGCGCAGGAACTCACGCAGCGGCCCCATGGCCGAGTTTGGCAGCTTGAGCGCGTCCAGGCGCAACTCCAGCAGCGTGGATTCGCGCGAGGCGCGCTCGGCGCGGCCCAAAAGCTCGCCCACCGTCGGCGCCTGCACCGCCACGCACAACCGCGGGATCCGGCCCGGGGAGACCCGGTTCGAAAGGAACCCGCGCGGGCTGGTTGCGACCATAACCATGCGCGGGGGCATAGTATCTGGCTGCGATGGGTGGTTGCAATGAAAATCGGGAGCGGCCGCCACGGGGCCCGGGCCGGCCTAGTTTGTTATAGTGCGAGTAGTATTTTTTCGCGAGGGCGCGGGCAACAGCTCGCGGCCGGCGCGGTTCAGGGCGGCGTAGAGCTGGGCGAGATGGGGTGAACTCAGGGTCTGGCGGTGGAGGGCTAGGGTCGCCTGATCCCCCCGGGCCAGGGGACCCGTCCAGGCGGCCTCCAGGCCGTCGGCGAGGTTGCTGGCGGTGGCCGCCAGCAGCATGCGCAGGCCGGCCAAGGCGCGCTCCAGCGGGTGGCCGCGCAGCCCGGCTTGCTGCAGGATGCAGCGGGCGGCCGCCATCTGAATCACCGCTCCAGGTCCCACCAAAGTCGCTGCCAAGTGGTAGGCGGTCTTGGCACGGGGCGGGAGTTGTAGTGGAATTCCTCCCCATCGGCGGACCAAGGCAGCCGCAAGGCGGCGGGCGGCGGGGCTGCCTTCGAAGCTAAAAATAAGGTTGGCGGGCGGGGGCGCCGACCGCGCCGACCGCGGAAACGTCATCATGGGGTGGAGCGAACCAACCGCCGCGCCCCGGTGCGCCAGCGGAGCGAACACACTGGCGTCGCGGGCGCCGCTGGTGTGCAGCACGGCCCAGCCACGCCAATCGGGTCGCGCCGGCGCCCAGCGCGCGGCCAGGGGCGCCAAGGCGTCATCCGGGATGGCCACCAGCACCGAGGACGGGGCCAGCTCGGGCAGACGCGCCTGCCACTCCCCCAGCGACCAGGCGTGGCCGGCGCCACAGCCGGCGGCCAGGGCGAGCGGGCGGCGGCGGCCGACCACCGCCAGCGGGGGCAGGCCGGCGTCGGCCAGCCAGCGGCACAGCGCTGCGCCCACACGGCCCGAACCGACGACAATCCAACCCTTCCGCTCCACTTCAGCGGCTGCCCGCCGCCGCGGCGTGCACCCGCGTGGCGACCCGGGTCGCGGTGTTGAACCGGTCGCCGGCATGGAGGTAGTAATAGCCCTTGCCATGGTGCTGCTTTCCATCCCAGACGGCGACCCGGCCGGGGCCGTTCACCACCAACTGGTCGCCATGCACGGTGATCGAGGTGCCCTGGTCGAGGCCCAAGCCCAGCAGCCGCGGATGCGCCGCCATCACCACTGCCAAGTCGTTTTCGCGGTGGCGGGCGTCCACGTGCTGGTCAATGGCGACGTTGGTGAAGAGGCCAAAGCCGGTCTCGTGGCCCGGCGCCATCATGATGTGGTTGTCGTCCGGATGCTCGGAGCCGCGCACCATGAACGAGGCCTGGATGCTGGCCCCGGCCGAGCCGCCGCCCACCACGCCGCCCCGGCGCAGCAGGGCGAAGATCGCCTGCAAGGTGCGGGTGCCGAGGTAGGCGTCGGCCAGACGCCACTGCCGTCCGCCCACCAGCCAGACGCCGGTGGCGGTCGCCAGCGGCTTGACGAAGGCGGCGGAGTTGGCCACGGCGCGGTCGGTGGTATGGAGCACGGTGCAGTGCACGTGGCCAAACGTCGCCGGGTCGGTGCAGTAGCGGGCCAGTTGCGCCGTCGTCTGCGGCCGCCGGACGCTGGCGGTGGGGATCACCACGATCCGCGCCTTCGGGCCGCCCGCCATGCGGATCAGGCGCGGGATGTCGAGGTGGTAGTCCATGCCGCCGCTGATGATGAGATAGCCGCGCCGGGGCCCGTGCGAGGGCGTGGGCGTCGAGGCGAGCGCGGCCAGCGCCAACCCTATTGCAACCAGACCAACCCGCCGAAGCAGCTTCATGCCCACCAAAGTAGCACGATCACGGCACCCCGGCGGGGTAGAGCTGGAGATTGTGGGCGCTGTTGAGCAGGGCCATATGCGTGAACGCTTGCGGATAGTTGCCCAGCAGGGCGCCGGTCGCCGGGTCCAGTTCCTCGGAGTACAGCCCCAGCGGGCTGGCGCAGCCCAACATGCGCTCGAACAGTTGCCGCGCCTCTTCGCGGCGGCCCAGCAGGGTGAGGCAATCCACCAGCCAGAAGGTGCAGATGGAGAAGGCGCCCTCGGGGCCGCCCACGCCGTCGGCCACGGTGTTCTGGTAGCGGGCCACCAGCGTGTCTTGGCCAAGCTCCTTTTGGATGCGGACGATGGTGGCTTGAATGCGGGGGTCGTGCGGCGAGCCAAAGCGCAACAGCGGCATCAGCAGCAGGCTGGAGTCGAGCACGGTGCCATCCAAGGTCTGGGTGTAGGCCCCGCGCGCGCGGCTATAGCCACGGCGCAGCACCGCTTCGCGGACCTGCTGGCGGGCGGCGGCCCAGTCGGCGACCGGGCCGGGAAGCTGGTAGCGCTGCGCCAGGCGGATGCCGCGATCGAGCGCCACCCAGCACAGCACCTTCGAGAAAGTGAACTGTTGACGTCCGCCGCGCACCTCCCAGATGCTCTCGTCGGGGTCGCGCCAGTGGGCGGCGGCGTAGTCCACCAGGCCGCGCAGCGCCTGCCACAGGCGCAGATCCAGGCCCTGCCGCCACTTGGCGTAGGTGTAGGCGGCGTCCATGATTTCGCCGTAGCTGTCGAGCTGGCGCTGCTGCGCCGCGCCGTTGCCGATCCGCACCGGGCGGGAGCCGCGGTAGCCGGCAAGGTGGCCGAGTTCGCTCTCGGCGAGGTCGGTCGAGCCGTCCACGCGGTAGCAGACCTGCAGCGGGGGTGGGTGGGCGTCGCAGACCTGGGCGATGAACTCCAGGAAGCGCCCGGCCTCGTCGTGGTAACCCAACAGCGAGAGGCCGTAGAGGGCGAAGGTGGCGTCGCGCGGCCAGCAATAGCGGTAGTCCCAATTGCGGGCGCCGCCGATGGCCTCGGGCAGGCTGGTGGTGGGCGCGGCCACGATGGCGCCGGTGGGGGCGTAGATCAGCGCCTTCAGGGCCAGCGCGCTGCGCACCACCGCCTCGCGGTAGGGCCCCTGGTACTGGGCCTGCCCCGACCAGCGCTGCCAACCGGCGCGGGCGGCGGCGAGCGAAGCGCGCAGGCGCTCGGCGCCCAAGGCCACCGGCGGCTCCCCCCAGCCGAAGACAAACCAAGCCGCTTCCCCGCCCCGCAGCTTCACCGCGGCGGTCAGTTCCCCGCCCTGGCATTGCAGGGGGAACGACGCCACCGCCCACAGCGGCGAGGTCCACTCCGCCCGCCATACCCCGCCCGCGCCCGCCTGCCACGCCACCGCGCTGCGGCCGTAATCGGGGCGCGGCGCGCAGTTCAGTTCGAGTTCCACCTCGGCGTCAAGCGCCTCGGCCAGGCGGCACACCGCGCCGTCGCCACAACCGACGGCGGCCAAGCCGTCGAAGCGCGCTGGCATCCAGTCGGTGATGCGGACGCGCGCGCCGGGCGGACCCCACTCGGTGGCCAGCACGTTGGTGCCCGGCTCGTAGTGCTGCCGTCCCGCATCGGCGCGCGCCGGGGCCCAGCGGCAGGCCCCGGCGCGACTGGGATCGAGCAGCGGGCCAAATACCGAGCCCGAGTCGAAGCGCGGCAGGCAGAGCCATCCGATGCCGCCATCGCGCCCGAGCAGCGCGCAGGTCAGGCCGTCGGCGATGAGCCCGTAATCCCCCAGGGGAAGTTGCGCCGCAGGCATGCTCATTTTATAAGCGTACCGCGCGCCGGGGGCAGGCTTTGAGCGCCTGCAGGGCGGGCCAGCGATTGGGATATTTTGGTTGCGGGGGGTGGATTTGAACCACCGACCTTTGGGTTATGAGCCCAACGAGCTACCGGACTGCTCCACCCCGCATATGCATCATCGCACCATTTGGCCGAAAATGAAAGCGTTGGGGAGGTGAGGGATGGGCTACTACTTTGCCAAGACGCTGAACATGGATTTCGACGCGGCGGTGCCGCACACGGTGGAGGCACTGCAGCGGGAGGGGTTCGGCATCATCACCGAGATTGACGTGCGCGAGACCTTCCGGAAAAAGCTGGGGGTGGAGTTTCGCGGCTACCGCATCCTGGGCGCGTGCAACCCGGCGCTGGCGCACGAGGCGCTGCAGATCGAGGACAAGGTGGGCACCATGCTGCCCTGCAACGTGGTGGTGCAGGAGGCGGGGGCGGGGCGGGCGGAGGTGGCGGCGATTGATCCGGTGGCCTCGATGCAGGCGATCGAGAACCCGCAGTTGCGCCAGGCGGCGGCCACGGTGCGGGCCAAGCTGGAGAAGGTGATCGCGAGCCTGTAAGCGGCGGGGCTCAGCGGCCTCCGGTGAGGAGCTTGAGGAAGCGGTAGTAGAACTGGGCGCCGGTGTCGAAGCTGGCGACGGCGAGGTTCTCGTCGCGGCCGTGGGCGCGGACGTCGTCCTCGTCAATGCTGACGCCGGAGAGGGCGTAGGTGGGCATGCCGGCGGCGTTGGTGTATTTGCCGTCGCTGGCGCCGGTGGCCATGTCGGGAACGACGGGCAGGCCGTGCCACATCTGGTTGGCGAGCGCTTGCAGCGGACGCATCACCTCGGGGCTGAGCTGGACCGGCGGGTTGGAGACGGCGTCCGGGGCTTGGCCGCGGATGCCGCCGGCGTCGTCCACGTAGCGCACGGTGATCTTGGGGTCGGCGAGGATGGAGACCAGTTGGCGCTGGATGTCGAGGGCGGAGTGGCCGGGCATGATGCGGCAGTTGACGATGGCCTCGGCGTTCTGCGGCAGAGCGTTGTTGGCGTCGCCGGCGGAGAGGCGGGTGGGGACGCAGGTGGTGCGCAGGGTGGCGTTGAACAGCGGGTCGGCGCTGAGGCGGCGCAGGGCGGCCGGGTCGGGGGGGGTGGCGAGGATGGCGCGCTGGTCGGCGGCGCGCTGGCCGGAGTCGAGGCGGCTATAGGCGCGGAAGAAGCCGCGGGTGACGGAGTTGAGCTCGAAGGGGAACTGGAAGCGCTGCAGGCGGGCGAGGCCGTCGGTCAAATGGTAGATGGCGTTGTCGGGCACGGGCAGCGAGCTGTGGCCGCCGGGGTTGGTGGTGGAGAGTTGGAAGTCGGCGTAGAGCTTCTCGCTGGCGTCCACCGCCAGAAATTGCGGCTGGCCGTGGACGGCGTCCACGCCGCCGCCATCGGCGTTGAGCACGAAGGCGGCCTGGATGAGGGCGCGGCGGTGGGCCAAGAGCCACTGTACGCCGTTGTCGGCGCCGCCCTCTTCGGCGGCGGTAAGGGCGAGGATGATGTCGCGGTCGGGCTGGTAGTTCTCTTGTTTGAATTGCAGCAGGGTGGCGAGGAAGATGGCGTCGCCGTCTTTCATGTCCTGGGTGCCGCGGCCATAGAAGTAGCCATTTTTGATGACCAGCTGGAAGGGGTCGGTGGACCAGTCCTGGCGGCGCGCCTGGACCACGTCGAGATGGCCGATGAGCAGGATGGGGGGCTTGGCGCCGGTGCCGCGGTAGCGGACGACGAGGTTCAGCTTGTTGGGGTTGGCACCGAGGAGGGAGACATCGGCGGGGGGAAAGCCGGCGGCCAAGAGTCGCTGGGCCAGGGCGCGGGCGGCGGCGGTGGTACCGGCGGCGGCGGTGGTGTTGGTATCCACCAATTGGCGCAGGAGGGCTTGGGCGAGGGCGGGGTCGGCGTGCTGGGCGGCGAGCGGGAGGGCGAGGGCGGCGGCGAGGAGGAGAGCGGCGGGGAGGCGGCGAGGCGACATGGGAGTGAGGATAGCAACTTTTCTGGGAAGGGCCTGCCGCGCGGCGGCGCGGCGGCCGTTTCGGGACGGGGCGGTGGAAAGGTCGGGCCGGGCGGGCAGGGGGCAGGGGGCGGGGGGCATCTAGGCAGGAGTCCCTCTTGGAAGCGGCATGCTCGGCAGCGCGGCCAAGCGGGATCCCTTCCAATCAGCCCACCAGGGTAGCTGAGGAGCGCTCTTCAGCTACCCTTTCCTCCCGGGGCTATTTGCTGGCCAAGACTTCGCGGAGGTTGTCGCGGGCGAGGAAGAATTTGATGGAACGGTAGCCGCGGAAAAGATTTTCGACGTGGCGGTTGTTGAAGATGCGCTGCAGGCGGTAGGGGGGGCCGGGGCGAAGCTGGAGGGATTCGCGGTCGTGGATGTGGTAGCGGAAGAAGGGGGCTTCGGGGCCGGCGTCGCGGGTATGGAAGTAGGCGAGGATGGTGCCGCCGGGGCGGAGGATGGCGGTCAGGCGTTCGATGAGGGGCTTGACCAGGGGCTCGGGCATGTAGTCCACCAAGTCCCAGAGGAGGACGGCGTCAAAGCGTTCGGGGGGGAAGTCGAGGTTTTCGCGCAGCCAGAGGGGGGCGTCAAAGAAGGGGGCGGGGGGAGGGGCGTCCGGGGAGGCGGGGGCGGGGGTGAGGCGATAGCGGGAGCGCTCGGCTTCGAGCAGCAGGTCGTCGCTATAGATGCCGTGGCCGTGCAGGGTGAAGAAGTTGAGGTTGGAGCTGGAGGTGCAGCCGAGATCGAGGACGCGGCGGCCCTCGGCCTTGTCCCAGCCGTTGAGGAACTCGCGCAGGCCATTGCTGTGGCGGAGCAGGCCGGGGAGGGCAGGGGCGGCGGCAGTGGCGGCGCGGGCAGAGGAGTGGGCCTCCGGGGTGCGGTCGGGGGGGCGGGAGGCCGACTCGGACTGAAACAAGTTCCGGACTTTGTCGAGCATGAGGCGTACAGCCGGCCGCGCGGGCTAGGGTTTGCGATCGAGGAAGGAGGGCTGCTGCGGCTGGGCCGAGGCGGCAGCGGGGGGGGGAAGGCTGGCAGCGGGTGCGGAGGCAGCGGGGCGGGGGGCGGCGGCATCGGCCACGCGGATATCCACCCGACCCTGGATGAAGGCGCCGTCTTGGATGGAGATGCGGGCCATGGCCAAATCGCCGAGCACAGAACCGCTGCGGCTTACTTCGATTCGGTCCTGGGCTTTGGCGTTGCCTTTGATCTTGCCGTGGACCACGATCTCGCGGGCCTGGATTTCGGCGCTGAGGTTGCCGTGGGGCCCGACGACGACGATTTGGCCGGGCAACTGAATCGAGCCTTGGACTTCGCCATCCACCGAGAGGTCGTCGCCGCCGGAGATGTCTCCCTTGAAGTGGATGGTCTTGCCGAGGTGGGAACCTTCGGAGCGGGCAACGTTGTCAATGGCCACAAAAACCTCCTGGGGCGGTGCCAACCGCAGTTTGGTCGTCCCCTATTCTAACTGGGCTGGGGCGGGCATGCACGTATTTCGGCACGAGCGGCGGCGGGCGGAGGTAGGAGCGCTGGCGCGGGAGGTGGAGCGGGCGGCGGGGAATGGAGGGCTGGAGCTGCTGCTGGCGGCGGCGCGGCTGGAGTGCGGGCTGGCGGATGGGTGGAGCGAGGCGGGGGGCGAGGACTGGAGCGAGCGGCGGCGGCGGCTGATGGGGATGAGCCTGGCGGCGGCGGAGGGTGGGGGAGCAGCGGTAGTGGCGGCGATGGAGAGGGCGCTGCGGGGCGTGAAGAAGGCCGGGGAGGTGTGGGTATCGGAGCCGGAGGGGCTGCGCTACTACGGGTTGGCGCCGGAGGGCTACGCGGCGGCGGCGCGGCAGTGGCGGGCGGGGCAGGCGGAGCGGCGGCCGGTGTGGGTGCTGGGGCTGCGCACGATGGGCAGCGTGCTGGCGCCGGTGGTGGCGCGGGCGTTGGCGGGGGCGGGCGAGGTGCGGTGCCTAACGTTGCGGCCGGTGGGGGAGCCGATGGAGCGGAGGATCCAGGCGACGGCGAGGCTGGAGGGGGCGGTGGCGCGGTGGCGGGGGGAGTTTGTGATCGTGGACGAGGGGCCGGGGCTGAGCGGATCGAGTTTTGGGGGGACGGTGGCGTGGCTGGCGGGGCTGGGGGTGGAGGAGGGGCGGATGGTGCTGCTGGCGAGCGGATCGCCGGCGCCGGAGCAGTTGGGATCGGCGTACGCGGCGGCGGGGTGGCGGCGGTGGCGGATCGTGGTGGCGCCTGGGGTGGCGGCGCCGAGCTCGCAGCCGGGGCGGGGGCAGGACATCAGCGGCGGGCGGTGGCGGCAGGCGTTGGGGCGGGGGGCGGCGACGCCGGTGTGGGGCGAGCACGAGCGGTTGAAGTACCTGTGCGACGGGGGGCGGACGCTGGCGAAGTTTGCGGGCTGGGGGGGCTACGGGCGGGAGACGCGGGAGCGGGCGCGGCGGCTGGCGGCGGGGGGATGGGGACCGGAGTTGGCGGGGGAGGGGGAGGCGGGCTGGGTGCGCTATCGGCGGGTGCCGGCGCGGGCGCTGCCGCGGCGGCCGGGGCGGGCGTGGTGCGAGTTCGCGGGCGCGTATTTGGCCTGGGTGGGGGCGGAGCACCGGCTGGGAGGGGCGATGGCGCCGAGCGTGGCGCTGCGGGAGATGGTGGCGATCAACGGCGAGCGGCTATTGGGGGAAGAGTTGAGCGACGAGGCGCCGATCGCGCCGCCGGTAGCCTTGGACGGTAGGATGCTGGCGGTGGAGTGGGGGTTGGCGGAGCGGGGCTATGTGAAGTTCGACGGGACCGACCACGGCGACGATCCGTTTTTTCCCGGGCCGGCGGACATTGCCTGGGACTTGGCGGCGATAGCGGTGGAGTTTGGCGGGGCGCGGGGGCGGGCGGTGGTGGAGGCGTACCGGCGGCGGAGCGGGGAGGGGGCGGCGGCGCTGGCGCCGCGGCTGCGCTGGCACGGGCTGGCCTACAGCTTGTTTCGCGCGGCCTACTGCGGGCTGGCGGCGACGCGGACGGCGGGGCGGGAGGCGGCGGGGTGGGCGGCGGCGGGGGAGCGCTATCGGGCTAGCGCGGGCCGATGGCTGGGGAGTGGCGGGCGGCGTCGCTGATCTTGATGATGGTGGTGCCGGCGGGGGGCTGGAGGTCGAAGGTATGGGGAGCGGGGAAGGGCTTGTTGAGGGTGATGCCCTTGGAGGTGATCTGCAGGCGGAGGGAGTAGCCCTCGACCGGGCGCTGGATGGTGACGTCCTGGGGCACGGGGACTTGGCCGCTGCGGGTGAAGTGGCTGTAGGCGGCGCGGGTTTCGTGGACCTGGTCGCCGTCGTAGATGACCTGGCGGTGGGGGAGGAGGTCGAGGCGGCTGAAGAAGATGCGGCGCTGGAGATGTTCGACGCCGTCGTGGCCGGGCTGGAGGACAAGCACCTCGTACTCGGAGGGATCGGTGTCGGGATCGAGGGCGACGTGTTGGGTGGGGGGGATGGGGTTGATGAGCAGGGCGTTGAGGATGACCTGGGGGCGGAGCTTGGCGAGGGGGCTGGCGGCGGTGGGGGGGACGACGTTGTTTTCGCCGACGATGAACTGGCCGCGGGTGGGGAGGCTGAGCTCGAAGTGGGTGCCGTCGGAGGCCATGTCGAAGAGGCGGCCGAGGAGGGTGAAGGTGCCCCAGATGCGGATGCTGGAGGGCTTTTGGGTGAGCAGGAAGGCGCTGACGCGGGGATAGGACTTTTTGCCGACCTTGGCGGTAAGGTCGAGCTTGAGGGTCATGGTTTGGACGGCGTTGGCGCTGCGGTTGAAGTTGGCGACCAACTGGTCGAGGGTGGCGGACTGGAGGGGGACGGTGGGGGGCCGGGGGACGCCGGGGCGGGCGCCACAGCCGACGGAGATGGCGAGCGCGCCCAACAGAAGAGCCAGCAGGCTGGAGCGTCGAGAAAGCAAGGATAGTAAACAGGATACAGGGAACGGGCGGGGCAAGGTAGGGGCGGCGCACCTTCCCCGGGGCACGCCCAGCCCTATTCCTTGTTTTCGTCCTGCTTGCGGCCGAGATCCTCGGTGGCTTTTTTCTGGGCGGCGGCCTTGCGCTCGAGGCGTTCGGAGCGGCGTTTGCGCTTGGCGGCCTGCATGCCCTCGCTGCCGAGGAACTCGATAAAGGCGAGGGGGGCGTTGTCGCCGACGCGGAAGCCGGTTTTGACGATGCGGGTATAGCCGCCGGCGCGGTCGCCGAAGCGGCCGGAGAGCTGGTCGAAGAGCTTGGCGACGGCCAAGGGATCGAGCAGGAAGCCGGCGGCCTGGCGGCGGGCGTGGAGGGAGCCGCGCTTGCCCAGGGTGATCATGCGTTCGGCCAGGGGGCGGATGGCCTTGGCCTTGGGAACGGTGGTCTGGATGCGCTCTTCGAGCACCAGGGAGGTGACGAGGTTGCGGAGCAGGGCGCGACGGTGGGAGGTGTTGCGACCGAGTTTATAGCCGGCGTTGAGGTGGCGCATGATGGACTCTTCAGGCGGCCTCGCCGCCGGGCACGGCATTGCCCTGGTCGTCGATCCGCATGCCGAGGGACAAGCCCATGGTGGCGAGGATCTCCTTGATCTCGTTGAGCGACTTGCGGCCGAAGTTCTTGGTCTTCAGCATCTCGTTCTCGCTTTTTTGGATGAGCTCGCCGATGGTTTGGATATTGGCGTTCTTGAGACAGTTATAGGAGCGGACGGAGAGCTCGAGTTCCTCGACGGAGCGGTTGAGGTTCTCGTTGCGGAGCTGGAGCTGGCGGCTTTCGATGAACTCGCCGCCCTCGGGGACCTCCTCGAAGTTGACGAAGATGCTCATGTGGTCTTTGAGCAGCTTGGCGGCGAGGCCGACGGCGTCGGTGGGGCTGACGGCGGCGTTGGTCCAGACCTCCATGACGAGGCGGTCGTAGTCGGTGGTTTGGCCGAGGCGGGCGGCATCCACGGTGTAGTTGACC
>DATKSZ010000008.1:0-66326 GCA_035531375.1 Terriglobales bacterium | reverse complement strand
GCAGGTTGCTCTCCAGCAGAGCCTGCCTCCGCTTCACCGGCAACCCAGCCTCCCAGATTCCGCCGGCCGCCGTCAACCTGCGGCAGCCATCCTGGGTCTCGCATACTTTCCGTGTCTCACCTCAGGGGTTCAGTCCAGTGGCGCGGGCCCCAGCGCGCCTGCCCGGCCCGGCTGTAGCAGCGCCGGGCCGGTGCGGCGCGCGTCCCGCTTGTGGGCCGCCCCGTTGTAACAGCGCGGGGCGGCATGCTCGCGCCGACTTGGGGGCCCGTGGCCCCAAGTCGGCGCTGCGCTTCGCTGGGGCCGCGCCGAATTCGTTTCCCGGGGGCGCAGACGCGCCACTGGCGCGTCTGCCCCTGCGGAATTACGACCCCCGCGAGCGGGCCGCCTTATTGGATCACGGCGTGAAGCAAAAACTCCTGGTTGCCGTGGGCTCCCAGGATCGGGCTGGGAATCACCGCGATCCCGCCGGCGCCCAGCGCCGCCAGCGCCTGCGCCACCCGCTCCACCGCCGCCTGCCGCGCCGCCGCGTCGCGCACCACCCCGCCCTTGCCCACCGCCCCGCGCCCCGCCTCGAACTGCGGCTTCACCAGCACCACCATCTCCGCCGGCCGCCGCAGCAGCCGCACCAGCGTCGGCAGCAGCAGCGTCGCCGAGATGAACGACACATCCAGCGTCAGCAGGTCGGGCTCTTCGCCCGGCTCGAGTTTCAGGTCGCGGGCGGTCAGGTAGCGGGCGTTGGTCTTCTCCAGCAGATGGACGCGCGGGTCGGTGCGCAGCCGCCAGACCATCTGGTTGGTGCCGCTGTCCACCGCGCACACCCGCCGCGCCCCGCGCTGCAAGAGGCAGTCGGTGAAGCCGCCGGTCGAGGAGCCCACGTCCAGCGCCACCCGCCCGGCGGCGTCAATATGGAAGTGGTCGAGCGCCGCCTCCAGCTTGAGCCCGGCGCGGCTGGCGAAGCGCAGCGCCTCGCCCACCCGGCTGAGCTCGGCGTCGGCGGCCACGGCGTGGCCGGGCTTGGTGGCCTTTTGCCCGTTGACCAGAATCGCCCCGGCGAGTATGAGCGCCTGCGCCTGCTCGCGGCTGGGAGCCAGGCCGCGCTCGACCAGCAGCACATCCAGGCGTAGCTTGGCGGACATAGGCTTTGGTTGGCGCGGGCCCCAGCGCGCCTGCCCGGCCACGGCTGTAGCAGCGCCGGGCCGGTGCGGCGCGCGTCCCGCTTGTGCTCGCGCCTCGCCGCCGCCGCTACCGGCGGCGGGCGGCCTTGGCCGCGCCGCTGCGGCGCGGCGCCCCGGCGGCAAAGTCGCGGATGCTCTGGCAGATGCCGTCGCAGTCCAGCCCGAACTTGGCGTGCAGCAGCGCCGGCGAGCCGTGCGGGATGATGCGGTCCGGCACCCCAATGCGCAGCAGCGACACCGGGATGCGCCGGTCCTGCAGCATCGCCGCCACCAGCGCGCCAAAGCCGCCGGTCAGCGTCCCCTCCTCCGCCGTCACCAGGAAGGGCTTCTCCGCCGCCAGGCAGGCGATCAGCTCCTCGTCCAGCGGCTTGGCGAAGCGGGCGTTGATCACCGTCAGCGACAGCCCCTCCGCCGCCAGCCGCTCCGCCGCCTCCAAACAGGGATACACCATGCTCCCCAGCGCCAGCACCGCCCCGTCCGAGCCCTCGCGCAGGATCTCGGCGCGGCCGATCTCCAGCCGCCGCGGCTCCTCCCGCGCCACCCCCAGCCCGTTGCCCCGCGGATAGCGGAAGGCGATCGGGGCGCCGTGCTCGAGCGAGGTGTAGAGCATGTGCCGCAGCTCGTTCTCGTCCTTGGGCGCCATCACCGTCATGTTGGGCGCCGCCGCCAGATAGGCGATGTCGTAGAGCCCGTGGTGGGTGGGCCCGTCCGAGCCCACGATCCCGCCCCGGTCGAGCGCGAACGTCACCGGCAGGTTCATCAGGCAGACGTCGTGGATCACCTGGTCGTAGGCGCGCTGCAAAAAGGTCGAGTAGATCGCCGCCACCGGCCGCAGCCCCTCGCACGCCAGCCCGGCGGCGAAGGTCACCGCGTGCTGCTCGGCGATGCCCACATCGAAAAAGCGCCGGGGGAAGCGCGTGGCGAACTCGCCCAGCCCGGTGCCCTCGGTCATGGCGGCGGTGATGGCGATCACCCGCGCATCCTTCTCCGCCAGGTCGCACATCGCCTGGCCAAACACGCTGGTGTAGCTGGGCGCGCTCGCCGGCGCCTTGGCAAAGGCCCCGGTCGAGATGTCGAACGCCGTCACCCCGTGGTACTTCATCGGCAGCTGCTCGGCATGGCCATAGCCCTTGCCCTTGCGCGTCACCACGTGCAGCAGCACCGGCCCCGGATGGTCCTTGTAGCGCGCCATCGCCTCCAGCAGCGACTCCAGGTTGTGTCCGTTGATCGGGCCCACGTACTCGAACCCCAGCTCCTCGAACACCAGCCCCGGCAGGATCAGCGTCTTGATCGCATCCACCCACTGCCGCGTCAGCCGGAACAGCCGGTGCCCGATGCGCGGCACCGAGGTGATCAACTGCTCGATCTCGTCCCGCACCCGCTGGTACGCCTGCCCGTGCGCGATGCGGTTCAAATAGCCCGACAGCGCCCCCACGTTGGGCGAGATGGACATCTCGTTGTCGTTGAGAATGACCATCAGCTTGGGCTTCAGGTGCCCGGCCTGGTTCAGCCCCTCCAGCCCCACCCCGCCCGTCAGCCCGGCGTCGCCGATCACCGCGATGACGTAGTTGTCGTCGCCCGCCAGGTCGCGCGCCGTGCACATCCCCAGCGCCGCCGAGATCGAGGTGCAGGCATGCGCCACGTTGAAGGCGTCGTAGGGGCTCTCGTCCCGCACCGGAAACCCGCTGATGCCGCCGTACTGCCGCAGCGTGGGAAAGCGGTCGCGCCGCCCGGTCAGAATCTTGTGCCCGTAGGCCTGGTGGCCCACGTCCCACACGATCTTGTCCTTGGGCGCGTTGAAGCTATAGTGCAGCGCCAGCGTCAGCTCCACCGCCCCCAGGCTCGAGGCCAGGTGGCCGCCCACCTTGCTCACCGTCGTGATCATGAAATCGCGCAGCTCTTCGGCCACGCGCGGCAGTTCGGAGCGGGGAACTTTTTTGAGGTCGGCGGGCGAGTTGATCTGGTTGAGGAACTGGTAATCCATGGCCCTGAATTCAAGGATACAGGAACGAGGGCACAGGGTACAGGGAGCCGGACACCCGGGGCGTGGCACAGCCAATCCTGGTTGTGCGCACCCAGCGCCTCCTCCGGTCCCGCAAAACCTCCGCGGCGCCGCCGCGGAGGCGCTACTCCCCCCGCAGCGCGATCACCGGATCCACCCGCGTCGCCCGCCGCGCCGGCAGATAGCAGGCCAGCGCCGCGATGGCCAGCAGCAACAGCGGCACCGCGCCCAGCGTCAGCGGATCGGTGGCGGCCACCCCATAGAGGAACGACGACGCCAGGCGCCCCAGCAGCAGCGCCGCCGCCAGCCCGCCGGCGGCGCCCGCCCCCGCCCAGCCCAGCCCCTGCCCCAGCACCGCGCGCAGCACCCGGCCGCGGTCGGCGCCCAGCGCCATCCGCACCCCGATCTCCTGGCGGCGCTGGGCGACGGCATAGCTCAGCACCCCGTAGATGCCGATCGCCGCCAGCGCCAGCGCCAGCAGCGCGAACGCCCCCATCAGCGCCAGCGTCAGCCGCCGCTGCGCCAGCGACAGCGCCACCCGCTGGTCCATCGTTTGCAAATCCGTGACCGGCTGGTCCGGGTCCACCGAGTCCATCTGCGCCAGCGCCGCGGCGCGCAAACCCAGCGGGTCGGCACCGCCGCTGCGCAGCACGAAATACAGTGCGGCCACGTTGCTGGGGGATTGTTCCTGCGGGATGAAACTCTCGACCCGGGAGACGCCGTTCAGGCCCATGTACTGGACGTGCGCCACCACCCCTACGATGGTGCGCACCGCACCCGCCAGATCGAGCTGCTGGCCCAGCGCGGCGGCCAGCGGGTCGGCGCCCGCAAAGTAGCGGCGGGCCAAGCGGTCGTCCACGATCACCACCTTCGGCGCGCTGGCGTCGTCCTGCGGGCCGAAGACCCGGCCGCGCAACAGTCGCATGCCCATCGCCTGGAAGTAATCGCCGCGGACGTCGGCGAGGTCGGTCGAGGGCGCCTGCCCCGGCGGTGGCGCCGCCCGCCCCGCCACCAAAAAGCTTTCCTGCGCCTCCAGCCCGCTGAAGGGCAGCGGAAACGCCCCGCCCACCGCGGCCACGCCCGGCAGGCGCGCCAACCGCTGGTCGGCTTGGCGGAAGAAGGCAAGCTGCTGGGACGGGTGGGGATATTGGGCCGCGGGCAGGCCGATGATGAAGCTCAGCGCCCGGCGCGGGTTGAATCCCGGGTCCACCGCCTCCAGCCGCAGCAAGCTGCGCGCCAGCAACCCCGCTCCCACCAGCAGCAGCAGTGCCAGCCCCATCTCGGCCGCCACCAGCGCCCCGCGCAGGCGGGAACCACCCGCCCTCCCGCCGCGCCCGCCCAGCGCCAGCGCGGGCGGCTGCGTGGCGGCGCGCAGCGCCGGCGCCAGCCCGCACAGCACGGTGGTGAGCAACCCCAACCCCAGCGCGAAGCCCAGCACCCGCCCGTCCAGCCCGAGCTGCCCGGCACGGGGCAGATAGGCGGCCAGCCCGCTGCCCACCGCCCGCACCAGCCCTTCCGCCAGCAGCAATCCCCCCGCCGCCCCCAGCAGCCCCAGCGCCAGGCTCTCCGCCAGGTGCTGGCGCGCCAGCCGCAGGCGCGAGGCCCCCAGCGCCCTCCGCACCGCGTCCGCCTTGTGGCCCGCCGCCGCCCGCGCCAGCAGCAGGTTGGCCACGTTCGCGCAGCCCACCAGCACCAGCAGCCCCACCGCCGCCAGCAGCGCCAGCAGCCCCGGCCGCGCGCCGCCGACAATCAGATCCAGGTAGCTCTCCAGCGCCGCGGCGTTGCCTTCGTCCTGGGCATGGTGCCGCCCCAGGTTGGCGCTCAGCGCGGCCAAGTCGGCGCGCGCCTCCGCCAGCGTCACCCCCGGCCGCAGCCGCCCCAGCGCCAGGATGCCGGCGTGGTTGCCGCGCTGCCGCAGGCTGGGCGTGCGGGCAGCGAAGGCGCCCAGCGGCGTCCAGTCCTGCACCGGGTTGGCCGCCGCCTGCCCGGAAAAGCCCGGCGGCATCACCCCGACCACCGTGCGCGCCCGCCCGTCCAGTTCGATCGCCCGCCCCAGCCAGCCCGGGTCCGCCCCCAGGCGCGAGCGGTAGAAGGCGTCCGACACCACCACCACGTCCGGACCTCCGCCCCCGTCCTCGCTCGGCAAAAACGTCCGCCCCAGCTCCGGCTTCGCCCCCAGCATCGCAAAGTAGTTCGCCGTCACCCGTTGGCCGATCACCATGGCGGGCGCGCCCAGATGCGCCAGGATCATGTCGCTGCCGCGCATCGCCGCCAGCGCCGAAAAGACGTGGTTGCCGTCGCGGTAGTCCAGGTAGTCGGGCCAGGACACCGCCATCTGCGGGAACGCCCGGCTGCTCTCCAGCACCGCCACCAACTGCTGCGGCTGGGGGTAGGGCAGCGGCCGCAGCGCCACCGCGTCCACCACGGTGAAGAGCGCGGTCGAGGCGCCGATGCCCAGCGCCAGCGTCGCCACCGCCAGCAGCGCGAAGCCGGGCGACCGCCGCAGCCCGCGCAGCGCCAGCGCCAGGTCGCGCCCCAGCTCGTCCAGCCAGCGCACCACGTCCACCTCGCGCGTGCGCTCGCGCAGCGCCAGCCGGTTGCCCAAGCGGCGCTCGGCCGCCCGCCGCGCCGCCTCCGGCCCCAGCCCGGCGGCGCGGTTGGCCTCCGCCCGCAGCGCCACGTGGGCCTCCAGCTCGGCCTCCACCTCGCGCTCCAGCCGCCGCCCGCGCAGCCACCCCCACAAGCGCCGGGGTATTCCCATAGACAGCTATGCTAGGTGGCCCCGGCCCGCCTGTCAAGCCGCCACCCGCCCGGGCTACTCCCCCCGCAGCGCGATCACCGGGTCCACCCGCGTCGCCCGCCGCGCCGGCAGATAGCAGGCCAGCGCCGCGATCCCGAGCAGCAGCGCCGGCACCCCCGCCAAGGTGAGCGGGTCGGTGATGGTGACCCCGAACAGGAACGACGACGCCAAGCGCCCCAGCAGCAGCGCCGCCACCAGCCCCGCCGCCGCCCCCGCCGCCGCCAGCTTCAGACCCTGGCCCAGCACCAGTCCCAGCACCCGCCCGCGGTCGGCCCCCAGCGCCATCCGCACCCCGATCTCCTGGCGGCGCTGGGCGACGGCGTAGCTCAGCACCCCATAGATCCCGATCGCCGCCAGCGCCAGCGCCAGCAGCGCGAACGCCCCCATCAGCCACAGCGTCAGCCGCCGCTGCGCCAGCGACAGCGCCACCCGCTGGTCCATCGAGAGCACGTCGTAGAGTGGCTGGTCCGGGTCCAGCGCCTGGATGGCGGCGGTGGCCGCCGCGCGCATCTGCAGCGGATCGCCGCCGCCGGTGCGCACCACCACGTAGGAGTCGGTCTGGTTGAAGCCGGTCTGCGCCAGCGGCACAAACATCTCCGGCAGCTTGTCCATCTCCGTCGCCTGGTCCAGGCCGTAGTCCATCACCCGCGCCACCACCCCCACCACGGTGAGGTTGCGCTTGCCGGAGTGGATCTGCTGGCCCAGGGCGTTGGCGTAGGGGTCGGGATGGTTGGCTGTTTGGGGCCAGTAGCGCCGGGCGAAGGTCGCGTCAATGATCGCCACCGGCGTCGTGGCGGCCTGGTCGCCGTCATCGAAGGCGCGGCCGCTCAGCAACTGCATCCCCATGGCGTGGAAGTAGTCGCCCGAGATCATGGCGTAGTTGCTGGAGGGCGTCTGCCCCGGCGGCGGCGCCGGCCGGCCCACGATGGTGAAGCTGTTCTCCCAGTCATTGCCGCTGAAGGGCAGCGGGTTGCCGGTGCCAACCGCCACCACCCCGGGCAGCCGGGCCAGGTTGCGCCGCGCCTGGCGGAAGAACGCCAGGCTCTGCGCCGGCTGGGGATACTTGGCCTCGGGCAGTCCGATCTCGAAGCTCAGCACGTGGTGGGGATCGAAGCCGGGATCCACGTGCTGCAGCGCCAGCAGGCTGCGGATCAGCAGCCCGGCGCCCACCAGCAGCACCAGCGCCAGCGCCATCTCGATCGCCACCAGCGCCCCCCGCAGCCGCCCGCCCCCGGCCGCCGACTCGCGCCCGCCCACCTTGAGCGCGTCGGCGATGCGGATCTGGCTGGCGTGCCAGGCCGGCACCAGGCCGAACAGCACCGTGGTGGCGAGCGCCAACCCGATGGTAAAGGCCAGCACCCGCAGGTCCAGCCCGGCCTGGGCGGCGCGCGTCACCCCGGGCGGGATCAGCGCCGGCACCGCCCGCGTCGCCGCCCAGGCCAGCCCCAGCCCCACCCCGCTGCCCGCCACCCCCAGGCACAGGCTCTCGCTCAGATGCTCGCGCAGCAGCCGCGCCCGCGACGCCCCCAGCGCGCTGCGGATGGCGTTGGCCTTCTGCCGCGTCGCCGCCCGCGCCAGCAGCAGGTTGGCCACGTTGGCGCAGGCGATCAGCAGCACCATGCCCACCGCCGCCAGCAGCACCCACAGCGCAGCGCGGCTGCTGTTGCCCACAATCTGGTCGAGGTAGCTCCTCACCGTCACCCCCTCGCCGGTGTTGGTCTTGGGGTACTGCTGCGCCAGCGCGCGGGCGATGCGGCCCAGGTCGGCGCGCGCCATCGCCAGCGTCACCCCCGGCTTCAGCCGCCCCAGCCCGTTGAGGCCGGGGTGGTCGCCGCGTTCCATCAGCCCCGAGGCCTGGGTCGCCTCCGCCCCCAGCGGCACCCAGAACTGGGGCGCGTTGGCGCCCGCCGCCAAGCCCGGAAACCCGCGCGGCATCACCCCGATCACGGTGTAGGGCTTGGCGTTGAGTTCCACCGTCTGCCCCAGGATCGCCGGCGAGGCGGCGAAGCGCTGCCGCCACAGGCGGTCGGCCAGCACCACCACGTTGGCCGCGCCCAGCTTGTCCTCGCTCGGCAGAAACGTGCGCCCCAGCTCGGGCTGGATGCCCAGCACCGGAAAATACTGCCAACTGGCGTCCTGCCCGTTGATCACCGCCGGCGGCCCGGCGTGGGTCAGCACCGCCCCCGTGCCGCGGTACACCGACAACTGCTGGAAGCTGCGGTTGTCCCGCAGCCAGTCCAAATAGTCCGGGTAGCACACCGACATCGCGGGAAACTGGCGGTCGTTCTCCCGCAGCGACAGCAACTGCCCCGGATGCGGAAACGGCAGCGGACGCAGCAGCACCGCGTCCACCACGCTGAAAATGGCGGTGTTGGCCCCGACCCCCAGCCCCAGCGTGAGCACGGCGATCAGGGCAAAGGCGGGGGCGTGCGCCAGGGCGCGCAGGGCGTAGCGGAGGTCGCGAAGGATGGAAGTCATGGCGAGGGGATGCTCATGGGCCAATACCGCGCCCGGCCGTAGAAGTTACGGCCCCAAGTGAGACGCGGTTCCCTCGCCGCGGTTAGCCCAGCGGGCAGGCCTGGAGCGCGGCCACGCAGTCGGGATCGAGCGCGTGCGGGGCCTCGCGCCCCAGAATGCGGAACACCTCCTCCCGCGGCAGCCCGGCGCGGTAGGGGCGCGACCCCGCCAGCGCGTCATAGACATCGGCCACCGCCAGCAGGCGCGCCGTGCGCGGCAGCTCCGCCGCCCCCAGCCCCTGCGGGTAGCCGCTGCCATCCAGGCGCTCGTGGTGGGCGCTGGCCACGAACGCCAGCTCCTGCCAGCCCGCCACCCGCTCCAGGATGCACCGGGTGTGGCCGGGATGCTGCCGCACCTCCGCCCACTCCGCCGCCGTCAGCGGCCCGGCCTTGTCCAGGATGCGGTTGGACACCCCCAGCTTGCCAATGTCGTGCAGCAGCGCCGCCCGCCGCACCAAGCCGGCCTCGGCCGCCGGCAGCCCGAACTGCGCCGCGATGGCGCCGGCCGCTGCCGCCACCCCGCGCGAATGGCGGTAGGTGAACGGCGACTTGGCGTCAATCACGTCGGCGAAGGCCTCGCAGATGTCGTCCAGGCGCGCCGCCCCGGGCTCGAGCGCCTCGCCCTCCCCGCGCCCGGCGAACGCCAGCCCCAGCACCCGCTGCCGCACCGCCGCCGCACCGGCGCCGTCCCACAGCTCCGGCGCCTGGCGCAGGGCGCGGGCGGCGCGCACCAGCTCGGGATCGTAGCGCCGCCCGCTGCCCGGCGCCAGCGCCGCCAGCGCCGGCGCCGCCCGCGGAAACAGCGCCAGCGTCTGCGCCACGCTCAGCACCCGCGCCAGCACCGGAATGGCCTCCCCCTGCAGCCCCGCCGGCGCCCCGCGCCCGTCCCAGCGCTCGTCCAGCCCGCCGATGGCCGCCGCGGTGCGCTCGGAAAACCCCATCTTGCGCACAATCGCCGCCCCCCGCTCGCAGCGCAACTGGATCAGCTCCTGCGCGTCCCGCCGCCGGTGCCGCCCCAGCTCCAGCGTGCGCCGCAGCCGCCGCGGCCAGCTCTGCCCCGCCCGCGCCAGCCGCATCCCGGTGCGGAAGCCCGCCCAGCTCAGCCCGTCCCAGTCCAGCAGCTTCGACTCCCGCTTGGCCCGCAGGTCGTCGCTCTCGAACAGTTGCGCCACCCGCGCCGCGTTGCTGCTGCAGCCGGCGTCCTTCAGCAGCAGGGCGTAGTACAGCTCGGCGTGGAGCCCCTCCGGCAGCCCCCACACCTCCGCCAGCCGCATCCCGATCAGGCAGGTGCGCACCGCCCAGCCCTCCGCCTGCCCGCCCACCAGATCGAGCGCGTAGGCGAGCGCCGAGACCAGGTCGGCCAGGCGCAGCCGCGCCGCCGCCGCGCCCGCCGGCGTCCGGCCCTGGCCGCGGGGCAACCCAGGTGGGCGCTGCACAGGTTGACGCTGCGGCGTGGCCACGCTTTCCCTTACGGCCAAACCCCGCCGCGGCTTGAGCCGCAACCGCTTGGGCTACACTGCCACCATGGACTCCCGCGCCGCCGCCGAGTGGATGGAGGCCGAGCGCGCCGAGTTGGAGCGGCGGCTGGCCCAGGCCGTGCCCGGCGAGCTCGAACCCCCGCCGTCGCTGCACCGCGCCCTGCGCTACAGCCTGCTCGACGGCGGCAAGCGCCTCCGCCCCCTGCTCTGCCGCGCCGCCGCCCTGGCCGTCGCCGGCCAGCCGGTCGAGGCCGCCTGGGCCCCCGCCTGCGCCGTCGAGATGGTCCACACCTACTCGCTCATCCACGACGACCTGCCCGCCCTCGACAACGACGACCTGCGCCGCGGCCGCCCCACCTGCCACAAGCAGTTCGGCGAGGCCCTCGCCATCCTCGCCGGCGACGCCCTGCTGACCCTCGCCTTCGGCCAGTTGGCCGCCGCCGGCAGCGCCGCCGCCGCCATGGTCGCCCTGCTGGCCGAGGCCGCCGGCACCCCCGCCGGCATGGTCGCCGGCCAGGTCGCCGACCTCGAGGCCGAGCGCGCCGCCACAAGCGCCGCCGCCGTCGCCTTCATCCACCGCCGCAAAACCGCCGCCCTGCTCCGCGCCAGCGTCCTGCTGGGCGGCCTGGCCGCCGCTGCCTCCGCCGCGCAGCTCGCCGCCTTGGCCCAGTTCGGCGAGTCGCTGGGCCTGGCCTTTCAGATCGTGGACGACCTGCTCGATCTCACCGCCTCCAGCCGCGAGCTGGGCAAGACCGCCGGCAAGGACGAGGTCCAGCGCAAGGCCACCTACCCCGCCGTCGCCGGCCGCGCCGCCGCCGAGTGGGAGGCGCGCCGACTGCAACAACAGGCGCTCGACGCCCTCGCCCCCTGGGGCCCCGCCGCCGACCGCCTGCGCGCCCTCGCCGCCCAGATGGCCGCCCGCCGCGCCTAGCCCCCCTCCCGCCGGGCGGCAGCCCGCCCGCCCCCGAACCCCGGGCGCTCCCCCCGCAGCGCGCCCCGCCCGCGCCCGCCCCGCGAAGCTGCTAAAATAGACCCATGCCGATGTATGAATACCAGTGCCAGGCCTGCGGCGGCCGCTTCGAGCGCCTGTCGTGGGGCCAAACCCAAGCCGCCCCGCGCTGCGACTGCGGCGCCGAGCAGGTCGAGCGCATCTGGTTCTCGCGCGTCTCCGTCTCCAGCGCCCAGCCCGAGGCCCCCGCCTGCGCCCCCGGCGGCTGCTGCGGCGGCGGCGCCTGCGCCAGGAACTAGGCCATGAAATCCTCCGCCCCCGCGCCGCGCGCCCCCCGCTTCAACCGTTTCCAGACCTCCATCTCCGGCCTGCGCTACGCCCACACCGTCATGGACGCCCACTTTGACCCCTACGCCGAGCCCGCCCGCCGCCCCCAGCAAAGCCTGCAGGCGATGGAGTCGGTGCCCAAGATCGCCATCGCGCCCAACTCCAACTAGCCCGCCGCGCCCAGCGGCGCGGCAGCGGCGCTAGGCGCTGGCCCGCAACACCGACAGGTGGTGGTCGGACTGGCTGCCCGCCAAGCGCGCCAACAGGCGGATGACGGCCGCATCCAGCGGCCCAAAATGGGACTCGACCGGATCCCCCGCCAGCAGGATCTGCACCCGCACCGTGGGCGCGCACGCCACCCCGATCACCTCGCCCCCCAGCCCCGCCGCCGCCAGTTGCCGGCCCTCCAGGCTGCGCATCTGGCTGGCCTCCAGCCGCGCCCAGCCCCGCTCCAGGATGCGGTGGGCGAACTCGGCGGCGTGCAGCGGCATCCCGCCCGCCTCCGGCGCCAGCACCAGCTCGCCCGGCGCCCGCAGCACCCGCCAGAAGCTCACCCGCCGCGCCCGGGTGCAGCGCCGCACCGCCGCCCCCAACTGCTGCAGCGCCTCCTGGGGCGCCGCCGCCGCCGCCAGCGCCTGCGCCGTCTGCAGCAATTGCGCCAGCGCGGTGTCGGGCGGCGGCGGCGGCGCCCCCTCCGGCCCGCTCGCCAGCTTCACCATCAGCTCGCGCGCGGAGTGCACCTGGGCCTTGCGATAGATCGTCTTGAGATAGTCCTTCACCGTGTTCACGCTCAGGTCGAACTCCACCGCGATGTCCTTCACCGCCTTGGCCTCGAGCACCGCCCCCACGATCTGCCGCTCCCGCTGCGAAAAGCCGCGCATGCTGCCGCCTGTCATCGGTCACCACCTTATATCAACAAAATGATTCGCGCAGGGATGATTGTGGACAGCGCCGCCCCCTTTCCGCCAGCAGAATTGGAGCAGAATCAGAACATAATTTCGTAACAATGGCTTCGCCGGATGTTCGCCACCCGCGAAGGGGTGGGGCGGTGGGCGCAGCGGGCGGGGTGGCGGAGAGATGGGGATTCGAACCCCAGAAACCCTTTCGGATTTACACGCTTTCCAAGCGTGCGCCTTCAACCGCTCGGCCATCTCTCCGGTGCAAGGGCGTGGCTCCAGTATACCGGAGCCCGCCCGCCGCTATACTCAAGCCATGCGGGTGATCGGGGGAGCCCTGGGCAGCCGGCGGCTGCGCGCGCCGCGCGGCCAAGCCGTGCGGCCCAGCGCCGACCGGCTGCGCCAGGCGCTGTTCAACATTCTGGGCCCGGAGGTGCGCGGCCGCCTGTTCGTGGACGCCTTTGCCGGCACCGGGGCGGTGGGCATCGAGGCCTGGAGCCGGGGGGCGCGGCCGGTGGTGTGGATCGAGCCCGCCCCCGCCGCCGCCCGCGCCCTGCGCGCCAACCTCGCCCAGCTCGGCATCGCCGGCGGCGCCGTGCTCGAGCGTCCCCTCCCCGCCGGCCTGGCCGCGCTGGAACGCCTGCCGGCGCTGCGCGCCGCCGCCGGCTGCGACTATTTCTTCTTCGATCCCCCCTACGCCGACGCCGCCGCCTACCCCGCCACCCTGGCCGCGCTGGATCGCCGCCCCGGCCTGCTCCGCCCCGGCGCCCGCATCATCGCCGAAACCCGCCGCGGCCTGGAGCTGCCGCTGCGCTGCGGCCGCCTGCGCCGCGCCCGCGTCCATCCCCAGGGCGACAGCCAACTGGTCTTCTACGACGCCGAGCCGGAGCCGCCCGCCGCCCCGCCGCCGGCGTGCGGCGCAGCCTAACCCGATTCTTTCGCCGCCGTCAAGCTACTGCCGCCGCCGCCCGCGCCGCACGCGGCGCGGGCGGTTGTAAATCCCGCCGCGCGGGTGTATCCAATAACTGGGAGCGCCGCTGGGCGCACCCCTGGCGATGGCCACCGAACTCACCCCTCCCGCCGCCCCCGCCGCCCCCGCGGCGCTGCGCCCCCCGGGCGCCTTCGAGGCCCCCGAACAGGAGGCGGCCTTCTTCTACGGCCTCTTCCTGCGCGGCTACAGCTACCAGGAGCTGCGCCACGACATCGAGGTGCCGGCCGCGGTGCAGTCGCAGTGGCAGCGCACCGCCGCCCGCGACCCCGGCTTCGCCTCCATGGCCGAGCAGATGCTCGCCTACCGCCGGCGCGTGCTGGGCATTTTCCAGGCCCTGGTGGCCAGCGGCAACGCCCCCGCCGCGGTGCAGTAATCCCCGCCTACGACGCCGGCGGCGCCGCCGGCGCGCTCGCCTGCACGAAGTCCCAGCCCCCCCGCCCGCACTTGTTGCGGCACTCGGGCAGGATCTGGCCCGCCTCGAACTGGCCGGGCAGCTTGCACACACTGCACCAGTAAATCCCCGTCTGCGGGGCGGCTATGCCGGGTTTGAACGCCATAGCCGCCTATTTTAGCAACTGCGCAGTCAACTCGGCAAAGCTGTCGGCGGTCCAGTCCGGCGGTTCCCACTGCAGCGTCGCCGGGGCAAAGCCGTAGGTCACCCCCCAGGTCCAGGTGCCGGCGTTGCGCCCGGTGCGCACGTCCACCGCCGAATCCCCAATCATCGCCGCCGCCTCCGGCCCCACCCCGTTCTCCCGCAGCAGCGTCTCCACCCCGATCGGATCGGGCTTCTTCTGCGCGAAGCTGTTGCCCCCGTACACCGCCCGGAAGCGCTCCGCCACCCCTAGCCCGGCCAGGATCTGCTGGCTCGGCCGCACCGGCTTGTTGCTCAGCACCGCCAGCGCCCGCCCCGCCGCCGCCAACTCGGCCAGTCCCTCCGCCACCCCCGGGTAGAGCCGGGTCGCGTCCAGCTTGTGCTCGGCGTAGTGGGCCAGAAAATAGGCCAGCGCGCGCTCGGCCAGCGCCTCCTCCGCCGCCCCCAACCCCTCCGCCGGCGCCGCCATCGCCGCCGGCCGGCGGCGGCGATCCGGCGCCGGCGCCAGCCCCAGCGCCCGCCGCACCAGCAGCGGCGCCCCGTCGCCCACGTAGTCGGCCACCACCGCCTCCGGCAGCGGCGCCCGCCCCAGATGCGCCAGCATGGCGTTCACGCTGCGCACCAAGTCGGCGCGCGAGTCAATCAGCGTGCCGTCCAGATCAAAGATGAGCAACCCCAGGCGGGGCGGCGGGGCGGGGCGATGGGAGTGGGCCGGGGGCAGAAGCGTCTACTCGCGGGGGGCGCTACTTCTTCAGCGCTACTTCTTCTCTTCGGCGGGCTTGGGCGCCTCCGGCGTCTCCGCCCGCGCCTCCGCCATGGACTTCTTGAACTCGCGGATGCTCTCCCCCAGGCCGCGCCCCAGCTCCGGCAACTTCTTGGGGCCGAACACCAGCAGGCAGATGATCAGAATGATCACCAGATGGGTGGGTTGGAATAGGCCGTCAAACATGGGGCACCGCCTCTGTCCTCCAGTATAGCCCAAAAAAAATTGTTCTTTATTTGCAGCAACCCCCCCCGGGGGGATTGACCATCTCATGGCACTTGCCCTATGATTAGCACTCGAAGCCGAGGAGTGCTAATCGGCGCAATATCCCATTCAACTGGTTGAAGGAGGAAGACTCAATGGCAAAAGTGAGGCCGCTGCACGATCGCTTGCTGGTCAAGCGGATCGAGGAACAGGAGACAGTGCGCGGGGGGATCATCATCCCCGACAGCGCCAAGGAAAAGCCCCAGGAGGGCAAGGTGATCGCGGTGGGCAAGGGCAAGGTGACCGAGGAGGGCAAGGTGCTGCCGCTGGATGTCAAAGAGGGCGACCACATCCTGTTCGGCAAATACTCCGGCAGCGAGATCAAGCTGGACGGCGAGGATCTGCTCATCCTGCGCGAAGAAGAAGTGCTGGGCGTGATCAACAAGTAATCGGCGACAACACAGCCGAAATTCCAAGGAGAAGAAAAGGCAATGGCCAAACGAATTGTGCATGGCGAAAGTTCGCGGCAGGCGATCCTGCGTGGCGTCAACATCCTGGCGGATGCGGTCAAGATCACCCTCGGCCCCAAGGGCCGCAACGTGGTGATCGAGAAGAAATTCGGCTCCCCCAGCATCACCAAGGACGGCGTGACGGTGGCGAAGGAGATTGACCTGCCCGACCCGCTGGAGAACATGGGGGCGCAGATGGTGCGCGAGGTGGCGTCGAAGACCTCCGACGTGGCGGGCGACGGCACCACGACGGCGACGGTGCTGGCGCAGGCCATCTTCCGCGAAGGGGTGAAGAACGTGGCCGCCGGCGCCAACCCGATGGCGCTCAAGCGCGGCATCGACAAGGCGGTGGCGGCGGCGGTGGAGGCGGTGAAGAAGATGTCCAAGCCGGTGCAGGGCGAGATGATCGCCCAGGTCGGCACCATCTCCGCCAACAACGACGCCACCATCGGCGGCATCATCGCCGAGGCCATGAAGAAGGTCGGCAAGGACGGCGTCATCACCGTGGAGGAGTCCCGCACCATGGAGACGCTGCTGGAGGTGGTGGAGGGCATGCAGTTTGATCGCGGCTACCTCTCCCCCTACTTCGTCACCGATCCCGACCGCATGGAGGTGGTGCTCGAGGACCCCTACATCCTCATCCACGAGAAGAAGATCAGCTCGATGAAGGATCTGCTGCCCCTGCTGGAGCAGATCGCCCGCGCCGGCAAGCCCCTGCTGCTGGTCGCCGAGGACGTCGAGGGCGAGGCGCTGGCCACGCTGGTGGTCAACAAGCTGCGCGGCACCCTGCATGCCGCCGCCGTCAAGGCGCCCGGCTTCGGCGACCGCCGCAAGGCCATGCTGCAGGACATCGCCGTGCTCACCGGCGGCGAGTTCATCAGCGAGGAGCTCGGCATCAAGCTCGAGTCGGTGCAGTTGAGCCAGCTCGGGCGCGTCAAGAAGGCCGTCATCGACAAGGACAACACCACCCTGGTCGAGGGCGGCGGCAAGGCCGCCGAGATCGAGGGCCGGGTCAAGCAGCTCCGCACCCAGATCGAGGACACCACCAGCGACTACGACCGCGAGAAGCTGCAGGAGCGGTTGGCCAAGCTGGTCGGCGGCGTGGCCGTGATCAAGGTCGGCGCCGCCACCGAGACCGAGATGAAGGAGAAGAAGGCGCGCGTCGAGGATGCCATGCACGCCACCCGCGCCGCGGTGGAGGAGGGCATTGTCCCCGGCGGCGGCGTCGCCCTGGTGCGGGCCGAGAAGGCGGTCGCCGCCCTCGCGCTCGAGTCCGGCGACGAGAAGATCGGCGTCGAGGTGGTCCGCCGGGCGCTCGAAGAGCCCCTGCGCCAGATCGCCCAGAACGCTGGCCTGGAGGGCGCCATCGTGGTCGGCAAGGTGCGCGAGCACAAGGACGCCAGCTTCGGCTTCAATGCCCAGACCGAGGTCTATGAGGACCTGGTCAAGGCCGGCGTCATCGATCCCGCCAAGGTGACCCGCTTCGCCCTGCAGAACGCCGGCTCCATCGCCGGCCTCATGCTCACCACCGAGGCGCTGGTGGCCGAGATTCCCGAGGAGAAGAAGGAATCGGCCGCTCCCGGCGGCCACGGCGGCATGGGCGGCATGGGCGGCATGTACTGAGCCCGCCTGCGGGCCCGCCCCAAGGCCGCGGCGCTTCGGCGCCGCGGCCTTTTTTTTCCTCCCCTCACAGCCGCTCCGCCGGCCGCGCCGCCTCCGGCGGCGCCAGCCCCGCCCCCCGCTCCTGCCGCTTCAGCCCGTCGTCGATCTGCCGCCAGAAGCGCACGAAATAGATCGAGGCCGACACCAGCGCCACGATCACCACCGTCCACAGCGCCAGCCACCCCAGCGCCCGCACGTTCACCTCCCACCCCAGCACCCGCAGCCGCCCGTACTTGTGCGCCACAATGACGATGCACACCGCCACCACCTGGCTCACCATCTTGGCCTTGCCCCAGTCGTTGGCGGGGATGGCGAAGCCCTGCGCCGCCGCAATGCTGCGCAGCCCGCTCACCGCAAACTCGCGGCCGATGATCACCACCACCATCCACGCCGGCACCAGCGCCGGATCGAGCTGCACCAGCGAGATGAACGCCGCCGAGATCAGCAGCTTGTCCGCAATCGGGTCGAGCAGAATCCCCAGCGTGGTGATTTGCTGCCGCCGCCGCGCCAAATAGCCATCCAACAAATCGGTCACCGCCGCCGCCAGGAAAATGGCGGTGCCGTAGATCTCCTTGTTGGCCAAACGGGTGGTGAACAGCACCGCAATCAGCAGCGGAACCAGGAAGATGCGCAGCACCGTCAGGCTATTGGGGAGGTTCACGCCGTCACCTCCCTCATTTGATACCACCCCGGCGTTTCCGTCAAACCGCCGCCCCCGCGGACGGCGGTTCCTGCCGGTTTTGGCCCTCGCCGGCCTGGGCTGGGGCTCGCCCCCGCCCGGGGTGCGGCTGGCCTACTTCTACAAGCCCCCCTTCGACACCCCGGCGGCGGTGGTGGCGGCGCGCTCGCGCCTAGTCATCCTCACCCACGGCGACGAGGCCTACCTTGCCCAGCTGCGCCGCGCCGGCTACCGCGGCCCGCTGCTGCAGTACATCGCCGCCAACGAGGCCGAGGGCCCCGGCCCCTACCCCAACCACGCCGCCGCCTGCGATGCCGCCTACCGCCCCTACCAGCGCACCGTCGCCGACCGCCCCGGCGTGTTCTGCCGCCAGATCCACCCCCACGAGCGCTGGTTCCTGCACAACCGCCGGGGCGAGCGCCTGTGGTCGCGCCAGCGCTCCGCCGACGGCGTCTGGCGCACCACCTACCTGATGAACCCGGCCAGCCCGGGCTGGCGCGCCTTCCTCATCGCCCGCCTGCGCCAATACCGCCGCCTCGGCTTCGACGGCTTCTTCCTCGACAACGTGGACCTCAGCCGCGCCGGCCTGCTGCGCCAACCCGGGGACCGCGGCGGGGTGGCCGAGTTTGCCACCGACGACGCCTACCGCGCCGCCGAGGTGGGCTATCTGGCGGCGCTGCGCGCCGCCTTCCCCCACCTTCCGCTCTGGGCCAACTTGACCCACGACCCCGGCCAGCCCGGCGGCTGGGCCAACTATCTCGCGCTGCTCGACGGCGTCATGGTGGAGGACTTCGGCCCGGGCTGGCGGCGCCGCCCGCTCGACGCCGACGCCCGCGCGGCGCAGTGGCAGAACGTGCGCGCCGCCCTCGCCGCCGGCAAGAGCGTGCTCGCCGTCGCCCAGGGCGGCCGCGGCGACCGCGCCCGCCTCGCCTTTGCCCTGGCCCTCTACTGGGCGCTGCAGCCCGCCCGCGGCCGCCTCTACTTCCGCTACGCCGACGCCGACGACCGCGACTACCGCACCCTGTGGTGGTACCCCGCCTACGCCTTCCAGCCGCCTCCGCCCCTGGGCCCGCTCACCGGCGCCGGCCTCGACTGGCGGCGCCCCTACCCCGGCGGCGAGCTGCAGCTCCACCTCGCCGCCGCCACCGCCACCCTCCCGCCCGCCTGGGCGCGGGCCTGGCGCTAGCGCCCACCCCGCCGCGCTGGGGCCGAGCGCGCGCGGCGTTTCCCGGCGGAAAAGCCGCCTGCCAGCGGGGGAGGGGCGGCGCCGAGGCTGCAGGGGCGCTAGACCTCCAGCCCGTGGCGCTCGACATAGAGCGCCGCCTGCAGCCGGTCGCTGAGCTGCAGCTTGCGGTAGGCGCGGTTGAGGTGGCTCTTCACCGTGGTCTCGCTGATGTCGAGCAGGGCCGCGATCTCCTTGTTGCGCAGGCCCTCGGCGAGCGCCCCCAGCACGTGCAGCTCGCGCCGCGTGAGCTTGCTCTGCGCCGCCGGCTCGCGCAGCAGCGCCAGCGCCGTCTTGCGCTCCGCCCACAGCTCGCCCGCCGCCACCCCGCGGATGGCCTTGAGCAACAGCGGCAGCGGCGACTCCCAGTCGAGGTAGCCGCTGGCGCCCAGGCGGAGGGCGCGCGCCGCCAGCGGCGGCCGGTTCTCGCCCAGCACCAGCACGCGCGCCACCTCGCCGCGGCGGCACCACTGCGCCAGCCGCTCCCAGCCGGCGCGGCTGGCGGGCACGGCGGTGAGCAGCACGCCGGCGGCGGCGGGGCCGGCGGCGGGGCGGGGCGGGCTGAGCACGGCGGCGGCGCCGACTCCCGCCTCCAGGTCGGGACAGGCGGCCAGGGCCTCGGCCAGCAGCTGGTTCCACAGGGCGGAGGGCAGGCAGAGGGCGACGCGGATGGGGGCGGGGCCGGGGCGGGGCGGCGGGGGGAAGGGGGCGGCGGCACGGGCAAGCGGACTGGCCATGGCAGCTTCGATGCAGAGTTGCCGGCGGCGCCGCTCCAACCAAGGGTGGAATCTCGCCTCCAACCACGTTCACCGCCGCCTCCAACCTCGGCGCAATTGTTCGGGCCGCGCGCGCTGACTAGACTCGGAGAGGCTGGTGGCAGGCCGGGCGGCCAGCGCAGGCGGGGCGGGAGCGCCGGAGGAGGGCGCCAGGATGCGGAGCAAGGACAGCGGAGCGAGGGCGGCGGAGCAGGCGGAAGGGCGGGCGGCGCGCGCGCGGGCGGGGAGCCGGGGCCCCCGGCTGGGGCTGGCGCTGGGGCTGGCGCTGGCACTGGGCGGGGGGGCGGCGGCGCAGGGGCTGCCGGAGCTGGCCACCGCGCCGGCGGCGGCCACGCCGCTGCCGGCGGCGACGCCGCTGGAGGCCTATGGCGCCTCCGCCAGCGCCGATCCGGTGGGCCCGGGCGACCTGCTCGACGTGCGCATCTTCGGCCAGCCGCAGCTGAGCGGCAGCCTGCGGGTGGGCCCGGACGGGGTGATTGCGCCCCCCTTCCTGCCGCCGCTGGCGGTGGCGGGCCGGACTCCGGAGGCGATCCAGCGCGAGCTGGGCCGGGCCTATGGCGGCATGCTGCTGCATCCGCTGGTGAGCGTGCGCCTGCTGGAGAACAACAGCCGCAAGGTGAGCGTCAACGGCGAGGTGCCGCGCCCGGGGGTGTACGCCTTCAGCGGCGAGCTCAGCCTGCTGCAGGCGCTGGCGCTGGCCGGCGGGGTGGATCCGGTCAAGGCCAGCCCCGAGGTGCTGCTCTTCCACCAGCCCCCGGTGGCCAGCCGCCGCGGCCCCGACGGCCAGCTCACCTACACCGCCAACGCCGTGCTGGAGACGATCGACCTCAACCGCATCCCCGGCCATCCCCAGCTCAACCGCGTGCTGCAGCCGGGCGACACCATTGACGTGCAGGAGGCGCGCCAGGTCTACCTCAGCGGCGACGTCATGCGCCCCGGGGCGCAGGCGCTGCTGCCCGGGCTGACCCTGAGCCAGCTGATCGCCTCCGCCGGCGGCTTCCTGCCCCAGGCCGACACCGGCCAGGTGCGGGTACTGCGCCTGCTGCCCAGCGGCCAGCGCCAGACGCTGCGCGAGGACGTGGGGGCGGTGCTCGACCACCACGGTCCCGACCTGGCGCTGCAGGCCGACGACATCGTGCTGGTGTCGGGCTCGCTGCTGCGCATGGCGGGGCTGCAGCTGCTCGACTTCTTCACCGGCACGGAGCGCTGGCGGGTGCAGCAGACCGTGGCCAACCACATTCCCTGAGCGGCGCAGGCGCCGTGTTCGCAAGCCCGAGGCCGCAGAACCCATCGGAGGGGCCATGTCGTTCATCTCTGTACCCCCGGGGAGTCCGTCTCCCGCGCTGGCACCGCTGTACGAGCTGGAGGCGCCGCCGCCGGCCTCGCCCCGGCGCCGCCAACTGCAGAGCGCCCTCTACCGCCAGCGCTGGCTGGGGCTGGGGCTGGTGCTGGCCTGCGTCGGGCTGGCGGGCTCGGCCAGCTGGTGGCTGGCGCCCTACTACCAGGCCCAGGGCTCGCTCATCATCCAGCACCCCAGCCTGCACGCGGCCGAGCTGACGCCGCAGGAGTACCCGCCGCCGGTGGACCCGGACCGGGAGATGCAGACCGAGCTCTCCATCCTGGGCAGCCGCGCGGTGGCGGCGCCGGTGATCGCCCAGCTCGGGCTGGCGCGGCGCGACCCCGAGATCCGGCGGGCGCTGGCCGCGGCCGCGGCCCGGGCGCGGGCGCGCGGGCGCGTGCTCGGCGGGGAGGAGCGGCGCGAGCTGGCCGAGGCGGTCTTCGCCGGCAAGCTCAAGCTCGCCCCCGACCAGCTCAGCTCGACGGTGGAGGTGCGCTATGGCTCGCACGACCCGGCGGTGGCGGCGGCGGCGGTGAACGCCACCATCCAGGCCTTCCTGCGCCAGACCCTGGCCGAGCGCGGGGCGCAGGGCGAGCTGGCGGCGCATTGGATGGATCTGCAGGTGCGGCAGGCGCAGGCGCGGCTGGCGCAGGAGGACCAGGCGGTGGCCGCCTTCCAGCGGCAGCACGCCTACATCCCCCTGCTCGACGCCGGCGGGGCGCAGAGCGGGCTGCTCGACCGCCTGGCCGACGCCAACCACGCCTGGAGCGCGGCCGAGGCCGAGCGCATCGCCGACCAGGCGGCGGTGGCCAGCTACGGCGGCGAGGTGGTGGCGGCGCTGCCGGCCGAGCTGCGCAACCCCGAGATCGACCGCGCCAGCGCCAACGTGGGCGCGGCCGAGCAGCAGCTGAGCGCGCTCGCCACCACCTACCGGCCCAACTTCCCGCTGGTGGTGGAGGCGCGCCAGCAGCTCGCCACCGCCCGCCAGGCGCTGGCCGGGCTGGAGCGCCAGGTGGCGGCCGGGCTGCGCCAGCGGCTGGCCAGCAGCACCCAGCGGGCGCAGCAGCTGGGCGGGCTGGTGGACCGGCTCAGCCGCCAGGCGGCCGCCGCCAGCGGCGTGGAGATGGAGTTCGGGGTGCTGAAGGCGCGCGCCGACGCCCAGCGGGCGCTGGTCAACACCCTGCGCCAGAAGCTGGACGAGACCCGGCTGGAGGCCACCCTGCCGCCCAGCAACCTGCAGGTGCTGGACGCCGCCCTGCCCCCCACCCGCCCGCTCTACCCGCAGCTGCCGCTCGACCTGGGGCTGGGGCTGGGCCTGGGCCTGGTGGTGGGGGTGGGCACGGTGCTCACCCGCGAGCGCTGGACCGAGGCGCTCACCGCCGGCGAGGCGGTGAAGCGCGGCCTGGGGCCGGCGCTGGCGCCGCTGGGCATGGTGCCGGAGCAGCGCCGGCTGGCCGCTGCCCCCGCCCGCGGGCTGCTGCCCGCCGCCGGCGGGCTGCGGGCCGAGCCCAGCTACCACAAGATCGCCGCCAACCTGGTGGCGCGCGGCGGCGCCCCGCCGCGCGCCATCCTGGTGACCAGCGCCAACCCGGGCGAGGGCAAGACCACCAGCCTGTGCCAGCTGGGGCTGGCCCTGGCCGAGAGCGGCTGGCGCACGCTCGTGGTGGACGCCGACCTGCACCGCCCCGGCTGCCACCTCTTCTTCGGCCTGGCCAACGGCAGCGGGCTGCAGGCGGCCCAGGCCGGGCGCAAGGTGGCGCCGCTGGCGGTGGCCCCGCACCTGGACCTGATGCCGGCCGAGGCCCCCGCCGGGGTGCCGCTGCAGGCGCGCGCCATGGCCGGGCTGATGGAGCAGTGGCGCCAGCACTACGACTACATCCTGCTGGACTCGCCCCCGGGCAACCACAGCGGCGAGGCGGTGCTGCTGTCGTCGCTGGTGGAGGGGGTGGTGGTGGTGCTGCGCTGGGGCCGCACCCGCCTGGGCGAGGCGCAGCAGTTGTGCGAGGAGCTGGCGCGGGCGCGGGCGCCGCTGCTGGGCACCCTGTTCCAGCGCGCCGACCCGGCGGCGCCGGAGTTCCGCGCCTACCAGCGGCCGCACTAGGCCCGTCCGGGTGTCCCAGGAGACCGAGCATGGCTTGGCGCTTGCGTTCCCCCCAATCCCCGCCCGCCGGCATCCTCGCCAGCCGCCGCCAGGCGGAGGCGGCGCTGCTGCGCATGCTCAGCCGCGCCCGCCGCCAGCAGGCGCCGCTGCTGCTGCTGCGCATCTCCCCCGGCGGGGAGGCGGCCGCCGCCGCCCACCAGCGCTTCCTGGAGGAGCTGGCGGCCGAGCTGCGGCTGGGCGACCTGGCCTGGTGGGAGCCGGGCGGGGTGGTGCTGGCGCTGCTGGAGGGGGCGGGGCGGCCGCAGGCGGTGCTGCAGCGGCTGCAGCAGCGGGCGCAGCGCGCCGGCGCCGCCCCGGCCTGGCGCGCCGCCGCCTTTCCCGAACAGGGGCTGACCCTGGAGGCGCTGCTCGAGGAGGTGCAATGGATGCGGTGAGGCCCAACCCGGCGGGGGTGGCGGCGGCGCCCCCGGCCAGCGTCCCCGCCGCCGCCGACGCCCTCTACCCCGCCTGGTGCCAGCCGCGGCGGCTGCGCGCCTGGCGCCTGCGCCGGGGCTGGCGCAGCGGCCCCAGCCGGGGCCAGCGCCGCCTCAAGCGCGCCCTGGACTGGCTACTGTGCCTGCTGCTGGGCCCGCCGGCGGCGCTGCTGGTGGCGGCGGCGGCGCTGGCGGTGCGCTGCGAGTCGCCGGGCTCGCCCTTTTTCGCCCAGTCCCGGCTGGGGGCGGGCGGCAAGAGCTTCCGCATGTGGAAGCTGCGCACCATGGTGGCCGGGGCCGCCGCCATGGAAAAGGACCTGCAGCACCTCAACGAGCTGCCCTGGCCCGACTTCAAGATCAGCCGCGACCCGCGCGTCACCCGCGTCGGCCGCCTGCTGCGCCGCAGCAGCCTGGACGAGCTGCCGCAGATCTGGAACGTGGTGCGCGGCGAGATGAGCTGGGTGGGGCCGCGGCCCACCAGCTTCGGGCTGGAGCGCTACCAGCTCTGGCACACCGAGCGCCTGGCGCTCCCGCCCGGCATCACCGGGCTGTGGCAGATCCGCGAGCGCGCGCAGTGCGACTTCGACCGCCGCCTGCGGCTCGACCTCGCCTATGTGCGCGGCTGGCGGCTGCGCCTCGACCTCGCCATCCTGGCGGCGACGGTGGGCGCGGTGCTGGGCGGGCGGGGGGCGAAGTAGGCGGCCGGGGGGCAGCGAGCCCGGAGAGGGGGAAAGGAGCGACCATGGCGACCGAGGCGGCGAGGCTGGAAGGCTGGGGCGGAGCGGGCGGGGGGCGCGGGGCGGGGTGGCGCGCCTGGGGCGCGGGGCTGGGGTGGTGGGGGCTGGGCATGGCGGCGGCGCTGCCGGCGCTGCTGGCGGCGGCGCGCTTTCCCCAGCACGCCGCGCTGGCGGCGCTGGCCGTGGCCGGGCTGGGCGGGCTGGCGCTGGCGGTGCTGCGCCGACCCAGTTGGGGGGCGTGCGCGCTGGTGCTGCTGATCTACTGGAACGCCAGCGACGTGGTGACCGAGAGCTTCGGCTTCGCCTGGCTGCTGCGGCTGGCGCTGGGCGGGGTGGTGCTGGCCTGGGGGCTGGACCGGCTGCTGCGGGAGCGGGCGCCGCGGCTGCGCTGGCCGCTGCTGGCGCCGCTGCTGGCCTGGGGCGCGGTGCAGGCGCTGGCGACGGTGGGGGCGGGCGACCTGGCCGCGGCCGGGGCGCGCCTGGCCGAGTTCGCCAAGGGCGCGGTGGCCTTCTACCTGGTGGCCAACCTGCTGGAGACGCCGCGCGCCTGGCGGCAGGCGGTCAACGCCGTGCTGGCGGCGGTGGTGCTGCTGTCGCTGCCGGTGGTCTACCAAGGGCTGAGCGGGAGCCACAACCTGTTCTGGGGCTTCGGCGCCATGGAGTACGCCGCCACCGCGCCGGGCCAGTTCGGCTGGCGGCTGGGGGGGGCGCTGGGCGACCCCAACTTCCTGGCCATGGTGCTGGTGGCGGCGCTGCCGCTGGCGGCGATGCAGGCGCTGGAGCGCGGCGGCGGCTGGGGGCGGCGGGCAGGGGCGGTGCTGGCGCTGGGGCTGGGGCTGGCAGCGACGCTGTTCACCTACTCGCGCGCGGCGGCGCTGGGCGTGGCCTGCCTGCTGGCGCTGCTGCTGTGGCGGCATCCGCGCCGGGGCTGGGTGGCGGCGGCGGCCGGGCTGGGCCTGGTGGCGGCGCTGGGGCTGGCGCCGCGGGGGCTGTGGGGGCGGCTGCAGACCTTGGCCGCCAACTCCCTCACCGCCCCCCGCGCCCAGATCGCCGACGCCAGCATCCGCGACCGCCAGCACGAGATGCGCACCGGCTGGCTGATGTTTCGCGCCCATCCCCTGCTGGGGGTGGGGCCGGGCAACTACGAGTCCGAGTACCTGCGCTACTCCGCCCTCGCCGGCGGCAGCGGCGACACCCGGGTGCGCGACCCCCACAGCCTCTACATCCAGATCGCCGCCGAGACCGGCCTCGCCGGCCTCGCCGCCTTCCTCGCCCTGCTGGTCGCCGCCTACCGCCTGATGGAGCGCGGCCGGCGGCGGGCGGCGCGGCTGGGGGCCACGCACCTGGCCGGGCTGGTGGCGGCGCTGGAGCTCGCCGTGGGGCTCTATCTGCTGCTCAGCACCTTCCTGCACGACGCCTATTTCCGACATTTCCTGCTGCTGCTGGCCCTCGGCGGACTGGGAGCGAGCCTGGCGCTGGAGGCCGGCGCCGGCAGGCAGCCACGCCGCGCCGGGGGCGCGCCGCCGCGCCCCCCCCAGGGGGCATCCGGAGGTCCAGCATGATCGGCAAGCGGGTTGGCATTGTGGGCTTGGGTTGGGTGGGCAAGGCCATGCGCGAGGAGTTTCCCGCAGCGGCCGTCTACGACGAGCCGCTGGGGGTGGGCACGCGCGCCGCCATCAACGCCTGCGAGGTGGGCTTTGTCTGCGTGCCCACGCCCAACCCCGGCAAGGGGGCGCTCGACACCTCCATCGTCGAGCAGGTGGTGGGCTGGATGGAGACGCCGGTGATCGTGCTGCGCTCCACCGTCAATCCCGGCTTCACCGACGAGATGAAGCGGCGCTACCACAAGCGCCTGGTCTTCCAGCCCGAGTACCTGGGCGAGAGCGTGGCCCACCCGCTGCTGCGCCTGAGCGAGCGCGGCTTCCTCATCCTGGGGGGCGAGCCGCGCGACCTGCGGGTGGTGATCGAGACCTACCAGCAGGTCTACAACGCGGCGGTGCGCATCCGCCAGACCGACGCGCTGACGGCGGAGCTGATCAAGCTGGGCGAAAATCGCGCCATCGCCCACCGCGTCGCCGAGGCGCAGGAGCTCTACGACCTGTGCGAGGCCGCCGGGGTGGACTATTACACCGTGCGCGAGGGCATCTACCAGGACGATCCGCGCATGTCCCCCTACTGGACCTTCGTCTACGCCGGCGAGCGCGGCTTCAACTCCAAGTGCATCCCCAAGGACGTCTACGCCCTCACCGAGTACGCCCGCAAGCTGTCGGTGCCGCTCGAGGTCACCGAGGCGCTGCTGGCGCGCAACGAGCGCTACCTGGCGCACAAGCCCAAGGCGGCGGTGGGGTAGGCGGCGCCATGGCGGCAGCGAGGGCGGATTGGGGCGGCGGCGAGCGCCGGCGCGTCGTCTGGCTGTTGGACGGGCTGGGGCTGGGCGGCGCCGAGCGCTTGGCGGTGCGCTTCGCCGCCGCGGTGCCGCCGGGCTGGCAGGTCGAGCTGGTGGGGCTGCGCACCGAGCCCGATCCCGCCGGGGTATGGGGGGCGGCCTGGGCGCCGCTCGCCGGGCACGCCCACCAGGTGGGCCTGCGGCGGCTGGCGGACCCGGCGGGGTGGTGGCGGCTGCTGCGGCTGCTGCGCCAATTGCGCCCGGCGCTGGTGCACACCCACCTGCGCTACGCCACCATCTCGGGGGGGGCGGCGGCGCGCTGGCTGGGGGTGCCCTACGTGGCCACGGTGCACGTCGGGCCGCAGCCCGAGCCCGGGCTGCGCCAGCAGGCGGCGGCGGCGCTGGAGCGCGCCAGCCGGCGGCGGGCGGCGCGCGTCATCTATGTGGGCGCGGCGCAGCGGGCCGCCTGGAACGCCCGCGGCGAGCGGGCGGTGGTCATCGCCAACGGGGTGGAGGCGCCGCCGCCCGCCGCCGCCCCGCGGGCGGAGCGGCGGCGCGCCTTGGGCATGCCCGCCGAGGCCTGGGTGCTGGCCACGGTGGCGGTGGTGCGCGCCGCCAAGGGCTGGCGCACCTGGCTGCGGGCGGCCGAGCGCATCGCCGCGCGCCAGCCCCGGGCCTGGCTGGTGTGGGTGGGCGGCGGCCCCGAGCTCGAGCTGCTGCGCCGCGCCGCCGCCGCCAGCCCCTGGGCGGCGCGCCTCCAGTTGCCCGGCCCCCGCGCCGATGTGGCCGCCTGGCTGGGGGCGGCCGACCTGTTCCTGTTCCCTTCCGAGCAAGAGGCCCAGCCCACGGCGGTGCTGGAGGCGATGGCGGCCGGCCTGCCGGTGGTCGCCTCCGACCTGCCCGCCATCGCCGAGTTGCTGGCCGGCTGCGGGCTGCTGGTCCCGGCGGGCGACGACGCCGCGTTGGCGGCGCAGGCGCTCGGGCTGGACGGGCCCGCCGCCGCGCCGCGGCGGCGGGCGCTGGCCGAGGCCGCCCGGCGGCGGGCGGCGGAGCGGTTTGGCGAGGCGGCCTGGCGCGAGCGCCTGCTGCAGCTGTACGCGGAGGTCACCGATGGGGAACGAGAGCACGGCGCCGCGGCGCCGACTGCTGCTGGTGGAGTTCTTCTCCCGCGGCGGCCTGCTGCACTATAGCTGGCAGCTCGCCCAGGCGCTGGCGGCCGAGGCGCCGCAGGCCGAGGTGGTGCTGCTCACCGGGCGGCGGCCGGAGTGCCCCGGGGCGCCGGCGGGGGTGCGCCTGCTGCCCCGGCTCTGGACCTGGAACCCGCACCATCGCCCGCGCGGCCTGCCCCGCCGGCTGGTGCGCGCCTGGCGCGGCGGCCGCTACCTGCTGGCTTGGGCGCAGGTGCTGCGCACGGTGCGGCGCGAGGCTCCCGATGTGATTCTTTTGGGCGACCTGGAGCACCGCTGCGACGCCTGGTTCGTGCGCCGCCTGCGCCGCACCGGCGGGCGGCTGGCCGACGTGTGGCACAACGTCGAGGCCTTCGACCGCACCCGCCCCGGCCGCCTGCTGCGCCACCCCGCCTGGCGGCCGCGGCTGGCGCGCCAGTTCGACACCGTCTTCGTCCACGGCGCCACCCTGGCGGCGCAGTTCGAACGCTTGACCGGGGTGCGGCCGCGGGCGATCGCGCACGGCAACCAGAACTGGCTGGTGGAGCAGGCCGGCCCCGACCCCGCACTCGACCGGCGGCTGCAATTGCCGCCGGGGCGGCCGCTGGCGCTGCTGTTCGGCGCCCTCTCCCCCTACAAGGGGGTGGAGGTGCTGCTGCGCGCCCTGGCGGCCATCCCGGAGCGGCAGCGGCCGCTGGCCCTGATCGCCGGCCTGCCCACCGCCGCGGTCCGCCTGGAGGCGTGGCGGGAGCAGGCGCGGCGGCTCGGAATCGAGCCCTGGGTGCGCTGGGACGCCCGCTACATCCCCACCCCGGAGATCGCCTGGTATTTCCGCCGCGCCGACTGGGTGGTGTTGCCCTACGTGGCCGCCTCTCAAAGCGGGGTGGCGCACTTGGCGCTGACGCTGGGCAAGCCGCTGATTGTGAGCTCGGCGGGCGGGCTGCCCGAACTGATCGCGGGCAACGGCATGGTGGTCGAGGCGGGGGCGGTGGCGCCGCTGGCGGCGGCGCTGGCGCGGCTGGCGACCGACACCGCCCTGCGCCGGCGGCAAGGCAAGCGCTCGGCCGAGCTCGCCGCCTCCCGCCATGACTGGCGCAGCGTGGCGCGCAGCCTGCTGGCGGCATGGGAGCCGGCCGCGCCCGGCCCCGCCGCCGCTTTCGAACCTGGCCCCACGGAGGTTCAGGACGGGAGGCCGCGCGCGTTTGGGTCTTAGGCCATGCCCCGGAAAGTAGCCCCCGGTTGATCGCCCTGGCATCAGAAACGAGGAATGACGGCGGCGCATCGCCGCCCTACCCGCCACCTATGACCCTGGGATATGTGTTGTCACGCTACCCGCTGCTGAGCGAGACCTTCATTTTGCGCGAGATGTGGGAGTTGGAGCGCCAAGGCCACCGCTTGCGGGTCTATCCGCTGCGGCGGGTGCGGGGACGGCGGCATGCGCGCGTGGCGGCGCTGCGCGCGCCGGTGTGGTGGGCCCCCTGGCTGGGGCCGCTCGGCTGCCATCTGCGCTGGCTGCGGCGGCGCCCCGGCGCCTATCTGGGCACGCTGGCGGCGGCGCTGTGGCACAACCGCTCCGACGCCAACCTGTGGGCGGGAGCGGTGGCCTACTGGGGCAAGGCGGTGGCGATCGCCGAACGCCTCGAGCGCGACGGGGTGGAACAGATCCACGCCCATTACGCCACCCACCCGGCGCTGGTGGCCTACGTGGCCCACCGGCTGACCGGCATCCCCTACAGCTTCACCGTGCATGCCCACGATTTGTATTGCCACCGGGCCATGCTCGGCCAAAAGGCGGGGCGGGCCAGCGCGGTGGTGTGCATCAGCCGTTTCAACCGCGACCTGCTGCGGCGGCGGGTGCCGGAGCCGCGGGCGGCGGTGGAGGTGATCCATTGCGGGGTGGAGTGCGCCGCCTACGCGGCGCAGGCGGCGGCGCGGCGGGCCGCGCCGGCCGCCGGCGGCGCCCTGCGGCTGCTGGCGGTGGGCTCGCTGCAGCCCTACAAGGGCCACGCCCACTTGGTCGCCGCCTGCGCCGAGCTGCGGCGGCGCGGGGTGGCGCTGGAGTGCCGCATCGTCGGCGGGGGCGGGCTGCAGCGGGCGCTGCGGCGGCAGATCGTCGGGCTGGGGCTGGAGGCCCAGGTGCGGCTCGACGGGCCGGGGACGGAAGACGAGGTGCGGGCGGCGCTGGCCTGGGCGCAGGTGTTTGTGCTGCCCAGCGTGGTGGTGGCGCGCACCGGCAAGATGGAGGGCATACCGGTGGCGCTGATGGAGGCGATGGCGGCGGGCCTGCCGGTGGTGGCCAGCCGGCTGGCGGGGATCCCGGAGTTGGTGGAGGACGAGGCCGGGGGCTTGCTGGTGGCACCGGCGGACGCGAGGGCGCTGGCCGCGGCGCTGCTGCGGCTGCGCGACCCGGAATTGCGGCGGCGGCTGGGGCAGGCAGGGCGGCGCCGGGTGGAGGCGGAGTTCGAGCTGGCCGCCAGCGTGGCGCGGCTGGCGCGGCTGTGGAGCGCCCCCGCCCGGCCAGGGCCGCCCGCGGCGCGGGAAGAGGTGGCGGCGTGAGCCTGGCGCTGCTGGCCTCGCTGCTGTGGCGGCTGGACAAGGCGGTGTGGTGCGCCAGCCTGGCGTGCCTGGCGGCGGTCTGGCTTGGCTATCCGCTGGCGCTGGCCGCCTGGGCGCGCTGGCAACCCTACCGCGGGGCGCGCACCCCGCCGCAGGCGCCGGATGAGGCCTGGCCGCGCCTGAGCGTGATCGTCTCCGCCCACAACGAAGCCGCCCACATCGAGCAGCGGGTGCGGAACCTGTGGGCGCAGCGCTACCCCGCCGGCCGGGTCGAGATCCTGGTCAGCGAAGACGGCTCCGACGACGGCACCGCGGCGCGGGTGGCGGCGCTGGCGGCCGGGGGCGGCCCCATGCGGCTGCGCCTGCTCAGCGCCCCGCAGCGGCTGGGCAAGGCGGCCGCCATCAACCGCGCCGCCCTGGCCGCCGAGGGCGAACTGCTGGTCTTCACCGACGCCAACAACGAGTACGCCCCGGAGGCGTTGCGCCATCTCGCCGCGCCCTTCGCCGACCCCAGCGTGGGCGCGGTGACCGGGCGCAAGGCGGTGGCCGCCTCCACCGGCGTGGGCGGGGGCGAGAGCGTCTATTGGCGCTACGAGGGCTGGCTGACCGCCCGCGAGGCGGCCACCGGCACCACCGTGGCCGCCTACGGCGAGGCCTTGGCGCTGCGCCGCGAATGCTTTGTGCCGCTGCCCACCGCCGCCATGGTCAACGACGACCTCTACTTGGGCTTGCAGGTGCTGGCCCAGGGGCGGCGGCTGCTGGCGGCGCCGGCCGCGCGCTCGCTCGAGCACGGCGCCGCCGACGATGCCGCCGAATGGGAGCGGCGGCGGCGCATGGCGGCGGGGCACTGGGCGGCGCTGGCGGCGGTGGATTGGCGGCGGCTGCCGGGCGCGAACCTGTTGAAGGTGCTGTTCCACGAGGTGCTGCGCCCGCTGTCGGGGCTGGCGCTGGTGGCGGCCCTGCTGGCCGGGCTGGCGCTGCTGGCGGCGCCGCTGGCGGTGCTGGGCGGGCTGGCGCGCAGCCTGGCGCAGGCGCAGGCGGCGGGCTTCGCCCTGGTGGCGGGGGTGGGCCTGGCGCGGCGCGCCGGTTGGCGCCTGGGCCGGGCCGAGGCCCCCTACTTCTTCTGCCTGGCGCTGGCGGCGGCCCTGGCCGGGGCCTGGCGCTACCGCCGCCGCGGCCAAACCCCGCTGTGGCGGCGGGTGGAGCGCGCCGCCCCGGCGGCCAACCGGCGCGGTGCCCTCCCCGCGCCGGTGACCACCGCCCGCATCCTGCACGGGCTGTTCTGGGCCTCGAGCTCGTTCCTGCTGGGCAAGCTGCTGGTGTTCGGCTCGGTGGTGGTGCTGGCCCGCCTGCTGGCGCCGCGCGCCTTCGGCGAGGTGGCGCTGGCCATCTCCTTCGTCACCGTGCTGGAGATCCTGGGCACGCTGGGGCTGACCAGCGCCCTCATCTTCGAGGAGCAGAAGGTGGCGGCCGCCGCCGACTTCTGCTTTTGGGTCACGCTGGCCACCTCGCTGCTCGAGACCGGCCTGGGCTGGGCCTTGGCCCCGCGGCTGGCGGCCTTCTTCCACGAGCCGGCGCTGACGCCGATGCTGCGCGCGCTCTCGTTCTGCCTGGTGATCACCGCCCTGGGCAACACCCACGACACCCTGCTGCGCCGGCAATTGGCTTTCCGCGCCAAGCTGCTGCCCGACCTGGGGCAGGCGGCGGCCAAGGGGCTGGCCTCGATCACGCTGGCCCTGGCCGGCGGCGGCGCCTGGAGCCTGATCTGGGGCCAACTGCTGGGCAGTTCCGCCTCCACCGCGCTGCTGTGGTGGATCTCGCCCTGGCGGCCGGCCCGGCGCTGGGACGCGGGGGTGGTGCGGCGCATGCGCGCCTACGCCAAGCACATCTATCTGCTGGACGGCTCCAGCGTGCTGCTCACCAACCTCGACGCCCTCACCATCGGACGCATGCTCAGCGACGTCTGGCTGGGCTTCTACACCCTGGCCTTCCGCATCCCCGAGGTGCTGCTGCTGAGCGTGCTCAATGTGATCACGCGGGTGGTGTTTCCCGCCTTCAGCCGGCTGCAGGGGGATCGGACGCAACTGCGCGCCACCCTGCTCGACACCGCGCGCTACACCGCGCTGCTGACGCTGCCGATGGCGGCGGGGATGGGGGTGCTGGCCCCCGCCCTGGTCTACGGCATCTATGGCTGGCACTGGGGGCCCTCCATCCCGGTGCTGCGGGTGCTGGCGCTGTACGCCGGCATCCGCTGCCTCACCCACCATTTCGGCGACGCCTACAAGGCGATGGGCCGGCCCGACATCTTGACCCGGACCACGCTGGCGTGGTGGCTGCTGCTGCCGCCCAGCCTGATCCTGGGGGCGCGCTGGGGCGGGATCGTGGGGGTGGCGTGGGGCCAGGTCGCCACCCGGGTGGCGATGAGCGTGCTGCATGTGTACTTGATCAACCGCTTCTTGCAGGTGCGGCCCCGCGACCTGTGGCGCTGCCTGGCGCCGGCGCTGGAGGGCACCGGGGCGATGGTGGGCGGCCTGCTGCTGCTGGCACCCCGGGTGGCGGGCTGGGCGCCGCGCCCGCAACTGGCGGCGATGACCTTGGCGGGCATGGCGCTCTACGCCCTGGTGCTGCGGTGGCGGCATCCGCAGGTGCTGGCCGTGGTGGCGGCGCGGCTGCGCCGCCTGGAGCGGGCGCCCGCGCCCGTGCCCGCCGCCAGCGTGGCGGCGCCCGTCTTTGCCGAGGTCTCCCACGCAGCGGAGCCGCGGGCATGAGCGCCGCCAGCCTCAAGGCGCCGCTGTGGGAGGGCAGCCCGCGGCCCCCGCTGGTGGTCGAGGGGCCGGGGCGGGGACAGTGGGCACCGCTGGAGCGCGAGTGGAAAAGGCTGCAGCGCGCCGCGCGCCCCGCCAACCCGTTCCTGAGCTGGGAGTGGCAGGCGGCGTGGGCGGCCTGCCACCCCGCCGGGGCGCGCCCGCTGGTGGTGGCGGAGACGTTTCCGGACGGCTCCCTGGCTGGGCTGGTGGCGCTGCAGCGGGTGCGGCGGCGCGGGCTCCGGCAGTTGGAGTTTCTGGGCCAGGGCAGCGGCGGCGACGAGTTGGACTGCCTGCTGCACCCGGACGCGCCGGCGGCGGTGGCGCCGCGGCTGCTGGCGGCGGCGCTGGCGCGCGGGCGCTGCAGCCTGCTGCGGCTGGAATCGGCGCGCCGCCCGGGGGCGCTGGCGGCGGCGGTGGCGGCGGCGGGCGGGCGCGCCGAGGCGGGCGAGTGGCTGCCCAGCCTGCCGCTGCCCGCCACTTTCGAGCAGTTGCTGGCCGCACACAGCCCCAACTTTCGCGCCGAGGTGCGGCGGCGGCGGCGCGCCTGGGCGCGGCGTGCCCCCCAGGCGGCGCTGGAATGCGCCACCTCGCCCTCGGCCGTGGCCGCCGCGCTCGAGCCGGTGTTTCGACTGCACAACCTGCGGCGCGCGCAACAGCGCGGCAGCGGCATCTTCGAGTCGGCGGCGCTGCGCGCCTTCCACCTCCGCGCCGCCCCCCAGTTGGCCGCCGCCGGCTCGGCCCGCATCTACCTGCTGCGCACCCCCGCCGTGGTGCTGGCCGCGCTCTACGGCTTCGAGGCCGGCGACCGCTTCCTCTACTTCCAAAGCGGTTTCGATCCCGCCTGGAGCGAGGCCAGCCCGGGCACGGTGCTGCTCAGCCTGGTGATCGAGGACTGCATCGCCCGCGGCCTGCGCCGCTTCGAGTTTTTGCGTGGCGAGGAGCGCTACAAGGGGCGCTGGACCAGCCAGCGGCGGCAAAGCGACACGCTGCTGCTGGGGCGCGCGCCGCTGGGCCGCGCCTTCCTGCGCCTGCGGCAATGGCGGGCGGGCTGGCGCCGGCCGGCCGGGACGCCCGCAGGAGGCCCGCCATGACCACCCACACCCTGGTCCGCTCCCTGGCGCGCCGCGTGCCGCCGCCGGCCCTGCGCGCCCTCGACCGCCTGCGCGGCGCCCCCTGGCCCTATAGCATCGTCGCCTTCCACCGCATCGGCGGCGGCGCTGTCCACGAACTGGACTATCCCGCCGCCGGGCTGGAGGCGCTGGGCCGCTACTGGCGCGACCACTACGAGATCCTGACGCTCGACTGCCTGCTGGCGCGCTTGGCCCACCGCGACGCCGCCACCCATCCCTGCCTGACCATCACCTTCGACGACGGCTACGCCGACAACGCCGAGGTGGCGGCGCCCATCCTCGACCGGCTGAACCTGAGCGCCACCTTCTTTGTCACCACGGCGGTGATCGGCACCCGCGCCCGCTTCGCCTGGGACGCCGGCTTGGCGCAAGCCCCGCGGCTGATGACTTGGGCCCAGGTGCGGGAGCTGCGCGCCGCCGGCTTCGGCGTCGGCTCGCACACCGCCACCCACGCGCGCCTGGCGGGGCTGCGGGGGGCGGAGCTGCACTACGAGTTGGTGGCCTCGCGGCAGCGGCTGCAGCAGGAGCTGGGCGAGCCGGTCGAAGACTTCGCCTACCCCTTTGGCGGCGCGCACGACTGCGACGCGGCGGCGCGCGAGGCGGTGCGCCGCGCCGGCTACCGCTGCTGCCTCTCCTGCCACGGCGGCGGCGTGGCGGCCGCCGATTCGCCCTTCCATCTGCGCCGCATCTCCATCAGCCCCCGCCACCACGCCACCCCGCAGGCTTGGGCGCGCACCTACACCCGGCTGCGCTGGGCGGCGGCGCGCGCCGACGGCCGCGCGCACTGGTAGCTCGGAATCCCGCGCCCATCGGGGCAAAACCGGCGGCTTTGATAAGATAAGGGGTGCCTTCCATCCGCAACATCGCTATCATCGCCCACGTAGACCATGGCAAAACCACCTTGGTGGACGCCATGCTGCGCCAAAGCGGCATCTTCCGCTCCAACCAAGTGCTCACCGAGCGGGTGATGGACTCCAACGATCTCGAGCGGGAGCGGGGCATCACCATCTTGGCCAAGAACACCGCCCTCTTCTACGGCGACACCAAGATCAACATCGTGGACACGCCCGGCCACAGCGACTTCGGCGGCGAGGTGGAGCGCGCGCTCAACCTGGTGGACGGCGTGGTGCTGCTGGTGGACGCCAGCGAGGGCCCGCTGCCGCAGACCCGCTATGTGCTGCAGAAGGCGCTGCGCCGCAAGCTGGCGCCGATCGTGGTGCTCAACAAGATCGACCGCCAGGACGCGCGCCCGGCCGAGGTGCTGAACGAGATCTACGACCTCTTCATCGATTTGGACGCGGCCGAGGAGCAGCTCGACTTCCCGGTGCTCTACACCAACGCCAAGACGGGCACGGCGCAGGCGCGGCTGGGGGAGCCGGGCGTGAACCTGGAGCCGCTGTTCCAAGCGATTGTGGCCGCGATTCCGGAGCCGGGGGGCGACCCCGCGGCGGCGCTGCAGTTGCAGGTGCTGAACCTGGACTACAGCGACTACCTGGGGCGCATCGCCATCGGGCGGGTGTTCAACGGCCGGGTGAAGCTGGGCGACGACGTCGGCATCGCCAAGCTGGACGGCGCGCTGGCGCGCACCCGCATCACCAAGCTCTACACCTTCCGCGGACTCAAGCGGGAGGAGGCCGAGGTGGTGGAGGCGGGCGACATCGTGGCGCTGGCGGGAGTGGAGGGCATCCAGATCGGCGAGACCGTGACCGATGCGGAGAACCCCGCGCCGCTGCCGCCGGTGCTGATTGACGAGCCCACGCTGGCGATGATGTTCACCGTGAACACCTCGCCGCTGGCGGGGCGGGAGGGCCAGTTTGTCACCTCGCGCCACCTGCGCGACCGCCTGCAGAAGGAGCTGCTGACCAACGTCTCCATCCGGGTGGAGGAGCAGGACGGCGCCGACGCCTTCCGGGTGCTGGGGCGGGGCGAACTGCAGCTCGCCATCCTGATCGAGACCATGCGGCGCGAGGGTTACGAGCTGATGGTGGGCAAGCCCGAGATCGTGATCAAGGCGGAGCAGGGGCGGCGGATGGAGCCGCAGGAGCAGGTGGTGGTGGACTGCCCGGAGAACTTCGTCGGGGTGGTGATCGAGAAGCTGGGGGCGCGCCGCGGCGAGATGACGCAGATGGTGAACCACGGCTCCGGCCGGGTGCGCATGGAGTTCAAGATCCCGGCGCGGGGGCTGATCGGGCTGCGCAACGCGCTGCTGACCGACACCCGCGGCACGGCGCTGCTGCACTCGCTGTTCGCCGGCTGGGTGCCCTACCAGGGGGAGTTGGCGGCGCGCCCCACCGGCTCGCTGGTGTCCGACCGCGCCGGGGTGACCACCACCTATGCCCTCAACAACATCCAGGAGCGCGGGGTGCTGTTCCTGGGCCCCGGGATCGAGGTCTACGAGGGCATGATCGTGGGCGAGAACGCCCGCGAGGGCGACATGGACGTCAACGCCACCAAGGAGAAGAAGCTCACCAACATGCGGGCATCGGTGGCGGACGAGGCCATTCGGCTGGTGCCCTTCCACGCCCCCACGCTGGAGCAGGCGCTGGAGTTCATCGGCGACGACGAATATGCCGAGATCACGCCCAAGTCGCTGCGCCTGCGCAAGAAGATCCTGCAGGCCAACCGCCGCCCCAAGCGCGGCGAACCCAAGCCGGTGGCCAGCGGCGCCTAGGCCGGCTTTGCGACAGCGGCAGCCCGGCCATCGTGCAACCGCCCTGGGCGCGGGCTGCTAGACTTTGACCATGGCCAAGTTGCGGGTGGGGGTGCTGCTCGGCGGGCAAAGCGGCGAGCACGAGGTGTCGCTGGTCTCGGGGCGGGCGGTGATGGCGGCCCTGGACCGCAAGAAATATCAGGTCACGCCGATCTTGATCGGGCGCGATGGCCGCTGGACCATCGGCCGGCGCCAGGCGGCGCTGGAGCCCATGCCCCGGCGGCGGCCGCCCTTCGATGTCATCCTGCCCATCCTGCACGGCCCCCGCGGCGAGGACGGCACCGTCCAGGGGCTGCTGGAGCTGGCCGGCATCCCCTACGCCGGCGCCGGGGTGCTGGGCGCGGCGGTGGCCATGGACAAGGACGTGATGAAGCGCCTGTTCCAGCAGGCGGGGCTGCCGATCGTGCCCTATCTGCGGGTGGAGCGCGCCGCCTGGGAGCGCGCGCCCCGGCGCGTGGTGGCGGCGTTGGAGCGGAGCTTGCGCTACCCCATGTTCGTCAAGCCGGCGAATCTGGGCTCGTCGGTGGGCATCAGCAAGGTGCATGGCCGGGCCGAGCTGGGCCCGGCGCTGGCCCTGGCGGCCCAGTTCGACCCCAAGCTGGTGGTGGAACAGGGGGTGGAGGCGCGCGAGCTGGAGTGCGCGGTGCTGGGCAACGCCGCGCCCGAGGCCTCGGTGGTGGGCGAGGTGGTGGCGGGGCGGGAGTTCTACGACTACCAGGCCAAATACGCCGACGCCGGTTCGCGCACCCTGGTGCCGGCCCCGATTCCGGCGCGGGTGGCGCGCCAGGCGCGCCAGATGGCGCTCGCCGCCTTTGCCGCCGCCGAGTGCGCCGGCTTGGCGCGGGTGGACTTCTTCCTGGAAAACTCCAGCGGCCGGCTGCTGGTCAATGAAATCAACAGCATGCCCGGCTTCACCCCGATCAGCATGTTCCCCATGCTCTGGGCGGCCAGCGGCCTTCCCTTCCCCGCGCTGCTGGACCGCATCATCGCCCTGGCGCTGGAACGGACGCAAGAACGCCGCCGCGGCCGCGCCTAAGCGGCGGATCGTGGTCAAATAGGACTATGACCCTCCTCGATGCCCCCCCCTTCGACGCCCGGCGCGACCGTCGGCGCCGCATCGCCGGCATTGTCGCCGCCGTAGTGGTGGTGGTGGCGATTGTGGGTGTGCTCTACTGGCCCCGCTACATCGCCCGCCACACCGTGGACCGCTTCTTTCAGGCGATCGAGCGCAAGAACTACCAGGAGGCCTACTACATCTGGCAGGCCAACCCCAAGCTCTACACCATGGATGCGTTCATGAACGACTGGGGCCCGAGCAGCAAATGGGGGATCATCAAGACCTATCGCATCGACGAACTGGGCCCGCCGCCCGGGGGCCACGCCAGCGGGCTGGTGGCCATCGTGGAGATCAACGGAATCACCAGCGACGAGGCCCGCATCTGGATCCAGGGTGGCACCCACGAGTTGGGCTTCTATCCCTATTGAGGAGCGGGCGCGGGCCCGCCTACTGCCCCGCCTTGGCGGGCGCCGCCGCCACCGGATGCGCCTGGTCGTAGAGCTTGACGATCTCGGCGGTGATCTCGGTGCCGGGATTGTAGTAGAGCACCGAGCTTTGCGGCCAGGGCAGGCTGACGTCGATCACGGCGGTAAAGCCGTGCTGCTGGGCGTAGGACTTGAGCACGGCCATCATCTTGGTGCCCACCGTGTTCATCATGTCGCTCTGGGCGTTGTTGTAGTCCGACTGGGCATTTTGCGCGGCCTGCTGGTAGTCGCGCTGCTTGGTTTGGATCTCGGTGTTGAGCTCGTCCTTGGCCTGCTGGCTCATGGTGTTGCCGCCGTCGGCGAGCTGCTTTTGCAGCGCCGCCAGCGCGTTGGCATCGTTTTGGATCTCGGTCTTGCGGGGGGCGAAGCGCGCGTTCAACTGGTCGGCCAGCTTCTTCCCCTCCTGGGTGGTCATGATCGCCTCTTGGATGTTGATGATGGCGATCTTGCTGGGACCGGCGACCGCGGGGGCGGCGGGAGCGGCGGGCTTGGCTTGCGCCGCGGCCGTGCCGGCCAGCGGCAGGGAGCACAAGCATGCAACGAAAAGCCCGACAGGGAGCAAAGACCTGAGTTTCATGGAATCCTCGATGGGTGGTTTAAGCCGAAGCTCTTGCACAGCAGTATAGATTAAAACGTGCGCCCGATGGTAAAGCGGAGCACATGCGGCGCCTCCTGGAAGGGGGTGCCGGGCGCCAATTGCAATTGGTGCATGGTGAACAGCAGCGAGCGCTGCACGACGGCGTCGTTGAGGAAGGCGGCGGGAATGCCCCGCTCGAAGTCGGCCTGGGTGAAGAGCTGCTGCGGGCGAATGAGGGTGTTCACCCGCCCCGGATTGTCGGCATAGTAGAGCCGGACCGGGGCATGGATGACCGGCAGGGTCACCTCGATCTCGATGCCGGTGGAGAGGCGAAGCTGGGAATTGGTGCCGGCGGCCAGGGGAATGGTGGCGGAGAAGGGCCGGCCGAAATCGGTCTGCAGGGTGTTGAGCACCTGGTTGTTGACGCGCAGCGCGCTGCGCTGGGTGATCATGTCAATGCCGGCGTCGGTGAACAGGGAGACCGAGATCGGGATCGAGCCCTGGGTGATGGGGATGCGGTATTCGAAGTTCCCAATCGCCTCGGTGTCGCCGCCCGGGGTGGAGAACTGGTAGGACGGGATCTTGACGGTGAAGGTCTCCGGGATGGTGCCGCTGGGGTTGCCGGGGGTGGGATTGGGAACGTTGATGGTCAGCGGCTGCCCGGGATTGAGCGGGTCCTGCAGGGTGGCGGTGGTCACGGTGGGGATCAGGGCGATGGGGGTGACCGCCATGATGTCGAAGCCGCGGATGGTATCCTCGCCGCCGGTGTAGAAGCGGTCGAAGTTGGGGGGGACGCCGCCCCCCCAGCCGGCCACGTAGCTGCCCAGGAAGCGGAAGGCCAGCACGTTGCTCTTGAACAGCGGCGAGGGATGATAGAAATCGATCTCGGCGCTGGGCTCGTACATGCGCACATTGCCTCCCAGGCCGGAAAGCCCGATCGAGAGGCTCAGATTGCGGCCGTGGGTGGGGAAGGTGGGGTTGTCCACCGTGTTGATGGAAAACGAGGGGATGATCTCGCTGGTGATGATGCCGTTCAGGCTGTTGGGGCCGGAGACGCCGTTGAAGCTGACCGAGTTGAACAGCAGCGTGGCGGCCTGGGTGAAGGGCTGCACCGAGGAGTTGTCCCAGCGGTAGGTGAGGCCGTAGCGGGTGAACTTGTGGAACACCGGAAAGCTGGTGTTGAGGGTGAACCCGTGCGAGTTCTGGGCGTAGTTGAGCAGGTTGCTCGAGCCCAGCGAGGCGAAGTAGGAGTCCAGGTTCTGGCCGTAGAGGATGGAGGCCTGCTTGGCCTGGTCGTAATGGAAATCGTTGACGTAGGCGGTGAAGCCGAGCTGGATGGGACGGTCGCGGAAGTAGGGCTCGGTGAAGCCGAAGGTGATATTGCGGGTGAGCGCGCCGTACTGGGTGTCCACCGACAGGGTCTCGCCCAGCCCCAGGAAGTTGTTGGTGGAGTAGTTCATCCCCAGGAAGCTGCCGGCGATGCCGCTGACGCCGCCGGTGAGGCCAATGGAGTTCTTGCCCTTCTCCTTGACGTGCAGGTTGATGTCCACCTCGCCCTCGGGCCCGCTGGTGTCCTGGGTGATGGTGGCGTCGTCGGGGGAGAGGGTGTCGAAGTAGCCGAGCTGGTTGAGGCGCAGGATGGAGTTGTCCCAGGCCACGCTGTTGAAGCGCGCCCCCTCGTCCAGCAGCAGCTCGCGCCGGATCACCTTGTCGCGGGTGGTGGTGTTGCCGCTGAACTCGATGCGCCGCACGTAGAAGGGCTTGCCCTCCTGCATGTCCATGGTGATGTTGACCACGTGGCTCTTGTCGTCGGGCACTGGATCGGGGCTGGCCACGAAGTTGATGTAGCCGTACTGGCCGTAGAACTTGTGCAGGTTCTGCAGCCCCTTGCGCAGCTTGGCCACATCCATCACGTCGCCGGTCTTCAGCCCCAGGATCTGCGACAGCGCCTGGTCGTTGGTGATGAAGTTGTTGTTGATGAAGTTGATCTTGCCGACGCGGAACTTCTGCCCCTCCACCACGCCGATGTTGATGTCCACCTCGCGCCCGGGATTGCCCCCCCAGAACAGGATGCGGCGCGACTTGGTGGCGCGCAGCTTGAGGGTGGGGTCTTCCACCAGCGCCTCGAAGTAGCCCCGGTCCTGGTAGGCGCCGCGAATGTTCTCCAGATCCTCTGACAGCTTGGTGGCGTCGTAGGTGCGGCTGAACAGGTTCTCAAAAAGCAGCGAGTGCGGGATGCCGAGCGGATGCAGCTCCTTCATCGAGCCGCGCAGCGTGCCCGCGCTCAGCACCTTGTTGCCGGTGAAGCTGATCTTGCCCACCTGCACCTTGGGCCCCTCGTTCACCATGAAGGTGAGGTTGACCGAGCTGGGGGGCAGGACGTTGAGCACCGCCTTGACGGTGGCGTACTGCCGGCCGTGCTCGGCCAGCAGTTCCTTGATCGCGTCTTCGGCGTGCTTCTCGATCGTGGGGTCGTAGGGGCTGTCGCGCTCCAGGTGCACCCCCCGCGCCTTGTAGCGGTCGAGCACGTCCGACTCGGTGATGCTCTTCAGCCCGACGTATTTGATGTCGCGGATGAGCGGCTTTTCCGTCACCGTGATGTGCAGGATGATGCCCTGCGGCGTGCGCTGGGTGGAAAAGGTGATGTCGTCGAAGGCGTTGAGGTTCCACAGCGAGTTGAAGTCGCGGTTGATCTGGATGGGGTCGTAGATCGAGCCGGGCTTGCTCAGGATGCGGGTGCGGATGGTTTCGCAGGGGACGCGGTGGTTGCCGTGGCACTCGATGGCGTAGATGACGTTGGGCGAGGTGGCGGGATTTTGCCGCGCCGGCGGCGTCGCCTGGGCCTGCAGCACCGTGCCTGCAGCGGCGGCCAGCACCAGCCCGGCCAGCAGCCACAGCCCCGCCCGCCAGCGGCGGCGGCGGGAGAGACAGGGGCGGGCGGCAACGGGGCGAAGTGTAGGCAGGAATGTGAACAGAGGGGTCTCGTCTCCCGCACCTGCGCGGGGCAGGCGAATTTGGCGCACCGGCGCGCGGGACGAATCCAAACTCGAAGCCGCGCCCGGCCCGGTAAATGTCTTCGCTATTATACTGGCCCTTCGGCCGGGATGGCGGGAGATTTCGTCGCCGCCCCCTCCGCCCGCCGGATCCCCCCGCCGCCGCCGGCCCCGCCCCGCCGACCAGCCACCCCGGGACCAGCATTTGCCATCTAAGGCATTATGCCCGGCGCCGTAAGCCCGCTTCCTTCCCTGCCCCGCCCGCCGCGCTTCTCCATCAAGTGCGGTCGCTGCGGAGTGGTGTTCCCCACCCAAGATTGTGGCAAGCTCGATCACTTCAGCATTTACCGCGTCGTGTGCCCGCACTGCGCTTGGCCTGGGCGCTATTTGGCCTCGGAATTGCATGCCACCAGCATCGCCCCCGCCACCCGCACCAAGGCCGCCAAGGCCGCCAAATCCGCTTCCGCCGCCCGCACCCGCCTCGGCTGACCCGCCCCGCCCGGCGCTCGCCCCTTTCCCCCGGGCGCAATAGGCTACTCTTATCCCGGGCGGACCCGCCCGAAGGGGGCCACGGTGCAACACCTGATTCGGCAATACAGCCTGGAGTCCGGCAGCCTCGAAATCGAATATATGGAGCAGTACGTCGCCGAATTTGCCTCCCCCAAGACCGCCGCCGAACTGCGACAGCGCCTGCGCCAGCGCGACCACCTCATCCTCATCTCCCTGGCCCCATCTCCGGAAGACGGCGAACATTGGATTCCGGTTGCGTTTAAAGTGGGCCACGAACTGCGCGCCGAGGAGCGCGAGCCCGCCCTCGCCGACCTCAGCCACCGCTTGCGCGATTGCCTCGCCTTCGACCGCCGCCGCGTCTTTTATAGCTGGCTGGGGGGCACCCGCCAGCCTTGGCGCCGCCAAGGCCACTACCGCGCCCTCACCGAACAGCAGGAGGAGTGGGCCCATCAGCACGGCTACCAGGAGTTCGTGGTCAAGACCAAGAACCGCTTCTACGGCATGCGGGCGGCGCTCGACCACCTGCAATTCGATGTGCTCAAGTTCGAACCTGACGCCGGCGACAACGCCAATTCCAAGGTCTACCTGAGCAAACTCCTGTCGGAAGACCTGGTGCAGGCGCACCTGACCTCGCGCCTGGTTTCCCACGCCGCCTGAGCCGGCGCGCCCGATTTTTGCACAATCTTGCACCACAAAAGGCGCTTTCTGCGTCTTAGCAGCAACAACTCTGCGCCCAACGGGTTGAAGAGACGAGCACGATGGCAAAGCGATATTTCGGTCTTCTGGGGGTGGTATTCGGCCTGGTCCCCCTCCTGGCGGCGCAGGCACCGCGGCGGCCGGTGCAGCTCACCCAACCCATCAACAACGCCCGCAGGCTGCAGTTGCGCGGCAACGTGCATCCGCTGGCACGGCCGGCCTATGATCGCGGCGCCGCCCCCGCCGACCTGTCCCTGCGCCGCATGATGCTGCTGTTGAAGCGCTCCCCCCAGCAGGAGTCGGCGCTGCGCCAACTGCTCCACGACCAGCAGACGCCGGGTACAGCGGCGTACCATCATTGGCTGACGCCGGCCCAATTCGGTGCCGCGTTTGGCCCGGCCCCGGCCGACCTCCAGACCATCACCGGTTGGCTCCGCTCCCAAGGCTTCACCGTGGACCAAGTGGCGCCCGGCGGCAACGTCATCCAGTTTTCCGGCACCGCCGCCGCCGTGGCCGCTGGCTTTCAGACCGCCATCCACCGCTATGTCGTCCAGGGCGTGAGCCATTGGGCCAATGCCACCGACCCCTCCATCCCCGCCGCGCTGGCGCCGGTGGTGGCGGGCGTGGTCTCGCTCAACAATTTCGTCAAGCCGGCCGGACATTTCCTGGGCCAGGGCAACGGGCAGAAGCCCCTCGCCGGACTGGGCCAGGCCCGCCTGGCCTACAACCCTGCCAACGGGCAGCCCGGGCATGTCATTGTGCCGGGCGATTTCGCCATCCTTTATAACGTTGCGCCCCTATACAGCGCCGGCGTCAACGGCCAGGGGCAAGCCATCGCCATCGTCGGCCGCAGCGATGTCAATTTGGGCGACATCAGCGACTTCCGCACCCTGTTCGTGCCCAGCAATCCCGGCAATTTGCCCAAGGTGTTCGTCAACGGGCCCGACCCGGGCGACCTGGGCGGGTCCGACGAGGGCGAGAGCGACCTGGACCTGGAGTGGTCGGGGGCGGTGGCGCCCAATGCAACCATTGATTTCGTGGTCTCGGCCACCACCGACACCACCGATGGCGTGGACCTCTCCGCCGAATACATCGTGGACAACAATCTGGCCCCGGTGATGAGCACCAGCTTTGCCGCCTGCGAAGCCGACCTGGGTTCGTCGGAAAACTCTTTCATCAACTCGCTTTACGAGCAGGCGGCGGCGCAGGGCATCACCGTGGTGGACAGCTCCGGCGACAGCGGCGCGGCCGGCTGCGATCCCAACGACGGCAGCGTCCCGGGCGCCACCCAGGGCGCCGGCGTGAGCGGCCTGGCCTCCACCCCGTTTGATGTCGCCGTCGGCGGCACCCAGTTCAACGAGGGCAGCGGCGCCTACTGGAGCGCCTCCAACGATCCGACCACGCTGGCCTCGGCGCTGGGCCCGATCCCCGAGGCCGCCTGGAACGAGAGCTGCCTCAATGCCAACTGCTACAGCAATGCGCCCTTGTCCAGCAGCGGCGGCGGTGTCAGCACCCTCTACCCCAAGCCGGTTTGGCAGAGTGCCCTGAACGTGCCCGGCGACGGCGCCCGCGACCTGCCCGACGTTTCCTTCGCCGCCGCCGACCACGACGGCTATGTGGTCTGCCAGGGCGGGATCTGCCATCCCAACGGCAGCGGCGCCTTCAATTTCGATGTCTTTGCCGGCACCTCCGCCTCGGCGCCCGCCTTCGCCGGCGTGATGGCGCTGGTCAACCAGAAGACCGCCACTATCCAGGGCCAAGCCGACTACACCCTCTATGGCCTGGCGCGCAGCCAGGAAACCTGGTCGCAGTGCAATTCCTCCACCGGCACCGCCGCCTCGCTCGCCGGCTGCATCTTCTACGACACCACCACCGGCAACAACTCCGAGCCCTGCGCGGGCGGCAGCCCCGGCTGCAGTTCCTCCACCGCCGGCACCCTCGGCACGCTCCAAGGCTTCAGCGCCGGCCCGGGCTACGACTTGGTCACCGGACTGGGCTCGATGAACGTCGCCAACCTGGTCAACCACTGGAGCAGCGCCACCCCCAGCCTGGCCAGCAAGACCACGCTGGCCTTGAGCCCCACCACCCTGACGCACGGCCAAGGCGCCAACATCACCATCACCGTCACCCAAGCCAACGGAGCCCTGGGGCCGACCGGCGACGTGGTGCTGCTCGCCCAGGTGCCGGGCAGCAACGGCCTGGGCGTGGATTTTGGCACGATCACGCTGGGCGTGAGCGGCTGCGGCAACCAGGGCTGCGTGGTGGGCACCGAAAACGCCCTGCCCGGCGGCAGCTACAGCGTGGTGGCGCGCTACGGCGGGGACGCCAATTTCGCCCCCAGCCTCTCCAACGCGGTCAACGTCAATGTCAGCCCCGAGGGCTCGGTGACCACGCTGGGCGCCTTCGAGCTCAACGCCTCCGGCAGCGAGGCCGCCGTCACCAGCGCCACCTACGGCGATCTGGTCTTTCTCGACTCCACCGTGCAAGGCGCGGCCGCCGTCGCCAGCGCCTCCGCCTGCCAGTCCGGCTCCGGCACCTGCATCAACGATGGCGTGCCCTCCGGCACGGTCAGCTTCACCAACAACGGCGTCGCCTTTGCGCCCCCCGGCTTTACTCCCGTCCTGCCGCTCAATACCGAGGGCGCGGCCGACTTCCCCAACGGCGTCACCTCCCTGGTGCCCGGCACCTACTCGCTGGTTGGCGCCTATTCCGGCGACCAGAGCTTCACCGCCAGCACCTCCACGCCGCTCGCCCTGACCGTCGCCAAGGCCCCGGCCAGCACCACGGTCGCCTCCCAGGCCAGCGGCGCCTCCGACCTGCTCACCGCCACCATCACCACCACCAGCCTCGGCCTGCCCCCCACCGGCACGGTCACCTTCTATGCCGGCACCACCCAACTCGGCAGCAGCGCCGTCGCCGGCGCCAACGATCCCACCACCGGCATCGCCGGCGGCACCGCTACCCTCACCGTCGCCGCCTCGGCGGTGGGCCAGGCCACCCTGACCGCGCAGTACTCCGGCGACGCCAACTACACCAGTTCCGCCCCCTTCAACCTCATCGCCACCCCCACCGCGGCGAGCGTGGCCCTGGGCGCGGGAACCACCGTCAGCCTCAGCCTCATCCCCGTCAACGGCTTCAGCGGCACCGCCACGCTGCAATGCACCGGCGTTCCCAGCTTTGTGGGCTGCTCCATCGCCCCCACCAGCGTCGCCTTGGCGGGCGGCGCCGCCAGCACCGCCACCGTCACCATCACCACCAACGCCAATGGCCTGGCCGGGCCCGGCCCGCGCGCCCTGCCGCCTTCCGCCTCCCTGCGCCTGGAGTGGCTGGCCGCCCTGCTGGGCTGGCTGCTGTGTGGCGGGGCCCTGCTGCGGCGCCGGCGCCGCCTGCTTCCGCTCGGCCTCGTCCTCGCCTGCGGCTTTGCCCTGGCCGCCTGCGGCGGCGGCACCCCCGCCACATCCACCGGCGGCGGCACCCCGCCCGCCAATGTCGCCGGCACCTATACCCTGGACATTACCGCCAGCTCCGGCAGCTATACCGCCGTCGCGCCCTTCAATCTGACCGTGCAGTGATGCCGCGGCCCAACGATTTCGGCTCCGAAACGAAGCGGTAGCCCACGCCGCGCACCGTCAGCAGATGCCGCGGCCGCGCCGGCTCGTCCTCGATGTATTTCCGCAGCCGCACGATGAAGTTGTCAATGGCGCGCGTGTCGGTCTCTTCCTTCAGCCCCCAGACCTCTTCCAGCATGGCCTTGCGCGACACCGCCGCCCCCTCGTGGCGGATCAGGTAGCGCAGCAGATTGGCCTCCATCAAGGTCAGCGGCAGCCGCCGCTCGCCCACCCGCAGTTCGAGATTGCCGAAGTCCACGTGCCGCCCCTGAAAGTCATAGACGTCGGGCGCCGGCGCCGCCGCCTCCTCGGGGCTGGGGCCGCGCTGCCACATCCTCCGCCGCAGCAGGCCCAGGATGCGGGCGCGCAAAATGGCGAGTTCGAACGGCTTGGGCAGATAGTCGTCGGCGCCGGCGGCGAACCCCCGCAGCACGTCCTCGGCTCCGCCCCGCGCCGTCAGCATCAGGATGGGCACGTACTGCCGCGCCTGGCGCAGCTCGGCCGCCACGGCAAAGCCGTCCTTGCCCGGCAGCATCACGTCCAGCACCACCAGATCGAACGCCGCGGGGGTGGCCAACAGGCGCTCCAGCGCGGCCTCCCCGCTCCCCACCACCACCGCCTCGTGGCCCTCGGCCTCGAGGTTGAAGCGCAGGCCCTCGGCGAGGTGGTGCTCGTCCTCGACGATCAGGATGTGGCTCATGCCGCCCGCTCCGCCGGCGCCGCCGGCAGTTGCAGCGTGAAGGTGCTGCCCTGGCCCGGCCCGGCGCTCTCGGCCCACACCCGGCCGCCGTGCCGCCGCACCACCGAACGCACGATGAACAGCCCCAGGCCGGTGCCGCCCACCTGCGCCGCCAAGTTGGGCACCCGATAAAAGCGCTTGAAGATCGCCTTCAGTTCGGTGCGCGGAATGCCCACCCCGCTGTCGCTGACGCGCAGCGCCCAGGCGCCGGGGCGCTCGGCCGCGCCCAGCCGCACCTGGATCTGCGGCACCTGCCCGCCGCTGTCGGAATACTTCACCGCGTTGTCGAGCAGGTTGGAGATGGCCGCCCGCAACTCGTCGGCGTCGCCGCGCACCGCCGCCCCCTCCGCCTCCGGCGCCACCGCCAGCGCCAGCGCGCCCGCCGGCAAGTCGTAGCGCGCCGCCACCAGCCCCACCGATTCCCGCACCAGCGCCGCCAGCTCGAGCCGCTGGCGCGCGGCGGGACGGTGCGCGTGGCTGGCGCGGCCGGTCCGCAGGATCTGCTCCACCGTGGCCAGCAGCCGGTCGCTGTCGGCCAGCATCACCCGGTAAAACTCCTGCCGCTGCGCGGGCGCCACTTCGCGCGATTGCAGCGTCTCCAGGTAGAGCCGGATCGAGGCCACCGGTGTCTTCAGCTCGTGCGTGACCGCGTTGATGAAGGCGTTGTGCTGCTCGTTGCGCCGGATCTCGCGCACCAGAAAGATGGTGTTCAGCACCAGCCCCGCCACAATCAGCGGAAACAGCAGCAAGCCCAAAACCAGCAGCACGCCCTCGCGCCAATTGAGCACGATCCAGCCCACGTTGAAGGCGGTGGCCAGCGCCACCAGGCAGGCGCCCAGGATCAGGAAGCCGACCGCGCGCCGCCGACGCCCCCGTATGCGCATGTGCCAGTGTAGCGCGGCGCCGATCGCGCCGGGCGCTGGAGCCGGCTCCAGCGATGGTGGGCGCGGGCCCCAGCGCGCCTGCCCGGCCCGGCTGTAGCAGCGCCAGGCCGGTGCGGCGCGCGTCCCGCGTGTGAGCCGCCCCGCTGTAACAGCGCGGGGCGGCATGCTCGCGCCGACTTGGGGGCCCCGTGGCCCCAAGCCGGCGCTGCGCTGCTTCACTGCCCGGGGGCCGCGCCGAATTCGCATCCCCGGGGCGCAGACGCGCCACTGGCGCGTCTGCGCCTGCGGAATTACGACCACCCCAAAGCCGTTGCGGCTTTGGGGGCCCCGGTTCGCGGCCTTTCGCACCGATTTTGCCAGCAGGCTAAGCGGCGCGACCCCCGCGAGATCGTGTCATCGCTCTAGTCGCCGGCCGTCTGCGAGCTCGCCAGCGCGCTCTCCGCCGGCATCAGCGCCGTCGCCGGCTGGTCCACGCTCGCCACCTTCACCGCCTTGGCCACCCGCAGCCACTGCAACAGCCGGATTTGCCAATAGGTCAGGTCGGCCTCGTACCAGGCCAGGCCATGCCGCGCCGAGGTGGGATGGGCATGGTGGTTGTTGTGCCAGCCCTCGCCAAACGTCAACAGCGCCACCCACCAGTTGTTGCGCGAATCGTCGCGGGTGGCGAACCGCCGCCGCCCCCACATGTGCGTCGCCGAGTTCACCAGCCAGGTGGCATGCAGCCCGACCACCACGCGCACGCACACCGCCCACAGCACCATCGGCACCCCCCCCCACCAGTACAACAGCGGCACCGAGAGGACCAGCGGCAAGTAGTGATAGGTGTTGAGCCAGAGGTAAAAGCGGTGCCTGCCCAGGTCGGGAGCGTACTTGGCCATCTGCCGGGTGTCATTGTGGCTGCGCCGCCCCAGGATGATCCAGCCCACATGCGACCACCAAGCCCCGTCGCGGGGCGAATGCGGATCGCCGTCGCGGTCCGATTTCTGATGATGTAGGCGGTGGGTGGCCACCCAAAAGATCGGGCCGCCCTCCAGCGTCAGCGTGCCGCAGATCGCCAATACATATTCCAGCCAGCGCGGCACATGGTAGGAGCGATGGGTGTGCAGCCGGTGGTAGCCCATGCCGATGCCGCCCCCAATGGCGATCCAATAGAGCACCGCCGCCACTGCCACCGCCTTCCAGCTAAAGAAAAACAAGGCGGCCACCGCACCCACGTGCAGCACCGCCAGCACCAGCGTGGTGGTCCAGTTCATGCCGTGGCGGCGGGCCACGGCGGCCAGATCGGGTTCGGAAGCTTGCGCAGAAGCGGACAATGCGGCTCTCCTTGGAAGGGGCTATGCCCTAACCTAGCAGGCGAGCTGCTTGCCGGTGTGTAAAACTTTTGTAATCAAGTTGCCGCCCCGGGTCGGGCGGGCCGACGCCCCACAGACCGTTTGGCGTTTTCGCCCTGGGGCGCTAGCCGATCGGGCGCTTCCCGCCGGGGAAGGTCCCCCCGGCGGCGGCCGCGCGGCGGGTGCCGCCTCAGGCGGCTTGTGAGCCCACTTGCGGCGGCGGGGCGGTGGCGGTGATGGCCATCTCGGTCGGCGCCGGGCTGAGGTTGCGCAGCACGTTGAGGATGGCTATCGGCAGCGAGCGCGAGGAGCTGATCCCCATTTTGCGGTAGGCGCTCTCCAGGTGGCGCTTGACGGTGGAGATGCCGATGTGCAGGTCCTGGGCGATCTGCCGGTTCTTCTTGCCCTGCAGGCACTCGCCCACAATGTCAATCTCGCGGGCGGAGAGGTGGAACTGGCGGGCCAGCGCCTGGCGGGTGTGGTTGTCCACCAAGTTCAGACTTTCGCCCACCGGCAGCTCGGTCTTGCGCTCCGAGGCCACCAGCAGCAGCGCCGTCGCCGGCGCCCCCTCGGCGGGCCCATCCGGCCCCATCGGCAGCAGCATGCAGTTCACCAGCAGGCTGGCCCCCGGTCCGCGGTGGAAGCGCACCGCGTCGGCGTGCATCGGCACCCCCTCGCTCAGGCTGCGCTGAAACGCCTCCTGCAGCCCGCTCATCTCGATCTCCGGCAGGCACTGCTCCAAGGGCGTCCCCAGCGTCTTCTTGGTGCGGTAGCGGCTGTCCAGCAGATCCAAAAACGCCCCGTTGGCATCCCGCAGCGTGCGTTCCCCGGCGTCATAGATGGCCAAGCCCACCAGCGAACTCTTCCACAGCGTTTCCAGCACCGCGTTGCGCAAGCGCGAGTTCTCCCGCATACCCTCCTCCTTGCCGGCCCCGCCGCCGCCGCTCGCGGCTCCTGGCCCTTCTCGCGGTTGGAGTCGTCGCCCGCCCAAAAGGCTGGCGCGCCCCTCCCGGCCGCCCGCCCCGGCGCGGCTCAAAATGGCGCCCCGGCCGCCGCCCGCCCCCCGGTTCAAAACGGGGCTCCCCCTACCCCCGCGCCGCCAACGCCTGCTCCAGCATCTGCTCCAACTGCTCCGGCGTCTGCGCCTCCACCCCGTTCAGCAGCACCGTGGGCGTGTGCTGCACGTGGTCGCTGTCGCCGCGCCGCTGGTCGGCCTGCACCTGCGCAAACAGCTCGGGGTTGGCAAATACCTGCTCCAGCTCCGCCCGCGTGATGCCGTAGGGCTTGGCCCAGCGCGCCGCCTCGTCAATCAAATTGTCCGGCGTCAGCTCGTCCTGGTGGGTGAAGCAGTAGTCGCGCCAGGCCATGCCGATCTTCATCTGCTTGCTGTCAAAGTAGCGCGCAATCACCGCCGCGTTGAACGACCACAAGTGCTGCGGCAGCGGGTAGTCGCGGAACACGAAGGCCACGTGCGCGCCGAAGCGGGGAATGATCTGGCTCAAAAACACCCCGTGCCAGCGGGCGCAGTCCGGGCACTCCAGGTCCTGGTAGACGATCACCCGCACTGCGGCGGCGGGGTTGCCCGCCACCGGGTCGGGATCGGGTTTGGGAGCGCGGGCGGGGGCCGTCCAAGCCCCCAGTCCCATCACCAGCAGGCCGGCCAGCAGGCTGAGCAAAAGCGGCTTCATAGGATCATTCTAAGCCCGCCCCGGCGCCCGGGGGGGCCTGGCCGCCGGCGCCCCCCCGTCAACCGCCAGCCCGGTCCCCACGGACAGCAATGGGCGCCTAGGCCCGCGCCACCGCTTCGAGCTGGGCCAGGTGGTTGCGATCGTGCCCGGCCATGGTCTCCACCAAGGCGCGATAGCTCATCGGGCCGCGCTCGGGGTGAGTGACCTGCTTGTCGAACGCCGCCGGCGGCAGCGAGCGCACCAGCGCCAGATTCCACTGGCGCACCGCGGCGAACACCGCCAGCGCCGCCGCCAGCTCGTAGGCGCCCGTGCGGTAGGCCGCCGCCCATTGGTCCTGGTCAAAGGGCTGGATGCGATGGTGGTCCTCGGCCAGCGCTTGGCGCAGCCGAAAGGCGAAGGCAATCTCGCAGTCGGCCAGGTGGCAGGCGATCTGGCTCGGGCTCCACTTGCCCGGCGCCCACGGCCGCTCCGCCCGCTCCGGCCCGATGGCGGCCAACAAAGAGTTCAACTGCAGCCCGGTTGCGGCGATGACCTCCAGCGGGTCAAGCCCGCCCAGTTGCTTGGCGTAGGGGTTCATGCCAGCAATCTAGCCCCCCCTGACTTCGTTGGCAACTGGGAACGGGCCACGGGCAACGATTGGGCGGCCGTTCCTGCGCTATGGTAGGGACATGCCCGCTGGCCCCGCCCCCTCCGCCCGCACCCGCGTGCGGCGCCTGCCCGAGCGCGGCGCCTATGACCGCGCCACCCTCGAGGCCATCCTCGACGCCGCCTTCCTCTGCCATGTCGGCTTCGTCGCCGACGGCCACCCGGTGGTGATCCCCACCGCCTACGGCCGCCGCGGTGACCGCCTCTACCTCCACGGCTCCGCCGCCAGCCGCATGTTGCGCACGCTCCAGGGCGGCGTCGAACTCTGCCTCGCGGTGACGCTGGTGGACGGGCTGGTGCTGGCGCGCTCGGTCTTCCACCATTCCATCAATTACCGCTCGGTGATGGTGTTTGGCCGCGCCACCCTGGTCGAGGACGACGCAGCCAAGCTGGGCGCGCTGGAAACCATCACCGACCATATCCTGGCCGGACGCTGGGCGGCGGCGCGCCCGCCCTCGCCCCGCGAGCTCAAGGCCACCCTGGTGCTGGAGCTGCCGCTCGCCGAGGCCAGCGCCAAGATCCGCTGCGGGCCTCCCCGGGACGAGCCCGAAGACTACGCCCTGCCGGTGTGGGCCGGGGTTGTGCCCGCGGCGCTTGCCTTTGGCGAGCCCATCGCCGACCCCAAGCTGGCCGCTGGCATCCCCCTGCCCGCCCACGCGCGCGGGCGTTCCTGAGCGGAGGATCATTCCGCCGGCGGCGGCCAGGGAATCTCGATCAGGTCGCGCTGCCTGAACTGGCGCTCGCCGCCGCAGCCCTCGCAGAAAATCCACGCCGGCTGGTCCAGGCGGCGGCAGCGCTGCGCCCCCCCCGCCTCCCCCAGCACCAAGTAGGCGCCGCAGCGGCAGCGCACGCCCAAGTAGCGCTGGGGCAGGTTCAGCTTCGGGGGGAAGCGCGTCGCCATGGGTTCGCGGGCTAGCCGCTGACCGCCCGCGGCGCGTCCAGCAGGGCTCGCACCTGCCCCAGCAGCGCCCGCGGCGCAAACGGCTTGCGCAGATAGGCAATCTCGGTCTGCTCTTGCACGTCCGCCACCTGGGCCGGGTCGCTGTAGCCCGAGATCAGCAGGATGCGCAGCCCCGGCTGCACCGCCCCGATCTGGCGCGCCAACTCGGTGCCGGTCATCACCGGCATGGCCACGTCGGTGATCAGCAAGTGGATGGGCTCGCGATAGCGGCGCGCCAACTCCAACGCCAGCACCCCGTTGGCCGCGTCCAGCACCTTGTAGCCGGCGCGGCGCAGCAACTCCACCAGCAGGCGGCGCACCACCTCTTCGTCCTCTGCCACTAAGATCGTTTCAAGCTCAGCCGGAGTCTCGCTCATTCACCTATCCGGCTTATTGTGGTGGGCGGAATGGGCCTCGTCAAGGCCGCGCCCGCCCCCGTACCACGGCGGCTAACGCCCGCCCGGCCTGCCCGCGGCCGGCACCGCCACCGGCGCCAGCGCCGGCCAGCGCGGCTTTCCCCCCACCGCGGCGTAGGCGGCGGGCATGGCGCGGACCAAAAACTGGTTGAGCGCGCGGACGCCGGCGACGGCGTCCTGGCGCGCCCAGCCCATCTGCCGCATCTGCTGCGCCGTGGGCGCGCCCTCGTAGCCATCCATGCCGCGCTCGGCGACCCCCGCCTCCCCCAGGGCGCGGCTGACCTGGGCCGCGATCGGCCGGAGTTGGCGGTCGGCCTGCTGCACTGCCGCCAGCGCCGCGGCCCCGGGCGCGCCCATGGCGGCCAGGTAGCGGCGCATGGCGCCGAGTTGCTGCCCCAGCTTGGCCGCCGCCGCGCTGGCCGGCGCCAACTGCTGCTGCAAGCGGTAGGCCTGCATCACCGCCGCCGCCTGCTGGCGCTGCTCCACCGCCGTGCCCGGCGCCTGGGGATCGGACTGGACCGTCACCGCGCCGCGCAGCGCCGCTTGTCCCGGCACCTGCACGGTGAGCTGGTAGGCTCCCGCCGGCGCCCAGGGGCCCAGTCCCCCGCCGCGGCCAAAAGACCCGCCCCGCCCGCCTCGCCCGGCAGGCGGCACCGCCGGGTCGAGGTGCAGGTCCCACACCGCGCGGTTCATGCCCGCCTGGGCCGGCGCGGTGAACTTGCGCACCACCGTCCCGCCCGCGTTGGCGACGGTGACCTGCGCCTCCGCCGTGCCCGCCTGCGCCAGATAGTAGGTCGCCACCGCGCCCTGGGGCGGGTTGGGGGCAAAGAATTCGCCCCAGCCAAACCACGCCTGCGGCCTGTAGAGCGTCACCCGGTGCGCCGCCGCAATCGGAAACAGCCGCCCGCCCTTGGCCGCCACCGCCCGCCCCAGCGCCGCCAGCGGCCGGGCGTCGTCCAGCACCCAGATGCCCCGCCCGTGGGTCCCCAGCACCAGGTTGCGCCCGCCGTTGGCGTAGACCAGGTCATACACCGGCACCGGCGGCAGGTTGGTGTTGAGCGAGGTCCAGTGCCCTCCGCCGTCCCAGGAGGCGTAGACGCCCTCCTCCAGCCCCGCCACCAGGAAGTCGGGGTGGGTGGGGTTCTCGCGCAGGCGGTGCACCGAGGTCTCCGGCAGCCCGTCGGTGATCCGCCGCCAGCTCTGGCCGTAGTCGTCGCTGACGTAGATGTAGGGCTGGTAGTCGTCGTTGAAATGCCCGTCAAAGGTGGCGTAGACGCGGCCCGCCGCGAAGCGCGAGGGCTCGATGCCGCTGACGTTGGTCATGGGCGGCAGCCCCGGCACCTTCCCGGTCAGGTTGGTCCAGTGGGCCCCGCCGTCGCGCGTCACCTCCAGCGTGCCGTCGTCGGCGCCGGTGTAGAGCAGCTGGGCGTCCAGCGGCGACTCGGCGATCACCGTCAGCGCGCTGAAGTTGTCCTGGCCGTCGTTCTTCGAAAGCGCGTCGGCGGGGATGGGCGCCCCCATCAGGGTCAGTTGGTCGCGGTTGATGTGCGCGGTGAGGTCGGGGCTGATCGCCTTCCAGCTCGCCCCCTCGTCGTCGGAGCGGAACAGCACATTGGCTCCGGTGTAGACCACCCGGGGGTTGAAGTGGGAGACGATGAGCGGGCTGGTCCAGTACCAGCGGTAGCCGCCGCCCCGCCCCGCCGCTGCCGGCGGACGCGCCTCCGGCAGCACCGGCCCGATGCTCTGGCGCTGCATGGTGCGGATATCCACCCGGTTGGTATTGCCGTTTTGCAGGCTCACCAGCAGCGTGTGGTTGTTGCCGTCGAAGACCGCCTGCATGCCATCGCCGCCGCCGATGTTGAAGGCGTCGCGGTTGCTCAGTCCGTAGCTCAGCCGCGTCGCCGAGGGCGTGCACCAGTTGCCGTTGTCCTGCAGCCCGCCGCAGATCAGATACGGCGTGGCCGCGTCCCCCGAGGTACCGGTCGAGATGTTGTAGAACTGCCCGATCGGCAGGTTGTCGCGGAACAGCCAGGTCCGCCCGCGGTCATAGGAGATCGAGACCCCGCCGTCGCCGCCGATCAGCAGGTGGTTGGGGTCGGCCGGATCCACCCACATCACGTGGTCCTCGCCGTGCACCCGGCTGAAGACATCGCGGAAATGGCGGCCGGCGTCGTCGGAGATGTAAAACCCGCGCTCCGACCCCATCAGGTAAACCCGCTCCGGATCGCGCAGGTCCACATAGATGCGGCTGTAGTAGCTCGGCCGCGGGTCCAGGCCCGACATGTGCTCCCAGTGCTCGCCCTGGTCGAGGCTGCGGAACACCCCGCCCTTGGCCGGCGGCCGCGGCCCGCCCCGCCCGCCGCCCCGCCCCCCCGCCGGCGGATCGGCCTCGACCACGGCGTAGACCAGGCTGTCGTTGCCGGGGTAGAGGGCCAGCCCGATCCGCCCCTTGTCGCCCGTGGGCAGCCCCCTCGCCAGCTCCGTCCAACTGGCCCCGCCGTCGCTGGAGCGATAGATGCCGCTGCCCGGCCCGCCGCCGTTGTAGCCCCAGCCCTTGCGCTGGCGCTGGTACAGGGCGGCAAAGATCAGGTTGGGATCGCGCGGGCTCATCGCCAAGTCGGTGGCGCCGGTGTTGTCGTTGACGTACAGCACCCGCTTCCAGCTCGCCCCCCCGTCGCTGGTCTTGTACACCCCCCGTTCCGGGTTCGGGCCCCAGAGGTGCCCCAGCGCCGCCACATAGACGGTGTTGGGGTCGCGCGGGTCAATCACGATCTTGGCGATGTGGCGCGTGTCCGCCAGCCCCATCCGGTGCCAACTGTGCCCGCCGTCCAGCGACTTGAAGATGCCATCCCCCCACGACGAGCTCTGCCGGTTGTCCACCTCGCCCGTGCCCACCCACACAATGTCGGGGTTGGAGGGGGCCACCGCCACCGCCCCGATGGACATCATGCCGCCCGCGTGGTCGAAGATCGGCGTCCACGACACCCCGGCGTCGGTGCTCTTGAACACCCCGCCCGAGGCGGTGCCCACATACATGGTCTCCGGCCCCCCCGCCGGCTGCGCCACCGCCACGTCGGCGATGCGCCCGCCCGTGGCCGCCGGCCCGATGCTGCGCCAAGCCAGCCCCGCCACCGCCGCCGCCGGAACCGCCTGCGCCGCCACTGCCGCGCCCAGAAAGGCCAACACCATCAAAAGTCGTCTCATAGTCCCCCCACTGTCCCCCGCCCGGGCGATGCTGCCCCGTGCCCTACTTCCCCCGCAACCCCTCCCACAGAATGCGATTGAACTTGGCGCTGTCCAAATGATCGGCGATGGAAAAGTCCATCCCCTGCGTCTGCCGCGCCCACCACGCCCCGTCGTGGCGCGGCATCAGCGCCGCCCCGGTGTGGGGAATGGGCAGCGTCGAGGCGTCCAGGTAGCGCGACGGCGTCGCCGTGTAGCTCCAGCTCTTCTGCTTGAGGTCGAACACCGCCGCCATGGGCGGGGTGCTGGCGTCGTCCAGGTTGAGCGGCCCCAGCCCCAGCACCTCTTCCATGGTGCGCAGCAGGCTGACCGTGTTGTAGGCGTTCGACACCACCGCGTGCTGCTTGACATAGGGCCCGAGGATGAAGGCCGGGCTGCGGTGCGCGTCCACGTGGTCGCCGCCATCCTGCGCGTCGTCCTCGACGATGAAGATCAGCGTGTCGCCGCGGTAGCGGCTGTGCGCCACCTTCTGCACCAGCAGCCCCACGGCGTAGTCGTCGTCGGCGATCTGCAACTCCGGGGTGTTGAGCCCGGCGAGGGCGTCGCCGAAGTTGCCGAAGTGGTCGTGCTCCAGCCGCACCAGCTCTAGGTTGGGCAGCTTGCCGTTGGCCTCGTACTGGCCGAACTCGCGCGCCCACTCCTGATAGCGGTAGTAGTCGGGGTAGCTCTGGTCAAAGCCGCGGAAATAGGGATCGGTGTAGGGGCGCAGGCTGGGGCTGGTGGAATAGGCCACCACGGTGTGGCTGGCCGCCGGATCGGGCAGCTCGGGAATCGCGTTCTTCCGGCGCTGGTTGTAGTCGCCTCCCGCCCAAAAGCCGTAGTCGCGCACGGTCAGACCGTGGCGCAGCGCCGCGTCCCACAGGTAGCCCTGCCCCGCCTCGTCGTGGCCGTCCTCGTCGCCGTCGGGCGAGGCCACGTTGGCGGTGCCCGGCAGCAGGTCGGGATCGCTGCGCCGCCGCGCGGCCACGTTGACGTTGCGGTTGCTGCCCTCGGTGTCGTAGCTCAGGCCGCGGTCGGCGTAGTTGGGCGGAACCTCCTTCTCGTCCACGTCGGTGGTGCGGGCGGCCGTGGACCAGGGCCAGCCCACCCCGCTCACCTCCCCGGCGCAGTCGAAGTTGTCCAGCGTGACGAAGTCTTGCGCCAAGGCGTGGAAGTTGGGGGTGTTGGCCTGGGGAAACTCGGTCAGCTTGGGATCGCCGTTGCCCACCGGCAAGTCGCCCAGCACCTGGTCGTAGGTGCGGTTCTCCTTGATGATGTAGATCACATGGTGGATGCGCTGCCGCAGCGCCGCCATCAGGGCGCGGTCGGCCGCCGACTGGTGGTCGAGATAGTGGTCGTTGGCCAGCACCTGGCGGGTGAGCCGGCCCAGCGTGGCCCCGTCCGGGGTGGGCAGGCTCAAAAACCCGCCCTTGTCGAGCTGGTAGATGTACTGGTTCGAGGCCCGGGCGCGGGTGTGCCGGGCCGGCGTCAGCCCGCGCGCGAAGCCGGGGTTGGGACCCTCGTCGCTCTTGCCGTTGACCACATAGAGGCGCCCGCCGTCGCGGCTCACGCTCACCGAGTTGGGATACCAGGCGGTGGGGATCAGCCCGGCCACGCTGCCGCCCCCATCCGCCAGCCGCACCACCGCCACCGCGTTCTCCGCCCCGTTGGTCACGTAAAGCGTGCGCTGGTCGGGCGCCAGCGCCAGGCTGTTGGGGTTCACCCCAAAATAGTGCCGCGCGTCGGGAAACAGCGCCGCCGGCGCCGCCACCGGAATCTCGTCCACCACGCGGTTGCTGGCGGTCGCGATCACCGCCACCGTGTCGGCGTTGTCCTGGGCGACATAGAGGCGCGCGCCGTCGCGGCTCAGCAGCATGCGGTTGGGCTGCCCCGGCAGCGGGATGCGCGCCGTGATCGCCGGCGCCGCGCCCGCCAAGCTGACCACCACCACCTGGCGGTCGCGGATGCTGGAGACATAGGCGGTGTCGTTGCCCCGGATCTGCACCCAATAGGGAAACTCGCCCCCCGCCACGCCCCGCTCCGCCGGGTCGTTCTTGCCCGGCCGCAGGTCCAGCTCCGCCGCCTTCGCCCACCCCCCCGCGCCCCGGCGCAGCACGCTGATGGCGTCGTTCTCGTAGTCGGCGACCACGATGGTTTGCCCGTCGCCGCTCACCGCCAACCCCGCCGCCTCCGGCTTCATGCCCTGCCCCAGCCCGCGGCGGTGGCCCAGCGCCACCGGCGCTCCTTGCTCCCGCCAGCGCCCGCCCGCGCCGCGCGCAAAGATATGGACGCTGTCGTCATCCCCGCCCGAGGCGTAAAAGTAATGCCCGTGCGGGCTGAACGCCAGCCCGCTGTAGGTGTTCGGCACCCGCAGCGCCTGCAACTGCCGCGGCTGCGCCCCGGAGACCGCGAACACAAAGACATACTCGTTCGAGTCGGCGCGGTTGCGGCGCCCACGGCGGTCGTTCATGCGGTTGTAGCCGCTGGTCAGGATGAGCAGCGTGCGCCCGTCCGGACTGAGCAGGCTGGTCACCGCCTGCCCGGCGGTGAAGCCGGGGGCGTCGGCCAGGTGGGGGTTGAGCGCCAGCAAGCGCGCCCCCGGCGCCGCCAGCGGGGTGATGTCCTGCCCGTTGGGCAGCGGTGTTCCCGGCTGCTGGGCGGCGGCCAGCCCGGCCAGGGCGAGAAAGGCTGGAAAAAGGGCGAGGCGGCGCATGCAGGTTCTCCCGTCCAGGATGATAACGTAAGCCATGCCCGCCACTCTTGACGATTTGCAGACACCCTGCCTCTTGCTCGAGCGCGGCCGCATGGAGCGCAACCTCGAGCGCCTCGCCGCCCGCATGGCCGCGCTCGGCGTCGCCCTCCGCCCCCACCTTAAAACCTGCAAGTCGGTCGAGGTGGCCCGGCGCATGATGCCCAGCCGCAAGGGCCCGGCCACCGTCTCCACCCTGCGCGAGGCCGAGGAGTTCGCCGCCGCCGGGGTGTGCGACCTGACCTACGCCGTCGGCATCGCCCCCCACAAGCTCGAGCGCGTGATCGCGCTGCGCGCCCAGGGCGTGGATCTCAGCGTGATCCTCGACAGCTTCGAGCAGGCCGAGGCGGTGGCGGCGCGCTCGCGCGCCTACGGCCTGCCCATCCCGGCGCTGATCGAGATCGACGCCGACGGCCACCGCGCCGGCGTCCGCCCCGACGAGGGCGAGCGCCTGCGCGCCATCGGCCATCTCCTGGCCGAGCGCGGCGCCGAGCTGCGCGGCGTGCTCACCCACGCCGGCGCCTCCTACCACGCCCAGGGCGCGGCCGCGCTCGAGCAGGCCGCCGAGGGCGAGCGCGCCGCCGCCGTCGCCGCCGCCGAGGTGCTGCGCGCCGCCGGCCTGCCCTGCCCGGTGGTCAGCGTCGGCTCCACCCCCACCGCCCACTTCGCCCGCCAGCTCGCCGGCGTCACCGAGGTGCGCGCCGGCGTCTACGTCTTCTTCGACCTGGTCATGGCCGGCCTGGGCGTGTGCTCCATCGACGACCTCGCCCTCAGCGTGCTCGCCACCGTCATCGGCCACCAGCCCAATAAAAACGGCGGCTGGACCCTCACCGACGCCGGCTGGATGGCGCTCTCGCGCGACCGCGGCACCGCCGCCCAGGCCGTGGACCAGGGCTACGGCCTGGTCTGCGACCTCGCCGGACAGCCGCTGGGCGAGCTCATCGTGGGCGAGGCCAGCCAGGAGCACGGCGTCCTCCTCCCCCGCCCCGGCAGCCCGCCCGCCGCGGCCCCCGAACTGCCCCTGGGCGCGCGCGTCCGCATCCTCCCCAACCACGCCTGCGCCACCGCCGCCCAGTTCGACCGCTACCACGTGCTCCACGGCACGACTACCGTCGAAGCGCTCTGGCCCCGCTTCAACGGTTGGTAGGAAGGCAGAAGGCCGTGCTATAGTCCGCCTGAAGCGGTGGGCGACATGAGGCATGCAACCTTCGGACACGACCCCGAGAAATGGGAAGCCGCTAAACAGGAAGCCCTCCGGGCTCTCCAGGTCTTTGCCAAAGCCGCGCGCTTGACTACTTACGGGGACCTCGCCGGAAAGATCACGGCGATCCGGTTCGAGCCGGACGACCACGCCTTCCACCATCTCTTGGGCCAGTTGTCTGCGGAGTCTGACGAGCGGGGCCTCGGCATGATCTCCGCCCGGGTTGTGCGCAAGGGTGGCGAGCGGCTCCCCGGTCCTGGCTTTTTTAAGCTTGCTGGCGACCTCGGCCGGGACGTCTCCGACAAAGTCAAATGCTGGTCTAGCGAAGTGGAACGGGTATATCGCGCCGCCGGGCGGATCTAGCGTTAGGCCGCCCGGGGCTGCCCTACTGGGCCAGGTACCCCGCCAGCGCCGCCGGGTCGAGGTTGCCGCCGCTGACGATCACCCCGACGCGGCGGAAGCGCGGCACCGCGCCCGACAGCAGCGCCGCCACCCCGGCCGCGCCCGAGGGCTCGACCAGGATCTTCATCCGCAGCAGCATCAGCTTGAGCGCGTCCACTAGCTGCGCGTCGGTGGCGGTGACCACCCCGGCCAAGTGCTCGCGCATGATGGCGAAGGTCATCTCGCCCGGCTGCACCGTGCGCAGCCCGTCGGCGATGGTGGGGTTGTCGGCGATGGGGGTGATTACGCCGCGCTCCAGCGAGAGCTTCACGTCGGCGGCGGTGGCGGGCTCAACTCCGTAGACGGCGAGCTTGGGGTTGACCCCGTGCGCCGCCAGCGCGCTGCCCGAGATCAGCCCCCCCCCGCCCACCGGCACCACCAGCGCCTCTAGATCCGGCACCGCCTCCAGCAGCTCCAGCGCCGCCGTGCCGGCGCCGGCGATAATGCGGGCGTCGTCGAAGGGCGGCACCAGCACCCGGTTCTCCTGCTTCACCAGTTCGGCGGCGAAGGCCTCGCGGTTCACCGTGGCGCGGTCGTAGAGGTGCACCACGCCGCCGAACGCCCGCACCCCCTCCAGCTTGGCCTTGGGGGCGTCGCTGGGCATCACCAGCGCGGCGCTGATGCCCAGGTCGCGCGCCGCCAGCGCCACCGCCTGGGCGTGGTTGCCGCTGGAAAACGCCAGCACCCCCCGCCGCCGCTCGTCTTCGTTCAACTGCAGCAGGCAGTTGGTGGCGCCGCGGAACTTGAAGGCGCCGCAGCGCTGCAGGTTTTCGCACTTGACGAACACCTCCACCCCGCCGCCCGCGTCCACGCCCTGGTTCAGCGAGCGCGAGCGCAGCACGGGGGTCGAGGCGATGCGGCCGGCGATGCGCTCGCGCGCGGCGCGCACATCTTCGAAGCGGGGCAGGGGGAGGGGCATCTCGCAACGATTGTAAAAGAGATTGCCGCCCGGCGGGAACTCCACCCCCCGCGGCATGGTGGGCGCGGGCCCCAGCGCGCCTGCCCGGCCCGGCTGTAGCAGCGCCAGGCCGGTGCGGCGCGCGTCCCGCTTGTGAGCCGCCCCGCTGTGACAGCGCGGGGCGGCATGCTCGCGCCTCGCTGGGGCCGCGCCGAATTCGCTTCCCGGGGGCGCAGACGCGCCACGGGCGCGTCTGCCCCTGCGGAATTACGACCACCCCAAGCCGCAAGCGGCTTGGGGGCCCCGGCTCGCGGCCTTTCGCACCGATTTTGCCGGCAGGCAAAGCGGCGCGACCCCCGCGAGGATGCCCTACACTGAATCCATGCTGGTGCTTGGCATGGGCAACGCCTGCCTGGATACGCAGTTGACGCTGGAGCGGCTGCCCGCGCCCGGCGGCAAGGCGCCGGTGCTGGAGCAGCGCCAGTTGGCCGGCGGCCAGATCGCCGGCGCCCTGGTCGGCTGCCGACGGCTGGGGCTGGAGGCGCGCTTTCTGCTGCGCTGCGGCGACGACGAGGCCGGCCGCCGCCTGCGCGCCGCCCTCGCCGCCGAAGACCTGGACCTCGCCCCCGGCCGCGTTCTCGCGGGCGTGCCCACCGCCTCCGCCTGGATCCTGCGCGACTCCAGCGGCGAGCGCATCGTGCTCTGGTCCACCGATCCCCGCCTGGCGGTCGAGCCCGACGAGATCACCCCCGCGCTGTTCGACGGCGTCGCCGCGCTCTTGTTCGACGGCCGCGACGGCCCCGCCTGCCTGCGCGCCGCCCGCCTCGCCCGCGCCCGCGGCATCCCCGTCGTCGGCGACCTCGATTGCCACTATGCCCACACCCCCGAGCTGCTGCCCTGGATTGACCATCTGGTGGTGCCCGAGAGCTTCGCCCCGCCCCCGCCCTTGGCCCGCCGCGTCGTGGTGGTGACCCGCGGCGAGCGCGGCGCCACCGGCTGGGAGCAGGGCGGCGAGGCGATCGCCTCGCCCGCCTTCGCCGTCCCCGTCGCCGACACCACCGGCGCCGGCGATGCCTTCCACGCCGGCTACATCTACGCCCTGCTCCAGGGCTGGGACCTCGCCCAGCGCCTGCGCTTCGCCAATGCCGCCGCGGCACTGGCCTGCGGCGCCGCGGGCGCGCTCGCCGGCCTGCCCCGCCGCCCCCAGGTCGAGGCCCTGCTCGCCGCCGGGGCCGCGCGTTGACCCCGCCCTCGGCTCCGCTGCTCCTGGGCCACCGCGGCCATCGCCTGCCGCAATGGGGCGAGGTCGAAAACACCCTGGCGGCCTTCGACCGCGCCCTCGCCGCCGGCTGCGACGGCCTCGAACTCGACCTCCGCCTCACCGCCGACCAGCGCATCGTCCTCCACCACGACGACGTGCTCCGCCACAACCGCGACGGCGTGCCCGTCGCCGAGGCCCCGCTGCGCACCCTGCGCCGCCTCCATCCCGGCTTGGCCACGCTCGAGCAACTGCTGCGCCGCTACCGCGACCGCGCCTGGCTCGACCTCGAGATCAAGGCGCCCGCCGTGGTGCCCGCGCTGGTCGCCACGCTGGAACGCTGGCCCCCGCGCCGCGGCTTTGTGGTCAGCAGCTTCGACGCGCCCACCCTGCGCCACCTCGCCGCCCTGGCGCCCCACCTGCCGCTCTGCCTCAACCTGCGCCGCCCCGCCAGCCTGCGCCGCCTGCGCCGCGCCCCGGTGACCTGGATCGCCCCCCACCAAGCCTCCTGCACCGCCTGGTACGTCCGCCGCCTCCGCGCCCAGGGTTGGCGCGTGCTGGTCTGGACCGTCAACCAGCCCCGCCGCATGCGCCTTCTGGCCCGGGCCGGCGCCGACGCCCTCGTCTCCGACGACCCCTACTTGCTGGTGAAGACGCTTCGCGGCTTGCCGCTGGCACCGAGACATCCCGCCCTGCACGAGCCCACCAGCGGCGCCTCCTAGTCCAGCCGTCTTCCGCGCCAGGTTCCGCACCCCGCGGGCACCACTCCCGAGCTGCCCCCTCCTCCAGCTAAGCTGCCCTATCCGGCCTAAGGTGCATCTTCCAACAAGGCATGCTGACCTCGGAGGCCGACATCCGGCAGCAGATCGGCGCGTTGGGGGATTGGTTCCAAAACCTGGACCTCAACGGCGTCCCCACCGCCCCCCACCACCCCTTGGGCGACTATCCCGCCGCCAAGTGGCGGCTCATCAGCCCGGCTCTTCCCCAGCGGCTGGACGGGCTGACGGTGCTCGACGTCGGCTGCAACGCCGGCTTTCACGCCCTGGAGTGCAAACGCCGCGGCGCCCGCCACGTGCTCGGCATTGACGCCGACCTCCGCTACCTCGCCCAAGCCCGTTTTGCCGCCGAGGTGCTCGGGCTCGAGGTCGAGTGGCGCCACCTCTCGGTTTATGCCCTGGGCGATCTGGGCCAGCAGTTCGACTACGTGTTCTTCTTGGGGGTGTTCTACCACCTGCGCTATCCCCTCTATGCGCTCGACCTGGTGGTCAAGGCCACGCGGCGGCGCCTGGTCTTCCAAACCATGCTGCGCGGGCGCGAGCCGGCGCTGGCGCCCCATCCCGATTACGACTTTTGGAACCACACCCCGTTCGAGCAGCCCGGCTTCCCCTGCATGTACTTCATCGAGCAGAGCTACGCCGGCGACCAGACCAACTGGTGGATCCCCAACCCCGCCGCCGCCGCGGGCATGCTGCGCAGCGCCGGGCTGGCCATCCTGTCCCACCCCGAGCCGGAGACTTGGGTTTGCGAGCCCCGGCCCGCCAGCGGGCGCGGCCACGTCTGGGATCTGGAACTGGCGGGCACGTTGTAAAGGACCAGCCGATGAAATTCGCCCTGCTGCAACCCAACTGGACCTTCGCCGGCTCGACCTACTTCGGCTGCCCCGACACCCACGTTCCGCTGGAGCTCTTTTACGCCCGCCAGCAGTTGCAGGCGGCCGGGCACGAGGCGCTCCTGCTCGACGCCCATCTCGAAGACCTCTCGCCGGCAACCGCCGCCGCGCGGGTGCGGGCTTTCGTCCCCGACCTGATCGCCCTGACCACCGCGCCCACCTACTTGTTCTGGCGGTGCCCGCAGCCGGAACTCCGCCTCCCGGCGCTCTGGATGCGCGCCCTGCGCGCGCAGGCGCCGGGCGCGGTGGCGGTGGCGATCGGCCCCCATGGCTCGGCCACTCCCGCCGCCGCGCTGGCCAAGCTCGGCTGCGACCTGGTGGTGCGGGGCGAGGCCGACCAAGTGCTGGCGCGGCTGGCGACCACGCCCTGGGCCGGGGTCGAGGGCATCGCCTACCGCGAAGATGGCGTTGTGCGGCAAAATCCCGGCCTCCACCAAGCCGACCTGGCGGCGCTGCCGGTGCTCGACCTCGACGGCTACCCCTGGGAGCGGCGGCAGCACCGCCACCACGTCTTCTCTGGCACCGGCCGGGGGGCCGAGCTGGAGGCCAGCCGCGGCTGCCCCTGGGCCTGCACCTTCTGCAATAAAACCCTGTTCCGCAACCGCTTCCGCGAGCGTCCGGCGGCCACCGTCGCCGCCGAGGCCGAGAACCTCCGCCGCCGGGGCTTCGACTACATCTACTTTATTGATGAGATCTTCGGCTGCGGCCGCTCCACCCCCGCCCTGCTTGAGGCGCTCGCCTCTCTCCAGGTCGGCTTTGGCGTGCAGACCCGCCTGGACCTGTGGAACGAGGACAGCTTGGCGGCGCTGGGCCGCGCCGGCTGCATCTCGCTGGAGTGCGGCATCGAGTCCATCTCCCCGGAAGGCCGCCAGCGCTTCCGCAAGGGCTGCCGCCTGGGCAACGACCGCCTCCAGGCCCTGCTCCGCGCCGCCCGCCGCCACATCCCCTGGGTGCAGGCCAACCTCATCGCCGATGCCGACGACGACCGCCAGGCCATCGCCGCCTGGCGCGCCGATCTGATCGCCTCCGGTGTGTGGGCGTCGCAGCCGGTGCCGGTGTTTGCCTTCCCCGGCACCCCCCTCTACCGCCAGCAGTTTGGCCCCCCCGACGACCAGGCCTGGGAGCGCGCCCACCGCCACTACCTCGAGGCCAACCGCCCGCGCGCTGCCTACAGCGACATCCAAGACCCCCAGCCGCTGCCGCTCGAGTCCCTGGAAGAATGCATCTAGATTGGCTCCTAGTGGACTGTCCGTGTGAAATGTAAATCATGCGGTGTAGCGCCGACGCAGATCGGTGTATTGCCACCGGATCGGCTTTGCGCGTTTGGCGTACTGACGAATGTAGCGGGCAATTTGGCGAGCCAGATCGTTGAC
>DATKSZ010000007.1:0-3355 GCA_035531375.1 Terriglobales bacterium | reverse complement strand
TTCGACCAGGCCAAGCGGCGGCACACCTCCTTTGCCAGCGTGTTTGTCAGCCCGGAGATTGACGACCGCATCGAGATCAACATCCGCGACGAGGACTTGCGCATTGACACCTTCCGGGCGGGGGGCAAGGGCGGGCAGCACGTCAACATGACCGACTCGGCGGTGCGGATTGTGCACTTGCCCACCAACATTGTGGTGCAGTGCCAGAACGAGCGCTCGCAGCACAAGAACAAGGACATGGCGATGAAGATCCTACGTTCGCGGCTCTACGAGCACGAGCTGGAGAAGAAGCGGGCGGCGGCGCGCAAGGTGGAGGACAGCAAGCTGGACATTGATTTTGGCAGCCAGATCCGCTCCTACGTGATGCAGCCCTACCAGATGGTGAAGGACACGCGCACCAGGCTGGAGATTGGGGACGTGAACCGGGTGCTGGACGGGGACCTGGACAAGCTGCAGCGCGCCTGGCTGGTGGAGCGGCGGCGGACCAGCACGGCGGTGGCATGATCTCACCCGAGTTCATCGTGCAGCACATCGAGGGCACGCCCGACCGGCGGGCGACGTTCAAGCAACTGCTGCGCGAGCTGAAGGCGCGGGGCGGCGACCGGGGAGCGGTGCGGCAGGCGCTGGAGGCGCTGGTGCGGCAGGGGCGGCTGCGGGAGCGGCGCAACGTCTTCACGCTGGTGGAGCGGGCGGGGGGATGGGCGGGGAGCGCGCCGGCGCGGCCGGGGGCGCGCGCGGCAGCGCCGGCGCAGGCCCCGGGCGCGGCGGCGATGCCCAGCGGCGAGGTGCTGGGGCGGCTGTCGCTGCACCGCGACGGCTATGGGTTCGTGACGCCGGAGCCGCCGCTGCCGGGAGGCGGGGACGTGTTCATTCCGCCGCCGGCGATGCTGGGGGCGATGCACGGCGACACGGTGTCGGTGCGGCTGGTGGCCAAGCACGGCCCGGCCGAGCCGGGGCGGCGCGAGGGGCGCGTGGTGGCGATCGTGCGCCGCGCCCAGGCGACGCTGGTGGGCACCTTCCACCGCGACCCGCGCAACAACTACGTGCAGCCGGTGGACGACCGGGTGCGGGAGCGGATTGTGATTCCCGCCGGGGACGAGGTGCCGGCGGCCGCGGCGACGCCGCACCGGGTGCTGGGCGCGCAGGTGGCGCCGCGCAGCGAAGAGCTGGACGGGCAGATGGTCGAGATCGAGGTGACGCGCTTTCCCAGCGCCAGCCTGGGCGGGCGCGGGCGGGTGATCGAGGTGCTGGGGCGGCGGGAGGATTTCGGCGTGGACGTCGAGATCATGATCCGCAAGCACCACCTGCCGCACCGCTTTCCCGAGGCGGTGCTGGCGGAGGCGGCGGCGCTGCCGGAGGCGCTGCCGGAGGCGGAGCTGGCGGCGCGGCGCGACTTCCGCGGGCTGCCGATCGTGACCATTGACGGGGAGTCGGCGCGCGACTTCGACGACGCGGTGCACGTGGCCCGCATCCCCGGCGGCGGCTACCAGTTGCAGGTGCACATCGCCGACGTGGCCTATTATGTGGCGCCGGGCTCGGCGATTGACCAGGAGGCGCGGCTGCGGGGCACCTCGGTCTATTTTCCCGACCGGGCGGTGCCGATGCTGCCGGCCGAGCTCTCCACCGACCTGTGCAGCCTGCGGCCGCGGCAGGACCGGCTGGTGATGTCGTGCCTGATGGAGATGGACCGCGAGGGCGAGCTGGTGGGCTACGAGCTGGCGCCGGGGGTGATCCACTCGGCGGAGCGCATGACCTACACCCAGGTGAACGCGGTGCTGGAGGGCGAGGCCGAGGCGCGGGAGCGGTTTGCGCCGCTGGTGGGCAACTTCGAGCTGATGGCGGAGCTGCAGGGCGTGCTCTACGCCAAGCGGCAGCGGCGGGGTTCGATTGACTTCGACCTGCCGGAGCCGGAGATCGCCTTTGACGAGTTTGGCCTGATGCGCTCGATTGTGAAGTCGGAGCGCAACGTGGCGCACCGGCTGATCGAGGAGTTCATGCTGGCGGCAGCGGAGACGGTGGCGCGGCACCTGGAGAAGTCGGGGGTGGCGTCGGTGTACCGCATCCACGAGCAGCCGGAGTTGAAGAAGGTGGCGGAGTTCGAGGAGATGGCCGGCAGCTTTGGCTACTCGCTGGGGCTGGGGCCGCTGCCCATCCAGAAGGTGCGGGTGCGAGGGCGGGTGGTGGATGTGCCGCAGCCGGGGAAGTTCCGCATCAGCCCGCGCAATTACCAGAAGCTGGCGGCCAAGATCGCGGGCACGCCGGAGGAGCGCATGCTGTCGTTCCTGATGCTGCGCTCGCTCAAGCAGGCGCGCTACTCGGCCTACAACGAGGGGCACTTTGCGCTGGCGACGGCCTGCTACACCCACTTCACCTCGCCCATCCGGCGCTACCCCGACCTGATGGTGCACCGCATCTTGAAGGCGCATTGGGACAAGAAGGCGGCGCTGCCGCAGGAGCTGACCACGGCGGAGGCGATGGAGCCGCTGTGCCGGCAATCGAGCGAGGCGGAGCGGCGGGCGGACGAGGCCGAGCGCGAGCTGATGGACTGGAAGAAGGTGCGCTTTATGGAGCAGCGGCTGGGGGAGGAGTTCCCTGCCCTGATCCTGCGGGTGACGCGCGACGGCTTTTGGGTGGAGCTGGCGGAGATGTTCATCGAGGGCTTTGTGCCCGCCGACGCGCTCACCGACGACGACTACCGCTTCCAAAGCGCCACCCAGGAGTGGGTGGGGGAGCGGCGCAAGCGGCGCTACCGGCTGGGGGCGCGGCTGCCGGTGACGGCGGTGCGGATTGATCCGGTGCGGCAGCAGATCCACTTTGCCCCGGCGGGGGTGGCGGTGGTGCCGCCGTCACAGCGGGCGGAACGGCCGCGGCGCCCACCGCCGGCGCCGGTCCGGCCCAGCGGGCGGAAGCCGACTAGGCCGCGGCGCAAGCGGGAGTAGGAAAGGCCTGGGGCGACTCCGGCAGGCATTGCGCTGGAACGGGTGATTGTGTCCGCACCGACTCCAGCGGGGGCATTGGGTGCGGCGGCGCGCACAGCCAAGAATGGCTGTGCCACAGTGGCCCGCCGGTGCGGGGCTTGAGCCGCGCTTTGCTACCCTGCCGTCCTCACTGGCTGCAGTAGGGAGGGGCGGGGAGGGTGAAGGCGGGGAGCGGGGCGAGGTGGGCGGCGGCGAGCTGCCGGTCGAGCTGGGGGCGCGCGGCGCCGTCTATCTGGTGGAGCTGGGCGGCGGCCTGGGCGATTTGGGCGCAACTGGCGTTGACGGCGGCGATGTCGCTGGGGGTGGGGTTGAAGTCGCCGAAGTCGAGGTCTTGCAGGCGGCGGGCGAGGTCGCGGTTGGCGACGCCGAAGCCGCTG
>DATKSZ010000006.1:0-17171 GCA_035531375.1 Terriglobales bacterium | reverse complement strand
TCGCCTAGCTCTACCGCGAGCTGCTGTCGTTGCCCCTGCCCGCGCTCGAAACCGCCGCGCCCAGCGGCAAGCCGCCGCAGCGGCCCCAGCCCGCCGCGGCCTCTCCGCCGCGCAGGATGGCCTCATGAAGAACTACGCCGTCACCCGGCGCTGGCACCGCTTAGCTTTGGCGCTGCTCGATAGGTTGGGTGGTTGGGCGCTGGGCGCGGGCTGGGGACGCGGGCGCCGCCGCCGGCGGGCGACCGTGGATGCATCGGCCGTGCGCCGCCTGCTGCTCGTCCGCCGCCGCCACTTCGGCGATTTGATCCTGCTGCTGCCGGCGCTGGCCCGCGCCCGCGCCCTGTTTCCCCAGGCGCAGATCACGCTGCTCAGCGCGCCCGAGTACCGCGACTTCCTCGCCGCCGCCGCCCCCGGCCTGGTGGACGATCTGGTGCCCGCCCTCCTGGTGGGCGGCGAGCCACCGCCGCCGCCGCTTCGATCTCGCACTCGAGTTCCACGGCGAGCTGCTCTGCATCCTGCTCGCCCGCCGCCACGCCCACCGCGTGGTGGGCTACGGCATCCGCGGCGGCGGCTCTCTGCTCGACCTCGTGGTGGACTATCCCTGGCGGCTCAACGCCTCGACCCGCGCCGTGCAACTGGTGGAGGCGGCCGCCGGCGCGCCCCTCACCCGCGACCCCGCGCCGCCGCGCCTGGCCCCCGCCCCGCCTTGGGCCGCCGCCGCCGCGCCGCGGCTGCGCGGCCTGCCCGGCGATTTTGTGCTGCTGCACCCCGGCTGCGGCCAGCCCGCCAAGCACTGGCCGCCCGAGCGCTGGCGCGCGCTGGCGCAACGCTGCCGCGAGCGCGGCTGGACATGGTGGGCGCGGGCCCCAGCGCGCCTGCGGCGCGCGTCCCGCTTGTGCTCGCGCCGACTCGGGGGCCCCAGGGCCCCAAGTCGGCGCTGCGCCTCGCTGGGGCCGCGCCGAATTCGCTTCCCGGGGGCGCAGACGCGCCACTGGCGCGTCTGCCCCTGCGGAATTTCACGGCCTTTCGCGCCGATTTTGCCAGCAGGCAAAATCGGCGCGACCCCCGCGAGCAGCTTCTGCTACTCGAAGCGCAGCGCCTCGATCGGATCCAGGTTGGCCGCCTTCTTCGCCGGGTAGAAGCCGAAAAAGATGCCGATCCCGGCCGAAAACAGCGCCGCCACCACGATCGAGACCACCGACACGTCCACCGGCCAGTGGGCAATGGTGGAGATCAGCCACGACGCCGCCAGCCCGAACAGGATGCCGATCGCTCCCCCGATGCTGGCCAACACCAGCGCTTCGATGATGAACTGGCGCTTGACGTCGCTCTCGGTCGCCCCCACCGCCATGCGGATGCCGATCTCGCGCGTGCGCTCGGTCACCGACACCAGCATGATGTTCATAATCCCGATCCCGCCCACCAGCAGCGACACGCTGGCGATGCTGGCCAGCAGGATGGTCATGACGCTGCTGGCGGCGTTGGCCACGTCGGCCACGTCGCTCAGGTTGTGCACCATGAAGTCGTCGCCCTGTCCGGGCCGGATGCGGTGGCGGGCGTGCAGCAGGTTGGTGATCTGCTGGCTGACGGTGTCGGTGACGTCCTTGGAGGCGGCCGAGACCGAGATATTCCCCAGCCAGTTCTGCCCGCTGATCTTCTTCTGCAGCGTGGTGTAGGGGATGTAGACGTTGTCGTCCTGGTCCTGCCCCATCCCGCTCTGCCCCTTCGGCACCAGCGTCCCCACCACGGTGAAGGGCAGGTTCTTGATGCGGATGGTCTTGCCCACCGGGTCGCTGCCGTCGGGAAACAGGTTGAGGTAGACCGTGGTGCCCAGCACCACCACGTTGTTGGCCAACTGCACGTCCTGGGCGGTGAAGCTGGTGCCCTGGTCGAAGCTGAAGTTGCGGATGTCGAAGTAGGCGGGCTCGGTGCCCTGGATGCTGGTGCCCCAGTTGTTGTCGTCGGAGATCACCTGCTGGTGCGACATGGTGCCCGCCGCCGCCTGGTGGATCAGCGGGATCTCCTTCAGCATCGCCACCTCGTCGCCCGGCACCAGCGTCTTGGTGGCGCCCCAGCCGACGTGCACCACCCCCGCCTGGCGGCTGCCCGCCTGGATGATCAGCAGGTTGCTGCCCATGGCGGCGATGCGCGCCTGCACCTGCTCGTTGGCCCCCTGCCCCACCCCCACCATGGCGATCACCGCCCCCACCCCGATGATGATGCCCAGCATGGTGAGCGCGGAGCGCAGCTTGTTGCGGGTCAAAGCCCGCAACGCGACCCGGACGATCGAAAGGATATCCACAACCACCTCCTGGCGGCGCTAGCCTTCGCTAGTCTTCGGCGCCGACCACCGGCATGGACTGGAGCACTTCTTCCGCGTTGGCCGGGTGGGCCACCCGCTCGTCGCGGCGGATCTTGCCGTCGCGGAAGGTGATGATGCGCTGGGCGTATTCGGCGATGTCGGGCTCGTGCGTCACCAGCACCAGGGTGATGTTGCGCTCCCGGTTCAGCCGCTGGAAAATGCCCATGATCTCCACGCTGGTGCGGCTGTCCAGGTTGCCGGTGGGCTCGTCCGCCAACAGCAGCGAGGGCCGGTTCATCAGCGCCCGCGCGATCGCCACCCGCTGCTGCTGCCCGCCCGAGAGCTGGCTGGGATAGTGATGCTCGCGGTCGGCCAGGCCCACGATGCGCAGCGCCTCGCGCGCCCGCTCGATGCGCTCCGCCGGAGGCAGGCGGGCATACAGCGCCGGCAGCTCCACGTTCTCCAGCGCCGTCGTCCGGCTCAGCAGGTTGAAGCCCTGGAACACGAAGCCGATCTTGCGGTTGCGGATGTGCGCCAGCTCCACCTTGTCGAGCGAACTCACATCCACCCCGTCCAGCTTGTAGAGCCCCCGCGTCGGCCGGTCCAGCCCCCCCACCAGGTTCATGAAGGTGCTCTTGCCCCCGCCCGAGGCTCCCATGATCGCCACGAACTCGCCCCGCTGGATGGTCACGTCCAGACCGCGCAGCGCATGCACCTGGATCTCGCCGAGATCGTAGATCTTGTGTACGCCCTCGAATTGGATCACCGGCACGTCCGCGCCCGGTTCCGGGGCGGCGGTGGCGGTGGCATCGAGTGGTTCGGTGGATGTGGACACAATCGGCCTTTTCTCCGCCATGCCTAGCGGCCGCGGCCCCTTCCGGCGGTGCCGGGCAGGCCGCCGCCCGAGTTGACCACCAGCGCCCCGGTCACCACGTCGTCGCCCGCCTTCAGCGAGCCTTGCAGCACCTTGGTGATGGCGGTGTAGGTGAAATCGGTGATGCCGGTCCTCACCCGCACCGGGATCAACTGTTTGTTCGCATCCAGCGTCCAGATCAGCGCCGTGGCCGGCCGGTTGGAGTCGCCCAGGGCCTCGTTGGCGTTGCCGCCGCGGCCGCCGCGGCCCCCGCTCCCGCCCCGACCGCCGGCGCGGGCGCCCGCCGCTCGGCCGCCATTGCCGTTGCCCGCCGGCGCGCTGGCGCCGCTGTTGGCCTCCGCCATGCCGTGCTGCGCCAGCAGGGTGCGCAACTCCACCGGCGTCAGGCTGGGCTTGAAGCGCAGCGCCGAGTTCGGCACCTCCAGCGTGTTGCGCGCGCTCGCCACCGGAATGTTGACGTAGGCGGTCATGCCCGGAAACAGCTTGTTCCCGATGTTGTTGAACTGAATGATGGTGTCGTACTCCACCACGTTCTGCACCGTGGTGGCGCTCATCCGCCGCTGCAGCACGGTGCCGTGGTAGACGGTGTTGGGAAACGCGTCCACGGTGAAGGTGGCGTCGTCGCCGTCCCGCAGCCGCCCCACGTCGCTCTCGTCGGTCTGGGTGTAGACCCACATGGTGTTCAGGTCGGTCGCCTCGCTGAACAGCAGCGGCGCGGAAAACGAGCTCGCCACCGTCTGCCCCACGTCCACCGCGCGGTTGATGATCACCCCGTCCACCGGGGCGTAGATCTCACAGTAGCCCAGGTTGGTCTGCGCCGTTTGCACCGCGCTCTCCCGGCTCTGGGCGGTGGCCTTGGCGGAGATGACCGCCGCCTGCGCCGCCTTCAGCGCCGCCTGGTTTTGCAACAGCCCGGCCTTCGCGCTGTCCAAGTCGGCCACATCGGTCTGGTAGGTGGCCACATCGGTGTCGCGCTGCGACGCCGCCACGATGCCCTGCTTAAAGAGCCCCACGGTGCGGTCGCGCTGCAGCGTCGCCATGGTGAGGGCGGCCTGGGCCTTTTCCACATTCGCCTGGCCGCTGGTCACGTTGGCCTCGGCCACCGCTACTTGCGCCATCGCCGATTGCACCGCGGCTTGGGCGTTGGCCAAGTCCGACTTGGCCGAATTGAGCTGGTTCTGGTAGACCGAGGGGTCGATCTGGGCGATGACCTGGTTCTTCTTGACCTTGCTGTTGAAGTCCACGTAGATGTTGGTGAGCTTGCCCGACACCTGGGCCCCGATGGCGATGGTTTTGATCGGGTTCACCACCCCGGTGGCCTGCACCACGGAGGTGATATTGCCAACTTTTGCCTTGGAGGTGAAGTAGGTGGGCGCGTTGCCCCGATTGGCGAAGAACACCACCGCCACGATCACCGCCGCCACCACGGCGAGCAGCAGTTGCACGCTGCGTTTGTGCAGCAGGGACTTGGAGCGGGAACGGGCTTCATTTGCCATGGAACGGTGGTCTACCCTTCGTGTGCTTGTACTCCGACATCAATGAAAACGCCATGGCCCAGCCGGCGGTTACACTCGCGCGGGCAATCGCCCCCAAGGCCCGGGCTGGGCCCCGCCCCCAAGCCGCCTGCCCCCTTCGAACGCGCACAAAATACGGGGGTTAGCGTCGGAGGCCAGCCCTCCTCGCCGGCAAAGAAAAATCCAGCTCCTCCGCCTGCGGGCTTAAGCCGAGAGTATTATACAGAAGCGGGAAGCGAACCCGGCACCATTCTCGCCCTCCCGCCGCCCTCTTCCATGCCGCCCACCACACCCCGCCCCGCCCCCCGCTGGAGTCTGGACGAAGTTGCCCGCATCTACCACCTGCCCTTGCTGGCCTTGCTCGAGCAGGCCCACGCCGTGCATGGCGAACACCACCCCGGCGGCGAGGTGCAGCTCTGCCACCTGCTTTCCATCAAGACCGGCGGCTGCCCCGAGGATTGCGCCTACTGCCCGCAAAGCGCCCGCTACGCCACCGGGGTCGAGGCCGGCCCGCTGCTCGACCACGACACCGTCCTGGCCGCCGCCCGCCAGGCCCGCGCCGCCGGCTCCACCCGCTTCTGCATGGGCGCCGCCTGGCGCCAAGCCAAGGCCGGTCCCGAATTCGAGCGCGTGCTCGCGCTGGTGCGCGGCGTGGCCGGTTTGGGCCTCGAGGTCTGCTGCACCCTGGGCATGCTGAACGCCGAGCAGGCCAGCCAGTTGGCCGCCGCCGGGCTCACCGCCTACAACCACAACCTCGACACTTCGCCCGAGTTCTACGGCCAGGTCATCTCCACCCGCAGCTACGAGGACCGCCTGCACACCCTCGAGCACGTGCGCCGCGCCGGCATCTCCGTCTGCTGCGGCGGCATCCTCGGCCTGGGCGAGTCCGAGGGCGACCGCATCGGCCTGCTCGCCACCCTGGCCAACCTCAACCCGCCGCCGGAGAGTGTTCCCATCAACGCCCTGGTCGCGGTCGCCGGCACCCCGCTGGCCCACCAGCCCCCGGTCGCCGCCTTCGAGTTCGTGCGCGCCATCGCCACCGCCCGCATCCTCATGCCCCACACCAAGGTGCGGCTCAGCGCCGGCCGCCTGGCGCTCTCCCCCGAGGCGCAGGCGCTCTGCTTCTACGCCGGCGCCAACTCGATCTTTGTGGGCGACAAGTTGCTGACCACCCCCAATCCCGAGGTGGACCACGACCACGCCCTGCTGCGCGAGCTGGGATTGATCGCCGAGCCGCCACCGACCGCCCCGCGCCCCGCCCCGCCGGCCGCCGCCCTCCGCCAGGACGAGCGCTTCGACCAGCTCTGGACCGCCGATCTGGCCGGCCTGCAAGACCGCCAGCGCCGCCGCCAGCTCCGTCCGCCGCAGGGCGAAGATTTCTGCTCCAACGATTACCTCGGCCTGGCGCGCCATGACGGCATCCGCGCCGCCATGGCCGAGGCGCTGCGCCAGGGACTGGACCTGGGCGCGACCGGCTCCCGCCTGGTGCACGGCAACCACCCCGCTTTCGCCGCCCTGGAAGAGGCCTTCGCCGCCTGGCAAGGCCGCCCCGCCGCGCTGCTCTACAGCTCCGGCTACACCGCCGGGGTGGGGTTGCTCACCGCTCTGCTGCGCCGCGAGGACTTGGTCTTTTCCGACGCCCTCAACCACGCCAGCCTGGTGGACGGCCTGCGCCTCGCCGGGGCGCGCCGCCTCGTCATCCCCCATCTCGACCTCGAGGCCTTGGCCACCGCCTTCCAGCGCCACCCCGCCGTCGGCGGGCAGCGCCGCTTCCTGGTGGTCGAGTCGCTTTACAGCATGGACGGCGACCTCGCCCCGCTGGAAGCCATGGCGGAGCTGTGCGCCGCCGCCGGGGTCGCCATGATCGTGGATGAGGCGCACGCCACCGGCTTGTTCGGCCCCGAGGGCGCCGGCCGCGTGGCCGAGGGCAGCGCCTGCCTGCGCCAGACCGTGGTCGCCACCCTCCATCCCGGCGGCAAGGCGCTGGGCGCCAGCGGCGCCCTCGTCGCCGGCTCCCGCCCGCTGGTCGAAATGCTGGTCAACCACAGCCGCAGCTTCATCTACTCCACTGCGCCCGCCCCGCTGCTGGCGGTGCAGTTGGCCGCCGCCGTGGAGGTGGTCCGGCGCGAACCCGAGCGCCGCCGCCAAGTGCTGGCGCTGGCCGCAGAACTGCGGCGCCAACTGCAGCAACGCGGCCTGGAGGTCGGCGGCGCGCCCGCTTCCCCGATTCTGCCCCTCCGCCTGGGCGAGGACGCCGCCGCGCTGGCGGCGCAGCAGGCCTTGGCCGACGCCGGCTTCGACGTCCGCGCCATCCGCCCCCCCACCGTGCCCGAGCACACCGCCCGCCTCCGCCTCACCGTCCACGCCGGCCAGAGCCCGCACGCCTGCGCCCGCCTGGCGGAGGCCCTGGCCGCCGTGGCCACCCCCGCCGCGCTGGCCTCCATCGCCGGCTGATGGACGGCGTCTTCATCACCGGCACCGACACCGGCGTGGGCAAAACCGTGGTCGCCGCCGTGCTCGCGCTGGGTTGGCCCCAAGCCCGCTATTGGAAGCCGATCCAATGCGGCACCGACCCCTCCACCGACCGCGACGACGTCGCCGCCTGGACCGGCCTTCCCCCCGCCCGCCTGCTTCCCGAGGCCTACCGCCTGGCCCTGCCCGCCTCCCCCAACATCGCCGCCGCCGCCGCCGGAGTCGAAATCCAGCCCGAACGGCTGGCGTTGCCCCCCGGGCCCGGTCCGCTGGTGGTCGAGGGCGCCGGCGGCGTGCTCGTCCCCCTCAACCCGCGCCACACCATGCTCGACCTGATGGCGTGGCTCGCCCTGCCGGTGGTGCTGGTTGCCCGCACCCAGCTCGGCACCATCAACCACACCCTGCTCAGCCTGCAAGCCCTGCGCCTGCGCGGCCTCCCCATCGCCGCCTTGGTGCTCAACGGCGAGCCCGTCCCCGCCACCACCGCCACCCTGCGCGCCTGGGCCCAAGTCGAGCCGCTGGTCGAGCTGCCCCCGCTGCCGGCGCTGCATCCCCCGTCCCTCGCCGCCGCCTTCGCCCGCCACTTCTCCGGATGGCCCCATGGCTGAGAGCCGCGTCTGGTATCCCTACACCCAAATGCTCGGCCTGGCCCCGCCGATCGAGATCGCGCGCGCCCAGGGAGCGTGGCTGGAGGCCAGCGACGGGCGGCGCTATCTGGATGCCATCAGTTCCTGGTGGGTCACCCTCCACGGCCACGCCCATCCCGCCATCGCCGCCGCCATCGCCCGCCAGGCCCGCGAACTGGAGCAGGTGATCCTGGCCGGCTTCACCCACCGCCCCGCCGAGGAGCTGGCCGAGCGCCTGGTCGGGCTGGCGCCGCCCGGACTGACGCGGGTGTTCTACTCCGACAACGGCTCGACCGCGGTCGAGGTCGCGCTCAAGATGGCGGCGCAAAGCTGGCAGCAGCGCGGCGCGCCCCAGCGCCGCCGCTTCGTCGCCTTGGAACATGCCTACCACGGCGACACCTTGGGCGCCATGGCGGTCAGCGCCGCCTCCGCCTTCACCGCCCCGTTCGCCGATCTGCTGTTTGCGGCCGAGCGCGTGCCCACCGCCTACTGCTACCGCTGCCCGGTGGGGCGGCGGCGCGCCACCTGCGCCATTGACTGCCTGCAGCCGCTGGCCCAGCTTCTGGCCGAGCGCGGCGACCAGGTGGCGGCGGTGATCGTCGAGCCGCTGCTGCAGGGCGCCGGCGGCATGATCGTCCAGCCGCCCGAGTTCCTGCGCGGCGTGCGCCAGCTCTGCGACCAGCACGGCGCGCTGCTCATCGCCGACGAGGTGCTCACCGGCTTCGGACGCACCGGCACCCTGTTCGCCTGCGAGCAGGCCGGCATCGCCCCCGACATCCTTTGCCTCTCCAAGGGCCTCACCGCCGGGTTCCTGCCCCTGGCCGCGACGCTGTGCACCGAGGCGGTCTACGCCGCCTTCCTGCAGCGCGACCGCCGCCAGACGCTCTTCCACGGCCACTCCTTCACCGGCAATCCGCTGGGCTGCGCCGCCGCCCTGGCCAGCCTCCAGCTCTTCCGCGACGAGCCGGTGCTGCCCCGCATCGCCGCCATCGCCGCCCACCACGCCGTCCGGCTGGAGCGCGTGCGCCACCATCCCCGCGTCGGCGACGTGCGCCAAGCGGGCTCGGTGGCCGCACTCGAACTCGCCGACGCCGGCGCCGGCTATCTCGCCGACGTCGGCCCGCGGCTGCAGCAGTTCTACCTGCAACAGGGAGTGCTGCTGCGGCCGCTGGGGCCGGTGGTCTACGTGCTGCCGCCCTACTGCATCCAAGGCAGCGAGCTGGATCGGATCTGGGATGTGATCGAGGCTTCGCTCGAACTCCTCTAGGCCGGACCCGCGTCCCGGCTGGCCTAGAGGACGGTCACGTCCTCGGCGAGCAAGCCCTTCGGTCCCTGCTTGACCTCAAATTCGACCGCCTGGCCCTCGACCAGCGTGCGGTAGCCATTGCCCTGGATGGCGCTGTAATGCACAAAGACGTCTTCGCCGCTCATGCGGGTGATGAAGCCGTAGCCCTTGGCATTGTTGAACCACTTCACAGTACCTTGCTCTTTCACTGACAACCTCTTTGGATAAAAAATGCGGTCGGCGCCGGCGCTCTCGAGCCGGGGCAAACACGGGCGTCAGAATAACATGAAAATTCCGGGCGCCGCGCCAGAAAAACCGCGGGCGGGAGAGATTGGAGATTCAGTTGAGGGGTTTCGCTGAGTCGCCCCCCAGCCCCCGCCGCCGCCGGGCGCACTCACTCCGCCAAGGCGCTCCCCAGCCGGTCCAGCTGGTGCCGGACCGCCGCCGCCGGCAGGTCGTTGTTGTTGCTCAGCAGCGCGAAGGCCAAGTGTTCCCCCGCCGCGGTGGTGACGTAGCCGCTGAGCGAGTTCACGTGGCTGAGCGAGCCGGTCTTGCCGCGCAGCCGCCCCGCCGCGGGCGAGTGCAGAAAGCGGTGCTGCAGCGTGCCGTCGCGCCCCGCCACCGGAAACAGCCCCCGCCACGCCCCCGCCTCCGGCTGCCGCGCCATGTAGGCCAGCAGCCGCACGATCCCGGCCGGGGTCACCAGGTCCTGGCGGGCCAGTCCGGAGCCATCCACTAGGGCGTCGTCGCTGGCGTTGAGCCCGGCGTCGCGCAGGAACGCCGCCACCACCGCCTCGCCGGCGGCGCTGGTGGCCATCCCGCCGCGCAACTTGCCCAACTGCCGCAGCATGATCTCCGCCTCCAGGTTCTGGCTGACCTTGGCCGTGGCCTGCAGGATCTCGGCCAGCGGCGGCGAGTCCCAGCCCCCGAGCGGATAGCCCGGGGCGGGGGCGGCGGCCGCATGGCGCGCGCGCGCCACCCCGTCCACCGCAATGCCCTGCCGGAGCAGCGCTTGCCGCAGCAGTTGCGCCGCAAACCGAGCCGGGTCGGGCACCGCCAACGCCTCCAGGTCGCCCGGGCTGTCCAGCGCCAGCGTGCCGGTGAGCCGCAGCGCCCCGGTCAGCGGGTCCGGCCGCAGCCGCAAGCGCGCCGCGCTCCCCGCCGGCCCCGTGGTGGCCAGGTTCTCGAGCCTGGGCGCCTCCAGCGCCGGAGCAAACCGCGTCGCCACCGCCGCCCCCACCGCCGCCCCGGGCGTGATCTGCAGAAAGCGCGTGTTGTCGTTCAGCGTCAGCGCCGACACCGGGGCGCCGTAGTCCCACATCATGTCGCCGATGGCCCAGCCGCGGGGATAGGGATCGGGCGCGAAGGCACTGTCATCGCCCACCACATCGCCCTCGATGCGGCGGATGCCGCGCGCCGCCACTTGCCGCGCCAGCGCACGCGGCACCGCCTCCGGATCGAACGGCAACCGCGGCGGCGGCGGGTCCACCCGGTACGGATACGGACGCCCGGAAAGGCTGGGGTCGCCCCCGCCCCGCAGCACCAGGTCGCCCGCCACCACCCCGTCGGCATCGGGCGCGGCCGTCGCCTCCAGCCCGGTGTGGAAGCGGTAGTCGCTCCCCAGCAGGTGCAGCGCCGCCGCCAGGGTGAACAGCTTGGCGTTGGAGGCGGGCGTAAACCAGCGCTCGCCATTCGACTGGAACAGCACCCGCTGCCGGTCCAGGGAGTAGACATAAACCCCCCAGAATCCCTGCTGGAAGCGGGGATTGGCCAGCAAGTGGCGCAGGCGCCGGGCCAAGGCGCGGTCGCGCGCGGTGGCCGGCCGCGCCGGGGCGGCGGCCAGCAGCGTGGCGGCCAGCGCCACCGCCACCAGCCAGACCCTCCCGCCTAAGGCGAACTCCCAATGGCGGCGGGGCGGGGCGGCGAGCATGGTGAATTCTACCTTGTCCGCCCCGGCGATGATCGCGCTCGGCCTGCTCGCGGCGCTCGGGCTGCTCACGGCGATCCTCGCGCTTTGGCAGCCTTGGCGCTGCCGCCACCGCTTCGGCTGGCCCACCTGGGACTACGTCTGTTGCCTGCGCTGCACCCGTCGCTTTCCGATCCAGTATACCCCCGGCGGCGAGTGGCATATCAGCAAGATTCCATTGGCTTTAGACGACCCAGGCCACCCTCCCGGCGGCTCCAAGGTGGACTTCCCTGCCGGTGTGGGGTATAGTCGGGACATCTCACAACCACCACGGCGGCGCACCCCGCGTTGACCCGTGGCCCCGGGCAGTAGCACTTGCCACCTCGTTGGCGGCCCGGCCTGCTGAGACCCCCCACGGACCCTATGCAGCCTCCCCCCCTTCAGCGCCTGTGCGCCTTCCTCATCTTGGCGGTGGCTCTCGTGGCCGCCCCCGCCGTCGCCCATACCCCCCTGCCGGTAGCCGCCGCCGAGGTGGTGGCGCCGCGCCCGGCCGCCCCCCCGCCGCCGGCCCGCCCGGTGGACCCGCTGCCCTACCAGGTTGGCCTGGCGAGTTGGTATGGCTCCTATTTTCAGGGTCGGGAGACCACCAGCGGCGAGCCCTTCAACATGTACGCCATGACCGCGGCCCATCGCCAGTTGCCCCTGGGAACGCGCGTGCGGGTGACCAACCTCGAAAACCGCCGCTCGGTGGTACTGCGCATCAACGACCGCGGGCCCGTGCCCACCTCGCGCACGATTGACGTCAGCTACGCCGCCGCCTGCGCCCTCGGCTTCCGGGTGGAGGGCCTGGTCCCGGTGCGCATCGATCTGCTGCCCCCGCCCCGCCGCTGAGCCCCGTCTGTTACGCTGAAAGGCGTGCAGGAGCGCCTCCAGAAATTGATCTCCCAGGCCGGCTACGCCTCGCGCCGCAAGGCGGAGGAGTTGATCGTCACCGGCCAAGTCAGCGTCAACGGCGAAATCGTCACCACCTTGGGCAGCAAGGCGGACTGGGCCAGCGACCATATCGTCGTCGCCGGCAAGCCGCTGCGCCCCGCCCGCAATCTGCACTATCTGCTCTTCTACAAGCCCAAGGGCGTGGTCTCCACCCTCAGCGATCCGGAGGGGCGGCCGACCGTCCGCCATTTCCTGCGTGGCATCCGCGAGCGGCTCTACCCGGTGGGGCGCCTCGATTACCACTCCGAGGGGCTGTTGCTGCTCACCAACGACGGCGAGCTGGCCAACCAGGTGCTGCATGCCAGCAGCGCCCTCCCCAAAACCTACTGGGTCAAAGTGGCGGGCCGGCCCACCGCGGAACAGTTGGAGCGGCTGCGGCGGGGCGTGGTGATCGAGGGCCGGCGCACCGCCCCGGCCCAGATCCGCTGGCTGCGCGAGAGCCAGGCCAGCGGGCGGGAGCGCGAGCGCGCCGGCGTCTACCGCACCTCCAGCGAAAACCCTTGGCTGGAGGTGGTGCTGATCGAGGGGCGCTACCACCAGATCCGCAAGATGTTCCTGGTCACCGGCCACCCGGTGGAGAAGCTCAAGCGGGTGGCGATCGGCAAATTGACCATCGGCGGGCTAAAATCGGGACAGATGCGCCCCCTCACCGAGGTCGAGATCGCGCAACTGCGCCAAGGCGCCAAGCGCGCGCCCGCGCCCGCGCCCCGCGCCGCCCGCCGCCGCCCGCGGCCGGACGCCGCCAGCGCGCCGCCCCGGGCCGCCCAGCGGAGGCCCCGGTGAGATTGCCCGACGCCGTGGTCGCCATCCTCGCCCAGGCGCACACCATCGCCGTCGTCGGTTTGTCCAGCAACCCCGCCCGCCCCAGCCACGGCGTGGCCCGCTATCTGCAGCAGCAGGGCTACCGCATCGTGCCGGTGAATCCGGCCGAGAGCGCGGTGCTGGGCGAGCCCGCCTATGCCGACCTGGAGCAGGCGGCGGCCGCGGTCGGCGCCATCGAGATTGTGGACGTGTTCCGGCGCAGCGAGTTCGTGCCGGAAATCGCCGCCGCCGCCATCCGCATCGGGGCCCGGCTGCTCTGGCTGCAGGAGGGCGTGGCCCACGCCGAAGCCGAGCAAACCGCCCGCGGCGCCGGCTTGCAGGTGATCGCCAACCATTGTCTGTTGAAAGAGCATGCGCGGCTGCGGGCGGCCGCCAGCGGAGAAAAGAAATGACGGTGGCAAATCCGGTGGCTTGGGTGCTGGTGTTTCATCTGGCCGGCATGGTGTTTTGGATCGGCGGACTGTTTCTGGCGATGGCCGCGGCCGGCGCCGGCGGCGGCGACGACCCCGCCGCCCGCACCCAACGCGCCCGGTTGGCGCAAAAGGGCATGCGCAGCTTCGCCCATCCCGGCGCCGCCCTCATGGTGATCACCGGCGCCCTGCTCTTCTATCTCCTGCCCGGGGTGCGCATGGCCGCCTGGCTGCACGCCAAGCTGCTGCTGGTCGCCATCCTGATCGGCTTCGACATCGCCCTCACCGTGCAGTTGCGCCGCCTGCCCGAACACGAGCTGCCCCCCTCCCGCCTGGGCATGTTCCACGGCACCATTTCCCTGCTCTTCCTGCTGATCCTGGTGCTGGTGCTGGTCAAGCCGTTCTGAGCCCATGCACACCGCCTATGTCACCGTCCTCGCCGCCTGCGCCACCGCGGTGGCCGCGCTGGTGGGCTGGCGGCTGGTGCACCTGCGCGGCCGCCGCCCCAGCCGGGCGCGCCTGCTCAACGAGTGGATTTGGACGCTGATCCCGCTGCTGGTGCTGGCGGTCCTGCTCTGGCAAGCGTTACACTAGAGGCTTGTCCCGCCTGCAACACACTACCACCCCGATGGTCGGGGCCCCGCCCCGCCCCGCGCGCGTGCTCCCCGCTCCGGCGGCCCGCCGCGCCACCGATTGGGCGGGCGATTGCCTGGCGCTGACCAAGCCCCGCGTCACCCTGCTGGTGATGCTGACCGCCGTCGCCGCCTGCTACGTCGGCGCCGACCATGCCTTGGCCCCTGCCACCGTGCTGGCCCTGGCCGCCGGCACCGGCCTGCTCGCCGGCGGCACCGCCGCCCTCAACCAGCTCTGGGAGCGCCGCACCGATGCGCTCATGGCCCGCACCTCCGCCCGCCCGCTGCCCGCCGGGCGGCTGCGCCCACCCCCCGCCGCCCTGTTTGGCGCGGTGGTGGGGCTGGCCGGCTTCGTCCTGCTCGCCACCCGCGTCAACCTCTTGTGCGCCGGACTGGGCTTGGCCACCACCGCCGTCTACCTGCTCGCCTATACCCCGCTCAAGTTCCACTCCCCCATCAGCACCCTGGTGGGGGCGCTGCCCGGCGCCGGTCCCATCCTCATGGGCTGGGCGGCGGCCCGCGGCCACCTCGGCGCCGGCGCCTGGGTGCTGTTTGGCATCCAGTTCCTCTGGCAGTTCCCCCATTTCCTGGCCATCGCCTGGCTCTACAAGGAACAGTACGAGCGCGCCGGCATCCGCATGCTGCCCGTGGTGGACGAGAATGGCAGTGAAACCTCGCGGCAGGTGCTGCTCTACAGCCTGGCGCTGATCCCCGTTAGCCTGCTGCCCAGCGTGATTGGCTTGGCCGGCGCCGCCTACTTCGTGGGCGCACTGGCGCTGGGCCTGGGCCTGCTCTGCTACAGCATCCAATCCGTGCGCGCCAAGTCGCGCGCCAGCTATCTCAGCCTGCTGCGCGCCAGCGTGATCTACCTGCCGCTGCTGTTTGGATTGATGGCCTGGGACCGGCTGTTCCATCCCTAGCCCCATGTTCGGCTGGAGCGCACTGCCGGCTTGGATTGCCCTGCTCAACCTCGCCAGCGCGGTGTTGCTGGCGCTGGGACTGGTCTACATCCGCCGGCGGCGCATCGCCGCCCACCGCGCCTGCATGCTGGCCGCCTTTGCCACCTCGGTGGCCTTCCTGGCGGTCTACCTGCTGCACCATTGGCATGCGGGCGTGGTCTACTACCAGGGTCACGGCTGGCAGCGCACCCTCTACCTGTGGGTGTTGGGCACGCACACCCCGCTGGCGGCGGCGGTGCCGGTGCTGGCGCTGATCACGCTGCGCCTCGCCCTGCGCCGGCGCTTCGCCGAGCATAAGCGCTGGGCGCACTGGACCTGGCCCATCTGGATGTACGTCTCCCTCAGCGGCATCGCCGTCTACTGGATGCTCTACCGCTGAGCCCGCGCCCGGGGCGGCCCCAATGGCATTCGAGTTGCAGGCATGGGGGTGGAGGACTCATGGGAATGCGTATTCCACGCGGATGGCTGATGGCTGCGGCGCTGGCGCTGCTGGCCCTTCCGGGCCTGGCGCAGGGGCCGGTGCGGTACAACTTTTTCGGCGGCGCGCTGCTGGGAACCCCCAATGGATTCACCGCCGGAGCCGGCTTGACCTTCGCCATAAATCACGATGTGACCTTCGATCCCAGCCTGGCGGTCGGTCGCAGCGGAAACACCGGACTGTTCACCGTGGACGGCGTCTTCCGCTACGAATTTCATCCCGACGATGAAGCCATAATTCCCTACCTGCTCGGCGGCGTGGGCCTGGCGCAGTGGGGCTCGGCCACCCACGGCTCGGGCATCATCGGGGTGGGGGCGCGCATCCCCATCGGCCATAACACCTGGATCGTCCCCGAGCTGCGTGGCGCCACCCACGGCCTGGCCCGCTTCACCATCGGCATCAGCAAGTCGTTCTAGCGCGGTATCATGGTTCTACCGTGAAAGTCCCCCTGCTGCTGCTGGGCTTGGCGCTCGGCCTCTCCTTGATGCTGGTGGTCGCGGGCAGCGGCCTGCGCCCCAACGCCGCCGCCAACGCGGAGGCGGTGGCCGCCGCCGCGCCCCCGCCCGCCGAGGCCGATGCCGCCGTCGGCCAACTGGTGCTGCAGCGCTGCGGCGGCTGCCATAGCCTCGACACCCTCAGCCACAACCCCCAGGACGCCGCCGGCTGGGCCCGCACGGTCGACACCATGGCGCAGTTGGGCGCCCAGGTCGCGCCCGACGAGCGCGACCCCCTCATCGCCTACCTCGCCGCCCACTTCGGCCCCCGCTAGGCCACTGCCGTGGCGGGCTTGCGGTTTCAGCCCTTCCACTTGATGTTGCAGCCCAGGCTGGGGCGCTGCTCGGGGCTCACCGCCTGGCCGGCGAGCAGGGCGTCGAGGGCGGCGCGCAGGTCGTGGCCGGTGACCGGGCGGCCGTTGCCGGGGCGGCTGTCGTCAAGCTGGCCGCGGTAGGCGAGGCGGCGCGACGTGTCGAATAAAAAGAAATCGGGGGTGCAGGCGGCGCCGTAGGCGCGGGCGGCGGCCTGGGACTCGTCGTAGAGCAGGGGAAACACGAAGCCCTGCTCGGCCACCATGGCCGCCAGGCTGGCGGGCGCATCGTCGGGATAGGCCTCGGCGTCGTTGGCGCTGATCGCCGCCATGCCCACCCGGCCCTGGTAGTCGCGCCCCAGCCGCGCCAGCTCCTGCTGCACGTGCACCACAAAGGGGCAGTGGCGGCAGACGAACATCACCAGCAGCGGCTGGGCGGCGGAAAAATCGGAGGGCCGGACGAGGCGGCCGCTGGCCACCTCGGGCAGGGCGAAATCGGGCGCCGGCGTGCCCAGCGGCAGCATCTTGGATGGCGTGGCGGACATGGCTTTCCGGGGGTCAGCGCACGTGGGCGGCAATCTCTTCTGCCAGCCCGGGGCCGGATTCGTCGGCGTGGGTGCGATCCTGCCAGGCCGGGACGTCCAGGCTGTAGCGGTGCTCGCCCATGGTCTGGCGGTTGCGCACCGCCCAGTCGTGCTGGTCAATCTGCAGCAGCACCGAAGCGATGGGGATCTTGCCGCTGAAGATGTGCGGCCGCAACTCCTCCATGAAGCTCTGTCCGTCGCGGTCGCCGCGCCGCCCCAGGGTGAAATGCAGTTTGTGGTAGAGCAGCTTTTCGATCGCCGGCGGCAGCGCCAGCTTGACCTCGCGCTGCGGAGCATCCACATAGATCGCGCGCATGCGCTTGGCCAGGTTGGTGTAGTCGAAGGTGCGCGACACCAGGTTGATGAAACCCTCTTGCAGAGCCCGCGGGGTCATCTTCATGGGGACGAAGACGGTGTGGTGGGCGTCGTAGAGCTTGGCCTTGACGGTGAGAATGCGGCCCTCGCCCAGGAACCGCTTCCATTGGTTGGCGGTGGGGGTGAGGATGTTG
>DATKSZ010000005.1:0-9216 GCA_035531375.1 Terriglobales bacterium | reverse complement strand
TCGAGGACATGGAGCGCCTGTTCCAGGGCATCCGCCTCGACCAGGTCACCACCTCGATGACCATCAACTCGCCGGCGGCGGTCATCTGGGCCATGTTCCTGGTCGCCGCCGAGCGCCAGGGCGCGGATTGGAAGCAAATCTCCGGCACCCTGCAGAACGACATCCTCAAGGAATATATCGCCCAGAAGGAATACATCTTCCCGCCCGCGCCGTCCATGCGCCTGGTGGTGGACACCATTGAGTTCGGCGCGCGTGAGGTGCCCCGCTTCAACCCCGTCTCCATCAGCGGCTACCACATCCGCGAGGCCGGCTCGACCGCCCTGCAGGAGCTCGCCTTCACCCTGCGCGACGGCATGGAGTACGTGGAGTGGACCCTGCGCCGCGGCCTGCCGGTGGACGAGTTCGCCCCGCGGCTGTCGTTCTTCTTCAACGCCCACAGCGACTTCTTCGAGGAGATCGCCAAGTACCGCGCCGCCCGCAAGCTCTGGCACCGGGTGATGACCGAGCGCTACGGCGCCCAGAACCCGCGCAGCACCGCGCTGCGCTTCCACACCCAAACCGCCGGCGTCTCCCTCACCGCCCAGCAGCCCTACAACAACCTCACCCGCGTCGCGCTGCAGGCCCTGGCGGCGGTGCTGGGCGGCACCCAGTCGCTCCACACCAACTCGCTCGACGAGGCCTTGGCCCTGCCCACCGCCGCCGCCGCCACCCTGGCGCTGCGCACCCAGCAGATCATCGCCCACGAGACCGGCGTCGCCAACACCGTGGACCCGCTCGGCGGCGCCTACTTCGTCGAGAAGGGCACGCTCGACATGGAGCAGGGCGCGCTCGACTACTTCCGCCGCATTGACGCCATGGGCGGCATGGTCGGCGCCATCGAGCAGGGCTTTCCCCAGCGCGAGATCGCCGACGCCAGCTACCGCTACCAGCAGGCCCTGGAGCGCGGCGAAAAGATCATGGTCGGGGTCAACGACTTTGTCTCCGACGAGCCCACCCTCCCCACCCTCTACATCGACGAGAGCGCCCGCGAGCGCCAGGCCGCCAAATTGAAGGAACTGCGCGCCCGCCGCTCCCACCACGCCGTCGCCTCCACCCTCGCCGCGCTCCGCGCCGCCGCCGCCGGCGAGCAGAACACCATGCCGGCGCTGCTCGACTGCGTCCGTGCCTCCTGCACGCTGGGCGAGGTCTGCAACACCCTGCGCGAGGTCTTCGGCGACTACACCGAGACCGCCATCACCTAGCCTGTGCCAGCTATGACAGAAACTCGACGGATTCGCGTACTTGTGGCCAAGCCGGGCCTCGACGGGCACGACCGCGGCGCCAAGGTGGTGGCGCGCGGCTTGCGCGACGCCGGCATGGAAGTCATCTACACCGGCCTGCGCCAAACCCCGGAGATGATCGTCAACGCCGCCCTGCAAGAGGATGTGGACTGCATCGGCCTCTCCATCCTCAGCGGCGCCCACAACGCCATCGTCCCCGAGCTGATGCGGCAATTGCGCCAGCACCAGATGGACGACGTGCTGGTGGTGATCGGCGGCATCGTGCCCGAGCCCGACATCGCTCCGCTCCAGCAGGCCGGCATCGCCGCCGTCTTCCCCCCCGGCAGCCGCATGGCTGAGATCGCCGACTTCATCCGCACCCACGTGCACCCCAGGCCGGCGCTTGCCCCCTGAGCCCACCGGTCGCGGGGGTCGCGCCGCTTTGCCTGCCGGCAAAACCGGCGCGAACGGCCGCGAACCGGGGTCCCCAGAACCCGCCTCGGGTTCTGGGGTGGTCGTAATTCCGCAGGGCGGCCCGCCCCCGGGAAGCGAATTCGGCGCGGCCCCTGCGAAGCGCAGCGCCGGCTTGGGGCCGCGGGGCCCCCAAGCCGGCGTGAGCACAAGCGGGACGCGCGGCGTAGCCGCGCAGGGGCCCGCGCCCACCATTGTCCTCGCGCGGGCGCACCCAGCGGGCGTGGTCGAGCTCCACCTGCAATCCCCCGACGGCCAAAACCGCCTCTCGCTCGAGCTGCTGCGCGAGCTGAGCGCCAGCCCCGCCGCCCACCCCGCCGCCCGCCGCTTCCTGCTCACCGGCAACCCGCGCTGCTTCTCCGTCGGCGCCGACCTCAACCAGATCGCCGCCCTCGACGCCCCCACCGCCTGGCGCCTGGCCCACGCCGGCCAGCGCTGCCTCGACGCCATCGCCGCCTCCCCCGTGCCCTTCGTGGCCGCCATCGCCGGCTACTGCCTCGGCGGCGGCCTCGACCTCGCCCTCGCCTGCCGCGCCCGCGTGTGCGCCCCCGCCGCCTACCTCGGCCACCACGGCGCCAAGTTGGGCCTGGTCACCGGCTGGGGGGGCACCCAACGCCTTCCCCGCCTGATCGGCTCCGCCCGCGCCATCGAGCACCTGCTCGCCGCCCAGGGCTGGTCCGCCCAGGCCGCCCTGGCCGAGGGCCTGGTGCAGGCGGTCTGCCCGTCCGCCGCCCTGATTTCGCTCGCCAGCCGTATATAATTTTCCCATGGGCGCCCTGCCCCCGCTGCCGATCTCCGTCCGCCCCATGCGCGCGGCGGCCCCAGCGAAGCGCAGCGCCGACTTGGGGCCACGGGGCCCCCAAGTCCGCGCGATCCTGCCGCCCCGCGCTGTTACAGCGGGGCGGCTCACAAGCGGGACGCGCGCCGCACCGGCCCGGCGCTGCTCCAGCCGGGCCGGGCAGGCGCGCTGGGGCCCGCGCCCACCATTGGCCCTGAAGCCCCGCGCCGTGACTGCGCGGCGGCTCCCCAGCGGGCCCCCCGCCCGCCCCAGCGACAAACGCGCTTGTGTCTGGCTTGGGCTCCGGCCACAATGGACTGCAATGGACCTGCTGCTGCTCGGCTACGGCAAGATGAACCACCTGGTGGCCGAGATGGCGCCCGCCCAAGGCCACCGCGTGCTCAAGACCGTGGACCAGGGCGAGGCCTTCCCCGCCGGCTGGGCCGCCGGCCTGGTGGCGATTGACTTCAGCGTGCCCGCCGCCGTGCTCGACCACGTCGAGCGCTGCATGGCCGCCGGCATCCCCCTGGTGATCGGCACCACCGGCTGGCTCGAGCACCTGCCCCAAGTCCGCGCCCGGGTCGAGGCCGCCCCCGTGGGCGCGGTCTACGGCGCCAACTTCTCCCTCGGCGTGCAGGCCTTCTACCGCGTGGTCGCCGCCGCCGCCGCCAGCCTGCCCGCCGACTACCAGGCCTTCGTCTGGGAGGCGCACCACCGCCACAAGCTCGACGCCCCCTCCGGCACCGCCCAGCATCTGGCCGCGCTGCTGCGCGCCGGCGGCCACGACCCCGGCCCCGTCGCCAGCACCCGCGCCGGCGCCATCCCCGGCACCCACACCGTCGGCTTCGACGGCCCCGACGATACCCTCACCCTCACCCACACCGCCCGCTCCCGCCGCGGCTTCGCCGCCGGCGCCCTCGCCGCCGCCACCTGGATCCTGGGCCGCCGCGGCCTGCACGAGTTTTCCGAGCTTCTCAACCCCCCGCCCGCCGGAGTCCTGCCATGATCAACCCCTTTCGCGGCTGCGGCACCGCCCTCGTCACCCCCTTCGCCATCGGCCTCACCCTCGACGAGCCCGCCTACCGCAAGCTCATCCGCTTCCAGATCGCCCAGGGCATTGATTTCCTCGTCCCCTGCGGCACCACTGGCGAGACCCCCACCCTCTCCGCCGCCGAGCATCTCCGCCTCGTCGAGATTGCCGTCGAGGAGGCGTCCCAGGCGCCGCGCAAGGTCCCGGTGCTGGGCGGCGCCGGCGGCAACTACACCGCCCACGTCGCCGAGCTCGCCCGCCAACTCGAGCGCCTCGGCGTGGACGGCATCCTCTCCGTCGCCCCCTACTACAACAAGCCCACCCAGGAGGGCCTCTACCAGCACTTCGCCGCCGTGGCCGCGGCGGTCAAGCTCCCCGTGGTCCTCTACAACGTCCCCGGCCGCACCGCCAGCAACCTCGACGCCTCCACCACCCTCCGCCTCGCCGCCCTCCCCAACATCGTCGCCATCAAGGAGGCCTCCGCCAACCTCGCCCAGATGGGCGCCATCCTCGCCGCCGCCCCCCCCGGCTTCGACCTCCTCAGCGGCGACGACGCCCTCACCCTGCCCATCCTCGCCCTGGGCGGCCAAGGCCTCGTCAGCGTCGCCTCCAACGCCATCCCCGGCCCCATGGCAAAACTGGTCCAGTGCGCCCGCGCCGGCGACTTCGCCGCCGCCCGCGCCCTCCACTACCGCTACCTGGCCCTGATGGAGGTCATCTTCATCGAGTCCAGCCCCGGCCCCATCAAGTGCGTGCTGGCGCGCCTCGGCTACTGCCACGAGGTCTACCGCCTGCCCATGGTGCCGGTGCGCCCCGCCAGCCGCGAAAAGATCGTCGCCGTGATGCAGGCGCTGGGGCTGTAGCGTGGCCGACCTCGCCGCCACCCTGGCCCGCCTCTACGCCCTCGCCGACCTCGCCCCCGTGCGCGCCGACGCCCTCGCCGCCTTCGCCGAGCTCAAGCGCCTGCTCAACTGCGGCCAGGCCCGCGCCGCCCGCCGCACCCCCGCCGGCTGGGTCGCCGAGGCCTGGGTGAAGCAGGGCATCCTGCTCGGCTTCCGCCTGGGCGCTCTGGCCGAGCACCCCAGCCCGCCGCCCTTCTCCTTTTTTGACAAGGACACCCTGCCCACCCGCCGCTTCGCCCTCACCGACCAGGTTCGCCTCGTCCCCGGCGGCACCACGGTGCGCGACGGCGCCTATCTGGCCCCGGGGGTGATCTGCATGCCCCCGGCTTTCGTCAACATCGGCGCCTATGTGGACTCCGGCACCATGATTGATTCCCACGCCCTGGTCGGCTCCTGCGCCCAAGTCGGCGCCCGCGTCCACCTCAGCGCCGCCGCCCAGATCGGCGGCGTGCTCGAGCCCATCAACGCCGCTCCGGTCGTCATCGAAGACGAGGTCCTGGTGGGCGGCAACTGCGGCGTCTACGAAGGCACCCAGGTGGGCGCGGGTGCGGTCCTCGCCGCCGGCGTGGTCCTCACCCGCTCCACCCCGCTCTACGATCTGCCCCGCGGCCTCATCCACCACGCCAGCCCCGACCAGCCCCTGCGCGTGCCCGAGGGCGCCGTGGTCGTCCCCGGCGCCCGCGCCGTCACCCGCGGCTCCGGCCCCGCCTGGGGACTCTCCCTCTCGACTCCCGTGATCGTCAAGTACCGCGACGGCAAGACCGCCGCCGCCGTCGAACTCGAAGACTGGCTGCGCTAGGCCGACCGAAACTCATTCCTCTCTGGCGACCGTGAACTGAAGACACGGTCGGGGGTACGCCCCGAGCTATCTCAATCCGTTATTCGAGGGAAGCGACGAGAAGGCCCAGTCCCGACCGACGCAGCGCCGCAATCTCCTGCGGGGACTGCGAAGGTCTGCAGGCGCTCGATCTTGGCCCGGAAGCTACCTGCAAATCGCGTCGGCCGCGAAGCCGAGGATCCTTCCAGACGGCCGCAGGGCCCCGGTAAGGGTAAAATGGGCGCTAACATGAGCCAAGCTTTCGATCCAGCAGGAAGGGCAAAGGAGCTGCGGGCGCGGCTCAACGCGGCGGCTCCAGGGTTGCTTGAGCGCAGCGACATGCTGGGGTCCGATGCGAGGGCGGTACTCGAGGCGGCCCGGACCGTCGGCAACTCCTGGAGTGGCTCCGCTTTTGGCTGGCACGCTGAAATGTATTTCGGCGAATTCGAGCGGCCACCGGTGAACGCGAGGTTTAGCGCGGAGTGGGGGGCAAGAATGGGTGTACCTCCGGGCTGGCGTAGTCGATCGCCCGAAGAGGTAAAGGAAAAAATCAAGCAGCTTGCGAACCGGGAGGGCGGCCCCATCGCCGAGCTGGAAGCGAAACTGCGGCAGGACGCGAAAAGCATCATCGAGGAAATCGTGATCGAGCTCGCGCCCCTCGACAGCGCGCCAGAGTTCCAGCGCGAACTCGAGATTTGCGAGGCTCTCGGCAAATTTGACTGGCAGGAAGCGGCTTCCCAGCGGTATTGCCAAAACGCCGCGAATTCGTTTCCGACGATGTCTCGCGACTCGAATGCGGTGTTCCAAGGGCGGGCGCTTCCGGCACATACCTATTACGAAGGTGTCGCCTGGCAGGCGGAGTGCCTAGCGAATGCCGTTCGCGACGCCTTAGCCAAGGCGCGAAAGGTGTTGAGGCAAATCGAACTGAAAGGTGCAGTGGCCGCCCGAGCAGGAACGCCGTCAAGCAGGGAATTGTTTTTGGTGCACGGCAACGATGAAGGCGCAAAACACGAAGTCGCGCGATTCATCGAGAAGCTCGGACTGGAGGTCACAATCCTCGATGAGCGAGCGAACCGGGGGAGGACGCTCATCGAGAAGTTTGAGGGAAACGCTGATGCGGGTTTTGCGGTCGTGCTCCTGACGCCCGACGATATTGGCCACGCGGCGAAGGAGTCCACGCCATCGCCGCGCGCGCGCCAAAATGTCATCCTGGAGCTTGGTTACTTTTTTGGCCGGCTCGGTCGAGCAAGGACATGCGTACTCTACACTGACGGTGTCGAACTCCCAAGCGATATTTTGGGACTCGGGTACGTGCCGCTCGACCCACACGGAGGCTGGAAAATCAAAGTGCTTCAGGAACTCAAAGCTGCGGGCATGGAGGTCACGAACGACGATGATGGCTTGGCGTGACCGGCAGAGGCAACGCCGCGAGCGGACTCCGGGGCATCGCTAGGGGGTAGGCCGCACGCCAGCCCGGGCCTCCGGCAGCCCTCACGCCTTGCTAGAGGCCGTGCACGCCGTGGCCGCTACTTCTTCAGCTTGTTGAACGCCACCGTCAGGTGGCTCTTGTAGCGTCCGGCGGCATTGGCGTGCAGCACGCCCTTTTGGATGGACTTGTCAATCTGCGACAGCGTCGGGCGCAGCAACTCCTCCGCCGCCTTCGCGTCCTTCTCCTCGATGGCGGTGCGCAGCTTCTTCATCGCCGTGCGCAGGCGGCTGGCGTTGGCGCGGTTGCGGGCGGTGCGGACGCGGGTCTCGCGCACCCGCTTGAGGGCGGAGGGATGATTAGCCATTGTCTCCGCTCTATTGTAATTCAGGCCCCCGCCCCCGTCAAAACATCTAAAATGGAGCCAGCCGCTCCCCATGAAAAAGAGCCTCGAGTTCAGCCCCGGCATCGAAGCCCTCTTTGGCCCGCTGGACGAGAACCTGCGCCTGCTGGAAGAGCAGCTCCAGGTCGGGGTGCGCCTCGGCCCCGCCGCCATCGAACTCGAGGGCGAGCCCGCCGCCGTCGCCCGCCTGGAGGAGATCTTCGCCGACTTCCAGCGCCTCTCCAGCGAGGGTTTCCAGTTCCAGAACGGCAACCTGCGCGCCCTCTTGCAGATCGTGCTCGACGATCCCAGCGCCAGCCTCGCCAGCCTCGCCCGCAGCGGCCGCCAGCGCTCCTTCGGCAAAAAAACGGTGCAGCCCAAGTCCCTCAACCAGCGCCGCTACCTCGACGCCATCGAGCGCCAGGACATGGTCTTCGGCGTCGGCCCGGCCGGCACCGGCAAAACCTACCTCGCCGTCGCCATGGCGGTGGCCGCCCTCGCCGCCAAGCAGGTCTCCCGCATCGTGCTCGCCCGCCCGGCGGTGGAGGCGGGCGAGCGCCTCGGCTTCCTCCCCGGCACCCTCCAGGAAAAAATCGACCCCTACCTCCGTCCCCTCTACGACGCCCTCTTCGACCTGCTCGAGCCCGAGCGCGTCGAGCGCCTGCTCGAACGCAACACTATCGAGATCGCCCCCCTCGCCTTCATGCGCGGCCGCACCCTCAACGACGCTTTCATCATCCTCGACGAGGCCCAAAACTCCACCCAGGAGCAGATGAAGATGTTCCTCACCCGCATGGGCTTCCACTCCAAAGCCGTCATCACCGGCGACCTGACCCAAATCGATTTGCCCCAGGGCCGCCGCAGCGGCCTGCTGCAGGCGGTCGAGCTGCTGGCTCCGGTGGAGGGCATCGGGCTGGTCTATTTCGACGAGCGCGACGTCGTCCGCCATCCCCTCGTCCAGCGCATCGTGCGCGCCTACGGCGAGCGCGAAGCCGCCCTCGCCGCCGAGGCCGCCGAGCGCCAACTGCCGCTGCTGCCCCCCTCCGATCTCGCCCCCGGCCCCGAGCCCGCCGCCTGAGACCGCCATGTCCCCCGCCACCCCGCCCCTCCTCGGCGGCCGCCGCCTCGACCTCCCCGCCCTCCGCCGCTTCCTCGCTGCCGCCCAGCGCGCCCTCGGCCTGCGCGCCCCGGTCGCCGTCCGCCTCATGGACGACGCCGCCATCCAGGCGCTCAACCGCCAGTTCCGCGCCCTCGACCAGCCCACCGACGTGCTCTCCTTCCCCGCACACGACCCCGCCTACGCCGGCGACCTCGCCGTCTCCCTCGACACCGCCGCCCGCCAGGCCCGCGCCCGCCACCACCCCCTCGACACCGAGGTCCGCATCCTCCTGCTCCACGGCCTCCTCCACCTCGCCGGCTTCGACCACGAGGCCGACCAGGGTCAGATGCGCCGCCGCGAGCGCCAGCTCCGCCTCCAGTTCGGCCTCCCTCCCGGCTTGATTGAGCGCCAAAATAGGCGCAAGATTAAATCCAGCCGGAGCAAGCCGTAGCATGTCCCATATCCTCGAGGTGCGTTGTCCCGATTGCGGCTCCCAACTGCGCATTGATGCCGAAACCGGCCTCGTCCTCCACCACCAGCCCACCCGCCCCCGCGACGTCAACCTGGACCGCGCCCACGAGCAGTTGCGCCGCCAGCAGGAACAGCGCGACCGCCGCTTCCAGGAGTCGGTCGAGGCGGAAAAGCGCCGCGACGACCTGCTCGCCCGCAAGTTCGATCAAAGCCTCCGCCGCGTCCAGGACAACCCCGACGAGCCCCCCCCCCTGCGCGACTTCGACCTGGACTAATCGAGAATTCTATTGACCTGCCGTCGTCGTGGTGATATCCTGTATCTTCCTACGGTTGCTGGCTGCCTGCCCGCCGCCGCTTTCCGCTCGCTTCCGCCCGTTGTCCTCTTCCCATGAGGCGCACTCCGCCCTCTCCCATCCCCTCCCGGCTCCCGCCGTTGGAATCGCATGACCATCGCTGAACTGAAAGAAAAGAACATCACCGAACTCGCCCGCATCGCCCGCACCTTGGAGCTTCCCGGCGCCAGCGGCATGCGCAAACAAGACCTGATCTTCAAAATCCTGCAGGCGCAGAGCGAAAAAGAG
>DATKSZ010000004.1:0-51615 GCA_035531375.1 Terriglobales bacterium | reverse complement strand
TTCAACGCGCAGTACATGTTCCAGCGCACCGGCCCCAACTTCCCCGCCTACTACCAGTGGACGGTGGGCATGACGCTGCCGTTCTTCCACCGCCGCAGCCGCCAGCAGCCGGAGTTGCAACAGGCGGTGGCGCAGCGCCTCCAGGCCCAGTCCGACTACCAGGCGGAGTTGCAGCAGGAACGGTACGCGCTGACCAACCTGCTGCTGACCGCCCACAGCGACGAACAGATTCTGCAGATTGACCAGGGCGGGCTGCTGACGCAGGCGGAGGCCCGCTGGTCGGCGGCGCTGGCGGCCTACCGCGATGGCCGCGGCGGGCTGGCCGACCTGCTGCTGGCCGGGCAGCAAGAGTTGGCGATTGAGCAGCAGTACTGGCATACGCTCGCCGAACACGAGACCGCTTTGGACCAGATCACCGCGTTGACGGGGGTGCAACATGTGCAATAGGGCAATGGCGATGGCGCTGTTCTTGGCCTGCGGCGCGCTGGCGCAGCAGCGCACCCAGGGCATCGGGGTGCCGACGGCGGTGGTGGGCTATCAAGACGTGCGCGCCGACGTCTCCACGGTGGTGTCGGTGGCGACCGACGAGGCCACCGAAACGGAGGTGCAACTGCGCTTTGCCGGCTGGATCGAGCGCGTCTACGCCAACACCACCTATGCCCGGGTGCAGCGGGGCCAGCCCCTGCTGAGGGTGTACAGCCCCGATCTCTACGCGGCGGAGCAGGAGTACGTGTTTGCGGCGCGCAACCGCGCGCGGTTGGCGGCGAGCGCGGTGGCGGGGGTGGCGGCGGGCGCGGCCTCGCTGCTGGCGGACGCGCGCGCGCGGCTGCAGCAGGAGCAGGTGCCGGCGGTGGAGATCGCGCGCCTGGAGCGCAGCTTGCGGCCGCGGTCGCGGCTGACCATTCCGGCGCCGGCCAGCGGCATCGTCACCGAGCGCGACGCGCTGCCCAACCAGCGGGTTGAGCCCGGCCAGCGGCTTTTCCGCATCGCGGCGCTGTCGCCGATTTGGGTGAATGCCGAGGTGAACGAGAGCGACCTGGGCCGGGTGCAGGTGGGCCAGCCGGTGCGGCTGCAGTTTGACGCCTTTCCCGGGCGCGTCTTTCGCGCCCCAGTGGACTTCATCAACCCGCAAGTGGATGCCGCCAGCCGCACCGCGCGGGTGCGCATGGTGCTCGCCAACGGCGACGGCGCATTGCTGCCGGGCATGTACGGGCAAGCCCGCATCGGCGTCGCCCTGGGGCGGCAACTGGTGATTCCCGCCAGCGCGGTGCTGCAGACCGGGGAGCAGCCGCTGGCGTTTGTGGACCAGGGCGGCGGCCGGCTGGCACCCCGTAAGGTCGAGCTGGGGCCGCGGGTGGGCGACGTCTATGTGCTGCGCGGCGGGCTGCGGGCGGGCGAGCGCATCGCGCGGCAGGCGAGCTTCCTGATCGCGAGCGAGGAGCAGTTGTCGGCCGGGGCGGGCAGCTACGCCCCGCCTTCGCCGGGGGTGGGCGCGGCGGTCCCGGTGGCGCGAGCGGCGGGCGCGCGCCTGATGCTCACCACCGCGCCCACGCCGCCGCAGGTGGGCAGCAACGTGTTCCGCGTGCGCCTCGTCTCCGCGGCGGGCGCGCCCCTCGCCGGCGCCCAGATCAGCCTCGCGCTCGACCTGCCCGCCATGCCTGCGATGGGCATGGCGGGCGCCAAGGCCGTGGTTGCGCTTACCGACCAAGGGGGCGGCCTCTACGAGGGCCGCGGCCGCCTGGGCAGCACCGGTACTTGGCAGGTCACGATCACCGCCACCCGCCAAGGCCAAACCGTGGCGCGGCAACAGATGTCGCTGGTTGTGGTGGGAGGCATGCGATGATCGAGCGCCTGATCGAAGCCTGTGCCCGCAACCGCTTCCTGGTTTTCGTGGGCGTCCTGCTGCTGACGCTGGCGGGGCTGTATTCGTTGCGGCGCATCCCGCTCGATGCCCTGCCCGACATCAGCGACGTGCAGGTGGTGGTGCACACTACCTGGCCGGGCCAGCCCCCTGGCATCATCGAGGACCAGGTGACCTATCCGCTGGTGACCGGGTTCCTGGCGGCGCCGCGGGTGAAGGCGGTGCGCGCCGTGACCATGGAGAACGACAGCTACGTCACCGTCGTCTTCCAGGACGGCACCGATCTCTACTGGGCGCGCTCGCGCGTGCTGGAGTACCTGCAGCAGCGGGAGGGCTCGCTGCCCGCCGGCGTGCACCCGGCGCTGGGGCCGGACGCCACCGGCGCCGGCTGGGTCTACGAGTATGCCTTGGTGGACCACGGCCACACCCAGAGCCTGGCCGATTTGAATGCCCTGCAGCTCTGGTTCCTGCGCTACCAGCTCGAGACCGTGCCCGGCGTCAGCGAGGTGGCGACCATCGGCGGCTTCCAGCGCCAGTACCAGATCGCGCTCGACCCGCAAAAGCTGCGCGAATACGGGGTGGCGCTCAACACCGTGATCGCCAAGGTGGCGGCCAGCACCAACGAGGTGGGCGGGCGCTCGCTGGAGTTGAACGGGGCGCGCTACCTGGTGCGCGGCCTGGGCTTTGTGCGCTCGCTCGCCGATCTGCGGGCGGTGGTGGTGGGCCAGCGCGGCGGCCTGCCGATCGTGGTGGGGGACTTGGGCAGCGTGGCCTTCGGCCCCGACCTGCGCGAAGGCATCGCCGATTGGAACGGCCAGGGCGAGACGGTGGGCGGCATCGTGATCATGCGCACGGGCGCCAATGCGCTGCAGGTGATCCAGGGCATCAAGGCCAAGCTGGCCAGCCTGCGGGCGTCGCTGCCGCCCGGAGTCGAGGTGGTGGCCGGCTATGATCGCTCGGGCCTGATCGAGGCTGCCATCGCGACGCTGCGCCGCGACCTGATCGAGGAGGCGATCATCGTCAGCCTGGTGATCGCGATCTTCCTGGGGCACTTCCGCTCGGCCCTGATCCCGGTGATCACGCTGCCACTGGCCTTGATCGCCACCTTTGTGCCCATGGCCTATTTCCACGTGAGCGCCAACATCATGAGTCTGGGCGGGCTGGCGCTGGCCATCGGGGTGCTGGTGGACGCCGCCATCGTCATGGTGGAGAACGGCCACCGCCAGCTTGCCGAACAGCCGGACCCGGTGGCACCCACCGAGCGGGCGCGTCTCTTGTTGCAGGCGGCCAAGCAGGTCGGCCCGGCGCTGTTTTTCTCGCTTCTGATCATCGTGGTTTCGTTCCTGCCGGTGTTCCTCTTGCAGGCGCAGGAGGGGCGGATGTTCGCTCCGCTGGCGTGGACCAAGACGCTGGCGGTGGGCTTCAGCTCGATCCTGGCGGTGACAGTGGTGCCGCTGCTGATGCTGCTGCTGATCCGCGGGCGGCTACGGCCGGAGAGCGCGAACCCGATATCGCGTTGGACGCGCGCCCTCTACACACCAGTCCTGCGCTGGTGCCTGCGCCACCCCTGGTGGACGATCGTCACCAACCTGGTCTTCCTGGCGCTCACCTTGCCGCTGGCCTTCCACTTGGGCAGCCAGTTCATGCCATCGCTCTACGAGGGCGCGGCCCTGTATATGCCCGAGGCGCTGCCGGGCTTGGGGCCCACTCCCAGCGCCCGCCTCTTGCAGGAGCAGGACCGCATCCTGCGCGGCTTTCCCGAGGTGGCCAGCGTCTTCGGCACGGTCGGCCGCTCCGACAGCGCCACCGACAATGCTCCGCCGGAGATGTTCGACACCACCATCATGCTGAAGCCGCGGGCGTCCTGGCCGAAAGGCATGACCTATGCCAAGCTCATCGCCGCCATGGATGCGCAGTTGCAGTTTCCGGGATTGACCAACAACTGGACCATGCCTGTGGCCAACCGCATCGACATGGAGTTGACCGGCATCAAGACGCCGATCGGCATGAAGATCCAGGGCCCGTCGCTGGCGGGCATTCAGGCGCTGGGGGTGAAAATCGAGGCGCTGTTGGCGAGCGTGCCAGGGGTGCGCTCCAGTTTCGCTGAACACGTGGCCGACGGGCTCTATATCAATGTCACGCCCGATCGATTGGCGATGGCCCGCTTTGGCCTCGATCTCGACACCGTGCAGCAGGCGGTGTCGAGCGCGATTGGCGGCGCCAACGTGGCCGAAGCGGTAGAGGGACGGGAGCGGATCCCGATCAGCGTGCGCTACGCCGCGGGCGCGCGGGGCGATCTACCCGCCCTGGGGCAGGTGCTGCTGGCCACGCCGACGGGGGCGCAGATCCCGCTCCGCCAAGTGGCCAAGATCTCCTTTTCCCGCGGGCCGGCGATGATCCGCGACGAGGATGGCGCCCTCACCGGCTATGTCTTCCTGGATACCACCAGCGGCGATTACGGCGGGCTGGTGCAGCGCGCCGACGCGCTCTTGCGGGCCAAGCTGGCGCTGCCGGTGGGCTACAGCTATCACTGGTCGGGCGAGTACGCCGAGCAGATGCAGGCGCAGCGCCGGCTGGAGCTGGTAGTGCCGGTGGTGATGCTGGTGATCTTTGTGTTGCTCTACCTCATCTTCCATTCCGTGGTGGAGGCGGCGATGCTGCTGGCGCCGACGCTGTACGCGCTCAGCGGCGGGTTGCTGCTGCAGTGGTGGCTGGGCTACCCCTTCAGCGTGGCGGTGTGGGTGGGCTATATCGCCCTGTTCGGCATCGCGGTCGAGACCGGGGTGGTGATGGTGGTCTATCTGCACGAAGCCTGCGGCGACACCGCGGCCGAACCGGAAGCAGCCGTGATCGCCGGCGCGGTACAGCGCCTGCGCCCCAAGTTGATGACGGTGGCGGTAGTGCTCGCCAGCCTGATCCCGATCCTGTTTCATACCGGCATCGGCTCGGACGTGATGAAGCCGATCGCGGCGCCAATCGTGGGGGGCATGGTGACCTCTGCCATCCACGTATTGATCCTGGTGCCGGTGTTTTTCCTGATGCTGGAGCGGCGCCGGCGGCGGCGCGATGCCGCCCAGCAGCACAATGGATGAGTCGCGAAGAGGGTTCACCGGGTTGCCATTCCGATGCTGGCGTTGTTGGTGGATGCGGACTCCCGCCTGCGCCCAGGGCGGCGCGGTGGGTATCGCTGCAGGCACTTGCAGGCGCGGGTATGGGGTGTGTAGGTTGAAGGGGCGAGGAGGGAAGGCGCGCATGATGGCCGATGCAATAGAAGAGATGAGGGCCATCCGCTGGTTTCACCGCATCCAGCTGGATGAAACCACCACCACGCCGGGCGAATGCCCGCACACGGCGGCGGAGGCCAGCCAGCGCTTTGGCATTCCGGAGGATCTGCGCGGCAAGTCGGTGCTCGACATCGGCGCCTGGGACGGGCTGTTTTCTTTCGAGGCGGAGCGCCGCGGGGCGCGGGTCACCGCCATGGACACCAGCTTCGAAAACGGCGGCAACTGGGGTGGCACCACCGGCTTCAACTTTGCCCGCCGACAGCTCGGCTCGAAGGTGGAATTCCGCGCCGGCAGCGTGCATGACCTCGATCCGGCGGCGCACGGGCGCTTCGATTATGTATTCTTTTTTGGCGTGCTCTATCACCTGACCGATCCGGTGGACGCGCTGCGGCGGGTGCGCGCGGTCTGCACGGAATGCTGCTTGCTGGAGACTGCCTTTTGCACGCACCCAGACGGCTTGCAGCGTCCGCTTTGGGAGTTCGACCACGGCCACGACAACGATCCCACCAACTACTGGTATCCCACCGTCGCCGGGTTGGCGGCGGTGCTGCGATTGGCGGGATTCGTCGAGGCCAATGTGCTGTACGCGCAGGATGGGCGGCTGACGGTGCGGGCCTTTCCGGCCGTCCCGCCGTCGGCATGAGCGGCTCGGACGCGGGCTAGTCCAACAGCTCGCGGAAGGCCTGGGTCCAGAGGGGAGCCATCACCTGGGTGTCCCAGAGGGCGACCATGTCTTGGCGGGCGCGGCGGGCGCGGACGCTGGCGGCGTCGCGGTCGGCGACCACTTGGCGCATGAGTTGGGCGAGGTGGTCCACGCTGGGCTCGGCCCAGCGTTGGCCGATATAGGCGTCGCGGTCGGAGTCGCGCGGGACGGGGACGATGCCCTCGAGGTCAATCAGGAAGCTGTTGTCGTCGTGGAGGAAGTCGAGGTGGCCGCTCCAGCGGGTGGCGAGGACAGGGAGCTGGGTGGCGGCTGCCTCCATGTAGGGGCGGCCCCAGCCCTCGCCGCGGCTGGGGAGGACGAAGGCGTCGGCGGAGGCGTAGAGGCGGGGCATGTCGGCCTTGGGCAGCAGGCCGCGGAGCATGAGGATGTGGGGGGCGCGCTGCAGGGGGATGCCGGCGGTGCGCTCGATGAAATGGAGCAGGCGGCCCTCGAGGTTGGCGCCGGGGTCGTCGAACTTGTGTACTTTGAGGATGAGGGTGACGTCGTCGTCGGCGGTGAAGGCGGCGAGGTAGGCGCGCAGCAGGACGTCGGCGCCCTTGCGATCGATCCAGTCGAAAACGGAGAGAAAGTTGAAGCCGCGGCGGGAGGGGATGGGGAGGGGGCTGAGGCCGGGGCGGAACTTGCGGGTGTCGAGGCCCTCGGGCATGACGCGGAGGCGGTGCTCGTCCACGCCGCCCTGCAGGAAGCTGTCGTGGTTGAAGCGGGAAGGGACCCAGATCTGGTCGAGGGCGTTGCAGCGCTCGGCCCAGCCGGAGGGCAGGGAATCAGTCTCGAAGGCGGAGCGGCCGATGCGAATGCGGGCGGGGAGCTGGGTCTCAAAATCGGGGGCGGGGCAGCATTGGTAGAAGACGCTGTGGGCGAGGTCGAGGCGGCGGCGCTGCAGGCGGACGAGCTCGCGGCGGCGGGCGGGAGGGAGCAGGCTTTCGGTGTCCTCCTGCAGGCCGAGGGGGGCCAACTGCACGGGATGGCGCAAGTCGTCGAGGCTGCGCAGGACGTCGAGGTTGCCGTCGGCGTAGCCGCTGCCGCCGTAGACAGCGCCGCGGAAGACCACGCCGGCGGCGGCGGCGGGTGGGGCGGGAGGGGCGTCGGAGGCGTAGGAGGCGATGGCGGCCATGGCGGGGCGCTGGCTCAGGCGTGGACGGCGGCGGGGGCGGCGGCGCGGCCGGGGAGCAGGCGCGACTCCTGGCGCGAGGGTACCCGCCAGGTCTGCAGGCCGCGGTTTTCGAAGGCGAAGTCGCGCACGGCGCAGCCGCGGGATTTGAGCGCTTGCTCGACCTCGAGCCGGCGCTCGAAGTCGCAGTAGAACATCATGTAGCCGCCGCCGCCGGCGCCGTTGAGCTTGCCCCCGATGGCGCCGGCGTTGCGGGCGGCCTGGTAGAGGTTGTCAATGCGGGGATTGGTGATGTGGGGCGACATGCCCTTCTTGATCTCCCAGGCCTCGTGCAGGATGGCGCCGAACTCATGGAGCTTGTGGGAGAGGAGCAGGTTCTTCATCTCGATGGCGAGGGTTTTCTGGCGGCGGAGGCTGTGGAGGCTGAGGCGCTCGCCGCGGCGGTAGCGCTCGACCTGGTCGTCCACGATGCCGGTGTCGGGACGGGAGCCGCCGCTGTAGCAGAGCACGAGGTTGTGCTCCAGCTCGTTGAGCACCTCCTGGGGGAGGCGCAGGGGGTTGACGGTGACGTGGTTGACGCCGAACTCGATGAAGTTCCAGCCGCCGAAGGCGGCGGCGTACTGGTCTTGCATGCCGCCGGGGATGGCCAGTTCCTGGCGCTCCAGGGTGTAGGCCATTTGGGCCAGCTCGTAGTCGCCCAGGGGGAGGCGGCGCCACTCCTTGAGCAGCCCCATGACGGTGACCATGAGGCTGGAGGAGGAGCCGAGGCCGGAGCCGGGAGGGGCGTCGGTGTGGAGGAACATGTCGAAGCCGCCGCCGGCCTCGCCGCCGAGCTTGCGGATGGCGGCCTTGGCGAGGTCGAGGTGGCCGTCATAGGCGAGCGGGGCGCCGTGGGCGAACTCCAGCGCCAAGCCGAGGTCGGCGGAGCGGAGGTGGATGGAGTCGTCCGGGAGCGGGCGCAGGGTGCCGAAGGAGTACATGTTGATGGTGGCGCTGAGGACGCAGCCACCCTCGAACTCGGGAAAGGGCGGCACATCGGTGCCACCGCCGGCAAACCCTAGGCGCAAGGGCGCCTTGGCGCGAATCATCATGGTTGTCCTCCCAACACCGGCCCCGGCCGGATTAGCAAACGCTAAGCCGGCGCACGGGCGCTGCCCATGGCGTTGCAAGGGGAGGGCCAAAGGCGGGCGGGTTGGCCGGCTAGGAGGCGCGGGGGTTGCGGCGGGCGCTGTGGGGCTGGGGGGCGAGGGGGCGGGGCGAGGGGCGGGCGGCCCGGCGGCGGGCGGGGGGCGGGGCGGCGGCGAGCTGGGCGGTTTGGGCCTCGACGGCGTCGCGGATGGCGCGGGTCAAGTCGGCCATGCGCTCCAGGGCGGCCAGGGCGTCGTCGAAGAAGCCGGGGCGGGCGGGGTCGTCGTCGCGGAGGTGGAGGGCGAGTTCGAGGCTGCCGCGGGCCGCCATCAGCGGCTGGCTGAGTTCGTGGCAGAGCTCGCGCAGGGCGGGGGCGGCCCTCATTCCGATTCCTCCGCCAGGGCGGGGCCGAGCTGGTAGCCGACGCCGCGGATGGTGCGGATGAGCTTGGGCTCGAAGCCCTCGTCCACCTTGGAGCGCAAATAGTTGATATAGACGTCCACCACGTTGGTGGCGCTGTCGAAGGCGAGGTTCCAGACGTGCTCGATGATCATGGCGCGGGTGACGCGGCGGCGGTGATTGAGCATGAGGTACTCGAGCAGGGCGAACTCCTTGGGCGTGAGCTCGATCGCCTTGCCGGCGCGCTTGACGCTGTGCTCGATGCGGTTGAGCTCGAGCGAATCCACCTTGAGGACGGTGTCGTTGGGGCGCTGCCCGCGGCGGAGCAGGGCGCGAATGCGGGCGCACAGCTCGCTGAAGGAAAAGGGCTTGACGATGTAGTCGTCGGCGCCGAGGTCGAGGCCGCGGACGCGGTCTTCGACCCGGCCCTGGGCGGTGAGGAGGAGGACGGGGAGGGTGGGCTTGAGGCGGCGGACACGGCTGAGGACCTCGAAGCCGTTGCGGCGGGGGAGATTGACGTCGAGCACCATCAGGTCGAAGTCGTAGCGCTCGGCGAGGAGCTGGGCCTCTTCGCCGTCGCCGGCGCAGTCCACGGCGTAGTTCTCGGTCTCCAACCCCTTGCGCAGGAATTTGGCCAAGGAGGCGTCGTCTTCGGCCACCAAAATTCTCATGGGCTGTCGCCGTCTGCGGGAGCGCGGCTCCTACCGCGATCCATAGCTAGTAACTGAGGCTACAGCAAAGAGAAGAAGCGCCGCAAGGGCGGCGGGCGCGTGGCGGGCGGGGAACCAAGACAGTAGGAACCTAGTTAGTGACCCTGGGGCGGGGGCGGGGGGGCGGCGGGCAGGGGCCGGGCGGGCTGGGAGGGGGCGGGCGGGGGCAGGACGGGGCCGTCGGCGGCGGCCTGGCTGGCGGCGACGGCTTCGGCGACGACCACCACGTCCACGCGGCGGTTGAGTTGGCGGCCGTCGGCGGTGGCGTTGCTGGCGATGGGATGGAATTGGGCGTAGCCGGCGGCAGAGAGGCGGACGGGATCGAGGTGGTAGGTGGTGACGAAGAGGCGGACCAGCTCGGTGGCGCGGGCGGTGGAGAGCTGCCAGTTGGAGGCGAAGCGGGCGTTGTGGATGGGGACGTTGTCGGTGTGGCCCTCGACGCGGACGAGGTTGGGGATGGGGGCGAGGGCCTGGGCGATGCGGGCCAGGGTGGGCTGGACGCCGGGGCGCAACTGGTCGGAGCCGCTGTCGAAGAAGCCGGCCTCGGCCAGGCGGATGACCAGGCCTTGGCGGTTGAGGTTGAGGGTGACCTCGTGCTGGGCGATCTCCTGGGCGAGTTCGTGGCCGAGGCGGTGCTTGAGGGCGGCGAGCGGGGCGAGCACCTGCGCGGTGGTGGCCTCTTCGGCGGGGGAGGCGGGCAGGACGCGGAGCTGGGTGCTGGAGGGGGTGAACATGCCGAGCTCGGCGAAGGCGGTTTGGATGGCCTGGGCGAGCTTGATGACGCGGGTCTGGGAACCGCGGGAGGCGGCGTACATAACCACGAAGAAGGCGAACAGGAGGGTGATGAAATCGGCGTAGGAGATGAGCCAGCGCTCGTGGCTGGCGTGGGGGTGGTCGGCTTGGCGGCGGCGGCGGCGGTTCATGGGCGCCCGGCCCCGGCCGAGGCCATCTCGGCGGCGGCGGGGGCCTTCTTTTCCTTGGCGTCGGCGGGCTTGGCGGAGGGATCGGCGAGATAGCCGCTGAGCTTGGTTTGCAGCACCCGCGGGTTGAGGCCCTCGAGGATGCCGATCACGCCCTCGAGCATCATCTCGCGCAGCAGGTCGGCCTGGCGGCGGCGCAGGCGGAGCTTGCCGGCCATGGGGAGCAGGCCGATGTTGGCGATGGCGACGCCGTAGACGGTGGCCACGAAGGCGACGGCGATGCCGCGGCCGACCTCGTCAATGTTGTTGAGGTGCTGCATTACCTGGATGAGCCCCAGGATGGCGCCAATGATGCCGATGGTGGGGGCGAAGCCGCCGGCGGCGTCGAAGACCTGAATCACGCGCTCGGCTTGCTCGGTCTGGTTGCCCATCTCGATCTCCATGTTCTCGCGCAACTCGGCGGGCTGGGTGCCGTCCACCGCCAGCATGAGGGTCTTCTTCAAGAAGGGGTCGGAGACGCTCTGCAGGTCGCGGTCGAGGGCGACGATGCCCTCTTTGCGGGCCTTCTTAGCGAACTCGACAATCTGGGCGAGCGTGGCCGAGACATCCGGCTCCTTGAACAGGAAGATGGTTTTAAACTCCTTGAAACTGCGCAGCACCACCTCCAGCGGGAACTGCAGCATGACCGAGCCCAGGGTGCCGCCGAAGACAATGAGGGCGGCGGTGGGCTGCAAGATCTGGCCGACGTTGCCGCCATCAATGAGCAGGCCGGCGAGGATGCCGCCGACGGCGACCATGATGCCGAGCGAGCTACCGCGATCCATAGGCCGCCTGGTTTCGGGTGGGCATGATGATGATGGGGCGGACGCCGTTGCCGCCCTGCTCGCGGCGGAAGGCGGCAATGCGCAGCAGGATCTCGGCGGGCGCCTCCTCGACGGTCAGCTTCTCGCCGTTGATCAGGGTCACCACGGTGTCGTGCGGCTGCTCAATGGTCTTGATCAGGTCGCAGTTCAAGATCAACTCCTGGTGGTTGAGTCGGGTGAGGGGGATCATGGCGGGGCTTCACAGTGCCTTATCGGCGGGGGGCTAGGGGACTTGAAAGTTTAAGCAGCCGCTAAGCAAAAGCGGGGGCGGCGGGGGCGGGTTCGGCGCTTGGCGTGCAGGGGAAAGGGCGGAGGGGAGTGCGGCTTGAGCCTAGGGTTGGCGATGATCGTGAAGGACGCGGAGGCCGAGCTGCCGGCCTGCCTGGCGAGCGTGGCCGGGGTGGTGGACGAGATCGTGATTGCCGACACCGGCTCGCGCGACGGGACGGTGGGGTGCGCGCGGGGGCTGGGGGCGCGGGTGGTGGAGATCCCCTGGGAAGAGGATTTTGCGCGGGCGCGGAACCGGGGGCTGGAGGCGGTGCGGAGCGACTGGGTGCTGGTGCTGGACGCGGACGAGCGGCTGGAGCCGGGGCCGGTGGGGGCGTGGCGGGCGCAGCTGGCGAGCGGCAGCGACGCCTTTCAAGTGACCATCCGCAACTACGTGAGCTCGCTGGGGGCGCGGGTGTGGGACCGGGTGGCGCTGGCCAACGACGGGGCGTGGGCGGAGGCGGCGGGCTATCCCGGCTACATCGAGCACGAGAACGTGCGGCTGTTTCGGCGGCGCCCGGAGCTGTATTTCGTGGGGCGGGTGCACGAGAGCGTGGGGCCGCGGGTGCGGGCGGCGGGCTTGCGCCTGGGGACGGGGCGGGGACGGATCCATCATTTCGGCTTGGCGCGGGGGGCGGAGGAGACGGCGGCCAAGAACCGGCGGTACCGCCAGCTTTGCCAGCGCAAGGCGGCGGAGCAGCCGGAGGACTTCCAGGCGCATTTCGAGCTGGGGGTGATGGAGTTTGACAACTTCCATAATGATGCGGAGGCGCTGCGCTGCTTCGAGCGCAGCCTGCGGCTGCAGCCGGGCTTTGCGCTGGCGTGGTTTTTCGCCGGGGCCACGTTGCAGCGGCTGGGGCACGCGGCCGAGGCGCTGGAGTTTTTCGCGCAGGCGGAGCAGCGCGGCGGCACCGCGCCGCAAATGGCTGAATTGCAAGGAGATGCGCTCTACCAGGCGGGGCGGTTTGGGGAGGCGGGGGCGCGCTATCGGGAGGCGCGGCGGCGGCAGCCAGGGCACGCGGGGCTGGCCAGCAAGGCGGGTTTGGCGGAGTTGCGAGCGGGGGAGCGGGAGCGGGGGCTGAGGCGGCTGCGGCGGGCGGTCGAGGCGGCGCCGGAGCGGGGCGACAACCATGACCGCCTGATCACGGCGCTGGTATGGTGCGAGGACTGGGCGGGAGCGGCGGAGGCGCTGGCGGCCCGGATTGCGCGGTTTCCGCAGCAGGCGCAGGGGTATCTGCGGTTGGCGGCGGTGCAGGCGGAGCGCGGCCAGGCAGGGGCGGCGCGGGAGGCGCTGGAGGCTGGGCTGGGGGCGCTGCCGGAGGACCTGCAGTTGCGCCAGGCGTGGTGCGAGTTGGGCTTGGCCGGGGGTCCATTAAAGCCGCCCCCCCCGGGGGCCGATAGGAGTGCCTGAGTGGAAAAATTCCGGAATGTGCCGCGTCGGCTAAAGCCGGGAGCGATCCACCAGCAAAGGAGACTAGTCCATGGCCATCAGCATTCTGAATAACATTCCCGCTTTAGCCGCGCAGAACCAGCTTGCGCTGACGCAAGCCAGTCTGCAGACCACGCTGTTCCGCCTCTCTTCCGGCTCGCGCATCAACAGCGGCGCCGACGACGCCGCCGGGCTGGCCATCGCCAACGGCCTGCAAGCCAACATCACCGCCCTCAACCAGTCCTCGCAGAACGCCAACGACGGCACCGGCCAACTGCAGGTGGTGGATGGCGCCCTTTCCCAGGTCACCAACCTGCTCAACCGCGCCGTCACGCTGGCCACCGAGGCGAGCAACGGCACCGTGACCGCCACCCAGGCGACCGCGCTGGACAACGAGTTCAGCAAGATCAAGTCGGAGATCACCAGCATCGGCTCCAACACCGATTTCAACGGCAGCAACGTGTTTACTGCCTCGACCACCTCGATCTTCCTCTCCGACGCCAGCAACAATTACTCCATCGGGATCACGGTGGGGACGCTGAGCGCCAGCAACATCCAGGGCGGTTCGACCTCCGGCCTGACCGCGGTGAACCTGTCCACCGACAGCCTGACCTCGACCACCAACGCCACCACGGCGCTGACCGACATCAACAACGCCATCACCAACGTCGCCAGCAAGCGCGGCGAGGTGGGGGCGACCATCAACCAATTGCAGGCGGCCAGCAACGTGATCAGCACGCAGGTGCAGAACCTGACGTCGGCGGAGAACGGCATCACCGCGGCGGACATTCCGGCTGAGATCGGCAACCTGTCGCGCCTGAACATCCTGAACCAGACCGGCATGTCGGCGCTGGCGCAGGCGAACTCGGCGCAGCAGTCGGTGCTGCGGCTGCTGCAGTAAGCCAGCCTGGCGGGCCCGCCCTGAACTAACGGAGGGGGGGGCGCGCGGAAGGCGGCGAGGGCCGGCGGCCGGTTCTCCCCGGAGGGGGGGGCGGGCCGCCGGCCAGCGCCTTGCAAGCGTGCGAAAGGGAGGCCAGTATGAGCACCGCCTCTTCCGCCCTGAGCGGGGTAAGCGGCAGCAGCAGCGCCGCCGGCACCAGTTCCTTCGATCCGCAGACCTACGTCGCGCAGATCATTGCTTCCGAGCAAGGGCCGGAGCAATTGATGCAGCAGCAGGTGTCCACGCTGAGCGCCCAGGCGACGGCGCTGTCGAGCATCAGCACGCAGTTGGACTCGCTGCAGACGGCGGTGTTCGCGCTCAACGATTTCCAGGGGGCGCTGGCGGCGAAGACGGCGACCAGTTCCGACACCTCGGTGGCGACGGCGACCGCGGATGCGACCGCATCGGCGGGCTCGCACACGCTGACGGTGGCCAACCTGGCGACGACGAGTTCGGAGTACAGCAACACCCTGGCCGACGGCAACACCACCTTTGCCACGGGCAGCTTCACCGTGCAGGTGGGCACCGGCACCGCCGCCATGGTGACGGTGGACTCGACCAACAACACGCTGAACGGGCTGGCGGCGGCGATCAACAGCCAGGGGATCGGGGTGCAGGCGAGCGTGGTGGTGGACGCCAGCGGGGCGCGGCTGGCGCTGGTCAGCAACACCTCGGGGGCGGCGGGGGACCTGACCATCGCCAGCAACACCACCGGGCTGACCTTGACCAAGTCGGTGACCGGTACCAACGCCAATTTCACCCTGGACGGCATCGGCCTGTCGAGCGGGAGCAACACCGCCACCGGGGTGCTGCCAGGGGTGACGCTGCAGTTGGCGGGGGTGAGTTCGACCCCGGTGAGCGTGGTGGTGACGCCGGACACGACGCAGGCGACCACCGCTATCCAGAACTTCGTGACCGCCTACAACACGGTGATCCAGAGCCTGAACACGCAGTTCACCTACAATCCCAACACCCAGAGCACCGGGCCGCTGGGCAGCGACGGCACCATCATGCAGTTGCAGCAGCAGTTGCTGGGGGACGCGGCGTTTTCGGTGAGCGGCAACAGCGGGATGACCAACCTGGCCTCCATCGGGGTGAACATGAATGAGGACGGGACGCTGAGCGTGAACACCTCGACGCTGAGCGCGTCCATGGCGTCGAACTTCGGGGCGGTGCAGAACCTGTTCCAGCAGGTGACGCCGGCGGGCTTCGCCACCAACTTCAACAACGACCTGCTCAACCTCACCGACCCCGTCAACGGCCCGCTGGCGGTGGACCAGAACGGGATTACGCAGTCCACGGCGTCGCTGAACCAGGCGATCACCGATTTTCAAAACAACCTGAACGCGCAGCAGCAGCAGTTGATGCAGGTGTACAGCCAGGTGGCGGTGACGCTGCAAACGATGCCGACCATGCTGAGCCAAGTGCAGAGCCAGATGGCGTCGGTGGGCTAACGACTATGAACGCTGCCACAACGTATCATCGCCGGGCGCTGGAAGGCGCCACCCCCGTGGGCCTGATCGTGCTGCTCTACCAAGCCGCGGTGGTGTCGCTGCGGCGGGGCATTGCGGCCATGGAGGCGGGCGACATCGAGGTGCGGACGCAGGCGCTGAACCGCGTGCTGGCGCTGGTGGGCGAGCTGAAGGCCTCGCTCAACTACGACCGGGGAGGGGAGGTGGCGCTGCAGTTCGCGCGCTTCTACCAGTTGGCGGATCGGCTGGTGATGCAGGCGAGCTTCCAGCAGGATGCGCAGCCGCTGCGGGATCTGCTCGATCCGATGGTGCAGATCCGGGACGCGTGGCAGCAGGTGGACGCGCTGCCGGTGGGCAAGCAGTTCGACCGGAGCACGGGGGTGGGGGAGGCGGCGGCGGGCGGGTACGCGCAGCCGCAACCGCCCAGCGGAGGGGTGCGCTCGGCATGGGAAGCGTGAGCCCCAGCCTGATCGTGGTGGCGGGGGAGAGCTTCGCCGATCTGGACCGGGAGTGGAGCGCTTTCTTCAAGGAGCTGGAGGCCAACCGGCACGATCCGGCGCGCTGGTTCACGCCGGAGCGGGCGCGGCAGGTGGAGGCGCTGCTGCAGCGGGGGCAGCGCTGGCTGCAATCGGGGGAGCATCCGCATCCGGAGCGGCAGTTGTACGCCATGCACCTGCGGCGGCTGCTGCCGGCGCTGCAGCAGTTGATGCAGGAGCTGACCGAGGTGGCGGCGCGGCTGCAGCACGAGCAGGAGCATTTGCAGTCGGTGCGGGCCTGGGCGGGGAGCCAGGGGCGGCGGCGCTAGGTTGGCCATGAGCAAGACGATCCTGATCGTGGACGGTTCGCCGGTGATGCGGCGGGTGGTGGAGCGCTCGCTGCGGCTGGCGGGACTGGAGGCGCAGCAGGTTTACGAGGCGGGCGACGGCAAGGAGGCGCTGAGCCTGGCGCAGCAGCACCAGCCGGATCTGATCCTGACCGACCTCAACCTGGCGGGCATGGACGGGATGGAACTGCTGCGGCAGTTGCGGGAGGCGGAAGCGACGCGCGCGGTGCCGGTGGTGATCGTCACCAGCCAGGCGGGCGAGGCGCACGTGCTGGAGGCGCTGGAGCTGGGGGCGCAGGGCTATATCCGGAAGCCGTTCACCGCCGACCAGGTGCGGGACTATATCGCGCCGCTGTTCCATTAGTGCAACAACCTTTGGCATGGGGGGCTCGGCAGGCCGCCGGCGGCCGGGGGGCTGCGCTGGCGGGGGCGGGCGAGGCCGAGCGTTCGGGCGAAGCGGGGCGGCAAACTAGTATCCGCTAATGTGGCCACCGGCGTGCAGGTCTATCGTCGGAGGTGGCGATGGAAAGCGGACTGTATGCAGCCTGCTCGGCGCTGATGGCGCACAGCCAGGCGCTGAACATCCTGGCCAACAACCTCGCCAACGTCAATACGGCGGGGTACAAGGGGGAGAGCCAGTTCTACCAGGCGCTCACCGCCGCCAACGGGGGGCAGCCGCTGGGGGCGCTGAACACCGCCGTCAACCAGTTTGGGGTGCTGGCGGGACAAGGCCTGAACCTGAGCAGCGGGGCGATCCAGACGACCGGCAACCCGATGGACGTGGCCATTGACGGGCCTGGGTTTCTGGTGGCGAAGACGGCCGCGGGCACCGCCTACACCCGGGCGGGCAACCTGAGCGAGGGCACCAACGGGGAACTGCTGACGGCGCAGGGGGATCCGGTGCTGGGCGAGCTGGGCAAGGGCAAGATCGGGCCCATCACGCTGCCCAGCGGCGCGGTCTCCATCAGCACGGACGGCACCATCTCGGTGGACGGGGCGCTCGTGGCCAAGCTGCACCTGGTGGAGTTCAAGCCCGGAACGCAGCTCCAACCCCTAGGAAACACTTATTTCTCCGCCCCGGCGGGCAGCGCCCACACCGCGGTGCAGTCGAGCCTCAAGCCGGGAGCCTTGGAATCCTCTAATGTGAACGCGGTGCAGGCGGAGACGGACCTGATCTCGCTGCAGCGCCACTATGACCTGCTGGAGCAGGCCATCAAGATTTTCAACACCGATTTCGACCAGCCGGCGGCGCAACAGTTGCCGCTGCTGAAGTAGCGCCCCAAGCGCCAGGAGAGAACCAACCATGTTTCAAGCCCTACACACCGCCGCCAGCGGCATGTTGGCCCAGCAGATGGATCTGGACAACATCGCCAACAACCTCGCCAACGCCAGCACCGCCGGCTTCCGGGCCCGGCGGCTGCAATTCGAAGATCTGCTGTACCAGAATCTGGTGGCGCCGGGATCGGCGGCGACGCAGGCGACCACGGTGTCGAGCGGGCTGCAGGTGGGCATGGGCACGCGCAGCGCCTCGACCGAGCTGGTGCAGACGCAGGGGACGCTGACGGCGACCAACAATCCGCTCGACCTGGCCATCCAGGGGGCGGGCTTTTTCCAGATCCAGATGCCGAACGGGCAGATGGCCTACACCCGGGCGGGCTCGTTCCAGTTGAGCGCGCAGGGGAACCTGGTGACGTCGGAGGGCAACCCGCTGCAGCCGCCGGTCACGGTGCCGCTGAACGCGACCCAGTTGAGCATCGGGCAGGACGGGACGGTGTCGGCGGCCATCCCGGGGCAGAACAACGCGCAGATCCTGGGCACGATCACGCTGGCGACGTTTGCCAACACCGGGGGACTGGAGAGCCTGGGGCAGAACATGTTCAGCCCGACCACCGCCTCCGGGGACGCGATCATCGGGACGGCGGGGGGCCAGCAGGGGCTGGGGACGCTGCAGCAGGGCTCGCTGGAGGAGTCGAACGTGAACGTGGTGGACGAGTTCGTGCAGATGATCGAGGCGCAGCGCTCCTACGAGGCCAACTCGCAAGTGGCGAAGGCGGCCAACCAGATGGCGCAGGAGCTGAACGGACTGAGCCAGTGACGAGGGGAACGACCACCGCGCGGATGAGCCTGCCGCTGCTGCTGGCGGCGGCGGGGCTGGCGCTGGCGGCGGTGCCGCGGAAGGGATCGCCGCGCTGGGCGCTGCGGGCGCGGGCGGAGGTGGGCGAGCCGCTGGTGCGGCTGGGCGACCTGCTGGCCCCGGGAGCGGCCGGGCCGACGGCGGCGCTGGCGGCGACGGTGGTGGCGGCGGCGCCGCAGCCGGGGACGGCGCTGGTGTGGAACCGGGCCCAGGCGGCGGCGCGGCTGCGGCTGGCGGGACTGGCGGCGCGGCGCTTTGCCATACCGGAGCAGATCGAGGTGCGGCGGCGGAGCTGGGCGGTGGCGCGGCCGGCGGTGGTGGCGGCGGTGGCGGCCTACCTGCACCGTGGGGTGGCGGCCGCGGAGGTGGAGTATGTGGCGCCGCTGACGACGGTGGCGGGCGACCCCGGAATTCAGGTGGAGAGCGCGCGGCCGGACGTGGCGCATGGGCGCCTGGTGCTGGTGTGCCGCGACCGGGCGGACGCGGGGCTGCTGCCGTTTGTGGTGTTCGTGCGGCTGCCGGCGGCGGCGCTGGCGGCGCGGCGGCGGGCGGGCGTGCTGCCAGCGCCGCGGCCGGCGGCGGCGCGCTATCTGGTGCAGCCAGGGCACCCGGCGCAACTGGTGATCCACAACGCCGCGTTTTCCTTGACGACAGAAGTGATGCCGCTGCAGGCGGGGCAGGCGGGACAGACCATCCAGGCGGTGAGCGTGGCCACGCACGCCGGGCTGCGCGTGGTGGTGATCGGGCCCAACCAAGTCCAGCGCGCGCGCGAGACCGCCCGGGAGGCTTTCCATGAACACTAACCAGCGTTGCCGGCGCCTGGGCGCCGCCCTCAGTTGCGCGGCGCTGCTGCTGGCCGCCGCCGGCGCCCTGGCGGCGCAGAAGAAGGGCGCGGCCGCGCCCGCGGGCACGGCGGCGGAGCAGGCGCTGGCGGCCTATTTGGCGCGGGTCAAGCAGGCGGCGGGGGAGGCGAGCCGGACCACTGGCAGCCTGTACACGCCCCAGGGGCGCTACATCAACCTCTCCACCGACTTCAAGGCGCAGAACCCCAACGACCTGATCACCATCCACATCCTGGAGGCGACGCAGGCGACCGGGTCGGGCTCGCTGCAGTCGAAGCGGAGCTTCAACGCCACTTCGGGGTTCAGCGGCTTCTTCGGGCCGCTGGCCTCGACCAGCCGGCTGTCGAGCCTGCTGGCGCCAAACTCGTCGTCGGACCTGGAGGGGCAGGCGGCGACGGCCTCGTCCAGCCAGTTGGAGACGAGCCTGACCGGGCGCGTGGTGGACGTGCTGCCCAACGGCAACCTGGTGGTGGAGGCGGTGCGGACGATCTCGATGAACAACGAGCAGCAGACGGTGGTGGTGCACGGCGTGGTGCGGCCGGCCGACATCGCGCCCGACAACTCGGTCCTCTCCACCCAGGTGGGAGAGTTGGAGATCGAATTGCTGGGCAAGGGCGTGATCAGCGACACCAACCACCCGCTGTCGGGCTGGATGCACCTGTTGATGAAATTCTTGACCTTCTAAGCTTTGCCCCGCCAAGCCATGCCACGCCAACCCAGCCTCGTTCTTGCCGCCGTCCTCGCCGCCGCGCTCGCGTGCGGGGTGGGGGCGCAGGCGGCCGCGCCGGCGCCCGACGTGCTGCAGGTGCCGATCAGCAACATCACCAGCGTGGAGGGGGTGCGGGACAACCTGCTGGTGGGCTATGGGCTGGTGGTGGGGCTGAACGGCACGGGCGACCACCTGCAAACCCAGTTCACCACCCAGACGCTGAGCAATGTGCTGCAGAAGATGGGGGTGTCGGTCTCGCCGACGCAGATGCTGGTGTACAACGTGGCGGCGGTGTTTGTGACGGCGACGCTGCCGCCGTTCGCGCGGCCGGGGATGCACATTGACGTGACGGTGTCGTCCACCGGGGACGCGCGCAGCCTGGCGGGGGGCCTGCTGCTGCTGAGCGCGCTGCATGGGCCGGACGGAACCATCTACGCCGAGGCGCAGGGGCCGCTGACGGTGGGCGGCTACACCGCCGGCAACGCCCAGAGCAACGTCACCGTGAACCAGACCAACGTGGGGATCATCCCCTCGGGCGGGATCGTGGAGCGCGACACGGCGGTGAACCTGCACCAATTGAAGCAGCTCTCGCTGCTGCTGCGGGAGCCGGATTTTGTGACGGCGGAGGCGATGGCGACCGCCATCAACCAGAAGCTGGGCAAGGGTGCCAGCGGGCCGGCGCACGCGGTGGACAGCCGCGAGGTGGACGTGGCCTGGCCGGGCACGGCCTCGTATTCGGACTTTTTGGCGCAGATCGAGGCGCTGACGGTGCCGGTGATCCCGCCGGCGCGGGTGGTGGTGGACGAGCGCACGGGGACGATTGTGATCGGCAACAACGTGCAGTTGGGGCCGGTGTCCATTCTGCACGGGAACTTGGCGATCGAGGTGACCACGACGCTGACCGCGAGCCAGCCGAGCGCGCTGTCCACGGGCGGCAAGACGGTGGTGCTGCCGCAGACGACGGTGAAGGCGCAGGACAACCCGGCGGCGAAGCTGACGCTGCAGCCGGGGGCGACGGTGCAGGACCTGGTGAACGGGCTGCAGTCCATCGGGGCGACGGCGCGGGACATCGTCGGCATCCTGCGGGCGATCAAGGCGGCGGGCGCGCTCGAGGCGCAACTGGAGGTCATCTGATGACGCCGCCGGCCATCGGGGGGACGAAGCCGATCTCGCTGTCGCCGGCGGCGGAGCGGGCGCAGCAGCAGGCGCAGAAGCTACACGAGGCGGCCCAGCAGTTTGAAGGGATGCTGATCAGCACCCTGTGGAAGTCGATGGAGAACGACCCGCTGACCGGATCGCAGGATACCGACCCCGGCGCCGGGACGTTGAAAGGACTAGGGTTACAAGCGATGTCGACCGCCCTGGCCGCCTCCGGCGGCCTCGGCTTCGCCGCCATGATTGAGCACCAGCTCGCACCTCCCCCACCCCCCCCGCCGGGTACCCCTGCGGGCCTGGAACCGCTAAAGTCCGCCCAGGCAAAATCCGATACAATGCTTGTGGCGAGGCGGCCCAGCGCCCTCGTGGAGGTAGTCCGGTGAGAATACCCAACCAAGGCCTAACCAACGAAAGCGTCGCACCCACCCCGTCCGCGGAGGGTTCGAACCGAGTCGGACAGGCCAGTTCTCACGCCTCCACGCCGGCCGGCAGCAACCTCGCAGGGACCAACGGCGATCAGGCAACCTTGGGCGCATCGGCGGTGCAGTTGACCGCCACCGCCCTGCAACAGCCGGATGTGCGCTCGGAATTGGTGAGCCACCTCCGTGCCCAGATTGCCGGTGGCACGTATACGGTCAACGCCTCCCAAGTGGCGGAGGCGATGTTGTCCGATCCGCTCGCCGGCTTAGGACACTGAGCTCGTGAACCCCAACGCCCGGCGCCGGGAGATCGGCGCGGGGCTTCCCACAACCGAGAACAACGCCGTGGCGGCGGAGGTGAAGTTGCCGACGCTGCCGGCGCTGGAGGCGTGGCTGCGGCAGCGCCAGGCGCTGGTGGCCGAGCTGGCGCAGGCGCTGCGCGAGGGCTTCCAGGCGGTGGCGGGGTTTGATCCGAACCGCTATCTGGACTGCATCGAGCGGCAAGAGGAGCTGAGCCAGCGCATCGCGGGGCTGGACCGGCGCCAGCCGGCCAGCGTGGGGGCGCGGGCGGAGCTGGAGCGGGCGGCGGAGGCGCTGCGGCGGATGAACGCCGAACTGCAGCAGTTGGCGGGGGTGCAGACGGCGCTGATCGAGCACGGCGGGCGCTCGGTGCGCTGCTTCCAGCGGGTGTGGGCGATGAACGCCCCCAGCTACGGCGCGCCGGCGGCGCACGGCCACCGGCCGCAGGAGAGGTGAGCTATGGCTGGCCTGTTCGGCATACTCTCCATCGCCAACCAATCCATCCAGGCCCAGCAAGAGGGCCTGCAGGTGACCGCCAACAACCTGGCCAACGTGAACACCCCGGGCTACACCCGCCAGGTGGCGACGCTGGCGGAGCAGGCCCCCTACGCCAGCTCGCAGGGCGGAGGCGGGGGGGTGGTGGTGCAGGGGGTGCAGAGCATCCGCGACTCGGTGCTGGAGATCCGGATTGACCAGGAGACGCAGAACCAGAACCGGCTGAGCGCGCTGCAGCAGCAGTTGGGGCCGGTGCAGTCGTTGTTCAGCGCCACCGGGGGCGCGGGGCTGGGAACGGCGATGGACGGGTTTTTCAGCGCGCTGCAGCAGCTCTCGACCAATCCGGCCGACGGGGCGCAGCGCACGGCGGTGATGTCGGCGGCGCAGACCATGACGCAGACGTTCCAGCAGGTGGCGAACGCCATCAGCCAGCAGCGCGCCGGGGCGGACCAGGAGGTGACGCAGGGGGTGGCGCAGGTGAACACCCTGCTGGGGCAGATCGCCAACCTCAACGGCCAGATCGCCGACGTGCAGAACAGCAACCAGAACGCGGGCGAGTTGGTGGACCAGCGCACGCAACTGATGCAGAACCTGTCGAAGCTGATTGACTTCAACACCAGCGCGGGCAACCAGGGGCAGGTGACGCTGACCACGAGCGCGGGCAGCCCGCTGGTGGTGGGGGCGGTGGCGACGCCGCTGACGCTGCGGCCGTCGGGAACGGGGGTGCAGGAGGTGTATTCGGGCACCACCGACATCACCGCCAGCATCAGCGGGGGCAGCCTGGCGGGGATCATCCAGGCGCGCGACCAGACGCTGCCGCAGCTCTCCAGCCAGCTCGACCAGTTGGCCAGCGGACTGGCCAACGCGGTGAACGCGCAGAACGCGCTGGGCTACGACGCCACCGGGGCGGCGGGGGGCAACCTGTTCACGCCGCCGGCGGCGACCGGGGCGGCGGCCAGCCTGAGCCTGGCCACCACCGATCCCAACGCCATCGCCGCCAGCGGCAACGGCAGCACCGGCGACAACAGCAACCTGCTGGCGATGGAGGGGCTGCAGCAGCAGGCCATCATCGGCGGGCAGACGCCGGACAACGCCTATGCCAGCGTGATCAGCAGCATTGGCAGCGTCATCAACAGCGCCAACACGCAGCAGCAGGCCTCCAGCCTGGTGCTGACGCAACTGCAGAACCAGCGCTCCAGCATCTCCGGGGTCTCGGTCGACGAGGAGAGCATCGCGCTGACGCAATTCCAAAGCGCCTATCAGGCGGCCGCGCGGGTGGTGGGGATCATCAACAGCCTCACCTCGACGGCGATCAATCTGGGGAAGGCATAAGCCATGGGCACGCGCATCACCACCGAGCTGATGAACAACAACCTGCTGAACGCGCTCAACCAGACGCAGCAGAGCCAGAACACGGCGCTCACCCAGGTGGAGACGCAGCAGCGGGTCAATCTGCCCTCGGACGATCCCGCGGCGGCGGCGCTGTTCAGCAGCAACCAGGCGCAGGGGGCGCAGATCACGCAGTACCTGCAAAACATCAACAGCCTGACGGGCGAGCTGCAGACCGGGGATTCGGCGCTGGCCTCGGCGGTGACCGTGCTCAACCGGGCGGTGACGCTGGGGACCTCGGGGGCGAGCGGGACGCTGTCCAACACCGACATGCAGGCGCTGGGGCAGGAGGTGGGACAGATCCAGCAGCAGATGGTGTCGGTGGCCAACTCCACCTTCCAGGGCACCTCGGTGTTCGGCGGCACCGCCGCCGGGCCCGCCTACGTCGCCGATGCCAGCCAGCCGGACGGGGTGCGCTACCAGGGCAACACCACCGTCAACCAGGTGGAGGTGGCGCCGGGGGCGATGACCACGGTCAACGTGCCGGGCTCGCAGATCTTCCAGAATGCCAGCGGCAGCGTCTTCCAGGCGCTCAACGACCTCAAGACCGCGCTGGACAGCGGCAACCATGCCGGGGCGCAGACGGCGGTGACGGAGGTGAGCGGGGCGCTGGCGCAGCTCAACCAGCAGCGGGTGTTCTACGGCACCACCATTGACCGGCTCAACACCACGCAGACCTTCCTCAACAACGAACAGCTCAACCTGACCTCGCAGCAGACCACGCTGACCGGGGCCGACCTGGCGCAGGCCATCACCCAGCTCTCGTCGGCGGAGACGGCGCGCAGCGCCATCCTGGCGGCGGGGAGCCGGATCTCGCAGATGAGCCTGTTGAATTATCCGAATACAGTGGGGTAGGCCGCGGCGGCGGGGCCTGCGGCGGACGGAGGGGGGCTCGCGCACGGGGCGCGGCGCCGGGCGCCGGGATGTCCCGCAGCGCCGGCGCCGGCCCATCATGCTGGCGGGGTGCCGAGCCACACCCAGGCCGGATGGGCCCTAGCTAGCATTTCTCACCAGCCTCCTGCTGCAATGCGCGATCAGCACGCTCCGGCTGCGTTGCGCGCCGTCCAGCGTGCTCGACATACTGTTCAAGTACGCCTCCGCGCGCTGAACGGCACGCGCCTTGCCGGCGCGGCTGCCCGCGCATTTCGCGTCGCGGGGGTCGCGCCGCTTTGCCTGCCGGCAAAATCGGCGCGAAAGGCTGCGAAATTCCGCAGGGCGGCCCGCCCCCGGGAAACGAATTCGGCGCGGCCCCAGCGAGGCGCGAGCACAAGCGGGACGCGCGCCGCAGGCGCGCTGGGGCCGGCGCCCACCAAACGGAGGTGGTGAGAAATGCGGGCTAGCTAGCGGCCGCGGAAGGTGAGGTGGACGATTTTTTCGCCGCGGATGCGGACCCAGAGGAAGGGGCCGGCGGTGGCCAGGCGGATCTGGCGGGCCTCGGCGTAGCGGGCGTATTGGCGGACCACGCCGGCGATCTCGGCGGGGTCGTCCATGCGGTCGAAGCCGACATCCTGCACCTGCTCGTGGGCGGGCAGGGTGCGCAACTGCTCCAGGGCGGCGTCGAGGGCGGAGTCGGTGACGATGCAGCTCTCGATCTTGCACTCGAAGATCTGGGCCAGGGCGGCGAGGGCGGTGAACTCGATGGTCTGGGCGAAGCCGACGTAGAGGCGGCGGCGGTCGGCGGCGAAGTGGAGGGGGAGCATGCGCAGCGTCTGCAGCAGGGCGAGCGGAACCCAGCCGCGGGTGAGGCGCCAGCTCTGCGACTGGGCGAGGGGATAGAGGGGGCGGGCCCACTGCAGGCCGACGGCGGCGGCGATGTCGTCTTCGCAGATGGCGCCTTGGCGGAGGAGCCAGTCGCCGATGCGGCCGTGGCTCTCGGCCTGCTGCGCCTGCAGCGCGGTGCGGAGCTGGGCGCTGTCAATGCGGCCGCGGGAGAGCAGCAGCAAGCCCAGGGGGACGCGGTGGGGGCGCGGGGTGCGGGGCTGGGCCAGGGCGCGCAGCAGGGGCGCGGCCATCTGCTCGAAGGCGGCCTGGAAGCACTCGGGGCTGCAGCACCAGCCCTGCTGCAACTGGATGCGGGCGGGAAGCTTGCACCAGGAGCGCAGGCCGTTGCGCTCGCCGCAGTTGGGGCCGAGGCAGATCCAGCGCTCGCGCAGGGCCTGCCAGCCGTGGGCGACGCTGGCCTTGACGGATTCGCCGCCGAGGGCGGGCAGGGGCGGCGGGAGGACAAGGGCGGTGGGGGGACGGGTCATCGCGCCATCTCCAGCGCGGCCATGCGCTCGCGGCGGTGCACCAGGCGGGAGACGCGCAGGCCGTAGTTGCCATCCACCACAACCACGTCGCCCCAGGCGACGATCTTGCCGCCGACCAGGAGCTCGACCGGGTCGTCAATGTGGCGGTCGAGTTCGAGCACCGAGCCGGGGGCGAGCTCGAGCACATCGTGCAGCAGCATTTGGCGGCCGCCGAAGCGCAGGGTGACGTCGAGCTCGACGTCGAGCAGCAGGTCGAGCTTGCCGGAGGCGGCGCCGCCGCGGGCATCGGGGGCGTCGGGGGCGGGCTCGGGGGCGGGGTCGGGATCGGGCTCGGCGGCTTCGGGATGGAGGCGGCGCTCCAGGCTGCGGTGGAGCTCGCGGTCGAAGCCGAGTTCGAGTTCGAGCATGCCGCCGCGGGGATGGACAAAGCGGAGGGGGACGACGTCGCCGCCGGGCTCGACGGTGCGGCGCAGCGGGCCGACGTGGCGCAACTGGATGGGGACGGGGCCCCAGCCGGCCGCATCCAGGGCGGCGGCGGCGGCGGCAGCCAGGCGCTTGACCACCTCGGCCAGGGCCTCCTGCTCGGCCTCGTCGAGGGGGGCGTTCTTGCGGCGGGAGGCGGCCTGGTCGGCGGGCAGGGCGAGGCCGGCCCAGGCGTGCAGGGTGGCGCGGTGGAACTTGATCTGCTGCTTGCCGGCGAGGGCGGGGCCGAACTCGAGGTGGGCGCAGATCTCGGCGGCGGCGGCGTTGGGCTCGGGGCTGGCCTCGCCCGGCATCCAGGCGCGGTCGCCGCTGAGATCCTGAATCACGCGCAGCGCGGCCTCGGCCCAAACCTCGGCGAAGCCCTTGGCGGGGCCGGCGAGGGCGGCGGGAATGGCCGGGGACGCGGGCTCGGCGGCGAGCTGGGGCGCGGACTCCGGGGCGACCTCGGGGGCGGATTCGGGTTGGGGTTCGATCTCGTCTGCCATGCTAGTTGCCTCCCTCGGGCTTGGCCAGCGGCTGCACCGTCTGGATGAGCGCGGCGCGCCGGTTCTGATGGCGAATGGCCTGCGCCAGGAACACCCGCCGGCCGGCCAGCTTGACTTGCGCGGGCTGCTCGACGGCGTGGTGGAACATCAACACCTGGCCGGGCTGCAGGGCCAGCAGATCGCGGATGGCGACGGGAAAGGGGGGCAGGGCGAGTTCCATGGCGAAGCGGGCGCCGCCCAGCAGGCGCTGCAGGCGGGGGCGGAGGTCGGGGTCCTCCTGGCGGCGGTGGTAGACCCAGGCCTCGGAGAGCTGGCGCAGCAGGCTGGTGGAGACCACCGCGGGCAGGATGAGGTTCATCATGCCGCTCACCTCGGGGAGGTGGAGCTCGAAGCTGAGCGCCAGCACCTTTTCGTTGGGGGGCATGAGGCGCAGGATCTGCGCCATGGGCTGGCGCCGCTCGAAGGCGAAGCCCAGGTCCACCACCGGCTGCCAGACAAGCTGCAGCTCGCGGGCGATGAGGGCGACGATGCTCTCCAGGATCTGCTCTTCGATCTCGGTGAGGTCGGTGGGGGAGGCGCCGGGAATGCCGGTGCCGCCCAGCACCAGATCAATCATGGGATAGGCCAGGGCCAAGTCGATCTGCAGGGCGGCGCTGACGCCGACCGGCATGACCGCGATGGAGGCGACGTAGCTGACCTCGGGCAGGCGCTGCATGAACTCGCCAAAGCCCAACTGCTCGATGGCGACCAGGCCGACGTCGAGCTGGGTGCGGAGGTAGGCGCCGAGGGAGTGGCCGAGGTTGCGGGCGAAGCCCTCGTGCAGGCCGTTGACGGAGCGGGCCTGTTCGCGGGTGATCTGCCCGGCCTGGCGGAAGTCGCAGCGGGCGAGCTCGCGCTTGCGCTGGGTGGGACCGGGCTTGAGGCCGCGCGCCTTGCGGAAGAGGGCGTCAATTTCGTCTTGGTTGAGGCTGCGTTCCATGGCGGGCTAGTCCATCATCTGGCCGGCGCCGACGCTGCGGGCCCAGGCGCGCGGGGGCGGGGGCTCGGCGCGGCGGGGGGGCAAGCCCGGGGGGGCGGCGTGGAGGCGGGCGCGCAGCTTGGCGCGCAGCCGGACCAGCAGCGCGGCGTGGATCTGGGAGATGCGGGACTCGCCAATGCCGAGCACGGCGCCGACCTCCTTCATGGTCAGCTCCTCGAAGTAGTAGAGGCTGAGAATCTGCTGTTCGCGCTCGGGCAGCTCTTCGATCAGGCGGGCGAGCAGGGCGCGGGACTCGCTCTGCTGGCAGAGGGTGAAGGGATCGGGATCGGGGCTGGGGGCGGTGTCGACGGCGGCGGGGGCGTCGTCTTCGCCGCTGCCGTGGTCGAGGTCGAGGCGGTGCAGGGCGGCCTGCAGCCGGTGGAACTCGTCGGTGGAGAGCGAGAGGGCGGCGCAGATCTCGTCGGTGGTGGGGGTGCGGCCGAGCTTTTCCTCGAGCTCGGCGGCGGCCTCCTGCAGCGCGCGGCCGTGGCGGCGGAGTTCGCGCGGGCTCCAGTCGAGGGCGCGCAGGCTGTCGAGGATGGCGCCGCGGATGCGGAAGCGGGCGTAGGTGCCCAGCTGGGCGTTGCGGGCGGGGTCGTATTTGTGCAGGGCGTCAATCAGGCCGACCACGCCGGCCTGAACCAGGTCCTCGAGCAGGACTTGGGGGGGCAGGCGCTCGTGGATGCGGCGGGCGATGTAGCGCACCTGGGGGAGTTGCTCGAGCAGCAGGCGCTCGCGCTCGGCGGCGTCGAGCACGGCGGGAGCATCGTAATGGGCGGCGGGAGGCGTCATGGGTTCCTTACGACACCATCCCCAGCGAATGCACCTGGGTCTTGGCGGGGATCTCGCCGGGGGAGAGGACACTGAGGCGGGGCCAGCTTGCCTCCAGCATGCGGCGCAGGTAGAAGCGGCCGGGGGAGTGGCAGAGCAGCACTTGGGGGGCGCCGGCGGCGGGATCGTAGGCGAAGCGGCGCAGGCCCTCGAGCACGCGCTTGCCCAGGCTGCCGCCGGCGGCGGCGAGGCCGGGCGCGGGGGCGGCCTGGTCGAAGCTGCGGTTGAGTTCCTCCTCCAGCGGCTGGGCCAGGGTGATGACCTGGAGGGAGCCGTCGGCGCCGAGCAGGGGCTGCACCAGGGCGCGTCCCAGGGCTTGGCGGGCGGCCTCGACCAGCGCGACCGGGTTTTTGCGGACGGCGGCGGTCTCGATCAGGGCCTCCAAAATCGTGGGTAGATCGCGTATGGACACGTGCTCTCTTAAAAGCTGCTGAAGAATACGCTGCAACTCACCTAAGCTGAGCAATTTGGGGACCAACTCCTCGACCAGCTTGGGCTGGGTGTCGGCGAGGGCGTCGAGCAGGCGCTGGGTCTCTTGCCGGGTGAGCAGCTCGTAGGCGTTTTGGCGGATGAGCTCGGCGATGTGGGTGGCCATGACGGCGGTCTGGTCCACCACGGCGAAGCCGTCGGCCAGGGCCTGCTCCTGCTGTTGGGGAGCGATCCAGCGGGCGGCAACGCCGAAGGCGGGCTCGCGCGTCTCCTTGCCCTCGAGCGGGGGCGCCTCCAGGCCGCTGTGGATGGCGAGCAGGTGGTTCTGGTAGGTCTCGAAGCGGCCGATCTCCACCCCGCGCAGCGAGAAGGCGTACTCGCGCGGCTGCAACTGCAGGTTGTCGGTGATGTGGATGGAGGGAATGATGAAGCCGAGCTGCAGCGCCAACTGCTTGCGCAGGGCGCGCACGCGGGGCAGCAGCTTGCCTCCCTGGGCCTCGTCCACCAGCGGGACCAGGGCGTAGCCGACCTCGAGGGCCAGGGTCTCGACCTTGAGCAGGGGCTCGAGCGCCTCGGGGGCGGCGGCGGAGGAGGTGGCGGCGGCGGCGTCGGGGGCGGCGGCGGCCTTCTTGGCGAGACGGGTGGCGCCGTAGCCCAGCACGGCGGCCATGGACAGGAAGCTGAACTTGGGCAGGCCGGGCATGAGCGCCAGCGAGACCAGGGCGCCGCCGGCGATCCAGAGGGCGCGGGGGCGGGCGAGCAGTTGGCTGCCCAGGTCGGCGCCCAGGGTGTTGTCGGAACTGGCGCGGGTGATGACGATGGCGCCCGCCACCGAGACCAGCAGCGAGGGGATCATGGTCACCAGGCCGTCGCCCACGGTGAGGATGGTGTAGGTCTTCAGCGCCTGCATCATGTCCAGGTGCTGCTGGAAGACGCCGATGAGGAAGCCGGCGATGATGTTGATGGCGGTGATGAGGATGGTGGCCATGGCATCGCGCTGGCTGAAGCGGGCGGCGCCGTCCATGGCGCCGTAGAACTCGGCCTCGCGGGCGATGGCCTCGCGGCGCTGGCGCGCCTGCAACTCGTCAATCAGGCCGGCGTTGAGGTCGGCGTCGATGGCCATCTGCTTGCCGGGCAGGGCGTCGAGGGTGAACCGGGCGGTGACCTCGGCGGTGCGCACCGCGCCGTGGCTGACCACCAGGTATTGGATGGCGATCAGGGCGAGGAAGATGACGAAGCCGACGACGTAGTTGCCCCCCACCACGAACTGCCCGAAGGCCTCGATCACATGCCCGGCCGCGGCCACGCCCTCGCCGCCGTGGAGCAGGATGCGGCGGCTGCTGGCCAGGTTGAGCGAGAGCCGGAACAGGGTGAGCAAGAGCAGCAGGCTGGGGAAGACCGAGAACTGCACCGGGCGCAGGATCTGCACCGCCACCAAGAGCACCAGCACCGCGGTGGCAATGCTGAGTGTCAGCAGCAGGTCGAGCAACAGCGCCGGCACCGGGACCAGCATCAGGAAGACCAGCCCAACGGCGGCGATGGGCAGGCTCCAGTCCATCGCGCCCGACTTGGGGGCGGCGGCGGGGGCGCCCGGGGCGGCGGGGCCGGCGGGCAGAGCTTTGGCTTTGGCGGGCATGGTCCTTCCTCCGGTCAACTTGCAATCGGAGCGCCATCGGCGGGTTAGAGATCTCTTAGCCGGGGGAACCCGTGCACCGTGGCCAGTGCGGGCGGGGGAGGGATCAGCCCCACAGCGGAGCCATGGCGGTGCGCTTGGCTTGGGCGCGGCGGAGGAAAGCCAGGATCTCGGCGACGGCGGCGTAGAGCTTGCCGGGGATGGGGGCGCCGAGTTCGACCGAGCTGTAGAGGGCGCGGGCCACGGCGCGGTTCTCCACCACGGGGACGCCGCTGGCGACCGCGAGCGCGCGGATGCGGGCGGCCACCTGCTCGCGGCCCTTGGCCACGACCACGGGGGCGAGCATGGTGAGGGGATCGTACTGGAGCGCCACGGCGTAGTGGGTGGGATTGGTGACGACCACGGTGGCGGTGGGGACGGCCTGCATCATGCGGCGGCGGTACATCTGGCGCTGGATGCGGCGGATGCGGCCGCGGGTTTCGGGACTGCCCTGGGTTTGCTTGGTGTCCTCCTTGACCTCTTGCTTGGTCATCTTGAGGGAGTTCTCGTGGGCGCGGCGCTGCAGCAGGTAGTCCACGCCCGACCAGGCCAGCAGCACCATGGCGCCGCGCCAGGCGACGGCGAGCATGGTTTGCATCAGCCAGGCGAGGGCGGCGGCGACGGTGAAGTCGCTGGCGCGGACGATCTGGCCCCAGTTGGAGGAGACCACGCCGTAGGTGAGATAGGCGATGACCAGCACCGGGAAGATGGTCTTGGCGGTGCGGCTGAGGGCCTCGGGGGAGAACAGCTTTTTGACGTTCTGGGCGGGCTGGAGGCGGCTGAAGCGCAGCAGGGCGCCGGGGGAGATGACGAAGCCGCCCTGGAAGGCGATGGCGGTGCAGCCCACCCAGGCGGAGGCGGCGACGACGCCGGTCCAGCCGAGGGCGAGCAGGAAGGTGGTGCGGAGCTGGGCCAGGCCGACGTGGCCGCCGGGGCGGGCGGCGTCGTCCAGCAGTTCGGCGAGCAGGTGGCGCCACTGGGCCACGCCGTCGGCGGCGAACCAGGACAGCATGGCGATGGCGATCACCATGGCGGTGGCGCCGGGCAGGTCGCGTCCGCGGGCGATGCTGCCCTTTTTGCGCGCCTCTTCGCGCTTGTGTGCTGTGCCCGGTTCTGTGCGGTTGCTGTCGGCCATGGCGAACTGGGGCTAGGTGATGGGGTGGGTGTGCTGCAGGAAGAAGGCGAGGGCGTCGTTGAAGTGATGGGTGAGGATGCCGGGCCAGAAGTGGAAGGCGGCCATCAGCACGCCGTAGCCGACTAGCGCCTTGACCGGCATGCCGACAAAGATGACGGGCAACTGCGGCGCGACCTTGGCGAAGAAGGCGAGGGCGACGTCAATCAGCAGGGTGACGACCAGCACCGGCATGGCCAGCTCCAGGCCCCAGACGAAGAGGTTGCCGGCGAAATTGAGCAGTTGGGCGGGGGTGAGGGCGGCGAGGCTGGAGCCCAGCGGCAGGGCGACGAAGCTGGAGGCGAGGCCGAGCAGAACCCAGCGCTGCACGCCGACCTGGAGGAAGATGTAGAGCACCAGCAACTGGTGCAGGGTGGCGAGCACGGTGCTGCTGGCCTCGCTGGTGGGATCAATGGAGCTTTCCAAGGAGAGGCCGAACTGGAAGCCGGCCACGTCGCCGGCCAACTGCACCGCCTCGAAGACGATCTTGACCGTCAGGCCGAGCAGCAGGCCGATGACCAGTTCGGAGAGGCCGTCGCCGAACCAGGCGAGGATGGTGGCGTGGGGCAGGGCGGAGGCGGAGGCGGGGAGGAGGACGGCGGTGAGGGCGATGACCAGCGCCGCCTTGACGCGCGGGGGGATGGAGTCGGCGCCGAAGAAGGGGGCGACGATGAGCACGCCGCTGAGGCGGGTGGCGATCAGCAGCGCCGGCACCACATAGGCGATCCATTGGGTGGGCAGGGCCGCCTCCTAGTGCAGATAGGGGTGGAAATCCCCCAGCAGGCGGATGGTGAAGCTCACCATCTCGCGGAACATCCAGGGGCTGAGCAGGAAGGCGACCGCCGCCACCGTGGCCAGGCGGGGAACGGTGGTGACGGTGGTGTCCTGCACCGAGGTGATGACCTGGAACACGCTGACGATGAGGCCCACGCCCATGGCGATGAGCAGGATGGGGCCGCAGATCATGAGGGTGATCTGCAGCGTCTGGCGGGCGAGTTCCACGGCTTGGTCGGCGTTCATGGGGCGTCAGGAAAAACTGTGGAGGAGGGAGCCGACCAGCAGGTGCCAGCCGCCGGCGGCGACGAAGACCATGAGCTTGAGCGGGGTGGAGATGACCACCGGCGGCAACTGGAACATGCCGACGGAGGTGGTGATGGAGGCGACCACCAGGTCAATGGCGAGGAACGGGAGGAAGAGCACCACGCCGATCTGGAAGCCGGTCTGCAGTTCGCTGACGATGTAGGCGGGAATGACCACGCGCATGGGCAGGTCGGCGGGGGTGCGGGGACGGGGTGCGTGGGCGGCCTGGACGAAGAGCTCGAGGTCGCTCTGGCGGGTGAAGCGCAGCATGAAGGTCTCGAGCGGGGCGCTGGCGCGGTCGAGCGCCTGGGTGATGTCCACGCGGCCCTGGTTGTAGGGCACCACCGCCTGGCCGTAGATCTGGGTGCCGACGGGCTGCATGATGAAGTAGGTGAGGAAGAGGGAGAGGCCGATGAGCACCTGGTTGCTGGGGGCGGTCTGGGTGCCGAGCGCCTGGCGGAGGAAGTGGAAGACCACCAGCAGGCGGACGAAGGGGGTCATCGAGACCAGGATGGCGGGGATGAGGGTGACCAGGGTGAGGATCACCACCACCGTCCAGGAGATGTCGGGGCCGCCGGGGAGGCGGAGCCCCTGCTGCCAGAGCAGCACGGCGGGCAGGGCGGTCACTGCACCTCCCGGGTCGAGAGGTTGGGGGGTTCGGCGAAGGGATTGGAGTCGCAGCCGAGCTCGCCCAGCAGGGAGAGCGACTGCGGCGTGGCGCCGACGAGAAACTCGTGGCCGTCAATGCTGACCACGGCGACGAAGCGGCGCTCGCCCAGCGGCAGGGTCTCGACCAGGCGCAGGCGGCGTTCGCGGCGGCGGACGCGCGGCTTGGCCAGCCAACTGCGCAGGCTCCAGGCACGGGCGGGAAGTAGGGTTTCCATGGTGGCGTCTCCGGGCTAGGCGAGGCGGGTGACGCGCACCGCCAGCTTTTCGTCCACGCCCTCGAACTCCGCCCAGGCGATGAGCTGGCCGTTGGCGCGGATGGGCACGTCGGCGTTCTGCTGCCAGCGCGTCTCCATCACCGCTTGCGGGGCGAGGCGGAGGATGTCGCCCACGGTGACGCGCGGCACCGAGACCTCGACGGCGAGGTTGCAGGGCAGCCATTGAATGTTGTTCCAGCGCGCTTCGTCGGAGAGCGGCGGGGCGGGGGAGGGAACGGCGAGGGCGGCGGCCATGGTTAGCGTTGCACCAGGAATTCGTCGAAGTAGAGTTTTTCGATTTGGGCGTCGGGCAGGCGGCGGCGGAGCTCCGCCAGCAGGGCGCGCTTCAGGTCCTCTTTGCCGGAGGCGGAGAGGAGAACGTCGGAGGTCTCTTTGCTGGCCAGCGTGACGATGGTGTCGCGGGCGATGGTCTTGGTCTTGAGGTCGCTGTCCTTGGGGGGGAGGGAGGCGATGCCGAGCGAGACGCCGAGGCGGAGATAGGCGGGGCCGGAGGTGTCGGCCAGGTTGAGCACGGTGCTGTCGAGCTTGACGATGCGCACCGGCGCGGCGGCCTTGACCGCGGCCTTGTGGCCGGGCAGGTACTGGCAGCCGGCGAGGGCGGCGAGCAGCAGCAAGGCCAACAGGGCGGGGGCGCCGGCCGGGAGGCGCGCGGGCCTCCCGGCGGGCGGGTGGACGGGGTGGGAGAGACCGGCCATGGTTACAAGCCGGCCTTCATGTTGATGGTGTCTTGGGTGATCTGATCGAAGGTGGTCACGGTGTGGGCGTTGGCCTCGTAGCCGCGCTGGGCCTGGATCAGGTTGGCAAATTGGGCGGCGATGTCCACGTTGGACTGCTCGATGGCGCCGCCCTGGAGCTGGCCGCGGCTGCCGGTGCCGGGAACGCCGATGGTGGGGTTGCCGGCGGCGACGGTGTCGGCGAAGTTGTTGTTGCCGATGGCCTGGATGCCTTGCGGGTTGGCGAAGGTGGCGAGCGCGATCTGGCCTAGCGAACGGGTCTGGCCGTTGCTGAACGAGCCGGTGATCAGCCCGTCGGAGCCAATGGTGAAGGTCAGCAGGTTGCCGCTGGGGGTGCCGTCCTGATGGGAGGAGAGCGGAGCCGAGGAGGCGGCCGTCTGGGTGATGAGGGAGCTGCCCTGGGTGTCAAACAGGTTCCAGTTGATGTTGAGGGCGGCGGCGCCGTCGGCCAGGGCGGGCGAGGCCAGGGCAATGTTTTCCGACGGCGGCGGCCCGGGCGTGGTGGGAACCAGGTTGCCGCTGGTGTCGAAGCTGACCGAGCCCGAGGCCAGCGTGGTGGGCGTGGTGCCGCCGGTGTCGGCGCCGGGGAGGGTGACTTGGTAGCCCCAGGCGTTGGCACCGGTCTTGGTGAAGGTGGCGGTGAGGGTGTGGCTGGCGCCGAGCGAGTCGTAAATTTGGATGGGCTGGGCGAAGGTGGTGCCCACGGCGGAGGCGCTGTTGAGATTGAGGCCGACCTGCAGGTTGGCGGTGGCGCTGGCGGGGCTGGTGACGTTGCTGCCGAGTTGCAGCGAACCCAGCGCGCCGTTGGAATTGACCACCCCGTTGACGGCGGGGTAGCCCTGCACCATGCCGCCGTCGGCGGTCTGCAGGGTGCCGTCGGCGGCGACGGTGAAGTCGCCGGCGCGGGTGAAGAGTTGCTGCCCGGCCTTGCTGACCACGAACATGCCCGCGCCCTGGATGGCGGCGTTGGAGGGGATGCCGGTGGGGTTGACGGCGCCGTCAGTGAAGTCCATGGAGACCGAGCCCACTTGGGTGCCGGTGCCGACCTGCATGGGGTCGCCGCTGCCCGAGGTGCCCAGGCCCTGATAGAACAGGGTGGTGAATTCGGAGGCGGAGGCTTTGTAGCCGGGCGTGTTGAGGTTGGCCAGGTTGTTGGCGATCAGGGTGAGCGCCTGCGAGCTGGCATCCAGGCCGGACAGCGGGACGGAAAAAGAGGGCATGGGGTTCTCCTAGGAATGCGCCGGCGCGGCAGTGCCGCCGGTGGTTGGATTGGTCGGATTGGTGGGATTGGTGGGGGCGGTGGTGGGAGTCAGGTCCTGGTTGATGCTGATCAATTGCTCCAGGCTGTTGAATTGCACCAACTGGGTGACGAACTGGGTGGGGTCCATGGGGTTGGTGGGGTCCTGATTCTTCAGTTGGGCCACCAACAGGGTCATAAAATCGTTGCCGTTGAGGCCGATCATGCCGCTGGCATTGGGCGTGGCCTGGGGGGTGGGGGTGGCGCCGCTGGCGGCAGCGGCGGCAGCGGCGGCGGCGGAGGCGAGGGGAGAAGAAGTCATAGGGGCATTACCTCAAAGATCAGACCCGCAAGTTGAGCAGCGTGCCTGCGGTGGAGCTGGGGACGGAAGATCCGGCGGGAGCGGCCGGCGATGGGGTGGAAGCGCCGGCGGGGCCGGGGATGGAGTTGCGCGCCTGCGGAGGCGCGCCGAATTGGGGCGTGGACTGGCCATTGCCGCCGGCCCCCCCCTGCTGCAGGTTGAGCGAGCCCATGGCGATCTGCTTGGCGGCGAGGGAGCGCTCGAGCGCGGGCATTTGGGAGGCGAGGAAGGCGTGGACCTCCGGGCGGTCCACGGCCACGGTGGCGCCGACCAGGTTGTCGTGGAGGGAGGCGCGCACCTGGACGCGGCCGAGGGCCTCGGTCTGCATGGCGAGCGTGATCTCGCCGTGGGGGGCGGCGCTGTGCGCCGCCGAGCTGGCTTGCCAAGCGGCGAGGCCGCCGGGATTGGCGGGCGTGGGGGCGGGGCTGGCGGCCGGAGCGGCGGCGGCGGTGGTGCTGGCCGCGGCCGGGGCCGGGGCGGTCGCCGGGCTGGCGCCGGTGGCGACCGCGGCCGGCGCCGCGCCCGGTGCCGGGGGGACGGCGCTGTTGGTCGGGGCGGGGCTGGCGCTGGTGGCCAGCGCTTTGGGCGGCGCGGCTGTGCTGGCGGCCGCGGTGGGATTCTGGGGGGCAGGGTTGCCGCCGTTGCCGGCCGGGTTGCCATTGGCGCCGGGATTGCTGCCGCCGGCGTTGTTGGCGTTGGCGGCATTGCTGCTGGCGGCGGCGTTGGATACGGAGATGGCGCTGGGGCCGGGGGCGGCGGCGGGCGCCGGGGCGTGCGCGGCCGCGCTGGCGGCGAGCGGCGCCACCGTCGCCACGGCGGCGGTGGCCGGCGGAGCGGCGGTGGGCGCGGGGTTGGTGTTTTGGGCCGGGGCCGGCGGAGCAGCCGGGCGCGGCGCGGGAACCGCGGCGAGCTTGGGGGCCGGAGGCGGCACGGTCGGCGCAACCGGGGCGGGCGCAGCGGGTGCGATGGGCGCGGCTTGGGCCGGAGCCGAAGGCAGCGGCGCCGTTTGGGGTGCGCTGGCGGGCACCGGCGGCGGGACGGGCTTGGCGGGCGCGGGCGCAACCGGCGGAGCGGTGACATCCGTGGGCGCCGGCGCGGGCGTCGCACGGGGCAGCAGGGGCGCGGCCGGCGGCGCGGGGCTCGGGTTGAAGAGAGCCGGGGCGGCTGCGGCGGTGGGCGCAGGCGCCGGGTTGGCGGCGGGCAGGGGTGCGGCGGCCGGGATCGGCGGCGGCGGCACCGGGGCGGGGATCGCGATCGGGGCGGGATGGGCGGAGGCGCTGGCGGCGGGCGTCGCAGCGGCGGGTTGGGGGTCGCGGTCGGACTTGGCGGCGCGGCGATTGGCCAGGGCGTGGGGGCCACGCGCCGTGGCCTTGGGGGCAGCGGTGGCGGGCGCAGCCTCGGCGGCGGCGGCGGCGGGCTGGCTGCGGTCGGATTGCAGGGCTTGGCCCAACTGCTGCTGGAAGCCGCTGTGGGCGGCGGGCGCGGCGGTCGGGGCGGCGGCGGGCTTGGGAGCCGTCGGCGGCAAGAGATCGGCGATGGCGGCGATAGCCATTCACCGAAGAATGAGCACGTCGAGCGCCAAATCTTCTCAGAAGCTTCTAATGTCGCCGGAGCGCGGCGCCGCGGGGGCGGGCCTAGCGGCGGGCGAGCCGCAGGCGGCCGAAGCGGACCAGGGCTTCCACCAGCAGGTCGAGGTCGGAGGCGGTGGTGCGGTGGTTGACGATGGCGGCGCGGAGGGCGAGTTGGCCGCGGAGGCGGGTGGTGGAGACCACGGCGACGCCGGATTCCTGCAGGTCGCAGGCGAGTTCGCGGTTGTGGTGGTCGAGGGCCTCGGGGTCGAGGCCGGGGGGGCAGTGGCGGAAGCAGACGATGTTGAGGGGGATGGGGGCGAGCAGCTCGAAGCCGGGCTGGGCGGCGAGGCGGCGGCCGAGGAATTGGGCGAGGTCGCAGTTGGCGGCGATGGCGGCGCCGAGGCGCTCCAGGCCCTGCTCGCGCAGCGTGGCCCACACCTTGATGGCGCGGGCGGAGCGGGAGAGTTCGGGGCCGTAGTCGCAGAACCAGGGGGCGCCGGCGGCGGTGCCGCGGGTGGCGCGCTCGAGGTAGTTGGGCGCCAGGGCGAAGGACTGGCGGTGGCAGCGCTCGTCGCGGATCAGCACGCAGCCGGCGTCGTAGGGGACGTGGGCCCACTTGTGGAAGTCGAAGGCGAGCGAGTCGGCGGCCTCGATGCCGGCGAGGCGGGGGCGGTGGGCGGGGCTGAGGATGGCGAGGGCGCCGAAGGCGCCGTCCACGTGGAACCAGAGCTGGTGTTGGGCGGCGATGCGGGCGAGCGCGGCGAGGTCGTCGGTGGCGCCGATGTCGGCGGTGCCGGCGGTGCCGACCAGGAGGAAGGGGACGAAGCCGGCGGCGCGGTCGGCTTGGATGGCGGCCTCGAGCCGCTGGGGGGAGAGGCGGTGGGAGGCGTCGGTGGGCAGCAGGCGCAGGGTGTCGGAGCCCAGGCCGGAGACGGCGAAGGCCTTGGGGACGCAGCCGTGGACCGCTTCGGAGGCGTAGGCGGCGAGGCCGCGGGCCCCAGGAAAGCGCTGGGCGAAGGTGGCGGCGACGCCCTGCTCGCGCACCTGGGGCCCGAGGCGGGCGGTGCGGGCGGCCTGGATGGCGACCAGGTTGGCCATGGAGGTGCCCGAGAGCAGCAGGCCGGAGCTGTGCGGGGGAAAGCCCATGATGGCCTTGGCCCAGGCGAGGACTTGGCGCTCGACCCGGACGGCGCCGTGGTCGCGCCCGCCGACGTTGGCGTTGAGGGCGGCGGCGACCAGTTCGGCGAGGACGCCCCCGGGGGTGCCAGCGCCGTGCACCCAGCCGAAGAAGCGGGGATGGGTATTGCCCACGCCGGCGGGCAGGATGAGTTCGGCCAGCTCGCGCGCCACCTGGGCGGAGTCGGTGGGGGCGAGCGGGAGCGGGCGGCGCATGGCCTGGTCGAGGGCGGCGGAGACGGGCTGCCAGACCGGGCCGGCGGCGACGCCCTGCAGATGGTCGAGCACGGCGTCGAGCAGGTGGTGGGCGGAGCCGCGGAAGGCGCCCCAGTCGGCCGGGTCGAGCGAGGCCGGGGCGGGCGCGCTGGCGGCCAGCACGGGCGTGGAGGCGGCTAGCGACATGGCGCGGCCTCGGGCGCGGCGGCAAGGTAGGTGCCCGGCGGCGGGGTGGGGTGGCGCGCCGCGGCCAGAGCCTCGAGCAGGCGATGGAAGGCGCCGAAGGTCTTGCTCATTTGCGCCTGCTTGTAGGGGTAGAGCTGGGGCGAGTCCATGGCGTGGATGACCATGGCGGAGGCGACCTCGAAGATCAGCAGCTCGCCCTCGCGGGTCTCGGCGCAGTCGATGCCGAAGTAGTCGAGGCCGAAGCGCTGGTGCAGGGCGGCGAAGGCGCCGGCGTGGCGGCGGGCGAAGTCCTGGTCGAAGCTGGCCATGGCGCGCTCTTCCTCGGCGCGGTTGCGGGCCTCGGTGGCCATGTCGGCGCCGACGTAGTGGACCATCCAGTTGCGGGCGATGGCAAGATGGCAGAGGAAGGGCTGGCGGTCGATGAAGACAATGCGGTATTTGCGGAACTGCCCGTCGCTGTTCTGGTAATCAACGAAAGGGGCGGCGTAGAACTCGGCGTCGGCGGGGTGGCCCGCGAGGTAGGGCGGGAGTTCGGCGAGGGAGGCGATCTTGGCGAGGCCGTGGCCGGCGTGGGAGCCGACCGGGCGGATGATGAAGGGCAGGGCGGGGGCGCTGTCGGCGCCGGCCTGTGCCCAGGCGGCGACGGCGGCGCGGGCGAGGCGCCGGGTGGGCGGGATGGCGATGCCGGGGGCGCCGCGCAGCAGCAGGCCGACCTGTTCGCGCGAGAGCCGCAGGAGCTGGTCGGGGTCGTTGACCACCGGACGGGGCCAGGCGCGGACCAGCGGAATCAGGCGTTCGAGCACGGCGTCGTTGTCATCGGATTGGGCGACGGCGGTGAAGGCGAGGTCGTGGTCGGGGATCTGGGCGGGCAGGGGGGCGCCGGGGCGCAGGTAGAGCAGGTCGAGGCTGACGTCGGAGCCGGTGAGGATGAACTCCAGCGGGGTGTTGACCATGAGGTCGCCGGGGGCGACCAGGGCGAGCAGGCGGAGGCGGGGAGGCGGGGGCGGCTGCAGGCCGACCACGCGGAACAGGGATTGGGAGCCGAGGGCCTGGGCCTGGAGCGCCAGCGCCTGGTCGCGGCGGCCGGCGTAGAGGTGGATAAGGCCGAGGTCATACAGGGTGGCGGGATCGGAGGGGAGCGTGTGCTGGGCCAGCCAGGCCTGCAGGTGGGCGGGGTCGGCGCCGTCGAAGACGAGCTTGCCCAGCGCGCCGGCGCCGAGCACGCGGGGAGGGCAGAGGCCGGGGACGAGGGCGGGGATGGGATCGGGGGTCATTTTTGCTTGCCCAGCAGGAAGGCCTCGTCGAGGGCGGCCTGTTCGCGGCGGAGTTGGTTGCGGCGCTCGATCTTCTGGCAGTGGGCCTGGAGCAGGTCGAGGATCTTGCGGTCGCGGGTGCGGCCGAGCAGGACATCGGTCTGGTCGGCGTGGGCCGACTGCATGGCGGCCATGTGGGCCTGGAGGCGCTGCTCGCGCTCGGCGTCGGCCTGGCGCTGCAGCACGGCGACCTGGAGTTCGGCGCCGCTGAGCTGGTCGGTGAGGGCGATGCGCATGGCCTGCTGCTGCTGCTGGCCGGCGGCGCGGGCCTGTTCCAGCCCGGCGCGGGCGGCGTGGAGGCGGGCGGCGGCGAGGGAGAGCTTCATCTCCTCCTGGCGCTCGAGGCTTTGGCGCAGGCGGAGCAGGCGGCGCAGGGATTCGTGGAAGGGGAGGCTCATACCGGCAGTTGCAGCAGTTGGGCGACGGCGTCGTCGAAGGCGACGCGCTCGTCGGAGGCTTGGCGGAGATAGCCGTGGATGGCGGGGAGGGCGGCCAGGGCCTCGTCCAGCAGGGGATCGGCGCCGGCCTGGTAGGCGCCGACGCGGACCAGGTCTTCGGAGCGGTGGTAGGCGGCGAGGAGTTGGCGGACGCGGGCGGCGCGCTGGCGGTGGGCGGGGGTAGTAACGGCGGGCATGAGGCGGCTGAGGCTGTCGAGCAGGTGGATGGCGGGGTAGTGGCCCTGCGCCCCCAGCGAGCGGTCGAGGATGATATGGCCGTCGAGCAGGGAGCGGACCGCATCCACCAGCGGGTCCTGCTGGTCGTCGCCCTCCATCAGCACTGTGTAGAAGGCGGTGATGGAACCGCGGCGGAACTGGCCGGTGCGCTCCACCAGGCGGGCGAGCATGGCGAAGACGGAGGGGGTGTAGCCCTTGGCGGTGGGGGGCTCGCCGGCGGCCAGGCCGATCTCGCGCTGGGCCATGGCGAAGCGGGTGAGGGAATCCACCACCAGCAGCACTTGCTTGCCGCGGTCGGCGAAGTGCTCGGCGATGGCGGTGGCGGCGAGGGCGGCGCGGATGCGCAGCAGCGGGGACTGGTCGGAGGTGGAGACCACCACCACGGCGCGCTTGAGGCCCTCCTCGCCCAGGGCGTCCTGGAGGAACTCGCGCACCTCGCGCCCGCGCTCGCCCACCAGCGCGAGCACGGTGAGGTCGGCCATGGTGTTGCGGGTCATCATGCCGATCAGGGTGGACTTGCCCACGCCGCTGCCGCCGAAGATGCCCAGGCGCTGGCCGCGGCCGCAGGTGAGCAGGCCGTCGAGGGCGCGGATGCCCGAGCCCAGGGGCTCGCGGATGAGGACGCGGTCCATGGGCGAGGGAGGATCGGCGTCGTAGGGGTGGACGGCGTCGGTGAGGATGGTGCCAAGGCCGTCGCAGGCGATGCCGCTGCCGTCGGTGACGCGGCCGATGAGGGCCTGGCCGACGGGCATGGCGGGCTTGCGCCCCCAGGTGACGATGCGGTCGCCGTAGCGGATGCCCTGGGGGTTGCGCAGCGGCATGCTGAGCACGGTGGCGCTGCGGAAGCCGATGACCTGGCCCTCGACCGCCTCGCCCTCGGCGCCGAGGATCTGGCAGACCTCGCCCACCGAGCAGGGGGGGCCGTCGGACTCGACGATCTGGCCGACCGCCTTGATTACCTTGCCGCTCCAGCGCCAGGTGGGGAGGCGCTCGAGCAGGTGGCGGTAGGCGGCGAGGGCGTCGTCGCAGCTGGGGGCGGAGGCGCTCATGCGGAGGCGGCGGCGGCGGCGAGCTGTTCGCGGCGCTGGAGCAGGTCGAAGAAGCCCTGTTCGACGGCCTGGAGTTGGGCGGTGAGGCTGAGGTCGCTGGCGCCGGAGGCGGTCTCGAGGCGGCAGCCGGCGGGCTCGAGCGCGGGATCGGCGAGCAGATCGGGGGCCAGCTTGGGGCCCAGCTCGCGCGTCAGCAGGCCCTGCCAGGCGGCGAGCTGCGAGGGGGGGACGTGGAGGGCGATCTGGGTGCCGGCGGCGAGCTGGTCCAGGGCCACGCGCACGGTGCCGGCCAGCAGCAGCGGATCGAGCTGGGCTTCGCGCTGCAGCACTTTGCGGGCGATGCCGAGGACGAGCTGCACCACCTCGCGCTCGAGCTGCTGGAAATAGAGTTCGCGCTGGGCGACGAACTCGCGCAGGGCGGCGAGCACGCCGTCGCGTTCGAGCCGCAGGCGGCGCTCGAGTTCGGCCCCGAGGGCCTGCTCGGCCTCGCTCCAGGCGTCGCGGCGGGCCTGCTCGGCCCGGGCCTGGGCCTCGTCCTCGCTCAGCCCGGGGGCGGGCGCGGGCTCGGGCTCGGCGCGGGGGGCGGCGCTGTCGCGGTAGACGAAGGGGGTGATCTGGGCGCGCAGCCCGTCCTCAGACAATGAACTCTTCATTGTGGTCCGCCTTGAGCGTCATCTTGCCTTCCTGCTCCAGCCGCCGCGCCAGGGTGACGCATTCCTGCTGGGCGTGGGAGACGTCGCGGGCGCGCACCGGGCCCATGGCCTCCATGTCTTCCTGCATGGTCTCGGCGGCGCGGCTGGACATGGCCTCGAGCACGTGGGTGCGCAGCCCCGGGGGGGCGCCCTTGAGCGCCAGGCCCAGGGTGCGCTTGTCCACCTGGGCGATCCACTCGCGCAGGCTGGCCTCGGGCACCGAGATCATGTCCTCGAAGGTGAACATGAGGTTGCGGATGCCGAGGGCGAGGGTGGGGTCGCTCTGCTCGATGGTCTCGAGCACCATCTTGCTGGTCGCCATCTCGGTGCGGTTGAGGATGTCGGCGACTGCCTTGACGCCGGCGTAGGCGCGGCGGCTCTTCTCGCCCAGGCCGTCGAACTTCTTGTGCAGCACCATGGAGATCTTCTCCGCCATCTCGGGGGAGAACTGCCGCATCTCGGCCAGGCGCTTGACCGCCTCGGCGCTGATGGACTGCGGCAGCAGGGCGAGCAGGCTGCTGGCGGCGCGGATGCCGAGGTGGGCCAGGATGACGGCGATGGTCTGGGGATGCTCGTCCTGCAGGAACTTGGCGAGCTGGGGGGGGTCGGCCTGCTGCAGCGAGTCGAGGTTGCCGGCGCGCGCCTCCTGGGCCTCCATCACCTGGCTGAGCAGCGCCTTGGCGTCCTTCTCCCCGAACGCCTGGACCAGCAGCTTGGAGGCGTAGTCAGTGCCGCCCTGGGCGAGATAGGTGTGGGTCATGAGGAGTTGGTGGTACTCCTCGAGCACGGTGTGGGCCTCGATGGGGGCGATGAAGGTGAGGTCGCTGATCTCCTCGGTGAGGCGCTGGACGTCGGCGCGGGGGAGGGTGCGGTAGACGGTGGCGGCGGCCTCGTCGCCGAGCAGCACCATCAGCACGGCGGCCTTGCGCACGCCCGGGTGGGGGGGGATGGGAGCCAGGTGGGTCATGTGGCGCGTTCCTCGCGGCGTTTGCTCATCCAGACTTGAATCAGGCGGCTGGCGATGGCGGGTTCGCGCCGGACCCGCTCGGCGACGCGCGCCTTCAACTGCAACACCTGCTTGACTTCGGGGGGCGTGATCTCGGGATCGGCGGCCAGGAGCTCGGTCATGTTGAGCATCTCGGCCTCGCGGCGGACCTCGGGGGGGCCGGCGGGGGAGGCGACGGCGAGTTCGGCGCCGGGCGGGAGCTGGGCGGCAGCGGCGGCAGCGGCCAGGGCGGCGGCCTGCGGCGCGGGGGCGGCCTGCGGCCGGCGGCGCATGCGGCCGAAGAGCAAGCCGACCAGCAGCAGGCCGGCGACCCCGACGGCGATCCACTTGCCGCCGATGGGCAGGCGGAGGAAGCGGTTGCCGGTGGCGAGGGGCGCGGGGGCGCTCGGCGCCGCCAGCGGGGCGGGAGCGGTGAAGGGCAGGTTGGTGACGGTGAGCGCGTCGCCGCGGGCGGGATCGAGGCCGATGGCGGCGGCGACCAGGCTCTGCAGTTGCTGCATTTCGGCGGGGGAGCGGGGCTGGCGCACCGTCTGGGTCTTGCCGTTCTGGGTGACCGTCTGGGAGCTGTCGTCCACCACGACGGCGGCGGTGATGCGCTGCAGCGTGCCGGCCGGGCGGATGGTGTGGTCGAGGGTGCGGCTGACGGCGAAGGTCTGGCTGTCGCTCTGCTGGCGGGGGCTGGAGCTGAGGCCCAGCTCGGCGTTGAGGTTGGTGCCGGGGGCCTGGGCCTTGGGCAGGTTGCTGGTGGTGCCGGGCACGCCGGCGGCGGCGGTGGTGGCGGTGCCGCCCTCGACGCTGCGCTGCGAGGTGAGCACGGCGCTGGAGGTGGGGTCGTAGGTCTCCTGGGTGTCGTCGGCGGAGGTGGGGTCGTAGGCGACGTTGACGCTGGCGCGGACGTGCTGGGCGCCGACGATGGGGGCCAGGGTGGAGACGATCTTGGCGCTCAACTGGTCTTCCAGGCGGGCTTGGCTGAGCAGGGTGCCGCTGCCGGCCAGGGCGATGTCGCCGTTGGAGTCGAGGATGGAGACCCGGGCGGGGCTGAGGTGCTCGACCGAGCTGGCCACCAGGTGCTGGATGGCGGTGACCATGTTGGGCTGCAGGTTGCCGTCGCGCAGGCTGAGCACCACGGCGGCCTTGGCCTGGCGCTCGTCGGCGGTGAAGAGCGAGTCGTGCGCCATGGTGATGTGGACGCGGGCGGAGCTGACGTCTTGGATGGTCTCGATGGTGCGCTCCAGCTCGCCCTCCAGCGCGCGCTGGTAGTTGACCTGCTCGGCGAAGTCGCTGCCGCTCCAGTTGGTCTTGTCGAACAGTTCGAAGCCCAACTGCCCGGTGTGGGGCAGGCCCTGGGCGGCGAGCGCGAGGCGGGCGCGGTCCAACTGGTCGGGCGGGACGCTGACGCTGGTGTCGTCGGGGGAGAGCTGGTAGGGCACCCCCAGGCTGGCCAGGGCGCCGGTCACCTGCTGGGCGTCGGCGGGGGCGAGGCCGGAGTAGAGCACGCTGTCCGGCGCCGGGTTCATGTAATAGACGAACAGGCCGATGGCGGCGACCACGGCCAGGGTGCTGCCGGCGAGGATGAGCTTCTGCCGCAGCGACATGCCCTGCACCAGGGTGCCGGCCTGGCGCAGCGATTGCAGCGAGTTGGCGGAATTGAGGGAGAGGGCCACGAGGGGGTGTCGAGGGGCTAGAGGCGGGCCTCTAGAAGCTCATATGGGAGATGTCTTGATAGGCGGAGACGGCCTTGTTGCGCAATTGCAGCATCATGCTGAAGGCGAGGTCGGCCTTTTCGACGGCGATCATGCCGGCGTGGACGTCGCCGCCCTGGCCGCTGACCATGCTGGAGACCTGCTGGCTGGCATTGCTCTGGAGCTGCTCCATCGAGCGCAGGGCGCCCTTGAGCTCGTCGGCGAAGCTGGCGCTGGCTCCGGAGGCGGGGTTGCTGCCGAGCGAGGGCGGGGTGAGCGGGGCGGAGGCCGGGGCCGGCGCCAACGGCGGCAGCAGCGGGGGCAGGGAAGTGGGAATCATGGCCGGGTGCCTACTGCAGCAGGGTGAGCGACTGCTGGATCATGGCCTTGGTGGCTTCGGTGGCGGAGATGTTGAGCTGATAGGAGCGCACCGCCTCCATCAGGTCGGTGATCTCCTGGGCGGGGTTGACGTTGGGATAGGTGACGTAGCCCTGGGCGTCGGCGTTGGCGTTGCCGGGCTCGTAGCGGCGGACCAGGGGAGTGTTGTCCTTGACCACGGCCTCGACCGCGACCCCCTCGGCGGGGGTGTTGCCGGCGGCGGCCAGGGCATCGGAGAACGGCATCGGCTGGGCGCCGAAGACCACCTCCTGGCGGCGGTAGACCTGGGCCGGGTTGGCGCCGGCGCTCTCGGCGTTGGCGAGGTTGCTGGTGACCACCTCGGCGCGCTGGCGCTCGGCCAGCAGGGCGGAGGCGCTGATGTCTAAGACGCCAAAGAGGTTCATGCGCCTTGGCTCCCGCCACCGTTGATGGCCATGCTGAGGCGGTGGAACTCTTCCTTGAGCAGGGCGATGCCGGTGGAATATTGCAGTTGGGTTTGGGCCATCAAGAAGGACTCGCGGTCCAAATTGACGTTGTTGCCGTCGGGGCGCTGCAGCAGGCCGGGCACGGTTTCCTGGGCGGCGCCGGGATTGAGCCCGGCCTCGGCGTCGGAGAGGGCCGTTTGGAAGTTGAGGTCCTGGGTGCGATAGCCCGGGGTATCAATGTTGGCCATGTTGGAGGCGATCAGCGACTGGCGCGCGGCGGCGACGTCGAGGTAGCCCTCCAAATGGTTCAAGATTGGGGCGTCAAATAAGGTCATGGGTACCCGTAGCCTCCTTCCAATCCTGAGCACGGCAAGGGCCATTCCCGCGGGAGAGGCGCCAAGCCTCGAGCGCGGGGAAGTGGCCGGGGGCAATGATCTCCTCCTCGGCGGCCAGGATGAGGGCGCGTTCGACGGCGTGTTGCAGCTCGCGCACGTTGCCCGGCCAGGGGTAGCGTTCGAGCAGGTCCATGGCCTCGGGGCTGAACGAAGCGGCGGCGGCGGGCTGGTCGGCCTGGAGCAGGCGGAGGCAGTGGCGGGCCAGCGGGAGGATGTCGGCGGGGCGGTTGCGCAGCGGCTGCAGTTCGATGGGGAAGACGGCGAGGCGGTAATAGAGGTCGCGGCGGAACTGGCCGGCCTCGACCCGGGCGAGCAGGTCCTGGTTGGTGGCGGCCACCACGCGGACATCCACCTTCTGCGGCTCGTTGCTGCCGAGGCGCTGGAGTTCGCCCTCTTGCAGGAAGCGCAGCAATTTGGACTGGAGGGCGAGGGGGAGTTCGCCGATCTCGTCGAGGAAGAGAGTGCCGGTGTGGGCGGCCTGGATGCGGCCGGTGCGGGGCTGGACGGCGCCGGTGAAGGCGCCGCGGGCGTAGCCGAAGAGTTCGGACTCGAGCAGGGCCTCGGGGATGGCGGCGCAGTTGACCACCACCCAGGGCTTGTCGGCGCGGCCGCTGGCCTGGTGGAGGCCGCGGGCGATCAACTCCTTGCCGGTCCCGGTTTCGCCGAGCAGCAGGACGGTGGTGCGGCGCGGGGCGACGAGGCGGACGAGGTGGCTGAGATCGGCCAGGTGGGGGCTGCGGCCGACCAGGCCGGGCAGCAGGTCCACCGCCGCGGCGGGCGCGGCCGCGGGGACCGGCGCGGGGCGGCGCGGGGCGAGGGCGGCGGGCCAGGCGGCCGCCGGGCGGGGCGCGGGCGCGGCGCCGCGCAGGGCCTGCACGAAGGCGTGGAAATCGAGCCGGCCGGCCGGGGCCAGGCGGGGCAGGGCGGTGGCGGCGGAGTCGAGCATCTCCACCGGCACCTGGGGATACTGCGAGGCCACCAGGCGCATCAGCTCGTCGGCGTCGAGGTCGGGAAGCTGGCGGTCGAGCACCAGGCCGGCGCAGGGAGCGAGCTCGAGCTTGAGCAGGGCGTCGGCGCCGCCGAGGGCCTCGATCACGCCCTGGCGGGAGCCGAGCAGGCCCAGCATCTGCTTGCGGAAAGCGGCGTCGCCGCTGGCCACCATGACCGCGGCCTCGGGAACCGCGGCGGGGACGGGAGGGGCAATCGTACGGGGCACAGTGTGACTCCTTGGCGCAGCCATAGGCAGATACTGAAGTGGCTTCGTTAGAATCGGGTTAGCGCAACATTAAATTCTTCTGGGGGAGCGAACTTTTCCTCATCTTGTGCGGGCGGACCGCCGATGGATGAGCACGCCAACCGCCACAGCCGCCGCCCGCGCGGGGCCGGCGATGGCCGCCGGCGTGCAGGAAGGATCGGCAGCCCATGCCCCTGGAAACAATCGACACGGCCAGCTACCGGGTGCGCGCCCGCTACGGGGAGACGCCCTCTTTGGTGCTGCTCACCGACGCGCGCGAGCTGGGCAGCCTGCCGGAGGACGTGCGCCAGGCTGCGGACCAGATCTGGCTGGGGGAGCGCAGCGGGGGGGAGCCGGGCCCGGGCCCGTGCGGCTGGCTGCGCTGGCGGGCGGGAGAGCGGCTGCGCGAGGGCAACGGTGCGGCGCTGCGCTACCTGCTGACCGTGGCCAACCGCCGCACCTACCTGCCGGTGCACTATGAATATGGAGCGGACTGGGAGCTGATCGGGGTCGAGCCGCGGGTCTATTCGCCCGGCGGCGGCGCCCGCGAGGACAGCGTGGACCTGCGGCTGCGGGTGGGCGCGGCGGCGGGGGCGGGCGCGGCGGGGTGGGAGAAGAGCACGGAGCCGTGGCAGCGGCTGGCGGCGGCGCTGCGGCTGGAGTCGGAGCAGTTGGGGGCGGGGGTGGCGCCGCTGGCCCGGCTGGCGCAATGGCCGGGGCTGCATCCGCTGCTGCAGAGCCTGTGCCTGCGCAACCTGATCGTGGCGCTGCTGCGGCAGAACGAGACCGAACAGGCGGCGACGCTGCTGCAGCAGGCGCAGGAGCTGCATCCGCACTACCGCGAGCTGGACTTCGTGGCGGCCAAGCTGCGGCTGGCGCAGGGGCGCGGCGGGGAGGCGGTGGGCTGCCTGCAGCGGGCCACGCGGCCGGCGCAGGCGGAGGCGCCGCTCTACGTCGGCAGCGGGGGCGAGGCGGGCTACCGCGCCCACCACCTGCTGGCGGTGCTGGCCGAGCACACCGGGCGCCAGCCGGTGGCGCTGCACCATTTTCTCACCGGGGTGAGGCACGCGCCGGCCTTCGCGCCCTCGGTGGCCGGGCTGCTGCGGCAGCGGGTGCCGGCCTCGCTGTTCGCGGCGGTGCAATGGGAGCTGACCCGGCTGGGGCGGCGGGAGCCGGAGTACCAGTCGGTGGTGTTCGATTTCTTTTTGGCGCACCGGGCCTTCGAGGCGGCCGAGCACCTGCTGCGGGTGTGGCCGCTGGCGGGGGAGACGCAGGCGACGCTGCAGCGGCGCTATGCCGCCCTGGCGCCGCTCTATCGGCCCAGCCCGCGGCCGCCCGACCAGGCGGCCGGGGTGGTGCTGAGCGGGCCGCTGCTGATGCACGCCAGCGTGGCGCGCATCAACCGCTACCTGGGCGCCGGGCTGCAGGCCGATCCGGGCCTGGAGGTGGCGCTGGAACCGACGCTGCCGGGGGAGGAGCCGCTGGCCGCGTTTCCGCGGCACGCGGCCTGGTCGCGCGGGCTGGGGCGCTTGCCGCGCCGGCTCGACCTGACCATCCGGCACGGCTGGCCGCCGGATTTCCGCCGGCCGGCGACCGGGCGGCTGGCGCTGATTCTGCCCTGGGAGTTTGGCGCCATCCCGCGCGAGTGGCTGGCGGGGTTGGCGGCGGCGGACGAGGTGTGGGTGCCGTCGCAGTTCGTGCGCGGGGTGTTGGGGCGCGCGGGGGTGGACACCGAGCGGGTGGTGGTCATCCCCAACGGTGTGGACCTGGAGTTGTATGCGCCGCAGGGCGAGCGCGCGCGGCCGGAGGGGTCGCGGCGGGTGAACTTCCTGTTTGTCGGCGGCGCCATCCGCCGCAAGGGACTGGACCTGCTGCTGGCGGCGTGGCGCGAGGCCTTCACCGCGCAGGACGACGTCAGCCTGGTGATCAAGGATTTGGGGGCGCGCAGCTTCTACCACCACCTCAACCTGCGGCGCGAGATCGAGGCGCTGGCGCGGACGCCGGGGGTGGCGCCCATCCATTACTTGGGCGAGGACTGGAGCGAGGCGCGGCTGCCGCAGCTCTACCGCGGCTGCGACGTGGTGGTGCTGCCCTACCGGGGCGAGGGGTTTGGCATGCCGCTGGCGGAGGCGCTGGCCTGCGCCAAGCCGGTGATCGCCACCGCCGCCGGGCCGGCGCCGGAGTTTTGCCCGCCGGAGGCGGCTTGGCTGATTCCCGCGCGCGAGGTGGCGATGCCGCGCCCGCTGTGGCCGGCGGGAGAGTTGACCGGGGTGCCGACCTGGTTCGAGCCCGACGGGGCGGCGCTGGTGGCGGCGCTGCGGCAGGCGGCGGAGAATCCGGAGGAGAACAGCCGGCGGGGCTGGCTGGGGGCGCAGCTGATTCGCCAGACCCACGGCTGGGAGGCGATCACGGCGCAGTACCGCAAGCGGATCGTGGCGCTGCTGGCGCGGACGGATGCGCCGCCGGCGTTGCCGGCGCCCGCGCGGCGCGCGCCCCGGCCCGAAGCTCCGGCCGCGCCCCCGGCCGCGCCCCTCCGTCCCGGCCGCAACGGCCTGGTGGCCCGCGCCGCCACCCGTCCCCACGCCACATGACCCCCCGCTGCCCCCGCAAAGCCGCCTTTGTGCTCGCCGCCACCGATCAGGGCACCCTCATCGTCAACCGCTTCGACTACCGCATGCTGGACGAGCAGGCCGGCATCGGGGTCGGCTTCAATCTGCTCGACAACAGCGCCTACGACCCGCAGGAGGTGGGGGTGGCGCTGGCCATGCTCGACCTGGCCAAGATTTTCCGCGGGCCGGGCGTGGTGGCGGTGGACTGCGGCGCCAACATCGGCGTGCACACGGTGGAGTGGGCGCGGGCGATGACCGGCTGGGGCGCGGTGACGGCGTTCGAGGCGCAGGAGCGGGTCTACTATGCCCTGGCCGGCAATCTGGCGCTCAACAACTGCTTCAACGCCAGCGCCCGCCACGCCGCCGTGGGCGCGGCCTGCGGCACGCTGCGCGTGCCCGTGCCCGACTACCAGCGCCCGGGGAGCTTTGGCAGCCTGGAGCTGCGCCCGCGCCCCGACAACGAATTCATCGGCCAGGCGATTGACTACTCGCCGGCGGCGACGGTGGAGGTTCCCGTGGTCAGCCTGGACTCGATGCCGTGGCCGCGGCTCGACTTCATCAAGATTGACGTCGAGGGCATGGAACTGGAGGTGCTGGAGGGCGCGCGCCAGGCGCTGGCGCGCTGGCGCCCCATGCTGATCGTCGAGGCGCTCAAGGGCGACAAGGCGCGCCTCCAGCCCTGGCTGGAGGCGCAGGGCTACAAGGTGTGGGCCATGGGGCCCAACTACGTCGCCGTGCATGCCACCGACCCGGCGGCGGAACAGATCCGGCCCGGGGGCTAGAGCTTGCGGGCGATGCTCTTGGCCTGGGTGAAGAGCAGCAGGTAGTCGGGGCCGCCGGCCTTGGAGTCGGTGCCGGACATGTTGAAGCCGCCAAAGGGGTGGGCGCCGACCATGGCGCCGGTGCACTTGCGGTTGAAGTAGAGGTTGCCGACGTGGAAG
>DATKSZ010000003.1:0-50512 GCA_035531375.1 Terriglobales bacterium | reverse complement strand
AAAACTCCTGCCGCGGCTTCCCGCTCGCCTCAAACGCCCGCACCACCGCCAGCTTCTCCGCCCAGCTCCGCTTCTCTTCCATCCCGCCACTTCACCATCGCCGCCTCGCGCCCGCAAGCCTGGGTTGCTTTGACGCGTACGGAAGAGCGCGGATAGCAGTCCGGTGCCGCCCGGGCTCCTGTCTCCGAGTTGGGGCACCCATCTCGCGCGTTTGGCGGCGCCCGCAATGAGTTCCCAGAGCAGCCAGTACTGCGCGGTGTTCGGGTTCCTGTCCTGGATTGCCGTCAGTCCCTCCATTAGCGATTTCAATTCGCTCGAATGGCGGTCGATGGCGCCGAGCATGGGAGCGAGTGCCTCGCGCGCGGCGTCGGGCGACGTGCGAAGCAGGAATTCTTGCAGGCGCCCTGATACGTCCAATTCGATTTGATAATTTCGGGCGTGGTGGCGATTGGGATCATCGCCCGATTTCCACCAGCTAGCGAGCGCGTTGCTGGCGCGCGCGAAGGCGGCGGTAGCGAGAGGATCCCTGGGGATTCGCCCGAGGATGGCGAGCATGCGGTTGGCGGCGTATGCGCCAAATCTTGCGGAGATGTCCACCGTGACGTGTGCGTCGGCGGCGATCGCATCCTCTCGCCAAAAGCTGGCGCGGGCTTCGGCCGCAGCGTGGCGAATGATCTCGCCGAGCTGGCGGCGCTGGCCATACGGTCGGGCTTCCTCCGCCTGCTCCGCCAAGTCAATTAGGGTTGCCTCCGCTGCGATGGCGTTGACGCAGCGGAGGGCGAGTGGCCGATTCGTCGCCCATGTCTCTTCGCCGATGCTTCTTGTCGCATAGCTTCGTACTTCATCAACCGGGTGCGTCATCGCGACCGCAAATGCCTCGCGCACCCGCTGCATCTGGGCGGCCGCGAGCGGCTTGCCGAGCAGCGATGCAAGGACGCGGGCAGCCGGGCGGTCACCCGCCACTGGGTTGCGCTGCGTGCGCGCCATTTGGTCCGCGTCGTTGGCGTGCCGGAGCACTTCGGAGCAGACGACTTCGATACACCAGTCACGCTGCTCCGCTGCCAGGTCGTCCCAGTGGTCGCGGATGCAGACGGCAGCCACAAAAGCGGGACCGTAATTGCTGCCGTCCTGGTTATCGGTCTCGCGGTCCATCGCCTGTGCCTCACTGAGTTTTGAGAGCCAGTGCAACGGATCGCATTGCCCCTCTTCGCGCCGGAAGGCCGCCCGACCCCACACGAGGACGCCGAGCCGCGTGTTCAACGTAGCGAAGCGGGTGGCGGCCGCGTCGACCATCGGCTGCAGGTCGTCGTCGAGTGGCTTGGGATCGAGCCGGACGTAGCCTGAGGGCGGCTCGCCTGGCTTCGCGGCCGCGTCGGGACTCTCGGGGCCGAGGACTTTGGAAGGGGCGTACTGCCGGAAGTCCATGCGGTGAATCGCTAGGCGCCATATCCGGTCGTGCTCCTGCTGCTGCTCTTTCGGCGGCAGCGCGGCTAAATGCATTTCGAGTAGCGCCTGCACCCGCGTGGCGAGCGGCCCGAGTTGAAGATTGCGAATCGCGGCTTCGAGGTCATGGCGACGGTGCGCCAAGGCGTTCGCAGTCTTGCGCTCATCCTCATAGATCTGGTGGTCGGCGCGCAGAGTCGGCAGGCTCCCCGACGCGGGCGACATTTGCAGCTCACCGACCATGCGGCTGCGATCCATCTCGACATAGTCGCGCACGCTGAGGAGCACCAGCAGCGCCTCGCCCGAGGCGTGCGGGTATGCGGTCGCGGCGCTCGCGGCAACGGCCGCAAGTGCAGCGCACTTGCTGCGGCGCAGGAGAACAACTAGGATCGCATCGAGCCGCTCGGGGATATTTTCTCCGATATCGAGCAGCCACTTCTCGAGTGCCATCAGCATCGACTCGAGCGGAGCGGGCCCTACCGACATGCCGCGGTAAAGGCACCACAGCCTCGGGTTAGCCCACTGCTTCCGGGTGGTACCGTCCGCGAACGTGAGTTGGACTTCCCATGGCGGCTCCAGCCGGTCGGGGAGTCGAGGATGGGCGTACCAGTCTGCGCTTTGGTTGAAGACCCGGATGTAGAAATTGAGCGCTTTGGCGGTGTGAAGGTTCAGGAGGTGTCTCCATGGACCGCGGAGAGCACTCGCCGGAAATGACTCAAGGAGCTCTTCCTTGATCCCGAAGTACAGACCAATGTCCAGGGGGGGCCGCGACGAACCTCGTTCGTCAGTGGCGTCCTCGATCGAGGCCAGAAGGCGCTCGGCACCGACAGCAAGGATCAGGTCTGGCAGGTCCCGCGCTGCCGCCATGCCCTCTATTCCGGCGTAGATCAGTTCTTGCAACGTTTCCGCGACTGGATCTCGGAGCCGGCCCTCCTCGATTTGGCCTCGCAGCGCGTTCTCGAAACGCGTCGGATCGGCCCTCGGAATCTTCGCGATCACCGCGAGGACGCGCTTGAGTGGCTCCTCGTTCCCGTAGTGTCCCGTTATGTCGTCGAGGAGCCAGTGCGCGATTCCCGCTATGGATTCCGCGCCGTCGATATTGGGCGCGCTCCAGCTCACGTCGCTGACGGCGTCCTCGACGAGTCCGAGCAATAAGGGGCGGTCCTTCGACGTGAATCCCGCAAGGTTGCGTTGCACAAGGCGCGTGACGGCTGGCCATGCGGGGCCGTCGGGCACGTTGATAATCGATCCATGTTGCATCGGGCCGGCAAACCACTCGGACGTCTTCACGCAGGCAACGCGCAGAAGGTGGACAACGCGCCTGAGGATAGCTCCATGGTTCGCGAGGAGTTGCTCCTCATGGCGGTTGACGAACTCCGGCGCCGAAGGTGCCTTAAGCAGAGACACGAGCGTGTCGTCTCGGAAGTGCTCGCTGATGTCGTTGCTTGAGAGAGCGGCCTGAAATAGTCGGTCCGCAGCGAGTGCATTAGAGTTGAGCAGTTCGGCGACCCATTTCCTGTACGAACGGCGGAGGGCGGGGCTTGCGCCGATCGCAATGGATAAGTCTTTGAACGGCGCTTCGGAGAGTTGTTGATCCTCAAACCAATGCAGGATCGCCCAATCCTCGAGGACGTCGTGCGCCGTTGCCACGAGGGATGGGCTTTCATCAGGCGAGGCGATGAGCGAATCCTGTCGCAGCGACTCTATGATCACGGGATCGAGGTCATCGCAGCGGACGAAGTCTGACAGAGCGCGCGCACGGCGCACAGCAATTGTCCCGAGGGCTTTCTCCCGTCGGGTCATCTCAGCGGGCGATAGGCGACCGCCGCGCACGATTTCGCACCAAAAGAGCTTGCGGAATTCGCGCTCGCTCTCGGGCACAGGGTTCCCCGCCGACCAGGTGATTCGGAGAGCCTTGTCGAGGTAAAACGGGTTTCGCAAGATGTTGCGCAGCGCAGGGTTCCCGAGAGGGATTGTCAGCGCCGGATACGCGGCTTCGGTCTCGCTGAGCTCGGCGTCGTCGAGCGGGGGAACGCGGACGATGGCGTGTCTGATTTGCGCGGGCTGCAGGAAGCTCACGCGCACTTGCTCGACGGAATAGTCGCGACAGGTCAGTATGAGGTGGATGGCCGGGTCGGCCGCGGCCAGGCTTATAAGATCGCTGAATGCGTCACGAGTCGTCTTTTCGAGCAGGCGCTCGACGCTTTCGACGAGAACAAGCTTGCGGTCCTGCGCCGCCAGGACGGCTGCGAGCTGGGCGTTGTTCGCCGGCACTTGTGCCGCCTGAAGTGTGGCGTCGATATGCGGCTGCGCGAATTCCTCAGCGCGAAAGCCGAGCGTAACGTGGTCCTGCGAGAGATTGGCGACGACGTCCTTGCCGATGCCGGACTTCCCGCTACCGGACGGGCCAGCTATCAGCACAACCTGAACGTCCGTGAGCGCGTCGCGGACTTCTTGCGCGAGCGCGGCGCGTTGCAGGTGCAGGTTGGTTCCGATGATCGAGCGGATATTCAGGAAAATCGGGGCCGTGTGTTCCTTCAGTGCGCAAAGCACGCGTTGAGCAAATCCGCTGATCCCCGCGTAACGCGCCTGAAGAGCGGTCGGGAGATTGCAGCGGCGCAGGCTGCGGCCCTGGGCGATCGCGTTGCTTGCCTCGCTGACCAGCTCGTTCCAGGAAACGGCTGCGGCGGCGACCGCATCTCCCTCGGTCACAGTGAGCGCGAGCGAGCTTTTGATTTGGGCTTCGGTCATGCGCGTGGAGCTGCACAGGTCGAGGCTCAGGACATGGAGCACGCGAAGAAATGGCCAGATGCCCGCGCGGCTGACGACGTTGCCCTCGTATTCGCCGATGATTGTCTGGAGCGCCGTGCAATACCCGATTGCCTTTTGGGAAATGCGCCCTGGTGTCGCCAGTCGACATTCGAACTCCGCTCCGTCTCGCGCCACCCTAGCGCAGTCGAGGAGGCCGACGAAGCTATTGAGAAGGGTTTCGGTCCCCCTTTGGGTGACGAGCACAAGGCTGTCGTCGGCGGGAGAAAAGCGGTCGGAGCTCTTGAAGTCCTCCCAGAAGCCCCGAATGGTTTGGACGCAATCCGTGTCGGACGCGCTGATCGTGAAACTCCGTTTGACTTGGCCGACGAGCATGCGGGGTGCAGCGGCATTTCGCTTGCAGACGATGAGGAAGTCGTCGGTTTTCCAGCCGAGGCGGCCTGTTTGGAAGCTGACTTCCGAGATTGTGCTGTCGATCAGGATGGGCGGGATCGCTCCCATGAGGAGGACCGCTAGCCAATACGCTCCGACGTGCTGCTCGAACAGCGTACCGGCGCCACCTGTCGATGCTGGGGTGGAAATGCGCGTGCTCGCACTTTCCTCGGGTCCAAGTGCGGGGATGCCCACCGTGGAATCGGCGTCTGTCTTCGACTTCATAGCGTCGACAGCTTTTGGGGGTCTTGCGAGAGCGATCCGGGTTGGAAGCTGCTCGCCGCCTCGATTGGTAAGGGTCGCGCTCCTTTGGGCCCGTGGACCAGCTACTTTAGCACACGCCGAGCTGCTTGGTGCTCTGTGACGTACGCTCTGTTCGCACAATTGATTTGGCTCGACCGGACGAGCAGAACTGGCACGGGCGCACCCATCGTTGCGCGCGCCGGGCTGACATGCCAAAAAATTGGTGGGTGCGGGCCTCAGCGCGCCTTCGGCGCGGGGCGGCATGCTCACGCCGGCTTGGGGGCCCCATGGCCCCAAGCCGGCGCTCCGCTTCCTTCCTTGGCGCGGGCCCCTGCGCGGCTGCCCGGCCACGGCTGTAGCAGCGCCGTGCCGGTGCGCCGCGCGTCCCGGGGGCGAAATCACGACCACCCCGGTTCGCAGCCGTTCGCGCCGATTTTGCCCGCAGGCAGAGCGGCGCGACCCCCGCGAAGTGAATGCGCGGCGCCAGATTTTAGAGGCGCGGTGGTGAATTTAGGTCGCCCGCCAGGGTGCCGGAGGTTTGGATGGTGAGTTGGACGACCTTGGCGACGTGGAGGATGAGGTTGCTGGGGTCGTGGAGGCCCCAAGCTACGTAGGGGATCGAGATCTTGGTGGTGGCGGTGAAGTGGCCGGGGGTGAGGTAGGCTTCGACGGGGAGGGCTAGGTCGTGGTCTTGGCCGTGGAGGCGGAGGACGCCGTGGAGGGTGAGGTGGGCGTTGCCTCCCTGCGGGGGCAGGGCGCCGTCCAGGCGGGTGGGGGCGAAGGTGATGTCGGGGTATTGCTGCGACTCGAGCACTTTTTGCTGGAGGTCGCGGTCGCGGGCGGCGTCGCCGCTTTGGCCGGTGGAGGCGTGGATGAGGATAAGGCCGGTGGCGGCGCCGGTGGAGGGGTCGAGGGTTAGAGCGCCCTGGGCCAGGGTGAAGGTGCCGTGGACGGTGTGGAGGAAGGCGCCCAGGGTGAAGTGGATTTGGGTTTGGGCGGGGTCCAGGGTGAGATGGAGGGCGTGTTGGAGGAGGGGGCCGGGGGCGGTGGGGGCGGCGTGGTCGCGGAGGGTGGCCCCGACGGTACGTCCCGCGCGCACAGCCAGGATTGGCTGTGCCACGGTGGCCGGAAGAGGGCTGGCATCTGACAGGTGTTGGGGGGCGTCGGCGAGGGGGGCGGGACGGCGCGGGGTGCGCACAGCCAGGATTGGCTGTGCCACGGTGGCCAGAAGAGGGCTGGCATCTGACAGGTGTTTGGGGGCGTCGGCGAGGGGGGTGGGGCGGCGCGGGGTGCGCACAGCCAGGATTGGCTGTGCCACGGTGGCCGGAAGAGGGCTGGCATCTGACAGGTGTTGGGGGGCGTCGGCGCGGGGGGCGGAACGGCGCACAGGCAGGATGGGCTGCGCGGCCAAGGCAAACAGGCAGAGGAACAGGCTAGGGAGCACTACGGGGTAGGATTCGTGGGCGAGGCGGCGGGTGCAGATTGTGCGGGGCGGATGAGGATGGGGACGCGGGGGAAGGCGAAGCGGGCGGCGTTGTCGTCCACGGCGTTGACCTGGCAGAGGTAGTAGCCGGGCTTGAGCTGGGCGAGGGGGATGTCAATTTGGATGACGGCGGCGCCGCGGGCGGGGTCGGTGATGCGCTCGGTGGAGAGGAGCTGGCTTTCGAAGGCCTTGACGCGGCCGCGGTAGAAGGCGACGTTGCTGAGCAGCTTGATGGCGTCGCCGCTCTTGCCGGCGGTGACTTTGGGATCGTAGACCTCGAAGTAGAGGTACATGTGCTGGTTGTTGGCGAAGACGTGGTTGACGCTGACCACGAGGGCGTGGCCGGATTCGGTGAGGGGGTCGATGAAGTTGGGGCGGACGGGGACGAGTTGGCTGCCGACCAGGACGGAGCTGATGGTGAGGACGTGGGGGGACTTGGCGGCCTGGGCGTCGAGATCGGGGACGGAGAGGATGGTCTCGAAGGCGCCCATCTGGCCGGTCTGGTTCTCGCGGGCGGCGAAGCGGATCTGGTACTTCTGGCCGGGGGCGAGGAGGAAGCCGGTGGAGTATTGCAGGTTGCGGTTTTGGAGCTGCTGGCCGGGGCCGGCGACCTGGGGGGTGAGTTTGATGGTCTGGAGGACGTGGTCGAGCTTGCGTCCGCTCTGGTCAATGACCTCGCCGGCGATGTCCACCTCGGGGGTGGCCTTGGGGTTGACGCCGTGGAGGGGGATCTCGTTGCCGGGGATGGTGATGGAGACGGGGACGTAGTAGCGGAAGCGGTTGAGGCGGAGATAGCCGTCGGCGAGGTAGAGGTCGAGGGAGTGGTCGGAGACGTCGGCGTTGAGCTCGTCCTGGAGCTGCTGCTGGCGGTCGGCGGTGTTGAGGTGGTTGATGTCGCGGGGGGCGTAGTAGCCGGGGCGGAAGGAGAGCTTGAGGCCGGGGCGGGAGATTTTGATGACGATATGGCGGTACTTGCCGTTCTGGGCGGGGTTGGTGGAGGTGTAGCCGAGGAGGTAGTAGGAGCTGGTGTCGGCCTGGACCTTGGCGTAGACGGGGGCGAAGTCGTTGGAGTCGAGGAAGGACTTGCCGCCGGTGTCGTTGGCGAGGGTGGAGATGGTCTCCTGCTGGGCGAACTGGGCGTCGAGGGTGGAGCGCTGGGCGCCGCCGTTGAAGGCGCCGGCGCCGCGGATGCTGCCGCCGGAGGCATCGCCGCCGGGGACCATGGCCTGCAGACCGCGGGCATCCACGCTGTAGATGGCGGCGTTGGCCTTGACGCAGGAGTTGACGGCGGAGCGGAGGGTGATCTCGTTGTCCACGCCGGAGCGCTGGATGCCGCTGGTGAAGTACAGCAGCGACTTTTTCTGTTGGATGCCGCTGAGCATGTCGCAGACCGACTGCAGGGCCTCGAGGCTGCGGTCGGCGTTGGCGATGTTGAACTCGGTGTCGTCGGCGGCGAAGGTGCTGCCGTCGTCGGCGGTGCCGTCGGTGGAGCCGGTGGTGCCGTCCTCGAAGCCGGCGCTGGTGGAGGGGTTGAGGGCCTTGAGGGTGCCAAGCAGGGCGGCCTTGTTGGCGGTGAAGTCCTGGTCCACTTGCAGGGAGTCGCCGAGGGTGGCGATGGCGACCAGGTCGGCGGGCTGCATTTTTTTCTGGACGTAGGTGGTGGCCTGCTGCATGACGTTTTGGACGTCTTCGGGCTGCATGGTGGTGAGGTCGAAGTACATCACCATGAGGCGGCGGTCGCGGTACTGGCTGGCGGCGGCAGGGGCGATGGCGGTGGCGGCCTTGGCCGGGGCGGGCGGCGCGGCGGCGGGCTGGGCGGCGGCTTTTTCCACGATGCCGCTGGGGCCGGCGGCGGCGGCGGCGGCGAGGTTGCCGGGCTCGGCGTCCACGTCTTCGAAGTCGAAGCTGGAGATGTGCTGGGGCTTGCCGTCCTCGAGCAGGGTGACCTCGCTGGGCTTGAGGTTGGTGACGAGGTTGCCGTGGGCGTCGCGCACGGTGAGGTTGACCAGCACGATGTTGGTGGTGGCCTTGAAGAGGTATTTGGCGGGGGCCTTGGAAGGGGCGGGCTTTTTAACCGCCTGCTGGGCGGGCAGCAGCCAGACGAGACCGAGGACGCTGCAGAGGAGGGCGGTGGATTGGCGATGCATGCTGCCTCTTGGGGTGCCGGGCATGGGGGCTAGAAGCGGAAGCGGGAGGTGAAGGTGATTTGGCGCGGGCTGCCAAAGCGGCTGACGCTGCCGAAGGTGGCGGAGCTGAAGCTGGTGTCAATGCCAGCCCAGTTGGGGTGGTTCAGGACGTTGTTGCCGTCGAAGCGGAGTTCGAGGGAGCGGAACTCGCCCAGGCGGAAGGTCTTGCTGAGGGAGGTGTTGAACATGGCCTGGCCGGGGCCAATGATGATGTTGCGGCCAGCGTCGCCGTAGGTGCCGGGGGCGGGGGCGACGAAGGCGGCGGTGTTGAAGAAGGAGCTGAGGGTGGGCTGGGCGAGGGCGATGGACTGGCCGGTGAGGTTGGCGCGCAGGGGGGCGGAGACGCCGAGCGCCTGCAGGCCCTGGGCGTTGGAGTAGATGTTGCTGACTAGGGGGGTGAAGGGCTGGCCGCTGGTGAAGGTGAGCGAGCCGGTGAACTGCCAATCGCCGAGGGCGGAGCTCCAGAAGCTGCTGCTGTCGCCCCAGCGGTGGTTGAGGCCGTAGGGGAGCTGCCACTCGTAGGCGGTTTGGAACTGGTGGGTGACGTTGCCGCTGGAGAGGGAGCGTTCGGCGGCGAGGTTGAGATCGTTTTGGGCGATGGAGCCGCTGAGGCCGCCGCCGCCGCCGATCTGGGAGGCGTCATCCATCATTTTGGAGTAGGTGTAGCTGGAGCGGAAGGAGACGCTCTGGCTGAGGCGGCGGCTGACGATGATGCTGCCGCCGTTGTAGAGGGAGTTGCCGCCGGTGGTGTCGTAGAGGAAGACGGGGAGGGCGGGGTTGAGCAGGCCGGTGGGGGTACGGTTGGGGGCGCGGAGCTGATCGAGGCCGGTGCCCTTGGCGCCGCTGTAGTCGAGGTTGATGAGGTAGTCGTTGCCGAATTGGCGCTGGAGGTCGAGGTTCCAGAGATAGGAGTAGCCGACCTGGTAGTCGGGGTTGACGCCGTAGTCGTTGAGGGTGGCGTTGGGGTTGGGGAAGCCGTTGGCGAGGCTGAGGGGGCTGGCGGCGGTGCCGAGGTTGGCCTGGGTGGTGAGGAAGGGGGACTGGTAGGCGAGGGCGGTGGCCATGCCGGCGTAGGCGCCGGTGTTGTAGGCCATGCCGAAGCCGCCGCGGACGATCATGTTTTCCCAGCTCTTCCAGGCGAAGCCGAGGGTGGGGCGGAAGTGGCGGTAGTTGGGCTGGAGGATGGAATCGGAGAGGCCGCCCTGGCCGGCGACGACCGGGGTGAGGGTGGAGAAATTGGGGCCGACCATGAGGTTGGTGAGGCGGTTGTAGAGCTCGGTGTAGGGGGAGATGTACTCCCAGCGGAAGCCGTAGGAGAGGGTGAAGGAGCCGGTGGCCTGCCAGTTGTCGTTGAAGAAGAGGTCGGGCTCGAGTTGGCGGAAGTAGAAGACGCCGCCGCCGTAGCGCTCGGAGGTTTGCTGGGGAAGGCCGAGGAGGAAGTCGGCGAAGTCGAAGCCGGAGTATTGGCCGTCGAAGCTGAAGACGCCGCGGGGGGCGGGATCGGCTTCGGGGTTGTTCTGCAACCAGCGCATGTCGCCGCCGAGGCGGAAGTTGTGGCGGCCGAGGCGGCGGATCATGAAGTCGGAGACGGAGAAGGTGGAGGTGCGGAGGTAGTTGGGGGCGGTGTCGGCGAGGGAGTTGAGGCCGGAGGTGGCGAAGTTGATGGTGGGCAGGCCCCAGTCGAGGGGATTCTGGGAGACGCCGGCGATGCCGAGCTGGGCGGCGAGGTTTTGGGAGTTGGCGTAGAGGTTGGTGAGGTTGTTGCGGTTGCGGTTGTAGGTGAGGCTGAAGATGTTGATCCAGCCCTTGATGGGCTGGTTGTAGCCGAGGCGGGCGTTGAGGCCGCGGGAGTGGGCGAGGCCCTCGGTGAAGGGGTAGAAGAGGCCGGGGGAGTGGGTGGTGCCGCCGGAGTAGTTGAGCATGAAGTTGAGGCTGCGGCCGCGGCCGAAGAAGCCGCGGCCGCCGCCCATGGCCTGGGCGCCGAAGGTGTGGTTGACGCGCAGAGAGAGGTTGTTGCGGGTGGAGAGGTCGTTGAGGGTGTTGGTGTAGTTGTAGCGGCCGACGGCGCCGGGGGTGGGGGTGGGGATGTAGGCGAGCAGGGCCTGGGCGACGGGGGAGAGATCGCCGGGCAAGATGGTGTTGTTGCCGTAGGCGAGGCCGGTGGCGGGGTCGGTGATGACGACGGGGGTGCCCTTGGCGTCGGTGACGCCCTGGAAGTTGCCACCACGCTCGGCCAGGGTGGGCACCAGGGCGCTGACGCTGCTCAGGCTGGAGTCGTGTTGGCCATTGAAGCTGATGGTGATGTTGGTTTTGCCCTTGTCGTCGTAGATATGGGGGATTTTGAAGGGGGTGGTGAGGGTGGCGGAGTAGCGCTGGTTGGCGGCGTTGGGGGGATTCTGGGTATTGGTGGCGCCGGTGAGGCTATCGGGCAGGGCGTTGAGGGAGGAGTCGCTGAGGGTGTAGCTGAGGTTGCCGTGGGGCTGGTTGAAGCGGTTTTGGAACTGGCGGAAGTTGAAGCCGCCGCGGCCGCCGAAGCCGCCGCGGCCACCGAAGCCACCGCGGCCGCCGGGACCGCCGCGGCCGCCGGGCCCACCCGGGCCGCCCGGGCCACCGGGACCGCCGGGGCCGGCGGGGGCGCCGATGCCGCTGTCGCGCAGGAAGGCCTGGATGGCGTTGGCGTTCATGGGGCGGTCGTCTTGGCTGGCTTGACCGGTGACGACGTCGGAGTCGGTGGCGGCGGTGTCGCTCATGCCGGCGATGCCGCTGTCGGCGGCGCCGGCGTCGGCGGCGATGCCGGTGAGGTCGCCGGTCTGGTTGACGTCGAGCTGCTGGAAGCCGTTGGGGTTGGCGCCGGCGTTGCTGCCGCCGCGGGCGCCGCGGCCACCGCGGCCGGCGCGACCACCGCGGCCGGCGGGGAGGCGGTTGGCGGCGGTGCGGGTGGCAGGGGCGCGGCCAGGGGAGGGGCGGCGGCCAGCGGGAGCGGGGCTGGCGGCGACCGTTGTTGCGGGGGTGGCGGGGGCGCGGGAGGCGAGCACCAGGTTGAGGCTGAGGGGGGCGAGGGCGGCGCCGCTGGCGGGGACGGTGACTTGGGTATGGTCGGGGGCGAAGGCGGCCATCTCGGTGGCGATTTCGAAGAGGCCGGGATGGCCGACGCGGGCGACAAAGCGTCCGGATTCGTCGGTGGTGGTGTGGAAGGTGTTGCCGTTGGCGGGGTCGGTGATGGTGACGGCGACGCCGGGGACGGCGAGGCCGTCCACGGCGACGGTGCCGCTGATCTGGTCGGCGAAGGAGGGGCGGGCGGAGGGCGCGGGCTGCTGGGCGGAGGCGAGGGCCGCCAGGAGGCAAGTGGCGGCGAGCAGGAGGGCGGGACGCCGAAAACGGGACAAGCGGGGCAGGGGCACGTTCATGGAAGTCACCCTCACGTCGTGGTGCGACCGCGGCGAGCGGCCGCGCGGCTGGGGCCGCGGCACTCTGGGAGGTAATACGACTTGAAAAGCTTGGGGTTACGGGCGGCGGAGGGGAATCGGGGAGGAAACGGGGGAGGGGGGAAGTCCGTATAATAAGGAGATTCGTGCTCGCCCACGGTTCAGAACTCTCATGCGCCCACACTTTCGTCCCCTAGCGGCCGTTTTTGCGGCCGGAATGCTGTTGTGCACCTGGACCCGCGCGCAGGCGCCGGAGCAGACGCTGGCGGAGCAGGAGCAGGCATTTGCCAGCGCCAGCGACGCGGTGGGGCGTTTAATGGCGGTTTACCGCATCGAGGCGATCGGGCAACTGCTGGCGCCGGCGGAGTTGCAGGCGTGTTGGACGAAGCTGGAGGCGACGCCGGGGCTGGATCCGCTGGTGGGGGCGGAGATTGGCAGCCAGCAGGCGCTGGCGGAGCTGCGGGCGGGGGAGGCGGCGGCGGCAAAGGCGGCGTGGCGGCGGCTGGGGGTGGTGGAGAGCTGGCGGGCGGTGGGGCCGTTTGACAACTCCAGCCCGGGGGCAATCGCGAGCGCGCAGGGGCCTGGGGGGGGAGCAGGGCTGGGGAAGATTGATTTCGCCGGGCACTACACGGGCAAGCAGCGCGAGGTGAAGTGGCGGCGGCTGCCGTTCACGGCGACGCTGGGGGAGCTGGAGTTGGGGGCATACCTGAGCCCGTCGCAGAGCGCGTCGGCGTATTTGGTGAGCTGGGTGCGGAGCGGGAAGGCGCAGGCGGTGGCGCTGCGGCTGCGCGACAGCGGGGCGACGCGGGTGTGGGTGAACGGGGCGAGCGTGTTCGAGGAGCAGGGGTCGCACGCGAGCGACGGGTTCGACCAGCATGCGGTGGGGTCGTGGCTGCGGGCGGGGTGGAACCAGATCATCGCCAAGGTGGGGGACGGGGAGCGGTCGGACTGGGTGTTCAGCCTGCGGGTGACGACGCCGGCGGGGCTGCCGCTGGAGATGGAGGCGACGGCCACCCCGCCGGCGGGTTGGCGGGCGGGGGGGGCGGCGGCGCCGGCGGCGCCGGCGGTGCGGGACCTGACAGCGTTAGCGCAGGCGGGGGCGACGAGCGCGGGGGGGAAGCTGGCGTACGCCTGGGTGCTGAACCGGAAGCACAACACCAACGCGGGCGACCACGCGGCGGCGAACGCGTTTGTGGCGGCGCTGGCGGCGGCGCCGGGGGACGCGAACGCGGTGCTGGACTTTGTGGAGCACGACAGCGACCAGAGCCGGAGGTACCAGCATTTGGAGGAGCTGTTCCAAACCCCGGGCAGCGCGGGGGCGGGATGGCGGGCGCGGGCGCACCTGGACCGGGGGACGATCGAGCTGGACCGGAACGAGTACTGGCCGGCGCGGCAGGATTTCTGGGAGGCCTTGGGGCAGACGGGGGCGGCGGTGGGGACGGCGATGGCGCCGCGGGCGGCGATCGCGGGCAACCCGCTGGCGGGGCTGGGGATGCTGGAGGCGTACGCGGGGATGGGGATGCGGCCGCTGGTGATGGCGTGGGCGGAGGCGCTGGAGGGGGCGGGGGAGCAGAACGCGGCGATCGCGCCGCAGGTGGCGACGGTGCTGCAGCGGATGGGGGCGGCGGCGGCGGGGCTGGCGTGGCTGCGGGTGGCGCACCAGCAGGACGCGGGCAACCTGGGACTGAGCCTGCAGTTGACGGGGGCGGAGCGGGAGGCGGGGGATCTGAACGAGGCGCTGGCGACGCTGCGGACGGCGCGGGAGCTGGACGGGGAGCAGCCGGGGCTGGTGGAGGCGGAGGCGCGGGGGCTGAGCGGGCTGGGACGGGGGCCGGAGGCGATCGCGACGATCCAGCAGGCGGTGGCGCTGGCGCCGGACGCGCCGGGGCTGCGCATCGCGGAGGGGGAGATCGAGCGGCACTTCGGGCACGCGGCGGCGGGGCTGGAGGCGTGGCAGGTGGCGCTGGGGCTGAACCCGCAGGACGCCAACCTGCGCGACCGGCTGAAGCTGGCGCGGGGCGGGGAGACGGAGGTGGAGGCGAGCTTCGAGCGGCCCTACACGCAGGACTTGCGGCGGACGATCGCGGCCTTCGCGGCGGAGCCGGCGGCGGAGCGGGCGGCGCAGGAGAGCGGGCCGGTGGTGGTGCTGGCCGACACCAGCGTGACCAACATATTTCCGTCGGGCAACACCGGGCGCTACGAGCAGCAGATATTCCGGATCAACAACCGGCAGGGGGCGGACTCGCTGTCGGTGTATTCGGTGACCTACGATCCGGCGACGCAGGAGGTGCGCTACCTGACGGCGCACGTGCTGCACGCCGACGGCAGCAGCGCGGACGCGCCGGAGGCGGGCGACCAGCCCATCAGCCAGTCGGTGGGGTACGAGACCTTCTACGACGTGCGCAACAAGTACGTGGAGATGCCGCCGATGCGGGCGGGCGACTATGTGGAGATCGCCTACCGGGTGCTGCCGACGACGCTGGAGTCGCTGTACGGGGATTATTTTGGCGACCTGGACGCGTTTGGGAGCGGGGCGCCGACGGTGTTCCAGCAGTATGTGGTGATCACGCCGGCGAACAAGCCGCTGTACTACAAGGCGATCCGGTTTGCGGGGGCGAGCGCGCAGCACACGGCGGGGGGGCAGACGGTGTACCGCTGGAGCGCGCGGAATTTGGCGGCGCAAGTGGGCGAGCCGGCGGCGCCGCCGATGATCGAGCAGCAGCCCTACATCGCGGTGTCGGCGTTCCGCACCTGGGGACAGTTTGCGCAGTGGTACCGGCAGCTCATCCGCGACACGTTCGTGATGGACGACGAGATGGTGCAGACGGTGAACCGGCTGGTGGCGGGGAAGACGACGGAAGCGGCGAAGGTGGAGGCGATCTACCGCTGGGTGATCCAGAACACGCACTACGTGGCGCTGGAGTTTGGCATCCACGGCTACCGGCCGTATCCGGTGACGCAGGTGTTCCACCGGCGGTTTGGGGACTGCAAGGACAAGGCGTCGCTGCTGATCGCGATGCTGCACCAGGCGGGGATCGCGAGCGAGTTTGTGCTGGTGCGGGTGCGGGAGCTGGGGGTGATTGACCCGACCATCCCGTCGGTGGCGGACTTCGACCACGCGATCGTGTACGTGCCCAGCCTGCACCGCTACCTGGACGGGACGGCGGAGTACAACGGGGCGGACGAGCTGCCGGAGGGGGACCAGCGGGCGTTCGTGCTGCGGATGGCGGTGGGGAGCGACCTGGCGGCGGACGGGGGGAGGAGCGGCGCGGCGGGGGCGGACCCGGCGCAGGCGGCGGTGGCGCCGGAGGTGACGGCGGAGCAGCCGGCGAGCCAGAACGTGAGCAGCAAGGTGCTGATGGGGCAGTTGGACGCGGCGGGGAACCTGCACTTCGAGATGAACTGGACGGTGCGGGGGCAGGAGGCGCCGGAGCTGCGGCAGGCGCTGGAGCTGCCGGAGCGGCGGACGGGGGCGCTGCAGGCGATGCTGCACAACCGGCTGCCGGGGATCAGCGTGACCGAGGCGACGGTGGAGAACGAGGAGAACTGGGACCTGCCGCTGGAGGTGAGCCTGCAGGGGGAGATCCCGCGGTTTGCGACGGTGAGCGGGACGACGCTGCTGGTGCCGCGGCAGATCGTGCCGCGGCGGTGGCTGCCGGAGATGGCGGCGCTGGCGACGCGGAAGACGCCGGTGCTGATGGGGGCGCCGGAGATCCAGGTGGAGGAGATGCACCTGGCACTGCCGGCGGGCTACCAGTTGGCGCGGGTGCCGGCGGGGACGAGGTTGGAGGAGCCGTTTGGGAGCTTCCAGGCGGGGGTGGGGATGAATGGGGGGACGTTGACGATCCAGAGCCGGTTGGAGACGACGCATTCGCTGATCGCGCCGAGCGGGTACGGGGCGTTCCGCGCCTTTTGGACGGAGGTGGACGCGACGCTGGGGCGGGCCTTGACGGCCAACGCGGCGGCGGCGGCGCCGGTGGCGGGAGGTGGGCAATGAGGGGGCGGCGGCTGGGGTGGTTGGTGGCGGGGTTGGTGGCGCTGGGGCTGGCGCTGGGGGTGGGAGGCCGGGCACAGGCGTTGATGAGCGCGGGCCCCAGCGCGGCGGCGGCGGGCGTGCCGCAACCGGCGAGCTTGCTGGACCGGCTGCCGCGGGTGGCGGCGGGCGGGTATGCCCAGGCGCTGGCGGCGGCGCGGGGGCGGGGAGCGGCGGGGCGTGCGGACGCGCTCTGGATCGAGCTGTTCTATGGCGACCCGGGGGCGCAGGCGGCGGCGGAGCGGGCGCTGCGGGGGCCGGAGAACGCGCGGGGGGGGGAGGAGATCGCGTTTTTGCAGTTTTTGTCGGCCTACATCCAGGGGCAGGACCGGCAGATGCTGGCGGCGGCGCTGCGGCTGACGGAGGCGGCGCCCAACGACGTGGCCACCGAGCTGGCGGTGCGGACGCTGAGCGGGCAGTTGGAGAACCAGGGGCGGGAGCTGCTGAACGCGGTGCCGAACCTGGAGCGGACGCTGCGGCAGCCGCTGACGGACCCGACCACGGGCTACATGGTGGGGCGGTCGCTTTTGGCGGCGGTGCACGCGCCGGGGCTGGCGCTGGGGGAGGGGGAGGCGATGGCGCTGGCGGGGCGGCTGGCGCACTGGCAGGAGTGGGGGCCGTTCGGGGACTGGCAGAACCTGGGGTTCGACCGGCGGTTTGGGCTGGAGGCGGGGATGGCGGGGAGCTACGCCGACGGGAGCGCGGTGCGGCGGCCGCAGGGGTTCGAGAACGTGGGCGGGGGGGTGCGGTTTCCGCTGGACTGGGGGACGCAGGGGACAGATTTCGCGGTGACGTATGTGCGGGTGGCGGCACCGACGCGGGTGCTGGTGCGGCTGTACACGGCGGCCTCGGTGGCGCTGGAGATCAACGGGGTGGAGGTGCTGCGCAACGACCGGCGGGCGCGCTACACGGCGGCGACGGCGACGGGGGCGGTGGAGCTGGCGGCGGGATGGAACCGGGTGGTGGTGAAGCTGGGGGGGGAGGCGTCGCGGACGTTTGACCTGATGCTGCGGCCGGGGCCGGGGGTGAGCCTAGAGGATGCGGCGGCGCTGCCGGCGGGGGCGAGCCTGGGGGGTGCGCCGCGGCGGCTGGCGGCGCCGCCGACGCTGGCGGGCTGGAGCCGGGCGCGGCTGGCGCGGGCGCCGGCGGACGCGGTGGCGCTGTGGGTGGACGGGATCCGGCGGCTGCAGGACGAGGACGGGGAGCACGCGCGGGTGGAGCTGCAGCGGGCGGCGGAGCTGGCGCCGCGGGCGGCGCCGGTGTGGCTGGACCTGGCGCAGGCGTACGGGTCGCTGGCGGACGCGAGCCAGAGCTGGGTGGCGGCGCAGGTGGAGAAGGCGGCGGAGCAGGCGCTGCGGGTGTCGCCGCGGGCGCTGCGGGCGTATGACCGGCTGGGGCACGTGTACCAGAGCGAGGGCAAGCCGACGCAGGCGGCGGAGCAGTACGCGCGCTGCGCGGGCAAGGGGTTTGCGGCGTGCGACTGGTCGGCGTTCGCGCTGGCGGCGCAGCAGCGCTGGGCGCCGGAGGCGGAGACGGCGCTGGGGCACGCGCTGGCGGAGGCGGGCTCGAACTGGGGGGAGATCGCCAACGGGCTGGAGTTTTATTCGAGCATGGGGGAGGCGGCGCAGGTGGGGGCGTGGGAGCGGGCGCTGGCGGCGGACCCGCGGGCGGCGGGGGTGCTGGGCGCCTACGAGCTGCGGCACGGGCACGCGCGGCAAGCGGCGGCGCGCTTCCGCACCGCCATCGGGTTCGACCCGTCGTCGCCGGAGCTGCGGCAGCAGTACCTGGACGCGCTGCTGCTGGGCGGGGACCTGGCGGCGGCGCAGGCGGCGGCGCAGCAGGCGCTGCAGCAGTTTCCGCACGACTGGCGGATCGCGGCGGCGGCGGACGAGATCGCGCTGCGGCAGAACCCGGCGCAGGGGATCGCGGCGCTGCGGGCGACCGACTACCAGCGCAACGTGCTGCGGCACGAGGCCGACTATCTGGCGGGGGACAAGTTTTGGGCGCCGTGGTACCACTCGGCGGCGGAGATTTTGAAGGATGCGCCGGGGAAGGCGCAGTATCCCAACGCCAGCTCGATCTTGGTGTTCGACCAGATGGTGAACCGGATCAACGCGGACTCGACCCAGGACCAGTACATCCACCAGATCTACCGGGTGCTGAACGCGGCGGGGATCGCCCAGTTCGGGGACGTGACCACGATCCCGCCGGGGAGCGACCTGATCACGGTGCGGACGATCAAGCAGGACGGGCGGATGCTGCTGCCGGAGCGGATCGCCAACATCAGCAGCATCTCCATGCCGGGGCTGGAGGCGGGCGACTACATCGAGGTGGAGTTTGTGCAGCACACCGGGCCGTCGGCGGTGATCCCGGGGACGATGGACAACAACGAATTTTTCGTGTTCAACTCGTCGCAGCAGCCGTACCACTACTCCGACTACATCGTGCTGTCGCCGCCGCACTATCCGCTGCTGGTGGACCAGGAGCGCTTCCCTGCCCCGCCGCGGGTGACGCAGGAGGCGAACGGGTGGACGGCGCGGGAGTGGCTGGTGCAGAAGACGCGGATGCTGGTGACGGAGCCGCACATGCCGCCGGAGCAGAACCTGGTGCCGAAGGTGTGGGTGTCGAGCCAGTTGAGCTGGCAGCAGATCAGCCGCTACCTGGCCGACCACATGTACGCGGTGCGGAAGGCGACGCCGGAGATGGAGGCGGAGGCGGGGCGGCTGACGGCGGGCAAGGCGGGGCCGATCGCGCGGGCGGACGCGATCTTCGACTGGGTGGCGGGGAACATCCAGCCGGGGGACGGGTCCATGCTGTCGCCGGCGCGGCAGTACTTCACCGACCGCAGCGGCAACCGGGTGGCGACGTTCCTGGGGCTGCTGTCGGCGGCGCGGGTGCCCTACCAGTTGGTGATGACCAAGGCGGTGACCGACGACAGCTCGACCAAGATCCCGAGCCTGTTCCAGTTCCAGTACCCGCTGATCCACGTGGCGGGGAGCGGGGCGCCGAACTCGCCGGCGGGGTGGTACGACCTGAACAACGACTTTGCGCAGACGCAGTACCTGGTGCCGGGGATCCGGGGGGGGATGGCGCTGGCGGCGGCGGCGACGGGGCCGGTGGCGTTCACGCGGGTGCCGACCTTCTCGTCCACGCTGGACGGGGTGGTGGTGCGGGTGACGGGGACGGTGGCGGACAGCGGGGACGCCCGGCTGCACATGGAGATCGAGTTCCGCGGGCCCAACGGGGAACAGGTGCGGAGCGCGCTGGCCAACCAGCCGGACTCGACGCTGCCGCAAATCTACCAGCAGATGCTGCTGGCGAACTATCCCAACGGCACCGCCAGCGGGGGGCAGATCCTCAACCGCAAGGACAAGAGCAAGCCGCTGATCATCGCGGTGGACGCGACCGTGCCGGACTTTGTGCACAGCGACGGGACGACGCCGGGGGCGAGCTGGGACATTGACCGGCTGGCGGGGGCGGTGGGGATGCTGGCGCGGTACGCGCCGCTGCCGTTCCGCACCGAGCCGCTGGTGATCGGGGGCGACAGCTTCGAGCAGACGCAGGTGACGATGACGCTGCCGGCGCGGTTCGGGGTGGCGACGCTGCCGGCGGCGGCGAAGCTGGAGAACCCGTTTGGGCGGTTCACCTCGACCTTCAGCGAGAGCGCGGCGGGCGAGGGGACGCGCATCCAGTTCGACCGGCTGTTCTATCTGAAGGCGAACCTGGTGCCGGCGACGAACTACGCCGCGTTCCGCAGCTTCGCCGAGGCGGTGGACCAGCAGGACCGGCTGCGGCTGACGGGGGTGGTGCGGTAGGGGGGCTATTGGTGGGCGCGGGCCCCAGCGCGCCTGCCCGGCCCGGCTGTAGCAGCGCCAGGCCGGTACGGCGCGCGTCCCGCTTGTGAGCCGCCCCGCTGTAGATGCGCGGGGCGGCATGCTCGCGCCGACTTGGGGGCCCCGTGGCCCCAAGCCGGCGCTGCGCGGCTTCGCTGCTGGGCTGCTGGAGCCGCGCCGAACTCGGTTCCCGTGGGCGCAGACGCGCCACTGGCGCGTCTGCCCCTGCGGAATTACGACCACCCCGCTTCGCAGCCTTGCGCGCCGATTTTGCCGGCAGGCAGAGCGGCGCGACCCCCGCGAGAGGCATCGCCGGGCGGGGCGCGGGGGGACTGCAAGAAAAACTGAACCGACGCGCGGGGAAAGCGTATGGGGCAGCATGGGCGCCGCCTCCCCCGCGACCCGCTCGGGCCGCAAGTCCGCAGGATTGACCACCAGCATCGGGCTGCTGCTGGCGCTGGGGGTGCCGCTGCTGCCGATTGGAAGCTGGGGGCAGCAACTGCTGGGGCCGCTGGCGGGGGAGGAGTGCGCGTGGTGGCTGCTGGGGGCGGCGTGCCTGGCCTATGTGCTGGGGGTGGAGCGGCGGCGGCTGCGCTCGATCGGGTTCCGGGCGCCGCGGCTGCGGGAGATCCCGATCGCGCTGGCGGCCGCGGTGGTGATGATCGCCGGGATTACGGCGATCACGGTGGTGGTGGTGCCGGCGCTGCACCTCAGCTTCAACAGCGCCGCGATGGGCCGGATTCTGGCCACGCCGTTGCTGTACCGGGTATTGCTGGTGACGCGGGCAGCGGTGGTGGAGGAGACGCTGTTCCGCGGCTATGCCATCGAGCGCTTGGAGGAATGGAGCGGGCGGCGCTGGCTGGCGGGCGGGGTGTCGTGGGCGGCGTTCACGCTGGCGCACGCGCCGAGCTGGGGCTGGGCGCAATTGCTGGCGGCGGGCTCGGCCGGGCTGCTGTTGACCCTGTTGTATCTGTGGCGGCGCAACCTCTGGGTGAACATGCTGGCCCACTGGCTCACCGACGCCGCGGGGTTTCTGCTGGGGCACTGAAGGGGCGGGGGGCGGGGCGGGCGCCTGCCTGGATGGTCATCGGGGGTGGGGGGTGGGGCTGGGTTCGCACAGCCAAGATTGGCTGTGCCACCGCGGCCGGAAGCCCATGGTGGGCGCGGGCCCCAGCGCGCCTGCCCGGCCCGGCTGTAACAGCGGGCCCCGTGGCCCCAAGTCGGCGCTGCGCGGCGTGGTGGGCGCGGGCCCCAGCGCGCCTGCGGCGCGCGTCCCGCTTGTGCTCGCGCCGACTTGGGGGCCCCGTGGCCCCAAGTCGGCGCTGCGCGGCTTCGCTGCTGGGCTGCTGGGGCCGCGCCGAATTCGCTTCCCGGGGGGGCAGACGCGCCACTGGCGCGTCTGCCCCTTCGGAATTACGAACACCCCGGTTCGCAGCCTTTCGCGCCGATTTTGCCAGCAGGCAAAGCGGCGCGACCCCCGCTCAGGGCACCTGCAAGCTGCCGCCCGGGGAGGAGGGGGGGCGGGCGAAGCGGAGGTAGAGGGTGGGGAGGACGAGGAGGGTGAGGAGGGTGGAGGTGACGAGGCCGCCGACGATGACCAGGGCCATGGGGAGTTCGAGTTCGCGGCCGGGCTGAGGGCCGCCGAGGGCGACGGGCAGCAGCGCCATGCCGGTGGCGGCGGCGGTCATGAGGACGGGGAGGAGGCGCTCTTGGGCACCGCGCAGGACCAGGGCGGGACCAAACGGCTCGCCTTCGCTGCGCTCCAGGTGCTGGAAGTGGCTGACCAGCATGATGGCGTTGCGGGTGGTGATGCCGAGCAGGGTGATGAAGCCGACCAGGGTGGCGAGGGAGATGGCGGCGGCGGAGAGCCAGACGGCGGCGACGCCGCCGAGGAAGGCCATGGGGGCGTTGCAGAGGACCAGGAAGCCGAGGCGGAGGGAGCCGAAGGCGAGGTAGAGCAGAAAGACGACGCCGGCCAGGATGGCGAGGGCGGCGATTTCGAGGCGGTGGGTGGATTGCGCGCGTTGTTGGTAGTCGCCGGCGTACTGGAGGTAATAACCGGGCGGCAGGCGGAGGCTGCGGGCGAGGCGCGCGCGCAAGGTGTTGACGAAGCCGACGAGGTCGCCGTTGGCGACGTTGCCGTCCACGGAGAGCAGGCGGGCGCCGTTCTCGCGGGCGATCAGGTCGGGGGCGGACTCGATGGCAACGGTGGCGACCGCGGACAGGGGAACCGGCGGACCGGCAGGGGTGGGGATGAGGGTCTGGGCGATGGCGCCGAGGCTGGCCTTATCGCGGCGCGGCAGCCGCACCACCAGGGCGAAGCGCTGCTGGCCCTGGTAGATCTGGCCCACGGTGGTGCCAAAAAAAGCGGTCTGGACGGCTTGGGTGACGGCGCCGCTGGTGACGCCGAAGGCCTGGGCGGCGGCGCGGTGGAACTGGATGCGGACCTGGGGGACGAACGTCTGTTGCGCCAGGACGACGTTGACGGCGCCGGGGATGGAGGCCATCTGGACCTGGACCTGGCGGGCGAGACGGGTGAGGGTGGCGAGATCGGGGCCGAAGATCTTGACCGCCAAGGGGGCGGTCTCGCCGGAGAGGATTTCGCTGATGCGCTCGGAGATGAACTGCTCGATGGACCAGGTGTAGCTGGGGTAGAGGGCGTCGGCGCGGGCGATGGCGGCGAGGCCGGCGCGGCGGTTGGCGAGGCCGGGGCGGAAGCGCACGTCGAACTCGGTGTAGTTGACCGGCGTGGTGTCGTCGCCGAGGGCGGCGCGGCCGGTGCGCTGGTCCACGCTGAGCACGGCGGGGGAGCGCAAGAGGGAGCGGGCCCAATGGCGGCCGTCGCGCAGATTGAGCGCGAGCGCGGTGCCGGGGATGGAGGCCATGTGGACCACGGCGTTGCCTTCGTTGAAGGGGGGCAGGAAGGCGCCGCCGAGGAAGGGGAGGGAGGCAGCGGCGAGGGCGGAGGCGGCGAGGGCGAGGCCGCCGATGGCGTAGGGATGCGCCAGGGTGGCCTGGAGGCGGCGCTGGTAGAAGGCGCGCAGGCGGGCGAGCCGGCGGCCTTCGACGCGCTCGCCGCCGGGATCGCGCAAGAGCCAGGAGGACAACACCGGCGTCAGGGTGAGGGCGACGGCGAGCGAGGCCAGGGTGGCGAGGATGTAGGCGAGGGCGAGGGGAGCGAAGACGCGGCCGGCGAGGCCGCCGAGGAGGAGGACGGGGACGAAGACCAGGATGACGATGAGGGTGGCGAAGACCACCGAGCCGCGGACCTCGGTGGAAGCCTCGAAGACGACCTGGAGAAGGGGCCGGCGGGAGACGTTCTCGCGGAGGCGGCGGCTGATGTTTTCCACGTCGATGATGGCGTCGTCCACCACCTCGCCCAGGGCCAGGACCAAGCCGCCCAGGGTCATGGTGTTGAGCGAGGCGCCGGCGGCGGCGAGGATGAGCACGGCGGTGAGGAGGGAGAGGGGGATGGCGAGGAGGCTGATGGCGGCGGCGCGGCGGCTGCGGAGGAAGGCGAGGAGGACCAGCACCACCAGCAGTCCGCCCAGCCAGAGGGCGAGGGCGAGCTGGTGGATGGCGGTCTGGATGAAGGTGGATTGGCGGAAGAGGTGGCGTTCGAGGCGGGCGCCGGGGGGGAGGCTGGGCTGCAGGGCGTCGAGGGCGCGGTCGAGGCGGGCGGTGAGGGCGAGGGTGTTGACGCCGGGCTGCTTGATGATCTCCAGCACGATGCCGTCGCGGCCGTTGACGGCGGCGCCGCCGATGGGGGGAGCGGGGCCGAAACGGATGGAGGCGATCTGGCCGAGGGTGAGGGGCACGCCGCGGCGGACCCGCACCACGCTGGCGCGCAGGGCGGCGCGGGTGTGGAGTTGCGCGGCGAGGTGGATGACCAGGTCCTGGCCGGGGGTGCGGAAGAAGCCGCCGGCGGCGAGGGTGGAGGATTGGGAGACGGCGGTCAACAATTGGGCCAGGGTGAGGCCGTAGTCGCGGAGGCGGGCGGGGGAAACCACCACCTGGTACTGCTTGATGGCGCCGCCGTAGATGGTGACGTTGGCGACGCCAGGGATGGCGAGCAGGCGGGGACGGAGGGTCCAGTCGGCGAAGGTGCGGAGGGCGTAGGGGTGTCCGGGGAGGCCGCCGGTGAGGCCGACGAGGGCGATGGTGCCGAGGGGGGAGGCCAGCGGCTGCATCTGGGGGGGCTGGGCGGCGGGGGGTAGGGAGTGGAGGGTGGCCAAGCGCTCGCCGACCTGCTGGCGGTCGGTCATGATGTGGCTGCTGTCGCTGAAGACGACGGTGACGACGGAGAGGCCTTCGATGGAGGTGGAGCGCACGTCCTGCACGCCGGCGAGGCCGAGCAGGGCGGTTTCGACGGGGAAGGTGACCTGCTGCTCGACCTGCACGGCGGCGAGGCCGGGGGCCTGGGTTTGAATGACCACTTGGGGAGGGGCGAAGGCGGGGAGCACGGCAACGGCGGCGTGGGTGGCGCGCCAGAGACCGGCGGCGAGCAGCACCAGGGCAAGGAAGGCCACCACGGGGCGATGGCGCAGGGAGGCCCGGATGAGGGCGTTGAGCATCAGTCCACGCCCAACTGGATGGAGGTTTTTTGCAGGTCGCTCTCGAGCTGGGCGGCGCCGTGGACCACGACCTGGGTGCCGGGCGGGAGGGCATCGGCGAGCACGGCGCCGGCGGGGAGCTGGTAGCGTGGGTGGACGGGGAGGCGGAGGTAGCGGTGGGGGCCGGTGCGCACGAAGAGCACGGTGGCGCCGGCTTCCAGCACCAGCGCGCGGGCGGGGACAACGGCGGCGAGGACGGGCGGGCCGCCCAGGAGGCGGACGGCGACGGACATGCCGGGGCGGAGACCGCCGGCGCGGCCGGGGGCGGCGAACAGCAGCGGGAGGGTGTGGGTGAGCGGGTCCACGACGCCGGGCGAGGGGATGCGGCGGAAGAGGACCTGGCCGGGGAAGGCGGCGGCGCTGACCTCGGCGGACTGCGCCTGGGCGAGGGCGCGCAGGTTTTGCTCGGGCAGCGGCACGGAGACCCACAGGCGGGATTGGTTGACCACGGTGAACAGGGTCTGGTTGGGATCCACCAGCGCTCCGGGCGCGAGCTGGGCCTGGGTGACGACGCCGGCGATGGGGGCGCGGAGGGCGTACTCGCCGGCGCCGCTGGTGCCGGCGCGGGCGGCGGCGTATTGGCGGGCGAGGCTGCGGGCGCCGGCGAGCGCGGCCTGCTGGACGCCGACGGCGGCCTCGGACTGCTGCAGCTCGCGCAGCGAGATGACTTGGTCGCGATAGAGCTGGCGCTCGCGGTTGGCCTCGGCTTGGGCGAGCTGGAGTTGGGCGGCGGCGGCTTGGAGGGCGGCTTGCGCCTGGCGCTCGGAGGTGGCGAAGCCGACCTTCTCGTCGGCGGTGTAGGCTTGGCGCACCAGCGCCAGCACCTGGCCGGCCCGCACGCGCTGGCCGAGGCGGCCCATGCCGCCGGCGGGCACTTGGACGTAGCCGCTGACCGGGGAGACCACCTCGGCCTGGGCGCCGGTGGGAACGGTGACCACGGCCGTGGTGGCGTAGACCGGCGGCAGGCGGCGGAGGGAGACCGGCTGGGTGGCGATGCCCAGGGCCTGTTCCTGGGCGGCGGTCAACTGCACCGTGCCCGGGGGCAGCGGGGGGGGGCCGGCGTGGGCTTGGGGGAGATCGTCGGCGTCGGGGCCGGGCTGCACGCAGGCGGCGGACAGCAGCAGGCCGAGGAAGAGCAGGGCGAAGAGGGGCCGGCGCCACGGGGGCGTGCGGCGGACGCGCGGAAATGCTGGGGGAGCCATCATTCGCCTCCGAACCTATTATGCAAGCATTGGGTCGGGCGGCCTGAAGGAGGGCTGAAGGAAGCGCATCTGCGGGCGGCGCGCACGCGGCATCGCTGCGTGCGGATCCGTTGCACGTTGCCCGTTGCCCGTTGCCAGCGAGGCGGGATGGCCGCCGGCGGCGTGGTTGCGGAAGAGTTGGTGGAGTATAATCGCGGCGATTGCAGGGGGGGAGGCCGCGATGAAGGGCTGGACACTGGCGGGGATGGTTTGGCTGGGGGTGGCGGCGGGGGCGCAGGTGGCGCCGGCGCGGCTGGCGATGACGCAGCCGGCGCTGTCGCCGGACGGCGCGCAGATCGCTTTGGTGGCGGGGGGGGCGATCTGGACGGCGCCGGCTGCGGGCGGGGCGGCGCACTTGCTGGTGTCGGACGGGGCGACGGAGACCAAGCCGCTGTATTCGCCCGACGGCAAGTGGCTGGCGTTCGACTCGAGCCGCAGCGGCGGGGGGGACATCTATCTGCTGGAGCGGGCGACGGGGAAGCTGCGGCGGCTGACCTGGGACGACGGCATGGACGCGCTGGATAGCTGGTCGCCCGACAGCCAGTGGGTGTATTTCAGCTCGAGCAGCCACAACATCGGGGGGATGAACGACATTTACCGGGTGCGGGCGAGCGGGGGCACGCCCATGATCGTGGCCTCGGAGCGGTACGAGAGCGAGTATTACGCGGCGGCGGCGCCGGACGGCTCGGTGGCGTTTTGCGCGGGCGGGGAGATGCCGCTGCCGCAGTGGTGGCGGGACGGGGAGGCGCATATTGACCAGACCGGGATCTGGCGGCTGGACCCGGCGACGATGAAGTACACCGAGCTGGTGGCGGGGGGGGCGAAGCAGATCTGGCCGATGTGGACGCCGGACGGCAAGAAGTTGTACTTCATGTCGGACCTTGGTGGGCGCGGGCCCCAGCGCGCCTGCGGCGCGCGTCCCGCTTGTGCTCGCGGGGCGGAGAACATTTGGGTGAAGGCGGGGGCGGCGGCGCCGGTGGCGGTGACCCATTTCACCGCGGGACGGGTGCTGTGGCCGACGATGGGGGCGCAGGGGCGGGCGATCGTGTTCGAGCGCGACTTCGGCATCTGGAAGCTGGACCTGAAGACGGGGCGGGCGGCGGCGCTGCCAATCGAGCTGGAAGGGGCGGCGGCGGGGACCGGGCGCGAGCACTTGACCCTCACCACCGCCGACGGGATGGCGGTGTCGCCGGACGGGAAGAAGATCGCCTACACCGCGCACGGGGAGGTGTTCGCGGTGGGGGCGGCGGCGGGGGGGGCGGCGATCCGGCTGACGCGCACCGGGAAGATGCAGTTCGAGCTGGCGTGGTCGCCGGACAGCCAGAAGCTGGTGTATGTGTCCGACCGGGACGGGCACGATCACCTGTACGAATACGACTTTTTAGCAGGCAAGGAGCAGGCGCTGACCGCGGGGGCGGAGGACGACAGCCGGCCGGTGTTCTCGCCCAACGGGCATTGGCTGGCGTACCAGCGCGGCACGACGGAGCGGATGGCGATGGACCTGACGGCGGCGGGGCGGCCGACGCACCGGCTGGCGACGGGGCACTTCGGCGCGCCGCCGCTGAGCCTGAACAACGACACGCTGGCGTGGTCGCCGGACAGCAAGTATGTGGCGTACCTGGGGGTGGCGGACCATGTGTTCGAGAACGCCTTCATCGTGCCGGTGGCGGGGGGCCAGGGGCAGGAGGTGAGCTTTCTGCCGGACGCCAATGGGAACTCGCTGGAGTGGAGCCCGGACGGCAAATACCTGCTGCTGGAGACCAGCCAGCGCACCGAGGCGACGCGGATCGCGCGGGTGGACCTGGTGCCGCAGACGCCGGTATACAGCGAGGATGTGTTTCGCAAGCTATTCGAGACGCAGGCGAAGGACGGGCGGGGGGGACGGGGGGCGGCGGCGGCGCCGCCGCCGGCGACCCGGATTGTCTATGCGGGCATCAGCGAGCGCACCCGCCTGCTGCCGATGAGCAACGCGCGCAGTCCGCGGCTCAGCCCGGACGGGAAGTGGCTGGCCTATGTCGGGAGCGAGGGCGGGCGGGGCGGGAACATCTACGTCTACCCGATGACGCCGGGAGGCACGGGCGGCGGGCGGGGGCGGGGCGGGGCGCGGGCGCCGCGGCAGTTGACCTCGACCACGACCGGGAAGAGCGACCTGCAGTTCACCGCCGACAGCAAGGAGATCTACTTCCTGGCGGGCGGGCACATCGAACACGTGGCGGTGGGCGGCGGAGCGGCGCGAACGGTGGCGACCAGCGCCGCGCTGTCGGTGGACTTCCAGCAGGAGAAGGAAGAGGTTTTCGAGGAGGCGTGGCGCTACCTGCGCGACAACTACATGAACCCCAGGATGAACGGGGTGGACTGGAACGGGGTGCGGAGGCGGTACGCGCCGGTGGTGGCGGGGGCGGAGACGGAGGCGGACCTGAACCGGGTGCTGCTGGAGATGATCGGGGAGCTGAACTCGTCGCACTCGGGCATCGCCGCGCCGGGCCGGGCGCCGGCGCCGACGACGGGGCACCTGGGGGTGTTCTGGGACCGGGCGAGGTACGAGGGCGGGGGGCAGTTGTGCGTGGGCGAGGTGGTGCCGCAGAGCCCGGCGGCGCTGGCCGGGATCGAGGTGGGCGACTGCCTGCAGCGGGTGGACGGCACGAGGCTGGGGGCGGAGACCAACCTCGACCAAGCGCTGGACGACACCATCGGGCACAAGACGACGCTGGGGATGGAGCGGGGGGGGGCGGCGCGGACGGTGGCGCTGCAGCCGGTGAACGCCGCCAGCGAGAAGCACCTGCTCTATCTGGCCTGGGTGGAGCACAACCGGCAGCGGGTGGACCAGCTCAGCCAGGGGCGGCTGGGATACATTCACATGGCCGACATGGAGCCGGCGTCGCTGGACAAGCTTTATCTCGACCTGGACACCACCAACTTCGCGCGCAAGGGGGTGGTGATTGACATCCGGAACAACAACGGCGGGTTTGTGAACGCCTATGCGCTGGATGTGCTGACGCGGCATCCGTACCTGACCATGGTGCCGCGCGGGCTGGGGGTGGGGATTCCGGCGCGGGTGTCGCTGGGGCAGCGGGCGCTGGAGCTGCCGACGGTGCTGATCACCAACCAGAACACGCTGTCGGACTCGGAGGATTTCACCGAGGGCTACCGGGCGATGCACCTGGGGAAGGTGGTGGGGGTGCCGACGGCGGGGTGGATCATCTTCACCTCGGCGGCGCGGCTGCTGGACGGGAGCACGCTGCGGATGCCGTTTGTGCGGATTTTGGACCACAACGGCAAGGACATGGAATTGCATCCGCGGGGGGTGGACGTGGAGGCGAAGGATCCGCCGGGGTCGTGGGCGGCGGGGCGGGACCCGCAGTTGGAGGCGGCAGTGAAGACGTTGCTGGGGGAGCTGGGGCCGCGGTAGGGGGGCTACTCGACTTCGGCGAGGAGTTGGCCGGTGGCGACGGCGGCGCCGGCGGCGACGGCGAGGGAGACGAGGGTGCCGGACTTGGGGCTGCGGACCTCGTTTTGCATTTTCATGGCCTCGAGGACGAGCAGGCCCTGGCCGGCCTCGACGGTGGCGCCGAGCTCGGCCAAGAGGCGGACGACCTTGCCGGCCATGGGGGCGTTGAGGCGGGCGCGGCCGGTGAGGTGGAAGTGGCGCTGGGCGAGGCGGCGGCGGGGATCGCGGACCTCGGCGCGGGTTTCGTGGCCGGCGGCGGCGAGCCAGACGGAGCTGGGGTCGGCGGAGGCGTAGGCGAAGGTGAAGCTGCGTCCGGCGAGGAGGAGCGAGATGGTGCCGGGGGCGACCAGGGCGATGTCGGCGGGGAGGGGCTGGCCGTCGAGCGCCACCGACCAGGCGTCGCCGTCGCGGGTGAGCTCGAGCTTGCGGACGGCTTCGCCGATTTGGATCTCGTAGATCATCGCAGGGCTTCGGTGCGGGCGGCGCGCTGCCAGTGGGAGGGGGTGGAGGCGGCGGCGGGCTGGGGGGGCAGGGCGGCGGCGGTGGCCAAGGCGGCGGCGAGGGCGGCGGCGTCTTGCCAAGCGGGGTCGGGGGCGAGCGAGGGCGGCGGTGGCTGGGCGAGCAGGCGGGCGACGGTGCCCGTGTCGGTGCGGCCGGCGCAGAAGTCGGGGTCGGCGAAGATGCGGCGGAAGAAGCCGAGGTTGTGGCGGAGGCCGCCGAGCTGGTATTCGCGCAGGGCGCGGCGCATGCGGGCGAGGGCCTGGGGGCGGTCCTCGCCCCAGGCGATGAGCTTGGAGAGGAGGGGGTCGTATTCGAGCGGGACGGTCCAGCCCTGGTAGATGCCGCTGTCTTCGCGCAGGCCGGGGCCGGCGGGGGGGACGAGGCGGGCGACGGTGCCGGGCGAGGGCATGAAGTCCTGCTCGGGGTCTTCGGCGCAGATGCGGCACTCGATGGCGTGGCCGCGAGGGACGATGTCGGCCTGGGCGAAGGGGAGGGGCTCGCCGGCGGCGATGCGGATTTGGAGTTGGACGAGGTCGAGGCCGGTGACCAGTTCGGTGACGGGATGCTCGACCTGGAGGCGGGTGTTGACCTCGAGGAAGAAGAAGCGCTCGTCGGCGTCCACCAGGAACTCGACCGTGCCGGCGCTGTAATAGCCGGCGGCGCGGGCGGCGGCGCAGGCGGCGGCGCCCATGGCGGCGCGGGTGGCGGGGGAGAGGCGTGGGGCGGGGGACTCTTCGATGATTTTCTGGTGGCGGCGCTGGACGCTGCACTCGCGCTCGCCCAGCCAGACGAGGGAGCCGTGGCGGTCGCCGAGGATCTGGATCTCGATGTGGCGGGGCTGAAGGACGGCGCGCTCGAGGAAGACGCTGGGGTCGCCGAAGGCGGCGGCGGCCTCGGCGCCGGCGAGGGCGAAGGCGCTGGGGAGATCGGCGGCGGAGGCGACCAGGCGCATGCCCTTGCCGCCGCCGCCGGCGGCGGCCTTGAGCATGACGGGGAAGCCGATGCGCTGGGCGATGGCCTGGGCCTGGGCGAGGGAGGAGACGGCGTCCACGGTGCCCTCGAGGATGGGGATGTGGTGGGCCTGGGCGAGGCGGCGGGCGGCGGTTTTGCTGCCCAGGGCGGCCATGCTCTCGGGGGAGGGGCCGATGAAGACCAGGCCGGCGTCGCGGCAGGCGGCGGCGAAGGCGGCGTTCTCGGCGAGGAAGCCGTAGCCGGGGTGGATGGCCTGGGCACCGGAGCGGCGGGCGGCGTCGAGCACGCGGGCGATGTCGAGGTAGCTCTCGGCGGCGGGGGCGGGGCCGAGGCGGAGGGCCTCGTCGGCGAGTTGGACGTGGAGGGCGGCGCGGTCGGCGTCGGAGTAGACGGCGACGCTGGCAATCTCCAGGTCACGGCAGGCGCGGAGGAGGCGGACGGCGATTTCGCCGCGGTTGGCGATGAGGATCTTGCGGAAAGGGGGGCGGGAAGGCACGGCGCGGGCCGGATCGCCGGCTATTGGGGCACCGCAGTCTGGGGGATCCAGTTGAGGCCGGCGGCGAGGGAGAGGACGTCGGCGACGGAGATGTCGTTCCAGTGGTTGCGGTCGGCGCCGAGGCCGGTTTCGATGGCGCGCTTGAGGTAGCTGCCGGCGAGATCCACGGCCATGCGGTCGCTGAGGGGGACGCCAGCGATGCGCTTGAACTCGACCCAGGCGGGGTGGGGGAGGCCGAGCCAGACGCCCTGGCCGTTGACCAGGAACTTGATGTCCACGGTGTCGGAGTGGCGGGTGGCGATGCCGACGACCAGGCACTGGTATTCGCAGTGGATGGCCTGCTGGGTGAGTGGATCGGTGGCGGTGAAGTCTTCGTACATGGCGGCGGGGTGAATCTCCAAGATACAGGGGGCGGGGCAGGTTCGCAAGGTGGCCCGCCACCTTTTGCCGGGGTCGCTCCCGTGATGCCCGCACTGTGGGCATCACTCGCTTGGGGAGCGCGCTTCGATTGCGGCCAGGGAGGCCCGCTGGCGCCCAGGTCGTCCCTAGGAGTCCCCCGGGCGCGGGGGCGGTGCTAGAGTGAAAAAACGACTATGCACGCCAGGAATTGGGTGGAGATCTCGCGGGGGGCGCTGCGGCAGAACCTGGAGTATGTACGGGGGCGGCTGGGGGCGGGGACGGAGGTGTGCGCGGTGGTCAAGGCGGACGCCTATGGCCACGGGGCGGTGGAGTGCGCGCGGGTGTTCTGCGGGGCGGGGGTGCGGTGGCTGGCGGTGACCTCGGTGGCGGAGGGGGTGCGGCTGCGGGCGGGGGTACCGGAGGCGCGGATCCTGGTGCTGGCGGGGTTTTTTCGCGAGGAGGCGGAGGCGCTGGTGGAGCACGGGCTGACGCCGGCGGTGTGGGACGCGGAGCAGATTGGGTGGCTGGGGGCGGCGGCGGGAGGGGGGAAGTTTGCCATCCACTTGAAGCTGGAGACCGGGATGGGGCGGCTGGGGGTGACGAGCGAGCAGGAGGCGGGGGTGGGGGCGGCGCTGGCGGCGGCGCCGGGGCTGGAGGTGGAGGCGGTGTTCTCACACCTGGCGGCTTCGGAGGGGGAGGAGGCGGGGGTGCTGGCGCAGCGGCAGCGGCTGGGGGAGGCGGCGGCGGGACGGGCGTGGCACCTGCTCAACAGCGAGGGGGCGCTGCGCTTTCCCGGCTGGGGCGGGATGCTGGTGCGCAGCGGGCTGGCGCTCTATGGCTATAGCGCGCAGGCGGAACATGCGGCGCGGCTGCGGCCGGCGCTGCAGTGGAAGACGCGGGTGGTGGCGGTGAAGGAACTGCCGGCCGGACACGGGGTGGGGTACGGGGCGCACTTCCGCACGCCGCGGCGGATGCGGGTGGCGACGCTGGCGGCGGGCTACGCCGATGGCTATCGGCGGGATTTTTCACCGGGGGCGACGGTGACGATTGCGGGGCAGGCGGCGCCGGTGGTGGGGGCGGTCAGCATGGACCTGACCACGGTGGACGTCAGCCACTTGCCGGCGGTGAAGCTGGGCGAGGAGGCGGTGCTGCTGGGGGACGGATTCGGGGCGGGCGAGCTGGCGGCGGTGGCGGGGACGATTCCGTATGAGGTGCTGTGCGGGATTTCGGCGCGGGTGGGGCGAGGGTATTCCAACTAGTGGGCAGTGAACAGTGGACAGTGGGGCGGGCCGCGTGCGGCGCGGGCTGAGGAGGCGCGCTAGGGGGTGGGGGTGGGCCAGACGGCGGACTTGAGCGCCTTCGCCAGGATGCGGAGGGTTTGGTTCACTTGGCGCTGCTCGATGATGTAGGGGGGGAGCAGGCGGATGGTGGTTTCGTGGGTGACGTTGGCGAGCAGACCGAGCTCGACCATGCGCTGGAAGACGGGGGCGGCGGGGCGGTCGAGTTCCATGCCCAGGATCAGGCCCTTGCCGCGGACTTCTTTGACGAAGCGGTGCTTGCGGGCCAGCTTTTGCATGCCGGTTTTGAGGGCGTCGCCCATGGCCTGGATGTGGGGCAGGGTTTTGGGCTCGGCAAGGAAATCAAGGAACTCGAGGGCCAGGCGGCAGGCGAGCGGGCCGCCACCGAAGGTGGTGCCGTGGGTGCCGGCGGTGAGCGTGGTGGCGGCCTCGCCGCGGGCCAGGATGGCGCCCAGGGGATAACCGCAGGCGATGGGCTTGGCGGTGATGACGATGTCGGGGACGATGGGGGTCCACTGGTGGGCGAAGGGCTTGCCGGTACGGCCGAGGCCGCACTGGATCTCGTCGAAGATCAGGCAGGCGCGGTGGTCGCGGGCGAGTTGGGCGGCGGCGGCGAGGAACTCGGGGGCGAGCTCGTAGACGCCGCCCTCGCCTTGCACCGGCTCGAGGATGATGGCGCAGGTGCGCTCGGAGACCACGGCGGCGAGGGCGGCGGTGTCGTTGGCGGGGACGAAGTGGACGCCGGGGAGGAGGGGGCCGAAGGGAGCGCGGTACTTGGGTTGTCCGGTGATGGAGAGGGCGCCGGTGGTGCGTCCGTGGAAGGAGTTGGTGAGGGCGACCAGCTCGATCTTGTCGGGCGAGATTTTTTGGGCGACGCTGCGGGCGACCTTGATCGCGCCTTCGGCGGCCTCGGCGCCGCTGACGGTGAAGAAGGCGCGTTCCATGCCGCTGAGGGCGGTGAGGCGCTGGGCCAGGCGGCCCTGGAACTCGTTGTAGTAGACGTTGGAGGTGTGGATCAGGCGGCGGCTCTGGTCGCGGATGACGGCGAGGACGCGGGGGTGGGCGTGGCCCAAGGCGTTGACGCCGATGCCGGTGATGACGTCGAGATATTTTTTGCCGTCGCTGGCGTAGAGGTAGACACCTTTGCCGCGCTCGAGCAGGAGGGGGACGCGGGCGTAGGTGGGGAAGAGGTATTGCTCTTCAAGGGCGCGAACGGCTTCCAGCGACGATGCAGGGGCGGAGGAGGACATTGCAGGAATAGGATACAAGATTTCAGAGTCCGCCTCATGGGTGGGCGCGGGCCCCAGCGCGCCTGCCCGGCCCGGCTGTAGCAGCGCCGGGCCGGTGCGGCGCGCGCCCCGCTTGTGAGCCGCCCCGCTGTAACAGCGCGGGGCGGCATGCTCGCGCCGACTTGGGGGCCCCGTGGCCCCAAGTCGGCGCTGCGTCTCGCTGGGGCCGCGCCGAATTCGCTTCCCGGGGGCGCAGACGCGCCGCTGGCGCGTCTGCCCCTGCGGAATTACGACCACCCCAGAGCCCGAGGCGGGCTCTGGGGACCCCGGTTCGCAGCCTTTCGCGCCAATTTTGCCAGCAGGCAAAGCGGCGCGACCCCCGCGAGCGGCAGACTGGTTCAGTGCTGCAGGTCCTTGGGGCAGGTGGCGCCGAGCCAGTGGGAGTCCATGGTGTAGGTGGACTTCATGGTTTTGCCGGCGATGGTGGTGTTGCCTTCGCCCTGGCCGGAGGCGTGCTCGCTGTCGCTGGCGTGGATTTTGATGTGCATGGTCAACTGCGCCTCACCATTGCAGGTGGTCTGCAACTCGATCTCGTTGCTGGTGGAGTTGACGACCTGGCCGATGCATTTCAGTTTGTCGTTGGGATTCAGGAAGCTTTCCGGGTTGTCGGTCAGGTCCTTCTGGGTGAGGCAGCTTTTATCGGTGCTCTCCATCTTCTGGCCGGACATGGCGGCCATGGCGGCGGCGTACTTCTGTTGCTGCGCGGGGGTCATTTTAGCGGCCATTCCGGGGGGGATGCCGATGGCGCCGGAGACGGCGACGACGGTATGGGTTTCCCACAATCCGGTTCTGACGTTCATGGGCACGATTTTTGCCTGGGGCGCCTGCAGGCCGAAGCCCAGCGCAGCGAGCAGAAAAGCTGCGGAAAGCGAGTACAACTTCAACATAGACACCTCCTGGGGATAGATTATAGAAACATCATGGACGCGAGCCATTGGCTGCAATTTGCACCGCGAAGGTCCAAACCGTCTGCCGCGCGACACGGGGCGCAGCACTACGGCGTATTCGCCGGGGAGCAGGGGGGTGTTTGGGGCGGGGGTGAGCTTGACGATGGTGAAGACGGCCAGTCGAGCGCCTGCTTGCGCGGACCGCGCTGGTGAAGATGGGTTATGGCTCAGTAGCCGCGGTGCTTGTCCACCTGGGGGTGGAGGGGGAGGCCGGCGAGGAATTGGCGGAGGTGGTGGGCGACGAGGTCGGCTTGGCGGTCCCAGGAGTCGGGGGCGGCGGCGGCGAGGTGGGGGGTGAGGAGGAGGCGGGGGCAGTCCCAGAGGGGAGAGTCGGGGGCGAGGGGCTCGTGGGCGAAGACATCGAGGGCGGCGGCGGCGAGCTGGCCGGCGCGAAGGGCGTGGAGGAGGGCGGCCTCGTCGAGGGCGGCGCCGCGGCCGAGGTTGACGACGCGGGCGGAGGGGCGGAGGCGGGCGAGTTGGGGAGCGCCGATGAGGGCGGCGGTGGAGGCGAGGGCGGGGAGGGCGAGGACGAGGTAGTCGGCGCGGGGGAGGAGGGCGTCGAGCGCCTCGGGGGGATGGAGTTCGGCGCAGCCGGGGACGGGGCGGTCGGGGTGGCGGCGGACGCCGAGGACGGACATGCCGAGGGCGGCGAGGCGGGGGGCGAGGGCGGCGCCGATGTGTCCGAGGCCGAGGAGGAGGGCGGTGGCGCCGTCGAGGCGGGTGAGGGAGGGGGCGAGGGGGGCGGGTTGCCAGCGGTGGGCGTCTTGATCGCGCACGGCTTGGGGGAGGCCGCGGGCGAGGGCGAGCATCAGGGCGAGGCCGTGCTCGGCGACGGTTGAGGCGTGGACGCTGGCGCCGTTGGTGACGACGACGGAGCTGGCGACCAGCTCGGGGCTGAGCAGTTGGTGGACGGCGGCGGAGGGGCAGTGGATCCAGCGCAGGCGGGGAGCGGCATGCAGGAGGCGGGGATCGAGGCGCCAGGCGATGACGGCGTCGGCGTCGGCAAAGAGGGGGGCGTCCTCAGCGAGGGCGGCGGGGGAGGGGGGCTGGTCAACGGTGGGCGCGGGCCCCAGCGCGCCTGCGGCTCGCGTCCCGCTTGTGCTCGCGCCGACTTGGGGGCCCCGTGGCCCCAAGTCGGCGCTGCGCTTCGCTGGGGAGGGGGGCTGGTCCATGGGGCGGAGGTAGGTGAGGAACTCGACCTGGGGGAACTGTTGGCGCAGGCGGGCGGTGGCGGAGTCAGGCCAGCGCCAGAGGGTGGCGCGGCTGGCGCTGTTCATCGCGATGATGAGTTTCACGCGGGGTGGAGGGGAGGGGCTAGGGGCGGAGGGCGGCGGCGGCGTCCTCTTCCCAGGGCTTGGGCTGGCGGCCCTGGTCGCGGAACCAGATGCGGTCGTAGAGGTAGCGGTCGCTGACCGAGCCGAGGGCCTCGTTGTAGAGGGAGGGGATGCCGCAGGCGAAACGGAGCTCGTTTTCGAAGCGGGCGAGGGCGCTCATCTGCTCGGGCAGGGCGGGGACCTCGGCGTCGGCGGTCTTGAAGAATTTTTGGTAGCCGCGGTCCAGCAGGCGGGCGAGTTCGCCGGCGACAACCAGGCCGGGGGCGGTGGCGATCTCGGCGCCGCCGCCCGGGGCGGGGGCGAGGATGGCGGCACAGCCGTATTTGCGGGCCAATTGATTGCCTTCGCGCAGCGGGCTCACGGAGAAGCCGGAGGCGGCGAGGGAGCGGAGCACCTCGTCGAACTTGGGCGGGGAGGGTTTGCGGGCCACGACCGGATTATAACGTGACGAGTGGACAGTGGACAGTGGACAGTGGGGGTGGGGTGGTCGGCGGGGGTGGGAAGGGGGGACAGGGGGGTTGGTAGAATAAAAGACCTTGCAACATGGCAATGGGGACGGACATCACCGAGAGGATTGGGAACACGCCGCTGGTGGGGTTGCGGCGGCTGGCGCCGGCGGGGGTGGAGCTGGTGGCCAAGGCGGAGTGGGCCAACCCGGGCGGGAGCGTGAAGGACCGGGCGGCGTGGCGGATGCTGCAGGCGGCGGAGAAGAGCGGGGAGATGCATGCCGGGCGGACGCTGCTGGACGCCACCAGCGGGAACACCGGAATCGCGTTTGCCATGCTGGGGGCGGCGCGGGGGTACCGGGTGCGGCTGTGCCTGCCGTCGAACGTGAGCCCGGAGCGGAAGCGGATCTTGGCGGCGTATGGGGCGGAGCTGACCTACACGGATGGGGGCGAGGGGTCGGACGGGGCGATCCGGCGGGCGCGGGAGCTGGCGGCGGAGGCGCCGGAGCGGTACTGGTACGCCGACCAGTACTCGAACCCGAACAACTGGCAGGCGCATTATTACGGCACGGCGGAGGAGATCTGGCGGCAGACGGAGGGGCGGGTGACGCACTTCGTGGCGGCGCTGGGGACGAGCGGGACGTTTGTGGGGACGGGGCGGCGGCTGAAGGAGCTGCAGCCGGGGGTGCGGTGCGTGTCGCTGCAGCCGGAGGGGCCGTTCCACGGGCTGGAGGGGCTGAAGCACATGGCGACGGCGCTGGTGCCGGCGATCTACGACGCGGGGGTGGCGGACGAGGAGCTGGGCATCGCGACCGAGGCGGCGTATGCGATGGTGCGGCGGCTGGCGCGGGAAGAGGGGCTGCTGGTGGGCATCAGCGCGGGGGCGGCGGTGGTGGGGGCGCTGGCGGTGGCGGCGGGGGCGGGGGCGGGGGCGGTGGTGGCGACGGTGCTGCCGGACGGCGGGGACAAGTATCTGAGCGACCGGTTTTGGGAGGAGAAATAGGCGATGGCACTGGAGATGGGGCAGGAGGAGCTGGAACGGGTGCGGCGGCACGGGGAGGAGACCTATCCGCACGAGTGCTGCGGGCTGCTGCTGGGGCGGACGGGGGCGGACGGGGTGCGGGTGGTGGCGGAGGCGCAGCGGATGCGCAACGCCCACACCGAGTCGCCGCAGAACCGGTTTGTGTTCGACCCGCAGGAGCACTTCGAGGCGCAGCGGGCGGCGCGGGGGCGGGGGCTGGAGATCGTGGGATTCTACCACTCCCACCCGGACCATCCGGCGTGGCCGTCGCAGTTCGACTTGGAGCATGCGGCGTGGCCGGGCTATTCTTATCTCATCGTTTCGATTCAGCAGGGGCGGGCGGCGCAAGAGGCGGGAGCCAACTCGTTCGAGCTGGCGGAGGACCGCAGCCGCTTCCTGCAGGAGACGATCGCGCTGCGATAAGGCGAATCGCGGCGCCGGTTGGGCACATCTGAGAGAGGCAAGGAGGAGAGAGACGATGCAGATTCATATCCCCACCCCGCTGCGGGCCTTCACCGGGCAGCAGGCGACGGTGGAGGCGCAGGGGCGGGACGTGGGCGAGGCGCTGGAGGACTTGGTGCGCACGCACCCGCCGCTGCGCGCCCAATTGTTCAACACCGACGGGCAGTTGCGCAGTTTTGTGAATGTCTACCTGAACGACGAGGACATTCGCTATACTGGGAAAGAGAAGACGCCCGTGAACGCAAGCGACACCATTTCGATTGTGCCCTCGATCGCCGGCGGCTGCCGGGCCTTGACCACTGCCGGGCGATGTTGAAGTAATCCCGCCGCCCGCTTCCCTTCCCCGAAAACTGAATAGCAGAAAATGCGCGCGCGGCGCTGGTGCCGGCGCGGGAGGCTTTTGGCCATGGCGACCACGATCTATGCGGAACTGAACAACGACGAGATTTTGCGGTACAGCCGCCACCTGATCATTCCCGAGGTGGGGATGGAGGGACAGCGGAAGCTGAAATCGGCGCGGGTGCTGACCATCGGGGCGGGCGGGCTGGGAGCACCGGTGGGGCTGTACCTGGCGGCGGCGGGGGTGGGCACAATCGGGATCGTGGACTTCGACGTGGTGGACTTCACCAACCTGCAGCGGCAGGTGATCCACTCCACCGCCGATGTGGGGCGGCCGAAGCTGGACTCGGCGCGGGAGAGCCTGCGGGCGATCAACCCCGGGGTGGAGGTGGTGGGGTACGAGACGCGGCTGACGAGCGAGAACGCGCTGGAGATATTTCGGGGCTACGACCTGGTGGTGGACGGGACCGACAACTTTCCCACGCGCTACCTGGTGAACGACGCCTGCGTGCTGAGCGGGATACCGAACGTGTATGCCAGCATTTTCCGGTTCGAGGGGCAGGCGTCGGTGCTGGCGCTGCCGGAGGGGCCGTGCTACCGCTGCTGGTATCCGGAGCCGCCGCCGCCGGGGCTGGTGCCGAGCTGCGCCGAGGGCGGGGTGCTGGGGGTGCTGCCGGGGCTGATGGGCGTGATCCAGGCGACGGAGACGATCAAGCTGATCACCGGCATCGGGGAGCCGCTGAAGAACCGGGTGCTGCTCTACGACGCGCTGCGGATGCGGTTCCGCGAGCTGCGGCTGCGCAAGAACCCGGAGTGCCCGGTGTGCGGGACGCACCCGACGATCCGCCAGCTGGTGGACTACGAGCAGTTCTGCGGCGTGGGGCCGGCGGCGACGGCGGCGGCGGCGGCCGAGGGGGGAGAGATCGTGGAGGTGACGGCGACGGCGCTGCAGCGCGAGCTGGAGGCGGGGCAGACGCCGTTCATACTGGACGTGCGCGAGCCGCACGAGTTCCAGATCGGGCGGATACCGGGTTCGACGCTGATCCCGCTGGGCGAGTTGGAGAAGCGGCTGGCGGAGCTGGACCGGGAGCTGGAGATCGTGGCGCACTGCCGCAGCGGGGTGCGGTCGCTGAAGGCGGCGAAGATGCTGCGGGCGGCGGGGTTCGCGCGGGTGAGGAACTTGAAGGGCGGGATCCTGGCCTGGTCGGAGGAGGTGGATCCGAGGGTGCCGAAGTATTAGCGCCGGGCTTGGTGGGCGCGGGCCCCAGCGCGCCTACCCGGCCCGGCTGTAGCAGCGCCGGGCCGGTGCGGCGCGCGTCCCGCTTGTGCTCACGCCGACTTGGGGCCCCATGGCCCCAGGTCGGCGCTGCGCTTCGCTGGGGCCGCGCCGACGGGCTAGGCGGTGGCGAGCTGCTCTTCGTCCATGTCGAAGTTGGAGTAGACATGGGTGACGTCGTCGGAGTCGTCGATGGCGTCGAGGAGCTTCATCATCTGCTCGGCTTCCTTGCCGACGAGCTTGATGTAGTTCTGCGGGACCATGGCGACCTCGGCGTTTTCGGGCTCGATTTTGTTGGCCTTGATGGCGGCGAGGACGGCATCGAAGGCGTCGGGGGGGGTGAGGACCTCCCAACTGGAGCCGTCGTCGCGGAGGTCGTCGGCGCCGGCCTCGAGCACGATGGCAAGGAGTTGATCTTCGCTGGCGGCGGACTTGGGGACGGAGACGGAGCCGAGCTTCTTGAACATCCAGGCGACGCAGCCGGCCTCGCCCATGTTGCCGTGGTTCTTGCTCATCATGTGGCGGACTTCGCTGACGGTGCGGTTGCGGTTGTCGGTGGTGATGTCCATGAGGACGGCGACGCCGCCGGGGCCGTAGCCTTCGAGGGTGAACTCTTCGTAGACGACGCCGGGGAGCTCGCCGGTGCCGCGCTGGATGGCGCGCTTGATATTGTCGGCGGGCATGTTCTCCGCCTTGGCGGCGAGCACGGCGCTGCGCAGGCGGGGGTTGGAGTCGGGGTCGCCGCCGCCGGCGCGGGCGGCGATGGAGATTTCCTTGATCAGGCGGGTGAAGGCCTTGCCGCGCTTGGCGTCGGTGGCGGCCTTTTTATGCTTGATCGTGGCCCATTTGGAGTGTCCAGACATAGTTCGGAAGGCTATTATAGCATCCGCGCCGCGGCGGCGAGGGCGCAGCCAGGGCGCGGAGAAGGCGGTCAGCGCGGGGGCGGAGTGGGGAGGGGGACGCCGGCGAGAATGAGGACTTCGGCCAAGCCGGGGGTGAGGGCGTAGGCGGGGAGGTCGGGGGCGGGAACCCAGTGGGCGGCGGCGGCGTCGGAGGCGGGGCGGAGGGGTGGGGGCGGGAGGCGGAGGCGGGCGAGGAATTCGGTGAGGACGTAGTGGTACTGGACTTGGCCGTCGGGGGTGCGCTCGATGCGGTCCACTTGGGTGAAGGCGGGGCCGATCTCGACCTCGAGGCCGGTTTCTTCCAGGACTTCGCGCCGGGCGGCGGCGCGGGCGGTTTCGCCGAGCTCGATGAGGCCGCCGGGGAGGCTCCAGAGGCCCTGCAGGGGGGGGCGGGCGCGCTGGACGAGGAGGACGGAATCGTTCCAGAGAACCACCACGCCGACGCCCGCCAGCGGCTGGAGCGGGAACTCGCGGCGGGGGGGCATGGCGGGCTAGCCGCGGCCGCGGCCGCCGCGTCCACGTCCGCCGCGGCCGAAGCCGTAGCGGGGGCGGGCGGTGCCGAGGGTGGGCAGGCTCTCGTGGCCCTGCTTGTCGACCGCGACCATGGCGATGATGTAGTTGTCGGGCGATTGGGGGATGGTGATTTGGTCGTAGGGCTGGGAGGGAGTGGAGGGAGCGGCCATGCCGGGAGGCAGGGGCTGGGGAGGGGCGGGGACGGGGGGCGCGGGGATGCGGATGGTCCATTGCGGCGAGGCGGTGGGGCGGAGCAGGACGCGGTAGGCGGCGGCGCCGGGGACGGGGGTCCACTGGATGGGGGTGCCGATGGCCTGGCCGGCGCGGAAATAGACGTGGGTGGGGGGCAGGGGGGAGGAGGCGAGGGCGGCGAGGGTAAGGGCGTTGATGCGGGCGACGTTGGCGATGAAGGCGGGGCTGATCCACTTGCCGCGGTCGCCGATCTGGACGCCCTGGGGGGTGACGCTGAGGGGCAGGTGCTGGTGGTTGGCGTTCTCGTGGTACTCGGTGAAGCGGACGGCGGGGTAGCCGGCGGCGAGGAAGGGGGCGTGGTCGCCGCCGCGCTGGAAGCGGTCGGGGCGGTACTCGAGCAGGGCGTGGAAGCCGGGCAGGTACATGCCGGCGACCTCGGCGGCGAAGCGGGCGAGCTCGCGCGAGGGGGAGTCGTTCTCCCAAGAGTTGGCGATGACTTGGCGAAGCTGCTGGGGGGTGTCGTTGGGATTGACGCCTTGGCTGAAGATACGGACGATGTTGTGGTTCTCGTGGCCGGGGGTTTGGTCGCCGCCGACGATGTCGTCATCGAGCATGCCGGCGATGTCGAGGCCGTCGGCCTTGGCGACCTGGGCTTCGTGGCGGCTGCCGTAGAGGCCCTGCTCCTCGCCCTCGACGGTGAAGAACTCGATGGTGGCGGGGAAGCGGAAGCGGGCGAGGGCGCGGGCGGACTCGAGGGAGACGATGGTGCCGCTGGCATCGTCGTTGGCGCCGAGGGCATCGAGCTTGAAGTTGGCGGGGATGGAGTCGTAGTGGCCGCTGACGAGGAAGATGCGCTTGTCGTTGGGGTCGGTGCCGGGGAGGGTGGCGATCACGTTGCCCATGGTTTGGGTTTGGGGAATGCGGGGGCCCTTGGGGACGGAGAAGGTGTCCACGCGGACCTGGAGGCGGCCGCCGGTGGCGGCGGAGATGGCCTGGAACTGGGAGACAAGCCAGCGGCGGGCGGGGACGACGCCGCGGGTGGCGGTGCTCTCGGTGGTGGAGCCGGGATCGTTGGGGCCGCCGGGATGGTAGTCGGAGGTGGAGAGGCGGGAGCGGAAGGAGACGAGCTGGTTGTCCTCCTGCTTGATGCGGGCGGGAGAGATGGCGGCGATGATGGCGGCGGCGCGGGGGTCTTGCGGGCGGGGCCGGGCGGCGAGCTGGGCAACCCGGATGGTGGGGGCCTGGGGCGGGAGGGCGGGGGACTGGGCCACGGCGCTGCCGCCGCAGGGGAGCAAGGTGACCACCGCGAACAGGAACAAGCTCGGGCTGACTCGCATTGGATTCTCTCCGATGGGCGGAATCTGTGTATCTTAGAACGTAGGAGAGGCGGGTGGCAACTCTGGCCGCTGGTGGCCGGCAAGACTCCGACAGGGGCGCTTGACGGCGGGGCAGGCTGGCTAGCATGCTAGCCAGCAGGGGGCATTTCGCCTCCGGCCCGGGAGCAGCGGAGGAGGGTTCATGGTTTATTGTCCCGCGTGCGAAGCCGATATGGATCTCGACGAAGAACAACTGACGGAGGGCGGCGTGGTGAGTTGTGGCGGCTGCGGCGCCCATTTCGAGGTGGTCAACCCCCATCCGCTGGAGCTGGAGAAGCTCGGCGGCGACGACGACGAGGATGAGGACGACGAGGAGGACGAGGACTTCGACGAGGACTTGGACGAGGACGAAGAAGACGACGAGGACGATGAGGACGAGGAGGACGACGACGAGGAAGGCTACGACGACGAGTCGGGGCTGGGCGACGAGGCCGAGGAGGAATGAGGCGGGCGGGGGAGTGGACGGCGATGGCGCTGCTGGGGCTGGGGCTGGCGGGCGCAAGCGGGGCCCCGCCGCGGGGGGCGGTGGCAGGGCGGCGGGATGGTGGTGGGAGCGGAGCCGGACAGACGAGCCAGCCGGTGCTGGGGCGGAGCGTGAGCGGGGTGGTGCGCAACCAGTTGAACCAGCCGCTGCGGAGTGCGATTGTGTACTTGAAGAATGAGCGGACGAAGGTGATCCGCACCGCCATCACCGACAGCGAGGGCACGTACGGCTTCCACCAATTGGAGGCGAACGTGAGCTATGAGGTGTACGCGGTGTGGCAGGGGCATCGCAGCCCGAGCCGGGTGGACTCGGAGTACGAGACGGAGAAGAACTTGCGGCTGAACCTGACGGTGCCGGTGGGCTGAGGGGCTTGCGCGGCGAGAGGATGGGGCATTGTCGGGGGTGGGGGTGGGGCTGGGTTCGCACAGCCAGGATTGGCTGTGCCACCGTGGCCGGACAGGCACACGTGGCCGGAAGAGGCAAGGGCACTGCGAAGAGTGCCAGCTGAGGATCAGGGGGCTTGCCAGACGAGGCGGCCGCCGACGATGGTGAAGACGGCGCGGCCGCGCATGCGGGCTCCGGCGAAGGGGGAGTTGCGGCTTTTGGAGCGGGCCTGGGCGGGGTCGTAGGTCCACTCGCGGTAGGGGTCGAAGACGGTGAGGTCGGCGGGGGCGCCGGGTTCGAGGCGGGCGCCGGGGAGATGGAAGAGGCGAGCGGGGGCGGAGCTGAAGGCATCCACCATGCGGGCGAGGGAGAGGCGGCCGCTGTGGACGAGGCGGAGGGCGAGGGGGAGGGCGGTTTCGAGGCCGAGGATGCCGAAGGGGGCGCGGTCGAACTCCTGCTGCTTTTCGTGGGGGGCGTGGGGGGCGTGGTCGGTGGCGATGGCGTCGAGGGTGCCGTCGGCGAGGGCGGCGACGAGGGCGTCGCGGTCGGCGGCGGAGCGGAGGGGGGGATTCATCTTGAAGTTGGCGTCGTAGGCGACCATGTCCTGGTCGCAGAGGGTGAAGTGGTGGGGGGTGACCTCGGCGGAGGCGCGGACGCCGCGGGATTTGGCGTCGCGGAGGAGGCGGACGGAGGCGGCGGTGGAGAGGTGGGCGATGTGGAGGTGGGCGCCGGTCTCCTCGGCGAGGAGGAGGTCGCGGGCGACCATGGTGGCCTCGGAGGCGGAGCTGATGCCGCGCAGGCCGAGGCGGAGGGCGGTGGGACCGGCGTGCATGCTGCCATTGGCGGCGAGGTGGAGGTCCTCGGCGTGCTCGACCACGGGGCGGTCGAACATGGAGGCGTACTCGAGGGCGCGGCGGAGCATTTGGGCGTTCATGACGGGGCGGCCGTCGTCGGAGAAGGCGACGGCGCCGGCCTGGCACATGGCGCCGAGGGCGGCGAGGCGCTCGCCCTTGCTGGCCTCGGTGATGGCGCCGACGGGGTAGACGCGGGCGTGGCCGAGCTCGCGGGCGCGCTGGAGGAGGTAGGCGGTGGCGCCGGCGTTGTCATTCACCGGGTTGGTGTTGGGCATGGCGCAGACGGCGGTGAAGCCGCCGGCGGCGGCGGCCTGGGTGCCGGTCTCGATGGTCTCCTTGTACTCGAAGCCGGGCTCGCGCAGGTGGACGTGGAGGTCAATGAAGCCGGGGGCAACGACGAGGCCGGCGCAGTCGAGGACGCCGGGGGAGGCGGCGGCGATGTCGGGGCCGAGGGAGCGGATGCGGTCGTCCTCGACCACGAGGTCGCCGACGAGGTCGAGCTGGCGGGCGGGGTCGAAGAGGCGGCCGCCCTTGAGGATGAGGGTCATGCCACGCCTCCGACCAGTTCGGCGAGGGCGGCCATGCGGATGAGGACGCCGTTTTCGACCTGTTCGCGGATGACGGACTGGGGGGAATCGGCGACGTCGGCGGTGATCTCGACGCCGCGGATCATGGGGCCGGGGTGCATGACGAGGGCGTCGGGGCGGGCGGCGCGGAGGCGCTCGCGGGTGACGGAGTAGCGGGCGACGTACTCGGCCTCGCTGGGGAAGAAGCTTTCGCGCATGCGTTCCATCTGGATGCGGAGGACCATGACGACGTCGGCGTCGGCGAGGGCCTGCTCGACGTCGTAGACCAGGCTGACCTGGGGGCCGTAGGCGGCGAACTCGGGGGGGAGGAGGGTTCTGGGGCCGCAGAGGCGGACGTGGGCGCCGAGGCGGGTGAGCAGGAGGAGATTGGAGCGGGCGACGCGGCTGTGGAGGATGTCGCCGATGATGGCGACGCGGAGGCCGGCGATTTGGGGGCGGTGGCGGAGGATGGTGAAGCCGTCGAGCAGGGCCTGGGTGGGATGCTCGTGCATGCCGTCGCCGGCGTTGAGGACGGGGATGTCCACGTGGTCGGCGACGAGCTGGGGGGCGCCGCTGGAGGCGTGGCGGACGACGATGGCGTCAATCACCATGGCGCGCAGGGTGTAGACGGTGTCGAGCAGGGACTCGCCCTTTTCGATGCTGCTGGAGGCGGCGGTGACGGAGACGGTTTCGGCGCCGAGGCGGCGTGCGGCGACCTCGAAGGAGGTGCGGGTGCGGGTGGAGGACTCGTAGAAGAGCAGCAGCAGGCGCTTGCCGGCGAGGTAGCGCGGAGGAGGGTGGGATTGGAACTGGGCGGCGCGGGCGAGCAAACGCTGGATGCGGGGGAGGGGGAGGCCTTCGATGCCGAGCAGGTGTTCGGCGGGCATGGGCTAGACCGGCTCCACCAGGAGGACCTTTTCGACGCCGTCGGTCTCCTTGAGCTTGACCTCGACGATTTCGCGGGCGGTGGTCTGGACGTATTTGCCGACGAAGCTGGCCTCGATGGGGAGTTCGCGGTGGCCGCGGTCGATCAGGGCGCAGAGCTGGACGCGGCGGGGGCGGCCGTGGTCGAAGAGGGCGTCGAGGGCGGCGCGGATGGTGCGGCCGGTGTAGAGGACGTCGTCCACCAGGATGACGTTGAGGTCCTGGATGGAGAAATCGATCTGGGCGGGCTTGATGACGGGCTTGGAGTCGAGCAGGGAGAGGTCGTCGCGGTAGAGGGTGATGTCGAGGGTGCCGACGGGGACGGGATGGCTCTCGATGCGGGCGGCGAGGGCGGCGAGGCGGCGGGCGAGGGGCTCGCCGCGGCGGCGGATGCCGATGAGGGCGAGGCGCTCGGCGCCGTTGTTTTTCTCGACGATCTCGTGGGCCAGCCGCACCAGGGTGCGCTCGATTTCGGAGGCGGACATGAGCTGGGCTTTTTCGCGCAGCGCCGGGGGAGCGGGATCGGGCATGGCGTGGCTATTCTATCAGTTGCGGGTGGCTGCGGCCAGCGGCCGCAGCCAGTTGCTGGTTGCTGGTTGCTAGTTGCTAGTTGGCGATGGGGCGACGGCGGGGACGGGGACGGCGCTGGGGGCGATGGGGGATGGGATGCGGGGCAAAGATGGCATGATGGGGATGAGATGGGGCAGGTGAAGGAGAGGACAGAGCGATGATTGGGCGCTATACCCGGGCGGCGATGGGCCGCATCTGGTCGGAGGAGAACCGCTTCGCGCAGTGGCTGGAGGTGGAGAAGGCGGCGGCGGCGGTGGAGGCGGAGCTGGGGATCATCCCGGCGGAGGCGGCGGCGGCGATCGTGGCGCGGGCGAGTTGCGACCCGGCGCGGATTGCGGCGATCGAGGCGGAGGTGAAGCACGACCTGATCGCCTTCACCACCAACGTGGCGGAGCAGGTGGGGCCGGCGGCGCGGTATTTCCATTACGGGCTGACCTCGAACGACACCATCGACACGGCGCAGGCGCTGCAGATCGGGGCGGCGGCGGGGTTGTTGGCGGAGGGGCAGGCGAAGCTGGGGGAGGTGCTGCGGCGGCGGGCGCGGGAGTTCGCGCACACGGTGCAGGTGGGGCGGACGCACGGCATCCACGCCGAGCCGATCACGTTTGGGCTGAAGTTCGCCAACTGGTACAGCGAGAACCGGCGCAACCAGCGGCGGCTGGCGGCGGCGGCGGAGGACCTGCGGGTGGGCAAGATCAGCGGGGCGGTGGGGACGTTCGCCCACCTCGACCCGGAGGTGGAGGGGCGGATATGCGCGCGGCTGGGGCTGCAGCCGGCGGCGATCAGCAACCAGGTGATCCAGCGCGACCGGCACGCGGCGTTCTTGTGCGTATTGGCGGTGATGGCGGCGTCGCTGGAGAAGATCGCGCTGGAGGTGCGGCACCTGCAGCGCAGCGAGGTGCGGGAGGCGGAGGAGTTTTTCTCGGAGAAGCAGAAGGGCTCGTCGGCGATGCCGCACAAGCGCAACCCGGTGACGTCGGAGCAGATCTGCGGGCTGGCGCGGGTGGTGCGGAGCAACGCCCAGGCGGGGCTGGAGAACGTGGCGCTGTGGCACGAGCGCGACATCAGCCACAGCTCGGTGGAGCGGGTGGTGCTGCCGGACAGTTGCATCCTGGTGGACTACATGCTGCACAAGACCACGGAGATGATGGACAAGCTGCTGGTGTATCCGGAGCAGATGCGGCGCAACCTGGAGCTGACGCACGGGCTGGTGTATTCCGGGCAACTGCTGCTGGAGCTGGTGGAGGCGGGGGTGGCGCGCGAGGACGCCTACCGCTGGGTGCAGCGGCACGCGATGGAGACGTGGCGGACAGGCCAGGATTTCCGCGGGCTGATCGAGGCGGACCCCGAGATCGGGGCACAGGCGAGGCCGGAGACGATCGCGGCGGCGTTCGACCTGGAGCGGCACCTGCGGAACGTGGATGCGATTCTGGAGCGGGCGCTGGCGGAGTAGGCGGGGCTACTTGGCGGCGGAGCCGCCTTGGACGCGGACCAGGACGAAGTGGGTGCCGTCGCCGCCGGGCTTGACGGCGACGGCACGGACGTTGCGGTCGGAGCGCTTGAGTTCGAGCGAGATGGCGCCGTCGCCGTGGGTCTTGCGGGTGACGGGGCCGAGCTTGCCCAGCAAGCCGGAGTAGTAGCCGAGCACCTGGCCGGGGGAGTCGGGGGTGCGGAACTCGGCGACGTTGATGTCGAGGGCGGCGGCGCCGCTGGCGAGCTGGACGTGGGCGCTGGTGGAACCGCCGCGGCGGAGGTTGAACTGATCCATGCCGTGGAGGCTGTCCAGGGCGCCCAGGCCCTGGCCGTTGTGAAAGGGCGAGTCGGCGGTGGAGGTGACCTGCAGGGCGCCGGGGTAGATGGCCATGCCGAGGCTGCCCAGATCGGCCTCGGGGCGGACTTTGAGGGAGCCGAAGGGGGAATTGATGTCCACCTTGGCGTTGTCGCCACTGCCGTCCACCTTGAGGTTGCCGAGGGGGGAGCGGATCTCGACGTGGTGCTGGTCGCCGTTGTGATCGTCGGAGATGCGGGTGTTGGCAATGAAATGGTGGACGGCGAAGACGCCGAAGCCGGCCATGAGGGCAAGGACCAGGATGATGCCGATGACCACCGCGAGGATGGTGTCGTTGGAACGGGGCGGAGGCGGAGGGGGCGGATAGGACGAAGCCATAGCGAACTCCCGCCCTATCTTACGCGCAATTGGAGGGGACGGTTCCGGTGGGACGGAGGGCGGCCACCACCGCGGCGGGATGGTGTTGGAAGAGGCGGATGGCGGCCAGGCCGGCGGCGCCGTGGGCGAGGCAGGCGTGGGCGTTGACCAGGGTGATGCCGCCCAGGGCGAGGACCGGGACGGGGTGGCGGGCAGCCTGGGCGAGAGCTTCGAGGCCGAGGGGGGGGCCCAAGGCGAGCTTGGAGGGAGTGGGGAAGACGGGGCCGAGGACGCAGAAATCGGGGCCATCGGGGGCGGCGGCGGCGGCGACCTCGGCGGGGGAGTGGCAGCTCAGGCCGATGAGGAAGCCGGGAGGGACGAGGGGGCGGACCCGGGCGGGCGGGAGGCCGTCGGCGGGGAGGTGGACGCCGTCGAGGCCGGCGGCGAGGGCGAGGTCGAAGCGGCCATTGAGCAGCAGGCGGGCGTGGGAGGGGGAGGCGGCGGCGCGGGCCTGGGCGCAGAACGCCAGCAATTCGCGGGTGGAGAGCAGCTTTTCGCGGATCTGGATCAGGTCCACGCCGGCGTGGGCGGCGGCTTGCAGGGCGGGCAGGCCGGCCGGGCCGAGGCCGGCGGTGATGGCGTAGAGGAGGGGACGGCGGGTCAAAGGCGGAAGCGGGTGATCTCGCTGGTGGCGCTCCATAGATTGACCAAGCCCAGGCCACTGACGGCGCCGCGGAGGTAGGGGCTGAGCAGGGTGCGCAGCCAAAGGGGATGGGAGGTGCGCCAGTGCGCCACCCAGAAGGCATGGTCCCAGAGGGCCATCCAGGGCAGGGTGAGCAGCAGCAGGCCGATCTCGATGCACAGCACCACCAGGGCGGCGCGGCCGAGGTGGCCGAGCCAGAGGCGCGGGGGGGCGGTGCCCGAAAGTGAGGTTTGCATGCTGATCTATATTCTGCTATAAACCGCACAGAAGGAGGCGAAAGCCTCCCTGCCCGGAAGGCCGAGGGAGTCGGTCAGAAAGGCAGATTGCCGGAAAACGGCAAGGCAAACGTGCGACCCGACCCCCTGGAGGTCCCATGAACCGAAGCGATGTGGCCCTGGCGATGGCACAAGCCAGCGGGCTGCCGAAGAATTTGGCCGAGCGCGCGCTCAATGCGGCGCTGGCGGCGGTGGCAGAGGAATTGGCCAGCGGCCGGCGGGTGACGCTGGCCGGTTTTGGCGCCTTTCGGCCGGTGGCGCGGCGGGCGCGCACGGGGCGCGATCCGCGCACCGGGGGCAAGATCCATATCGCCCCGCGCAACTCGGTATTGTTTGTGCTCAGCCCGGAGTTGAAGAATGCGCTGAACGCAACGCCGGTGGCGGCGGCGGCGACGGCGGGTGGCGAAGGCTAGAGCGGTTTCCGGCAGAGGCGGGGCAGGCGGCTCACAGAACGCGCGGCGGCGCGTCTGAAGGGGGCAGCGCAATGTCCACCACCCTGAGCCCGGGGATGAGCCTAAGCCCGCCCAGCGCCACCGGCCAATCCGAAGCGTTGGTTGGCGCGGGCCCCAGCGCGCCTGCGGCGCGCGTCCCGCTTGTGCTCGCGCCGACTTGGGGGCCCGAGGACCCCAAGTCGGTGCTGCGCGTCGCTGGGGCCGCGCCGAATTCGCTTCCCGGGGGCGGGCCGCCCTGCGGA
>DATKSZ010000002.1:0-41077 GCA_035531375.1 Terriglobales bacterium | reverse complement strand
TCGGCGGCGGAAACCGAAGATCGGGAAGAAGGCCGTGACGGCGCGGGAGCTTCAATGAGGCCGCCGCCGATCGGCGGCGGAAACCCAGTGGCGCGCAAGAAACCAGCGCCAGCTAAACCAAGCTTCAATGAGGCCGCCGCCGATCGGCGGCGGAAACTATTTCACATCGGGATATGCGGAAAATGGGTGGGTGCTTCAATGAGGCCGCCGCCGATCGGCGGCGGAAACACTCAGATGACGCGGGCGGCGCTAGCTGCCGGACGTGCTTCAATGAGGCCGCCGCCGATCGGCGGCGGAAACGCCGGCGGCGGCGCCGGCTCGGCTACGAAATCCACGAGCTTCAATGAGGCCGCCGCCGATCGGCGGCGGAAACTCACCGTGAACTCGTTCTCCACCAGGTCGGTGTTGAGCTTCAATGAGGCCGCCGCCGATCGGCGGCGGAAACGGCCTTCAACATCGCCATGGAAACGCCTTTTGCCAAGCTTCAATGAGGCCGCCGCCGATCGGCGGCGGAAACGATCAGGACCATTCGTGGCCTTGGAGAGGACAGATTGCTTCAATGAGGCCGCCGCCGATCGGCGGCGGAAACCAAGCTTGCCAGCGCGGCCGCCAAGAGCTTCACCGCGCTTCAATGAGGCCGCCGCCGATCGGCGGCGGAAACGGGGCAAATTGACGTGAGTTGCAAGGCCAAGCTCAGCTTCAATGAGGCCGCCGCCGATCGGCGGCGGAAACGCACCCTCTACCAGGCCTACTCGATGGGCGCCATGCTTCAATGAGGCCGCCGCCGATCGGCGGCGGAAACCCGGGCGCTCGAACCGGCGGTCGCGGCCTTCCTCCAGCTTCAATGAGGCCGCCGCCGATCGGCGGCGGAAACCGAAGCGCGAACGCCAGAGCTGGCGGGCGTGCTCGGGCTTCAATGAGGCCGCCGCCGATCGGCGGCGGAAACTGAGGTGGCCCGCGTCGACCTGCTCGGCGAGATAGTGCTTCGATGAGGCCGCCGCCGATCGGCGGCGGAAACTCACCAGGCCCGCCGGATCACCGAGGACGACGCCGTGCTTCAATGAGGCCGCCGCCGATCGGCGGCGGAAACGGGCGATCTCGGCGATCTGGAACTGCCTGGTCTCTAGGCTTCAATGAGGCCGCCGCCGATCGGCGGCGGAAACGGCGCAGGGCGGTGCAGCGCAGCCAGTCGCCAGGATAGCTTCAATGAGGCCGCCGCCGATCGGCGGCGGAAACGTTGCGTTCAGAAACTCCCTGTCAGCCCCGTCCCTGCTTCAATGAGGCCGCCGCCGATCGGCGGCGGAAACACCGTCGGCGTGGTGGCCAGCTACGTCCAGTACCAAGTGCTTCAATGAGGCCGCCGCCGATCGGCGGCGGAAACCAAGACCGCCGACAATATCGCCGAGACCACCGGGCGGCTTCAATGAGGCCGCCGCCGATCGGCGGCGGAAACGCGCGAAAATCCCCGATGCCGCACCGCCTGGCGGCCACGCTTCAATGAGGCCGCCGCCGATCGGCGGCGGAAACCACGGCGCTTGAGCGAGGTATGACAGGCAGTTTGGCTTCAATGAGGCCGCCGCCGATCGGCGGCGGAAACCTGCCACCTACGCTGATGTCGTAGACCTGCGACATGCTTCAATGAGGCCGCCGCCGATCGGCGGCGGAAACGACGAACGCCACCGGAAAACCAGCCTCGATTGACCTGAGCTTCAATGAGGCCGCCGCCGATCGGCGGCGGAAACGACAATATCGAATGGGACTGCCACGCTGGGGGGTGGGCTTCAATGAGGCCGCCGCCGATCGGCGGCGGAAACGGGAGCCGCCCTGGGGTCAGGTGAACGGTTCGGACCCGCTTCAATGAGGCCGCCGCCGATCGGCGGCGGAAACCTCAACCGCCGGTGAGTCCGGCAGAAAGCAGCGCGGCTTCAATGAGGCCGCCGCCGATCGGCGGCGGTACCCCATCTGCGCCGGGGACCAAGGCGCGATGATGCCCTGCTTCAATGAGGCCGCCGCCGATCGGCGGCGGAAACCGTCCAGGCCTGGCCGCCCTGCGAGCCCTCGGACTCGCTTCAATGAGGCCGCCGCCGATCGGCGGCGGAAACAACGTGACGACCCGGCCGCAGGGCGACAAAACCGGGCTTCAATGAGGCCGCCGCCGATCGGCGGCGGAAACCAACAATTCACTTCCCCCTCCGGCATCCGAGAGAGCGCTTCAATGAGGCCGCCGCCGATCGGCGGCGGAAACCACCACTTCGATCTTGGCCCCGCTGGCCAGCGGTCGGCTTCAATGAGGCCGCCGCCGATCGGCGGCGGAAACGACCTCCACACGATACACCCGTTTCCACCCCCCTGGCTTCAATGAGGCCGCCGCCGATCGGCGGCGGAAACCTAGCGGCCCTAGTGGACCGCAATTTTTCGTCGCGGCTTCAATGAGGCCGCCGCCGATCGGCGGCGGAAACCAACACCAGCAACGTGACGGTCTCCACCACAACCGCGCTTCAATGAGGCCGCCGCCGATCGGCGGCGGAAACGAATCACTCCGGCGTGGCCGAGCATATCTGTTTCATGCTTCAATGAGGCCGCCGCCGATCGGCGGCGGAAACGCGGTGCAGCTTGACGACACCCAAAATGCATTGGACGCTTCAATGAGGCCGCCGCCGATCGGCGGCGGAAACCATCCCGGACAGGGACGACCACAGGCTCATGATTGAGCTTCAATGAGGCCGCCGCCGATCGGCGGCGGAAACGCAGCCATCCTCGTCGGCCGCCGCGGGGATGCCGGGAGCTTCAATGAGGCCGCCGCCGATCGGCGGCGGAAACGCGTGGGACACCATGCGCGAGCTGGCCGCCCAGATCGCTTCAATGAGGCCGCCGCCGATCGGCGGCGGAAACGATGATGGCGATGCCAGCCTTCTGCGCAGCGGCCTGCTTCAATGAGGCCGCCGCCGATCGGCGGCGGAAACGTGGCTGCGGAAGGAGCGCGATGTTAAGTTCCCGAGCTTCAATGAGGCCGCCGCCGATCGGCGGCGGAAACGTCGGTGGTGGAGGGCCTCAAGGCAATCGCTTGCTACGCTTCAATGAGGCCGCCGCCGATCGGCGGCGGAAACGGCCGCAACACTAGCCACCACCGCGACCGTGACGGGCTTCAATGAGGCCGCCGCCGATCGGCGGCGGAAACGTGAAAATCTGGCGTTCAGGGATTCGAGGGGGCTGTGCTTCAATGAGGCCGCCGCCGATCGGCGGCGGAAACGGCGGGCGGAATAAACCTCGAATTGTCAACAAGTTCGCCCGCCGCCTGCGAGCGCCCCTGGGGGCTGGGACAACCCCACGATAAACCCGATCCGGCCCCCGCGGCAACTCTTTGATATTCCAGGGCTTGGGGGCTTGCGAGCGGATCCCGGAAAATGCGCGCCACCGGGCCGCTCGCGGCGGCCGGTGGGGTGGTCGGCAATGGCTTCCGGGTTGGGGTCATCAGCGGGTCACAAAGACCGGGTACTGGCGAATCTCGCCGTCGAGGTAGCGGGCCAGCAGCCGCGCCTGCACTTCCAGCATTCTACGATAGCTGACGCGGTAGTCGAGCTCGGGGTGGGTCGCCAGGCCGTCCATGCGCAGCTCATAGGCGCGGAAGAAGCCCTTGCGCCCGTTGGGGGTCAGCGCCACCGCCGGCCCCGAGCGGACAAAGTCGGCGGGGGTGACCATGCGGGTGTTGATGGCGCTGAGCACGGCCGAGTCGGCGATCAGCGGGCGGAACGGTTCCATCAGGTCGAGCGCCAGCGCCGGGCGGCCGAAGCGCGGCTGGTGGTAGAAGCCCCAGTAGGCGTCGAAGCCCATCGCCTGGCAGGTTACGGTCAGGTCCTTGGCCAGCAGGCTGTAGGCGAGCGAGAGCAGCGCGTTGACCGGATCGCGCGGCGGGCGCCGGTTGCGCGAGTTGAAATCGAAACGCAGGTCCGCCGCCGCCGGCTCCGCTTCGGTCTCATCGTCGGGCTTGAGCATGCCGGCGAAGTTCTCGAAATAGAGCCGGGCGGCGCTGCCCTCCAGGCCCAGCAGGCTCTCCTGGCTGGGGGCGAGCAGCGCGCTCTCGGCGAGCTGCTTGAGCTGGCGCAGCGCCAGCGCCGGCGGCTCGGTGTGGTTGCGCTGCAACAGCGTGCGCTGGTTGCGGATCTTGCCGTTCACCAGCATGCGGGCCAGCTCCAGCGCCACCGCCGGGTTCTCGGCGGCGCGGAACTGGGTGCGGCGCAGCATCACGTTGCGGCTGTTGAGGCCGGAGGTGATGCCATAGAAGTAGCCTCCCTGGGAGAAGTAGCAGACCGGGATCTCGGCCGCGCAGAACGACTGCAGCGCCTGGGTCGAGATCTGCACGTTGCCGAACAGGTTCACCTGCGACAGCTCGCCCAGCCGCGCCTCCTGCACCAGCGTCTCCTTCTCGCGCACCTGCACCACCTGCGCCGACTTGCCCACGCGCATGCCTTGGGAGTTGAGGTAAAGCGGGCGCAGGTCGTCGCGGGCGGAGATCAACTGGCGCACCGCCGCGGGCGCATCCGCCGCCAGGGGGAACAGCTCGAACTGGCGCGCGCGCTCCGGCGACTCCACCGTCAAGGCGCGGTCCTGCAGCGCATTGGTCTCGTCCGGCAGGCAGATGCCGACCAGCGAGCAACGCGGGCACTTGGGGCTATCCACCAGCGGCGGCGGGATGCGCTCGCTCAGCGCGGCGGCGCGGGCCTGGTCGAGCGCGGCCAAGGTCTCCTCCACCAGCGCCCCGTCGATGGGCACGCGCACGCGCTGCTTGCTGGCGGCGTAGTAGAGCACGCCCTCCTCGCAGCGGTAGCCGCTGTCGCGCAGCACCAGCGCCTGCACCCCGATCTGGACGCGGTCGGCCGGCCACGCCGCCGGCAGGTCGCCATATTCGCAAGGGCGGCCGCGCTTGTAATCCACCGGGCGCACCGCCGCGCCCTCGCCCGATCCCGCCGCCTCGCCGTCCGCCACGGACTCGACCAGATCCATGCGCGCGATCAGGCCCAGGCGGTCGCTGGAGAGTTCAACGGAACGCGCCTTGAGGCCGGCCTCGGCCAGCTTGTCGGCGGCGGGCAGCGCGCCCGGCTCGGTGTGGACGCGGGCATGGCGCGCCTCGCCCTCCTCGGTGTCGGCGCTGGCGCGAAAAACGCCCTCAACCCACTCGTAGTAAAAAAGCCGCGGGCAGTAGACGAACTCGTTCAGCATGCGCGCCGGCAGCAGCTCGGGCAGCGGCTTCTTGCCCACCGAGCGGGCCCCGTCGGCGGAGGGATCGGGCTCGGGCGCGGGTTGCAGGGTGAGGATGGGCATACGGATTCCTCAAACCACGATGCAGGGCGCGTCCACCTGGGTATAGGGCTTGCCCAGGGCGGAGATGACGCGCTCGCCGCGGCCCTCGCTGGGGCCCAGGTTGACAAACAGCACCTGGTCCTCGCCGTGGTGGATGATCTTGCGCAGCTCCTCGCGGCAGCGCACCAGGTCGGTCGCGGTGAGCTGGCACTCGAAGATGGAGAACTGCAGGTGGTCGCCGAAGCCGCGCATGGTCTTGAACACCTTGCGCAGCCGCTTGTCATCGGCCACGTCGTAACACACCAGATAGGAGGCACGCATGGGACACACTCCCAGAGAGACTCCCAGGATACCCCAAAACGGGCGGAATCGGGGTCAGCGCGGCCGCGCCGTCGCCGGAGCCGTGGCGCCGAGGTCGGAGAATTGGCGGATGCGCACGGCGCGGCCGTCGAAGCGGGCGACGATCTCGAGCGTGCCCCCGAGCCCCTCGACCATGCGGCGCAGCGTGCTGACGTAGATGTCCGTCCGCTTCTCGATCTTGGCGACGGTGGCCTGGCCCACGCGCAGCGTATCGGCCAGCTCCTGCTGCGAGAGTCGGCGCGCCCGCCGCAGCTCGGCCAAATCCATGGCGGAGCGCAGGCGCCGCCCCGCCGCCTCTGCCCGGGCCCGCGCCCCGGGCGACATCTGCGCCCGCAGTGTCGCAAACGATTTCCTTCCGCTCATGGTTCCTCCCCTGCAATCTCAGCCAGGTGCCGGTCGTAGATCTCGTCCGCGATCGGCACGCAGCGTTCGTAGAAGCGCGCATCGCCGGTCTTGTCCCCGCCGAGGAGCAGGATGGCGCGCCGCTTCGGATCCAATGCGTAAAACACCCGCAACGGCCGACCACCCTGCTGGATGCGCAGCTCCCGCATGTTTCCGTGGCGGGAGCCGACCACCTTGCTGGAATACGGGAACGGGAGGTTGGGCCCGCGCCGTTCCAACTCCCCGACGTGCGCGGCGACGGCAATCTGGCCCGCCTCGCCGAGGGTCGTCCACCAACCCTCGAACTCGTCGGTGTAATCCACCGGCCACGCCGCATCCTCCATTATTATTCCTTCTGGGGCATATTTGCAAGCCCCAGCGGCTACAGGGCGCTGGCGGGGCGAAAGCTCACCTTGAAGTTGGCCCCCTGGCCGAAGCGCGCCCGGCGGGCTCCGTAGATCCCCGCCACACCCCGCGCCAGCAGACTCTCGTGGTCTGGGACAGGCTTGTGCATCTCGCCGAGCGTCAGCAGCGAGCGGACAGCGCCGCAAGTAAGCGGCGCGGTCCAGAGTGGCCAGCGAAATTCTGGCTCGTCCCGGCGCAAGGGTTGTCGAAAGCCGGTGGTTTTCAGGCCGCGAGAAGTCGGCTGGGCGGGAAACAGCGGCAGGGCCTCGATCGCCAAAAAATTGGCCCCCCAGACCGCTGACGCGCCCTCGCCCGACGGGTCGCTCCACTGGAGCGCGTATTGCGCCGCATCGGCCGGGTCCCAGCGCATGGAAAGTCCCTTGTCGCGCTTCCAGGGCCCGAACAGGGCGGCGCGAATGTGTTCCTCGGTCACCTTCCGCCCAAGCCCTGCCACCGTGGCCAAGAAGTCCTGATGACCGGAGCCGGAGATGAAGCAGAGGTCGGTGTAATAGATGCGGTTCTTCTTCGCGTCCCCGAGCGACTCCGACCCAAAGGCGGCGGCGAAGTCTGCGGCCCGTCGGTCCTTTGGCGAGGCGGCGCCCAAAGCACTCCGCACGAAGTTCTCGAAGGTCGCCCGGTCAACGGTGAGATTCTTTCCCAATGCCCCGAAGGCGCCGCTCGGCGCGCTGGCGGCGCCACGCAGCGTCGACGGCAACCCAGACGCCGCAAGCCCTGTGTCTGTCAAACACGGTCGCCAGACCGGGTCCCGGCTCCAGTGCAGCCGTATGCCTCGCTCGGGGAAGCGCAGATCCAACAGGCGCAGCGACCCCAATGCCGCGAGAAACGCCAGCGGATTAGCGCCGTCGAGCGCCGTCAATTGAATACCCTCAGTCATCCTCAGCCTCCGCATCGGCCTGGTCGCTGGCTTGCCAATCGGCAAGCCGCAGCATTGCTTCCATGTAGGCGAGGCCCCACCAGCCGTGTCGCCGCAATAGCAACCAGAAGCGGTCGGCGATCCCCCTCCGCAAGTCGTGCGGCGGTACCTCGCACAACTCCTCCGGTGTGACCTCCGCGCCATCGTAGCGGGCCCCGACCGGTTGAGGGTCGAGCACCACCGGCGGCAGCGGCCGGCAGCGGCCGTGGTGGGTGGCGATCAGGTGCAAGGTCAACTCGCGGCCGTTCTTGTCCGGCGGAATCGCCTTCTCGGCCATCAATAGCGAGAGCAATTCGTGGCGGAATCCGCGCGGCAATCCGACGTCCGCTGCCGACCGCGACACTCCCAGGCCGCTCTTCGCAAGTTGAGAGGGGGCGAAGCGTGCGGCGAAATGATCTCCCCCACGAAGAAGCGCCTGGAAGCGCACGTCCGCTTTCCCGTAGTCGTGAAAGAGCCCCGCCGATTCCGCCGCGACTGCCATCGCCGGCTCAAGGCGTTGGGCGTTCGCCTTGGCGAGCTTTCCAACAAGCGCCAGGTGCTTCGGCAGCTCAACCGCGTCCGCGGTGGCGTCCCAGGCGGACCGGAAGCGGCCCTCCAGCACGACCCCGTCGCCGGTCGGGTGGACCGAAACTCGCCTGCGCAGGAGATCGCCCCAAGCCGCGAAGAGAGTGCCGGGCCACCTGTCGGGCGGGGCGGCCTTGGCCCAACTTGCAACGAGCGCGTTCGCCGCCCTTATGTCCCCAGACTCCGCCGCGTCCCTCAGTAGGTCGAAGCCAGGGGGCTCCCACCCCCAATCCCTGAACATCGCTGTGTTCAGGCGCAGCGTTGCGCGGCGACGAAGCCCGAAGCGCGCCTCGTCACCCAGGTCGAGGGGGCGCCCCTCGGGAATGTGTCCAAGCGCTGCCGCCGGGCGCTCCTTGGCAGGAAGAATCACGGTGTCGTTCGGGCGGAGCTCGGCGGGGTAAAGCTCAAGAATCCCGCTCCCACGCCAAACCAGAATCCTGGCCGCAGGCCCTTCGGGACCCGCGGCGGCCCGGCCCTCCTGCTCGTCCGGTGTTCCTTCGAGGTCAGTGTCGAGGGCGTCCGACGGCGGCCTCCCCTCCAGCCATCGCCGCAACGTCCCGAGGCGCACCGGCATGCTCTCGTTGGCCGAGGGAGGGCACAACGCCAGCAGTTCCCCGTTCACCTTGAATTTATCGCTCAGATCCGCCCGCCAAACGACCTGCGCTTCGGCGGCGGCGGTCTCGATGCCGTGAAGAAAGAGCGCAACCTCAGGTTCGGGCGTGGGCCTGGGGTCGGTCTGGGCCAATGTGTCCAGATGCGCCGGGAGCAGCACTGGCCCGCCGACCGCGGGGCGAACCAGACGGCTGAGCTCGGCCGCGGGAAGCTGCCTCGCCAACATGGGAACCGTCGCGCCAGCCTCGGCCTCGATCGCCATCTCCACCACGCCCTCGGCTGCCCGCTCGGCCAGCCACTCCCAAGTGCTCGCCATCGCAGTGCCGTAGATCAGATCGGGTTTTTTGGTCTCGAGTTGCCAACTGGCGGCTACCACACTGCCCCGCGCGGCCGGAAAATCGCCCGTTCGATTGAGCCGGCCGAAACGCTGTAGTAGGGCGTCGAGGCTGGCGACCTCGCTAACCAGCACATCGAAATCCAGGTCGGCGCCCACCTCCAGGCACTGCGTGGCGACCACAAAGCGCGTACCCTCGTCTCCCGCGCGCCGCACTCCCGAACGCAACGGCGCCAAGCGCGCGCGGTAGAGGTCGTCGCGGTCCAGCGGCCGCATCCTGCCGATCACCAAGTCCGCGGCGAGCCCAGCCTTGCCGAGCTCTGCCCAAGCCAGACGCGCGGTGCGGATCCGGTTGCAAACGACCGCAACGCGGCGGGCTCCGGCAGCCTCCGCCTGAGCTCGAGCCTCGGCGACCAACGCCCTTGCCAGGGCCGCTTGGTCGTCCTTCTTTCCCTTGGCCGGGACCAGCTTCGTCGGCTTCGGGGCGCGCAGCCGCTTTCCCAGCACCGGGTCCGCCCGGTCGGCGTCGTCGAGCGCAAACACAGATCCACCCGATCGCAGCGGCGTCGCCGTCATCTCGACAAAGCCAAATGGACGCGAGCAGGGCTCCTCCGACCACTCCGGCCCGCGGTAGCGCTCCACCGCCTGCAGCGTCTCAGCAAACGCCTTCGAACAGTGGGCCTCATCGAGAAAAACAAGCGCGTCGTTGGCAATCAGTCCGGCGTGGATCGGTGCCGTGTGGGGGTTAATGCCGTAGCCGCGGAACAGCAGCCGCGACCCCACCTGATCCACGGTGCTGGCGACCAGGGTGGGTTGCAGCGGGGTACGCACCCAGGACTCGTCGCGGTAAGCGCCGCCGCGGAGCTGGTACACCTCAAGAGGGAACTCCGCCCCCGCTTGCGCCAGTTCCAGGAGCCGTTGGGCGACCCGCTCCAGGCTCGCGGTCTTTGGCTTCGCCAGGCCAGATGCAATGGTCTGCATCCGGAGGTGGGCCTCGCTCACCACCACGCGCCTGTCCACCACGAAAAAGACGCGCCGCGGCATGCTCTCCGCGCCGTAGGCCATAGCGTAGACCGCGACGTCTAGACAGGCGGTCTTGCCGCTTCCGGTCGGAAGATCAATTACCCCAGGCCAGCCCGAGGCGCAAACCTCGGCGACGAGCCGCTCTTGCCAGGGAAACGGAGGATTGCCATGCAGATCGAGGAAGTATTGGCGGAAACCGGCGACGATCGGATCGGTCACTCCCCACCCCCAAGCGGCCGGAACAGCCCATAGCCGCGGAAGCGCCCGCGCCCCGCCAACACCGGGCCGCGGACGCTTTGCTTGAACCGAACCCGCACGTGGGTCTGATACCGGCAGAGCTTCTCCCCGCCTTCGTCGTACTCCGGCATCGAGCGGGCGTGCCCTGCGCCAGCGAAGACCGAAACTGGCCGCACGCGCACCTCCTCCGGCTCCGGGAGCAGGGCGGAGGCGAATGCTGCCCGAACGATCCGTTCCACATCCCCCTCACGTTTTGGTTTTGGGTAATGGTGCAGGACAACTGGTGTCACGCTGGCCCAGAGGGTCGCCGGCCCCGTCCAGGTCTCGGCCCGCAGCGCCAAGGGCGGGAAGTCGCGAGTCTCGCGTCGCAGTTTCCAGCGCCAAAACACACGGCTCTTTGACGCTCCTGGCGGAGTTCCACACCAGAGGTCAACCTCTCGCGGCGTCCCGGACTCAGTGAACAGCAGCGGCGCAAGAATCGGCCGCAAAGATTCCTGGGTAAGCTGTCGCGGAATTGCCATCGCCAAGCCAAGCACGTGCCCGTCGCCCCGCTCGCCACCGACGAAGGGCAGCGGGAAAAAGGCGGCGTGTGGGCCTCGGCTCGGGCCGCGGTCCTCGCCGTGGCCGCTCAGCCACTCCGGGACCGGCCCTTGAGAGGCGTTCATGGCCGCATTCCGCAGCGCGCTGGTGAGCTGCAGCGTTGTCTCCAGCCCTAGGGGCTGGCCCTCCATTTTGGTGAAAACAACCAGGTCCGGTTCGAACGGTCCCAGCGCGGACGCATCGCTCCCGCTCGCTCCAGCCTCGGGAGCGAGGTACGGCTGCCAGCGCGCGATCTTGGGGCGCTCGTTGCCGTACGCCGACTCCAAGTAACCCAATGTACCGTTCGTGGCGACGCGCATCGGTCTCGCCGCCGCGGCGAACTCCACCGGCTTCCAACCCGCAGCCCCGGTGCCTTCCGCCAGCCAGCTTTGCACCAGCGACGAGGAGTGGCCGATCCGCGTAACCCGGGAGCAGAGATTACCCAGCGCCGACCGCACCTCCACGTCGGGCTCCGCCTGCCACTGGAAGATCACCGGCTCATCGCCCACATAGGCCGAAGCAAATGCGCGCGGCTGCCGTGGGCGGGCGAGGATGGTCCCGGCCTGGTCGTTCACCGGAACAAACGTCTCCACATAACTGCGCGGCTGGACCTGGTGATGGGCCACGATGGTGGGTTGCTCCTGTCCCTCCAGCCACTGCAGCGCGCGCCGCTCCGCCGGATCGGGCTCGGCGGTCTCGAAGTGGGCTGCCGCTAAGGCCATGAAGAGCCGGGCCGGGTGGGGGGGCCACTCCGGTTCCTGCCGTTGCGACGGATTGCCCGCCACCGACCTTCCGCTCAGGTAGCGAACGCCGATCGCGATCATTGGCCCGCCGCATCCGCCTTTTCGGCGGACGCCTCCTCGCCCTTCTCCTTCGCCGCCAACTCTTGGCTTTGGCGCACCAGATCCACCACCTCCGGCGCCGGCTTGAGGATGATCGGCTTGGTGTCCCAACTGACGCCGGCGTCCTTCGCCGCCCCTACCGTCTCGGCCAAAAGCGCCGCTGCCGCGGCCCCGTCGAGCTCAAATGTCGCCGGCTCCGCTCCGGGACGATCCAGCAGTTGCCAGGTGCGCGGTCCATCCGGCCAGAGCTGGCAACGCGAGCGCAGGCTGAGCGAGCGCTCCGTCGCCAGAACCCCGGCGCACAGCCCCAGCGCCGCCAACACCGTGCGCGCTGCGTGGTTGCGGACCGCGCTGTCCTTGCCCGCGGCGGGGAAGCGCAACTTGCGCAGCGCGCCCAGCGACACCACGGTCGTCTGCTCGGCGTAGCGGAAGCGAACCCCGCCGTTGGGGCTGTCGAACAGGATATTGCCGTGGTTGAGTTCGGAGGGCCGCAGCTTGCCGCCCTTTGCCCCGACCTCGAAGCCCCCGTCCTCCTTCTGCTTCAGCAGCACCTGCTTATTCGCGCCCAGCGGATCAATCCTGAAACCGCTGCGCTTCTCCACCGCCTGCACGTCCACCGCCACGATCTCGGAGACGTAGGCGCGCTCGAATTTCGCGCCCAGTCCTCCCGGCTTGTCGGGCGAACCCCACATGCCGAACACCAGTGCCGTGGGGCAGAGCTCGTAGATCGCGGTCGCATCCCAAGCCGTGCTCCGTCCCCAGCGCCGGGCGTATTCAGAGCGGGAGAAGCGCGTTTTCCCGTCGGCCAACAAGCTGTCGCGCAGAATGGCGTCCGCCAGCCGGTGCGGAACGTCCAGGCTGGTCAGCGCCGGAATCGGAGTGCGAAACTGGGCGTTGGCGGCAGAAAAGTCAACCACAATCAGCGGGAGTTGAATCTTCCCGTCCTCGATCGCCAGTTTCAGCGCCTCCTCCGCCCGGTTTGCCTGCGACTGCACGCTGTCCAACAGGACGCACTCAACCAGGCGTTCCGCCGCTTTTCCGTCAGCGCCGTCCTGTAGGGATATGACCCGCTGCTCGGTGGCGTAGACCCCGCCCGCGAACGTGGCGGGGAAGACCTTTTGCCCCTCCCCGCCCACCGGCTGCAGTCGGGTCACGGAGCGGAACGCAGCGGCCTGGCCAGTCACCGCCGCAGCCAACGTCTTCAAAGTAAGCGATTCAGCCATGAGCGACCTTCCTTTCGAACGGGTTGGGGAACTGCCGAACGCCGACGCCCGGCCAATTGGGGAAGCGGCGAGGCAACCCCTCACCTCGTGGAGATATTAATACCTCTGGTTGCGATTGGGCGGGTGTTTCCGCAGGCTGAATTTGGTCGAGCAGCCTGCCACGTGGCCCACGCGTTTGCCGATCTTTCGCATGTCACGGTCCTCCTTGACGTGCGGGCCTCGCGCTGGGTACGATGGGATTGCAGTCGGGCCCCAGCGCGGGTCCACCGAGGCCGAAACTTTGGCGAGTTTCGGCCTCACGCCCAGTAGTACACCACGCGTAGGCACTACTGTCAACATATTTCCAAGAATTATTTTTCCGCTCGTGAGGATAAGACCCGGATAGCTAATAACCAAACAATGGGCGGCCCCACTGAAGCTTCGCGATCCGCGGCTTCTGGTCTCGGCAAGTGAGCAATTCCGCGTCTGTGAGGGCGCGGCCTCAGTACCGAAAAATTCCTGCTCCGCCTATGCGCTTCCCCGGGGCAAAGCGGCATGGGGGCCACCCCGCAGCCCCGGGTCCGCATCTAATCCTCATAGCTATGCGTCCGTCCTCAACCTGTCTGCCGTGTAGTCGCCCCTGCAAGCCGAGTATTCCCGAGCACGGATCCGCTGGGATGCCCGCCGCCACGTGTCCCACGCCTCGCTATTGAAAACGCGCCGCTTGCGCCGCCAAATGGGACAAAAACGGCTCGCCGCCGGGCCGCCGGCCGATCACCCGCCGGCGATCGCTTAGCGCCAGTAGAGCAGGACCACGTAGAGGTAGACCCAGGTGGCGTCGAGGAAGTGCCAGAGGATGGCGGTCAGGTCCATCAGCAGGGGGCGGTCGGGCTGCAAGCGGCCGCGCCAGGCGCGGGTGAGCAGCCAGCCCAGCAGCGCCAGGGCGACCAGCAGGTGGGCGGCGTGGGCGGCGGTGATCAGATAGAAGAAGGCGCTGTTGGGCTGGGCGGCGACATAGACGCCGGCCGCTAGCAAGCTGCGCCAGGCGATGGCTTGCCCCGCCAGGAAGCCGAGGCCGAGGGCGAAGGCGGTGGCGAGCCAGCGCAGGCAGGCGCGCAGGCGGCGCAGGCGCAGGTATTGGCGCGCGCGGCGCAGCGCCAGGCTGCTCGCCACCAGCACCGCGGTGTTGGCGCTCAGCATCGCCGCCAACGGCGGCGTCAGCCAGTCGCTGCGGTAGGCCGCTCCCGCCAGGCCGTGGCGCTCCAGGTCGGCGTAGGCGAGCACCAGGAAGAACACGCTCATCGCCACCATCGCCAGCCACACCGCGCGCTTCAGCTTGGGCACGGGCGGGCGCTGCGGCAGGCTTGGGGGCTGGGCGGTCGTGGCCATGGCCGTCATCTATTTTAGGCCACGCCATAATAGAAGCCGTGTTCTCCGCCCGCACCGGCTGGCCACTCGCCCCCAACCGCTTGCACACGCTCGCCCAGGCGCGCCGCGCCGCCGGCACGCTGCTCGATCTCACCGTTTCGAACCCCACCGTCTGCGGCTTCGACTATCCCCAAGCGGCGCTGCTCTCCGCCCTGGGACAGGCGGCGGCGCTGCGCTACGAGCCCGCGCCCTTGGGACTGGCTGCGGCGCGGCGGGCCGTGGCCGGCTACTACGCCGAGCGCGGCGTCGCGGTCGCGCTCGACCGCCTGCTGCTCACCGCCAGCACCAGCGAGGCCTACGCCCACCTGTTCCGCCTGCTCTGCGACCCCGGCGACAACGTGCTCATGCCCTCGCCCAGCTACCCGCTGTTTGAAATGCTGGCCGGCGTGCACGATGTGCGGCTGACGGCGGTGCCGATGATGTACGACCAGGGCTGGCAGCTCGACCTCGCCGGGCTGGAGGCGGCGGCCACGCCGCAGACCCGGGCGCTGTTGCTGGTGCACCCCAACAACCCGGCGGGCAGCTACCTCAAGCCGCACGAATGGGCGCGGCTGCAAACGCTGGCGGCGGAGCGCGGCTGGGCGCTGGTGCTGGACGAGGTCTTCTGCGATTACGCCCTCCCGCCCGCCGCGCCGGTCGAGCTTGGGCTCGAGCGCCCGCCGGCGCTGACGTTTGTGCTCAACGGCTTCTCCAAGATCCTGGCGCTGCCGCAGATGAAGCTGGCCTGGATCGGGGTGCACGGGCCGCCGGCGGCGTGCGCGGAGGCGATGGCGCGGCTGGAGGTGGTCAACGACCTGTTCCTGTCGGTGGATGCGCCCATCCAGTACGCCGCCGCGGCCATGCTGGGGGCGCGCGGCGGCATCCAGGCGCAGATTCGGGCGCGGCTGCAGGCGAACCTGCGCGCGCTGGACGCGGTGCTGGCGTTGCTGCCGGCGCTGCGGGCGGCGGAGCGGCTGCGGGTCGAGGGCGGCTGGAGCGTGATGCTGCGCCTGCCCCGCATCCACACCGACGAGGCGTGGGCGGAGCTGCTGCTGGAGCGCACCGGCGTGCTTACCCACCCCGGCCACTTCTACGGCTTGGCCGCCGAAAGCCACCTCGCCTTCAGCTTGCTGCCGCCGGCCGCGGACTTTGCCGCCGCGGCCGGGCGCCTGGGGCAAGCCATCGCGGCCGAGCTGGGCTGATCCACTACAATTTGGGTATGCGCGAAGGCCTGCCCGCTCCCGATTTCACGCTGCCCGACCAGGAGGGCCGCGAAGTCCGGCTGCAGGACCTGCGCGGCCAGCCGGTGGTGCTGTTTTTCTATCCGCGCGCCATGACCTCGGGCTGCACGGTGGAGGCGCGCGAGTTCCGCGACGCCTACGCCCGCTTCCGCCGGCGCGGGGTGGTGGTGCTGGGCGCCTCGCCCGACACGGTGAAGGCGCAGAAGCGCTTTGCCGAGAAGGAGCAACTGCCGTTTCCGCTGCTGGCCGACGAGGCGCGGACGCTGGCGGAGAGCTACGGCGTGCTCAAAGAGAAGAACATGTACGGGCGCAAGGTGGTCGGGGTGGCGCGCACCACGGTGCTGATCGGGCGCGACGGCGTGGTGCGGCGGGTGCTGGCGCGGGTCAAGCCCGCCGGGCATGCCGAGGAGGTATTGCGCGAGATCCAGGCCGTCGGATTGACGGACTGACCGCCGCCTCGAGCGCTTGCACCACCTCTTCGATTCGAATGGCGGCCATGCAGGCGGCGATGCCTTGGGACGATCCCGCCGTTAGGGGACAGCGGCTGCAGTGGCAAGGGCCGCAGGGCAGGCGATGAGAGACCGTGCGCCCGCCGCCGCCCCAGATGGCGGGATCGGTGGGGCCGAACAAAGTCACGGAGGGGATCCCCAGCGCCTGCGCCAAATGGGCGACGCCGGTGTCGGGGGCGACCACGCAGCGCGCGCGGGCGACCACGCCCGCGAGGCTGGCCCAATCGGTCTGGCCGGCGAGGTTGCGCAGGCCGCTCGCGGGGGTCGCGCCGCTTTGCCTGCTGGCAAAATCGGCGCGAAAGGCTGCGAACCGGGGTCCCCAGAACCCGCTTCGGGTTCTGGGGCGGTCGTAATTCCGCAGGGCGGCCCGCCCCCGGGAAACGAATTCGGCGCGGCCCCAGCGAAGCGCAGCGCCGACTTGGGGCCACGGGGCCCCCGAGTCGGCGCGAGCACAAGCGGGACGCGCGCCGCAGGCGCGCTGGGGCCCGCGCCCACCAAGGTCCGGGGCCGCCCGCCCGCCGCACAGCCAGTCGCAGAGGGGCCGGTCGGCGGCGCTGCCGGTGAGCACCACCGCCCAGCCGCGGTCGCGGCAGCGCTGCGCCAGGGCGCGCCAGCGCTCCGGCGCCCAGTGCTTGGCGGGCTGGCCGCAGCCGGGGTGCAGCAGCACAAAATCGCCGGGCAGGCCGCGCAGCAGCGGCGCGGCGGCGGCGGCCCAAGCCGGGGCGGGGGCCAGGCGCCGAGGCGCGGCGGCGCGGCTGGGGGAGGGCTGCCCGGCGGCGGCCTCGACCAACTGCACCGCGCGGGTCGAGGCATCGAGCCGCCAGGGATAGTCCACCTGGAGGTCGAGCAGGAAGCCGCCGCCGCGGATGCCGTAGCCCGCCACGCGGCGGGCGTGGCGGCGGGCGAGCAGCAGGCAGGGCAGCTCGCCGTGGAACTCGAGCGCGAGATCGAAGCGGCGGGAGCGGCGGCGCCACGCCGCCCAGGCGGAGGGCGGGCACCAGAGCTCGTCCAGGCAATCGCGGGCGGCGGCGGCGAGGAAGCCGCGGTACTGGGGCTCGGTGAGCAGCGCGATCTGCGCCTGGGGAAACAGGGCGCGGGCGCGCGCCAGCGCCGGCAGCAGCGTGACCAGGTCGCCGAAGTGGCGGTGGCGGACGAGCAGCAGGCGGCGCACGGCGAGGGGGCGGCGGGAGACGCGGCGCCAGCGCCCCCAGCCCGCGCCCAACAGGTCGAACAGCGCCAGCGCCAGGCGGTGCCAGCGCCGGGTGACGGCATAGTCCCTCATGAGGCCATCCGGCGCGGGGGAGCGGCGATGCCGGGCTGGGGCCGGGGCTGGGGGCCGGGCAGCAGCTCGCCGTAGAGGGCGGCGAGCTCGGGGCCGCGCGTCTCCAGGCTGAACAGGGCGCGGGCGCGCTGGCGGGCGCGGCGGCCGCAGGCGAGGCGGAAGGGGCGGTCTTCGATCAGGCGGCGCAGCGCCGCCGCCAGCGCCACCGGGTCGCCGGGGGCGACGGTGAGGCCGGTGAGGCCGTGGGCGCTGACCCAGTCGGTGCCGGTGGCGAGGGCGGTGTTGACCACCGGCAGGCCGGTGGCCATGGCCTCGACCTGGGCCACGCCGAAGGTCTCGGCCTGGGTGCAGGAGGGCAGCGCGAAGATATCGGCGGCGCGCAGGCGGGCGGGCAGCTCGGCGTCGGGCAGGTGTCCGAAGAAGGTGGCGCGCCCGCCCAGCCCCAGCTCCCGAGCCAGCCGCTCCAGACGGGGGCGCTCGCGGCCGTCGCCAATAATATGGATGCGGGCGGGCAGCGCCTGCGCCGCGCGCAGCAGCACCTCGACCCCCTTGTAGGCCACCAGCCGCCCCAGAAACACCACCACCGGCGGCTCGCCGCGCCCGCGCCGGGCGCCGGGCGCGGCGGGGGCGGCGAGAAAGGGCGCCAGGTCGAAGCCGAAGGGGATGACCCGCACCCGCGCCTGGTGGGGGCGCAGCGTCGCCACCTGCGAGCTGCTGGCGGAGCTGACCACGATGGCGTCCACCCGCCGCAGGAAGCGCTCGGTGATGCGGCGCTGCGCCCAGCGCATCCAGCCGGCGTGGCCCACCACCTCGGCGTGCAGGGTGGCCACCCAGGGGCCGCGCTTAACGAGGCGCAGCGCCGCCGCCTCGGCCAGGGGGAAGGGGAGATGGAAGTGCAGCAGGTCGCTGGCCGCGGCCAGCTCCGCCAGCGCGCGCGGGAAGCCGAGGTGCACCGGCATCGAGGCCACCACCGGCGCCGGCAGCTCGCGCCCGGCGACGCCGGGCGGAAAGGCGCGGGCGGCGCTGCCCTGGGGGCGGCAGGCCAGCACCCCGACGCGGTAGCCGCGGCGGCTGAGGTCGCAGACCTCGGCGTGCAGCACCGCCTCGATGCCGCCGCGGTCGCGCCCCCAGTATTTGTTGACCTGGCCGATGGCGATCATGAGGCGCGCTCCCGCGCGGCAGCCACCGGCCGCGGCGGCGCGCCCGCGGCGGCCGCCCGCGCCTGTTGGAAATGGAGGCGGCGGAGCGAGCGCCGCGCCACGTCCCAGGTGCGGCACCAGATCTGCCAGTCGCGCCGCCAGCCGGCGGTGGCGAGGTAGTCTTGGGTGGCGCGGGCCCCAGCGCGCCTGCGGCGCGCGTCCCGCTTGTGAGCCGCCCCGCTGTCGATGCGCGGGGCGGCATGCTCGCGCCGACTTGGGGACCCCATGGCCCCAAGTCGGCGCTGCGCCTCGCTGGGGCCGCGCCGATTTTGCCAGCAGGCAAAGCGGCGCGACCCCCGCGACAGGCCGTAGCGCGTCTTGGCGCGGGTGCCCTCCAGGCCGGCGGCGTAGCCGAGGTTGACCTGGGCCCAGCCGGTGAGGCCGGGGCGGAGGAGGTGGCGGCGGTCGTAGCCGGGGATTGCGCGGCGGAACCGGGCGACGAAGTCGGGGCGCTCGGGGCGCGGCCCCACCAGCGCCATCTCGCCGCGCAGCACGTTCCACAACTGCGGCAGCTCGTCGCCGTGCCAGGCGCGCAGCCAGGCGCCGATGGGGGTGAGGCGGGCGTCGGCGGGGGCGGCGAAGCGGGGGCGGCCGCCGGGCTCGGCGTCGGCGCGCATGGTGCGCAGCTTCCACAGGCGGAAGGGGCGGCCATGGCGGCCGATGCGCCACTGGCCCAAGAGCGCCGGGCCGTTGGTTGGCGCGGGCCCCAGCGCGCCTGCGGCGCGCGTCCCGCTTGTGAGCCGCCCCGCTGTAGATGCGCGGGGCGGCATGCTCGCGCCGACTTGGGGACCCCATGGCCCCAAGTCGGCGCTGCGCCTCGCTGGGACCGCGCCGATTTTGCCAGCAGGCAAAGCGGCGCGACCCCCGCGAGGCGAGCCGCGCCGGATCAGGACCATGCACACCGCCAGCGGCAGCGCCGCCAGCGCCAGGCTGAGGCCGGCGCCGACCAGGTCCCAGAGGCGCTTGCCGCCATGCCCGTAGAGCCACTCAGCCAGCATGGGCGACCCTCCCCCGGGCGGTGCTGGCCAGGGCGGCGCGCCAGACCGCCTCCACAGCCAGCTCCTCCATGCAGCGGGCGCGGGGGCAGCGGTAGGCCTGGCCGCGGACGCCGTGGCGCGGATCGTAGCAGGGGCCGCAGCCGGCCTGGCCCTGCAGGAAGGGCTGGCCGGGGGCGTGGATGGCGGCCCCCGGGGTGGGGCCGTAGAGGCCGAGCGCCGGCCGCTGCAGCGCCTGCGCCAGCACCAGCGGCAGCGAGTCGTTGGCGACCACCAGGTCGCTGGCGGCGATGACGGCGGCGGCGTGGCGCAGGCTGAGGCGGCCGGCGCAGTGGGCCAGCTCGCCGCCGGGCAGGCGCGAGGCGATCCAGTGGACCAGGGCGGCGTCGTCGGGCCCGCCCAGCCAGCGCAGGGCGATGCCGTGCGCCAGGGCGCGGCGGGCGAGGGCGAGATAGCGCTCGGGCGGCCAGCGGCGGTTGGGCATCGCCGACCAGGGATTGCTGGCGCCGCCGGGTGCCAGCGCCCAGCGCGGATGCTGCGCCCCCCGCCAAGTCCGCTCCCCCGCCGCCAGCTCGGCGGGCGTGAGATCCAGGCGCGGCGGGGCGGGCGCGGCGGCGGCGATGCCGGCGGCGCGCAGCAGGCCGGCGTCGCGCTCCAGCCGGTGCGCCCGGGGCGCAAACGGCGCCACCGCCGCCAAGCCCCAGTTGCGCCCGTTGTCGTAGCCCACCACGCGGCGCAGGCCCGCCGCGCGCAGCAGCAGCGCCAGCCGCGGGGCGCGGTGGGCCAGCAGCGCGGTGGCGCCGGGGTGGCGGCGGCTCCAGCGCCGCAGCGCGGCCCAGGTCTCCAGGCCGCTGCCGGCGAGCAGGACCTCGTCCAGGTCGGGATTGCCCGCCAGCAGCGGCGCGGCATAGGGGGTGGTGAGCCAGGCCAGCGTGCCCAGCGGCCGGGCGCGGCGCAGCCCCCGCGCCAGCGCGGTGGCGAGCAGCACGTCGCCGGCGGCGGCGAGCTTGACCACAAGATAGGCCTCGGCGTTCATGGCGCCGCCTCCGCGCTGGCGGCGGCGGGCGCGCCGAGGCCGGCGGTCAAGACCACCGCCAGCGCCAGCACGCGCGTGTTCCACAGCGCCTCGATGGTGAGGCAGGCGGCGAGCAGGCCGACGAAGCCGGCCAGCAGCGGCAGCGCCATCGGGTGGACGGCGGCTTCCCGCCAGAGCCGGCGCAGCGCCAGCGCGATGGCGAGCAGGAAGAGCGCCAGGCCCAGCGGCCCGGTCTCGGCGAGCACGGTCAGGCCCATGCTCTGCGCGCCCTGGAAGCGGGCGGCGGAGCGCACCGGCCCGCCGCCCACCGGCGCCACGCCCAGGTAGAGGGCGCGGCCAAAGCCGACGCCCAGCACCGGGTGGCGCACGATCTGTTGCCAGGCCTGCGCCATGCTGGCCAGGCGCTGCTGGGTGGAGGCGTCGGCGCCGGCCACCAGCGCGCCCTGGGTCCAGTCCGCCCGCAGGGTGTCGGCGGCGGCGGCGATGCGCTGCCAACTGCGCAGCGGAAACAGCGCCCCCAGCACCAGCAGCAGCGCCGCCGCCCGCAGCACCGGCCGCCAGCGGCGAAACCCCAGCAGCACCGCCAGGCCCACCGCCAGCGCGCCGAAGCCGGCGCGCGAGCCCGCCGCCACCAGGTTGCCCGCCACCGCCAGCGCCAGCAGCCACCACCCGGCGCGATGAAGGCCGGCGCGAGCCGAAGCGGGGCGCGCGGCGGAGCCGCGCAGGGGCCCGCGCCCATCGAGGCCGAGGCGGCAGAGCAGCCACAGCAGCGCCCAGGCGGCGAGCACGCCGTACATGTTGGCGTCGTAGAACAAGCCGCTGGCGCGGGCGGCGCCGGGGGCGGCCTGCGCCAGCGGGCTGTAGACCGGCAGCCAGCCCGCCGCCTGGCACAATCCCACCGCGGCGTTGATGGCGAGGCCGAAGGCCAGCACTTGGCCGGCGCGGCGCTGCCAGGCCTCGCCCTCGCCCACCAGCACCACGCCCAGATAAAGAAATAGCGCCAGCTTGATCCAATGCGCCAGCAGGGTGGCGGCGGCGGCGGGCGCGATCGCGCCCGCGCTCCAGGGAACGAGCAGGGTGAGCAGGCACCAGGCCAGCAGCCAGTAGCACCCGCGCGCCAGCTCGGGCCAGCGCGGCGGGGTGAGGCGATGGCCGGCCAGCCAGGCGCCGCCCAGCAGCGGCACCGCCAGCCCGGGCAGGACGAAGTTCGACCAGGTGAGTCCCTGCGACCAGTGCACCAGGAAGCCGAGGCTGTGGCCGGAGGGCACATCCGGCACCAGCAGCAGGGCGGCGAGCAGCAGGGCGCGGGTGGCGTCGAGCGCGAGGGTGGCGCCCAGCCAGGCCAGCGCCACCGCAGTGGCGAGGGCGAGGGCGGCGAGGCCCCAGCCGGCGGCGGCGAGCAGGCCGGCGAGGGCGGCGAGGGCGGCGCTGGCGGCGAGGATCGGCCCGGTGCGCGGCGCCGGGGCGGGCCAGGGATGGGGCAGGGAGGCGTTCATGCCGCGCCCTCCTCCAGCCGCGCCCCCTGCTCCAAGCGCGGCGCGGCGGGGCGCGGGGGCCACAGCGCCAGGCGCAGCCCGGGCAGCAGCGCGGGGGCGAGCCAGCGCGCCAGCAGCGCCGCGCCCAGGGCGGTGAGCGCCACCGCCAGCGCCATCCAGGCCCAACTGGCGGCGCCGCCCAGCGCGCCGGCGACCGCGGCGGGCGGCAGCAGGCGGCGCACCCCGAGCGCCACCGCCAGCGTCAGCGCCCCCGACTGCCCGGCGGCGGCGGCGGCGGCGCGCCAGCGCACCCCCGGCAGCAGCGCGCCGCGCTGGCGCAGCAGCCAGGCCAGGGCGGCGGCGTAGGCGGCGAGGTGGGCGCCCGCCAGTCCGGCCACCCCCCAGGCGCGCGCCGCCACAAACGCCAGCGGCAGGTTGACCGCGGCCAGCGCCAGCGCCAGCGGCAGCTTGGTCGCCGCCCGTCCGCGGGCGTAGAGGGCGAACAGCAGGTAATAGAAGACCGCGTCCAGGCCCAGCCCGGCGCCGCGAATCGCCACCACGGGGGCGGTGGCGGCGAGGCTGGCGGCGTGGAACCGTCCCCAGCCGTAGACGCAGCGCGTGATCAGCGGGGCAAACACGGCCAAGCCCGCCGCCAGCGGCATGGCCGCGGTCACCAGCCCCTGCAGGGCGCGCTCGAGTTCGGGCGCGAAGGCGTCGGCGCCGGCCAGCTCGGCCAGCCGGGTGAAGCTGACGGCGGTGAAGGGGGCCACGCTCAGCCCGAACACGAACAGCACCAGCCGCTCGCCGTAGTCGTAGGCGGCGAGCGAGCCGGGGTGGAGGCCGGAGGCGGCCATGCGCTCCGCCAGCGGCACCAGGTTGAGCACCAGCATGGCCAGCAGCAGCGCGCCGAAGGGGCGCAAGGGCGCCGGGCGGGGCGGCGGCGCCGGGGCGCGCCCAGCCGGCAGCGGCGCTGCCGCCGCCGCCGGCCGGTGGAACAGCGCCAGCAGCAGCAGGGCGAGCCCGAGGGCGCTGCCGAGGGTGAGGCCGGCGGCGATGGCGTCCAGGCGCGGCGCCAGCGCCCAGCCGCGGGTCAGCCCCAGCGCCCCCAGCACCGCCGCGGCGGGCAGGCCGGCGGCGAGCGGCGCCCAGCGGAAGCGCCGGGCGGCGTTGAGCCGCGCCGCCAGCAGGCTCTGGGCGCCCAGCAAAAAGATGTTGGCCGCCAGCCAGCGCTCGAGCGTGGTGGCGAGGGCGGCGGTGGCCGGCGGCAGCGCCGGCGCCACCACCGCGATGACCGCCGCCGGCCAGAGCAGCGCCGCCAGGCCCAGCAGCGCCAGCGCCGCCAGCGCCAGCCCCACCAGCCGGCGCGCGCCCGCCGCGTTGCCGCCGGCGGGCTGCGCCCACAGCGGCGTGAGCAGCGCCGGCAGGGTCTCGTTGCAGTAGGTGGCGAGCAGCGTGGGCGCGGTCCAGGCCACCACCAGCGCGTCCTTGAAGGGCGAGGTGCCCAGCACCATGGCCAGCGCCACCTCCTTGGCGGCGCTCGCCGCCCGCGCCAGCGTGGTCAGCGCCCAGAAGCCGAGGGGGAAGCGCTCGGCGGCGCCGCTCGCGGGACGCGCGCCGCAGGCGCGCTGGGGCCCGCGCCCACCAAGTTGGCGGCTCATGCGCTCTGCCTCATGGGGGTGACGGTGGAGGCGGCGCCCGGGCCGGGAGCGGCCAGCCACACGGTGGGCAGGGCGAGGTGGCGGGCGGCGGCGGCGTGGTTCAACACCAAGCCGCAGCCGGCCACGCCGCTGGCGGCGACCAGGCGCAGCGCCTGCTGCAGGCGGCGGCGGGAGGTGCGGCGCTCGGCCGCCACCAGCAGGCAGCAATCGGCGAGGCTGGCCCAGATGCCGGCCTCGGGCCCGGCCAAGAGGGGGCCGCCGTCCACCACAATCCAGCGGTGGCGGAGGCGCGCCGCCGCCAGCAGCTCGGCGCCGGCGCCGGAGGCGAGGCCGACGGCGAGGCCGGGCCCGACGCCCACCGCCCCGGCGGGAATATAGGACAGTCCGGCGGCGCCCTCCCCGCGGCGCAGCGCCTGCTCGACCGTGGCCCGCCCGGCGAGCAGCTCGGCCAGGCCGGGCGCGGCCTCGGCGCCGGCCCGCAGGTGCAGCGCCGGCTGGTGGGGGTTGCCGTCGAGCAGCAGCACCGCGGGCGCGGCCTGCGCCAGCGCCTGGGCCAGGTGCAGCGCCACGGTGGTCTTGCCCTCGCCGCGGCCGGCGCTGGTGACGTAGACGACGCGGGTGTCGGCCTCGCCCTGGGCGAGCAGCAGGGCGGCGACGCAGCCCTCGAGGCCGCGGGCGAGGACGGGATGGGGAGGCGCCGCCAGCGCGGCCGGCGGCGCCGGGGCCAGCGGCGGCAGCCAGGCCACCAGCGGCGCCTCCAGCCCGCCGGCCTCGGGCAGGCGCAGGCGGTCGTCGCTGGCCTCCAGGACCCACATGGTGGCGAGGCCGAGCAGGCCGCCGAGCACCAGCGCGTAGGCGAAGGCGGCCGCGCGGCTGGGCGCGATGGGCAGCTCGGCCGCCGCGGCGGGATCGGCGGGGCGCAGCGGCAGCGCCGCTTGCCCGGCCTCGGCCACGGCTTGCTGCAGTTGGTCGAGCAGGTTCGAGTAGACGGCCTGGTCGGCCGCGAGGCCGCGCTGCGCCAAGTCGAAGCCGCCGAGCGCCTGGCGCAGCGCGGCCTGGGAGCGCGCCTGGCGCGCCACCGCGCCGGCCAGGTCGCGGGCCTGGGTTTGGGCGGCGGCGAGCGAGCGCTGCCGCGCGGCGCGGTCCTGGGCGCGCAGCGCCTCGAGGCTGGCGTCGAGGCTGGCCAGCGCTTGTTGGGCTTGGCGCAGGGGCGCGGCCTGGGGCTGGTAGAGGGTGGACAAGCGGCTGACCTCGGCCTGGGCCTCGGCGCGCCGCACCTCGAGGTCGGTGGGGGCGCTGGGAAGCGCGTCGCCCCCGCGGGCGGCGGGGCGCGCGCCGGCGGCGAGCGCGTCGGCCTGCTCCCAGCCGGCGATGGCGGCGGCGGTCTGCGCCTGCGCCAACTGCTGCCAGCGCTGGGTGGCGAGGGTCAACTGCGCGGCCGGATCGGCCAGGCCGTGCTGCGCGGTCCAGCGGTCGAGCGCCGCCTGCGCCGCCTGCATGCGCTGCCGGGCGGCCTCGGCTTGCGCGGCCACAAAGCCCACCCGGGCGCGGCCCAGGGCTTGGTCGCGGACTTGGGCCTGGCGCAGGTCGGCGGCGATCAATTGGCGCAGGAAGTCGGCGGCCAGCGCCGGGCTGGCGGCGCGGAAGCGGAGCTGGATGAAGCGGCCCCGGGGCGCGGGCACGATGGCCAACTGGCGGGTGGCGGCGCGCAGCCGCGCGCCGGGGGCGAGGGGCGGACGCGGCAGCCAGCGCGGCCGCCGCCACAGGCGGAGGGGCAGCGCCTGCTGCTCCTGGGGCGGCAGCCGGCGCAGGGCGGCGGCGATGACGGCGCGGCTGCCGAGCTCGTCGGCGCGCGTCTCCACCTCGTCGGCGCCGGGCGCGGGCGCGGGCGGCAGGTCGCCGACAAAGCGCAGCGGCGCCGCCAGCGGCTGCGCCTCGACGCTGGCGCTGGCCTCGTAGACCGGCTGCCGCCAACGGCAGGCGGCCCACGCCGCCGCCAGGCTCAGCCCCGCCACCAGCGCCAGCGCCCAGCCGCGGCGGCGCAGCAGCCGCCCCCAGGCAACGGGCGCCGGCGGCGCCGCCGCCGCGCCGCGCAGCGCCGGCGCCGCCGCCCGGCGGCCAAACAGATCGCGTTGGACGGGTCGGGGCGGCATGCCGGCGTCAGTGGAAGATGATGACCCCGCTGATGATGGCCGAGCCCGTCGCCACCACCGTCTCCAGCCCGCGGAAGAGCGTCGCCCGGCCCACACTGTGCGGCACGTAGACCAGATCCAGGGGCCGCAGCGCCACGTCCGGCGCGCGCCCGTCGAGGATGGGGTTGGCGTTGAGCCAGGTGACGCGGACGCGGCCGTCGGGGGCGCGGTGGACGATGCGGGTGTGGTCGGCGCGGCCGTCGCGCCGCACTCCGCCCGCCAGGCTGAGCGCCTCGACCAGGGTGAGGCCGCTGGCCGGCAGCAGGTAGGCGCCGGGCTTGGCCACGTCGCCGCCGATATAGATCGAGGCCGCCGGCACCACCCGCACCACGTCGCCGGCGTGGAGCGCGATGACCGGCGCATGCGGGCTGCGCGCCAGCTCCTCCGAGTTCAGCGCCAGCGGCGCGGCGCCGCCGGCGCGCGTCACCAGGATGCGCTCGCCCTCGGGCGCCACCAGTCCCCCCGCCGCCGCCAGCATGGCGACCAGCGTGGGATAGGAGCGGGCGGAGTAGACCCCCGGCGCCTTGACCGCCCCCAGCACGCTCACCGGCTGCGGCGCAAAGGCACGCACGGTGACGTGCACCTCGGGCGCCTTCAAATAATCGGCCTGCAGGCGCGCCGCCAGCGCCCGCTCCGCCGCGGCGGCGCTGCGGCCGGCGAGCTCGACCCGCCCGGCGGCGGGCATGGTGATCGCCCCGCTGGCGTCGAGCCGCGCCTCGGTGGCCAGCTCGGGGGCCTGGAACACGCTGATGGCGATCAGGTCGCCGGGCTGCAGCCGCTGCGCCGCCGGCGGCGGCGGCGCGGCGGCGCTGGGCGCCTGCGCCGCCGCCAGCAGCGGCAGGATGAGAAGAAGCGGCATGCGCGCCGCGCCGCGCCCGGTGGGCAACATAGGCACTAGCAGGCCCGATCCGCCGACGTCGGTCAATCAACCCGAACGGGGGGGGAATGTCGCCGCCGACAAGGCGGACGGCCGCGCTGGGGCCGCAAGGCCGAAAAAGGCGGGCTCGCGCCCGGCCGCGTCCCGCAGCCGTCCCCCATCAGGGGGCACCCGAGGGCGGGCGGGGCGGGGGCGGCGCGCTGCGGCGCGGTCCCAATTTGATCACGCCGGGAGGGGGATCGCTGGCGGGAAAGGAGGCGGCGAGCACGTCGTCGTAGGCGCTCTCCGGGCATGCGCTCTGCGGCGGCTCCGGCTCGGGCGGCGGAAGTGGCTGCCGCAGCGCCATGGCTCCAGTCTAGACCCGAAGCCGAGTGGACGCGCAGCCGGGCGGGCGCGGCAACGGGCGGGGCGGCGGCGGCATCCCAACCCCCATTCCCCCAAGGAGCCACCATGCCCGCCACCCCCAGCGAACACGACCGCTATCTGCTGCATCTCAACCACGCCCTGGCGATGGAAAACGCCCTGCTGGACCACCTGGAAAAGCGCGCCGCCGCCACCGCCGAGCCGCAGGCGCAGCAGCGCCTGCGCCGGCACCGCGAGGAGACGGCGCAGCACGCCGACAGCCTGCGCGACATCATCGGCGCGCTGGGGGGCGAGCCCACCACCGCCAAGGCGGTGGTGCAATCGCCCGTCTCCGCCGGGCTGGTGGGCAAGATGATCTCGGCGCTGGAGGGGGGCAAGGAAGACCGCCAGCTCGACGACGGCCTCGCCGACTACGCCATCGAGAGCTACGAGGCGGCGCTCTACAGCGCGCTGCTGCTGATCGCCCGCAACCTGGGCTACCCCCAGCACGCCGCCCGCTTCGACGCCATCCGCCAGCAGGAGCGCGACCTGGCCGACTACCTCGCCGCGGCGCTGCCGGCCGCCATCCGCCAGGCCTTTCCCCCGGTCTCGCGCGCCGCCTAGCGCAGGCCGCGGGCGCCGGGGGCGCATGCTACGCTGAAAGTTCCATCAGGAGGCAACTTGCGCGTAGCCCTTTTCACCCGAGAGTACCCGCCCCACGTCTACGGCGGCGCCGGCGTCCATGTGGACTACCTCAGCCGCGAGCTGGCCCGCCGCATCGAGGTCGAGGTGCACTGCTTCGGCGAGCAGCAGCTCCGCCAAGGCAACCTCCAGGTGGAGGGGCACGAGCCCTGGAGCCGGCTCGCCGGCGGCGAGGCCAAGTTCCAGGCCGCGCTGCAGGCGCTCAGCGTCAACCTCGACTCCATCCAGCGCCTGGACGGGGTGGCGGTGGTCCACACCCACACTTGGTACGCCGCCATGGCGGGCTTCTGGGCCAAGAAGCTCTACGGCATGCCCTTCGTGCTCACCACCCACAGCCTGGAGCCGCTGCGCGCCTGGAAGGCGGAGCAGTTGGGCAGCGGCTATCAGATGAGCTCGTGGATGGAGAAGACCGCCATCGAGAGCGCCGACGCCATCATCGCCGTCTCCCACGGCACCCGCGCCGACATCCAGCGGGCCTACCCGGCGATCGCGCCCGAGCGCATCCATGTGATCTACAACGGCATTGACCTGGCCGAGTACCGCCGCGATCCGGGGACGAATTTTCTCGAGGCCTTTGGCGTGGACCGCACCCGCCCCTTTGTGCTCTTCGTCGGCCGCATCACCCGGCAGAAGGGCGTCACCCACCTGGTGGAGGCCATCCACCACCTGCCCGCCGACACCCAGGTGGTGCTATGCGCGGGCGCGCCCGACACGCCCGAGATCGCGCAGGAGATGCGGCAGAAGGTCGAGCGGCTGCAGCAAACCCACCGCCGCGTGCTGTGGATCGAGAAGATGGTCAGCAAGCCGGAGGTGATCCAGCTCTACAGCCACGCCGCGGTGTTCTGCTGCCCCTCGATCTACGAGCCCTTCGGCATCATCAACCTGGAGGCGATGGCGTGCGAGACGGCGGTGGTGGCCAGCGCCACCGGGGGCATCGTGGAGGTGGTGGTGCCCGGCGAAACCGGCTACCTGGTGCCGCTGAAGCAGGACGCGGAGACCAACGCCCCGCTGGAGCCGGAGAAGTTCGCCCGCGACTTGGCGGCGCGGCTGGCGGAGGTGCTGGCCAACCCGGGGCTGCAGCGCCGCATGGGCGAAGCTGGCCGCCGGCGGGTGGAGGCGATGTTCAGTTGGAGCGCCATCGCCGAGCAGACCATCGCCCTCTACCGCTCGTTGGCGAAGTCCACCACGGCGTAGAGCTCGGCGCTGCGCGCCTCCACCAGGCGGTGCAGGCCGTCGGTGGCGTGGGCGGCGAAGTAGGTGGCGTTGCGGTGGGCCTCCAGCGCGGCGTCGTCGCGGTAGAGCTCGTAGATCAGGATGCGGCGGGGCTCGTCGAGCGAGCGGTGCACGGTGTAGGCCAGGTTGCCGGGCTCGCGCCGGGTGTGGGCGACCAGGTGGCGCAGGTGCTCCAGCGCCTCGGCCTCGCGGCCGGCGCGGATGAGCAGGGTGACGGCGAGGCAGAGGGGAGAGGGCGGGGTCGTGGCCATGCCTCCAGCTTATGGGAAAATGGGGGCCTATGCTGCTGGCGCTGGACGTGGGCAACTCGAACCTGGTGCTGGGCCTCTACCGCGGCGCCCAACTGGAGGCCTCCTGGCGCCTGACCACCACCCGCACCCAGACGGTGGACGAGTTTGGATTGCTGCTGGGCGGGCTGCTGGCCGGGCGCGGCATTTCTCCCGCCGAGGCCCCGCGCCAAGTGACGGGGGCGATCGTCGCCTCCGTGGTGCCGCCGCTCGACGCCATGCTGCGCGAGGCGCTGCGGCGGCTGTTCCAAGTGGAGGCGCTGTTTGTCGGCCCCGGGCTCAAGACCGGCATGCCCATCCTCTATGACTCGCCCGCCGACGTCGGCGCCGACCGCATCGTCAACGCGGTGGCGGGATTTGCCGCCCACGGCGGACCGCTCATCATCGTGGACTTCGGCACCGCCACCACCTTCGACGTGGTCTCGGCGGCGGGCGAGTACCGGGGCGGCATCATCTGCCCCGGGGTCGGCATCTCCGCCGAGGCGCTGTTCAGCCGCACCGCCCGGCTGCCCCGGGTCGAGATCCGCCAGCCGGACAAGCTCATCGGCTCGACCACGGTGGGCAGCATCCAGTCGGGGCTGTTCTACGGCTACCTCAGCCTGGTGGACGGGCTGATCGAGCGCCTGCGCGCCGAACTCGGCGCCCCCACCCGGGCCATCGCCACCGGCGGCCTGGCGCCGCTGATCGCGCGGCAGAGCCGGTTCATCTCCGAGTGCGATGAGATGCTTACGCTGCGGGGGTTGAGGATCCTCTGGGAAAGGAACCAGTGAACAGTGAACAGTGGACAGTGAACAGTGGACAGTGGGCGCGGGGACAGCGTCACGGGGCGGTGGTGGCGCGGAGCTTGCTCTTGAGGGCCGAGGTTAGGCCGTAGAGGGATCGCCTGAGGTCTCCCATTTGGTCTCGCAGAGGATTGAGTTCCGCTGAGGGCAGGTAGCCTAAGCGCTCGGAGATCACGAAGAGCGAATCCAGCTCGGCCAAGCTGCCGCGCGCGATGCAGAGATGCTGCAGGAACTCCCGTGTGTGCTGGCGCGCCTGCCCCTCGGCGATGTTCGCCGAAATGGACACCGCAGCCCGCCGCATCTGGTCGCCCATGGCGTAGGTCTCAGCCTGGGGCAAGCGCTTCACCAAACGGTAGACCAAGGGCGCAAGCTCAATCGCCAACTGCCAGACCTTCAGATCGCGGTAGTCGCGAATCTCTCCCACGGCCCTTTGTAGCACAGCGGGCTCCGCGCCACCCCCACCCTCTCGGGGGACCACTGGCGCTCACTGTCCACTGTCCACTAGTCACTGCCCGCCTAATAGCGATAATTGTCGGCTTTGTACGGGCCCTCCACCGGCACCCCGAGATAGGCGGCCTGCTTGGCGCTCAGGGTGGTGAGGCGGACGCCGATCTTGTCGAGGTGGAGGCGGGCGACTTCCTCGTCGAGCTTTTTGGGCAGGGTGTAGACGCCGACCTTGTAGGTGTCGCGGTTCTTCCAGAGGTCCAACTGCGCCAGCGTCTGGTTGGAGAAGCTGTTGCTCATGACGAAGCTGGGGTGGCCGGTGGCGCAGCCCAGGTTCACCAGCCGGCCCTCGGCCAGCAGGAAGATGCTGTGGCCGCCGGGGAAGGTGTACTGGTCCACCTGGGGCTTGATGTTGAGCCGGCGGACGCCGGGGGCGGCGTTGAGCGCATCCACCTGGATCTCGTTGTCGAAGTGGCCGATGTTGCAGACGATGGCCTGGTCCTTCATGGCGGCCATGTGCTCGACGGTGATGATGTCGCAGTTGCCGGTGCAGGTGACGTAGATGTCGCCGCGGCCCAGGGTGTCCTCCACGCGGGCCACCTCGTAGCCTTCCATCGCCGCCTGCAGGGCGTTGACCGGGTCAATCTCGGTGACGATGACGCGGGCGCCGAAGCCGCGCAGCGACTGCGCCGTGCCCTTGCCCACGTCGCCGTAGCCGCACACCACCGCCACCTTGCCCGCCACCATGACGTCGGTGGCGCGCTTGATGCCGTCGGCGAGCGACTCGCGGCAGCCGTAGAGGTTGTCGAACTTGCTCTTGGTGACCGAGTCGTTGACGTTGATGGCGGGCACCAGCAGCGCCCCCGCCTCCTGCATTTTGTAGAGGCGGTGGACGCCGGTGGTGGTCTCCTCCGACACGCCGCGCCAATCCTTCACCAGGCGGTGCCAGCGGGTGGGGTCCTGGGCGTGGACGCGCTGCAGCAGCGCCTTGATCACCGCCTCCTCGTGCGCCTCGGAGGGGGTCTGCACCCAGCCGGCGCCGTTCTCCAGCTCGAAGCCCTTGTGGATGAGCAGGGTCATGTCGCCGCCGTCGTCCACCACCAACTGCGGCCCCAGGCCGCCGGCGTGGGAGATGGCCTGCTCGGTGCACCACCAGTACTCTTCCAGCGACTCGCCCTTCCAGGCGAACACCGGCACCCCGGTGACGGCGATGGCGGCGGCGGCGTGGTCCTGGGTGGAGAAGATGTTGCAGCTCGCCCAGCGCACCTGCGCCCCCAGCGCGGTCAGGGTCTCGATCAGCACCGCCGTCTGGATGGTCATGTGCAGCGAGCCGCTGACCCGCACCCCGGCCAGCGGGCGCTGCGGGGCGTACTTCTTGCGGATGGCCATCAGCCCGGGCATCTCCTGCTCGGCGATGGTGATCTCTTTCCGTCCCCACTCGGCCAAGCGGAGGTCGGCGACCTTGAAGTCGCCGGTGGCGCCGGCGGCGGGGGAGGGGGCATCCAGCGTAGTGCTCATCCCCCTATTCTAGCTGGAGTGGGGCGTCTTTGGCGGCCAGCAGGCGGCGGCGCAGCTCCAGCCGCGCCTCGTGGATCATGCGGGCGCACTGGGCGGGCTCGAGCTGGAGCCAAGCGGCCAGCGTCTCGGCGGAGTAGCCCTCCAACTCGTGCATCAGGTAGAGCAGGCGGTGGGCCGAGGGCAGCGCCGTCACCGCGGCGCGCAGCGGCAGGCCGCACTCCGGCGCCGCCACCCCCAACAGCGCGTGCGCGGGAAACAAATCGCGGAAGTGGGCGGCAAAGCTCTCCGCCAGCCGGTCGGCGCTCACCGCCGGCCAGCTTTGCCCCGGCTGCCGCCAGGCGTCCACAAACACCCGCAGCGCCAACTGCCGCGCCTGCGCTTCGTCGGGCGCCATCCATTGGCAGAGCACCTGTATGCGCCGCCGCTGCTGCTCGTAGACGGATTGGCAGATCTGTTCGTGAATGCACTCCGGCACCACATCAATCTGGACTTGCGTTCGAGTCGCCATGAACCCCTCCAGGAGCCCGGCCGCGGCCGGGGTTGACTGCCTTGTTTCTATTGTTGACTAGATCCTGTGTACGTTGCGGTACAGCTTGACCCATGCATTTCGCGCGCCATGCCGCGCCGGCGCGGGACGAGTTCGACATGGGCGGCGGCGGTCATGAGGGCGCCGCCCCCGCGCCCGCCGCCAACTGCCTCTGCCCGCAAGGGTTAGGCCCCGGCGCGGGAGGGCTCGGGCGAGCGTAGAGGTTGTGGTGCGACAACATCGCAGAAATGCTCTGGTGCCGAATTGAATACGTAACAATTGCCCGGTGCCCCGTGCCTCTCCTTTTGTGGGAACCACAGCGGCTAAGCTCAACATAACAGTGGGGTTCGATCTGGCACCCGGCTGCCAAAGGCGGAATTCAGCCCTCGCCGCCCCCTGGCGTGGATTTGAGCACCGGCTTGCCGAGAAGTGGCACGCCGCGGCCCCCCCGCGCGCGCGTCGCCTTGCGCGCGGCGTGGGGATGCGGCAGGCTAGAAGCGAAAGCCCTTATGCTGGTAAGCCCCTTGGCCGAACACTTCCGCCGCCATGGCGGGGAACTGGTGGAGTACCGCGGCAGCCTGACCCGCGCCGATGGCGGCGAGGCGGCGGCGCTGCTGCCGGACTGGCCGCGCGGCCAAGTGCTGCTCAGCGACGCCAGTTGGCGCGCGCAGTTGGCGGTGGGCGGCGCGGACGCGCGCTCATGGCTGAACGGCATGATCAGCGCCAACGTGCGCGACCTGGAGCCGGGGCGATGGGCGCCCAGCTTCCAGCTCGATCCCAAGGGCCACATCCTGGCCACGCTGGAGGTGGCCTGCCTCGGCGCCAACAGCTTTCTGCTGCTGACCGACGAGGCCCAGCGCGCGGGCTTGGAGCAGCGGCTGCGCCGCTACATCTTCGTCTCCAAGCTGAGCCTGGAGGACCGCAGCGAGCGCTGGAGCGGGCTGCGGCTGCGGGGGCCGGAGTGGGCGCAGGCGTGGCGGCGCGCCGGGCTGGCGGAGCTGAAGCTGGCGGCGGGCGAGCTGGGGGCGGTGCGGCTGCCCGACGGCAGCGAGGGGCTGGGGCTGGGCGCGGCCGCGGGCGGCATCGCCCAGCTCGAGCTGCTGGCGCCGGCGGCGGCGATGGCGGAGCTGTGGGAGCGGCTGGAGGCGGTGGCGCTGGCGGTGGGCAGCGGCGTGGTCGAGCGCGACCGCATCCTCAGCCGCGAGCCCCGCTACGGCACCGACATCACCGCCGGCGAGCTGCCGCAGGAGACCGGGCAGGCGGGCTGGCTGGACTTCACCAAGGGCTGCTACGTGGGGCAGGAGATCGTGGAGCGCATCCGCGCCCGCGGGGCGGTGCACCGGCATTGGCGGGCGCTGGCGCTGGGGGCGGAGGCGCCGCCGGGAGCGGCGATCGAGGCCGAGGGGCGGGCGGTGGGGCAGTTGACCAGCGTCGCCCGGCGCGGCCCGGATTGGCTGGGACTGGGCTACCTGCGCGATCCCCACCAGGCGCCGGGCACGGTGCTGGCGGTGGGCGGCGTGGCGGCGCGGGTGGAGGCATGAGGCGGCGGCTGGCGGGCGCCGCCGGGCTGGCGCTGCTGGGCAGCCTGGCGTTTTCGCATCCGCCGCGCCAGGCGCCGGCGCCGGCGCCGCTGGCCACGTTGGCGGGCGCCTCGGTGCGCATCGCGGGCGGCGCGGTCGAGCTCGACGCCGCCGGCCGGCTGCGCGTGCCCGACGGCGCCCGCATCGCCCTGGACGGCGCCTCGGCCGAACTCAACCTGGTGCGCGGCGGCAGCATCCATTTGTGCGGACCGGCGCAGATGAGCTTGGCGGCGGGTGGGGCGCAGGCGCTGCTGCTGTCGCTGCAGCGCGGCGCGCTGGAGCTGCGCTATGCCTCGCCCGTGGCCGACAGCCTGCTCACCCCCGGCTACCGCCTCACCACCGTGGTGCCGCCCGACCAGTTGGCCACGGTCTCGGCCAGCGTCGGGCTGGAGGCCAACGGCGACCTGTGCGTGCTCAACCGCGGCAGCGCGCTGACGGTGGAGCGCCTCTATGACGGCGCCGAGCGGGCGGTGATCAACGGCCAAGGCTTCGCCTTTCCCCCCGCCGGGGCGCCGCAGGCGGTGGCGAGCTGCCCCTGCGCGGCGGCGCTGCCGCCGCCGGTGGTGAGCCCGCCGCGCCCGCCCTCGCAGGGGGCCGGACCGCTGTTTCCACAGGCGCCGGCGCTGACGGTGGCCGCGGGCGCGCCGCCGCCGGGCCCCGCGCCGGCCGCGCCCGCAGCGGCGGCGGCGCGGCCGGTGGCCCATCGCCCCAACGTGCTGGTGCGCTTCTTCCGCTGGCTGTTCGGAAAATAGCGGTTCGGGAAAAAGGAGGAGCCCAGCCTACGCCACTTGGCCGACCGTCGGCTGCGGAGCCTCGGCGGCCGGCGCCGCGCCGGTTTCGGCCCCGGGCAGGGCCAGCGCCAGGACCTCCTCCATGTTGCGCACGTAGTGCAGCTCGACCCCCTCGAGTTGCTCCGGCTTCAGGTCTTCCTCGACGTTCTGGCGATTCTCGAAGGGCAGCAGGATCTGGTCAATGCCGACGCGCTTGGCGGCCAGCACCTTTTCCTTGACCCCGCCGATGGGCAGCACGTCGCCGGTGAGGGTGATCTCGCCGGTCATGGCCAGGCGGGGGCGCACGCGCCGCCCGGTGAGCAGCGAGGCCAGGGCGGTGGCCATGGTGATGCCGGCCGAGGGGCCGTCCTTGGGGATGGCGCCGGCGGGCACGTGCATGTGGATGTCGTGCTCCTTGAAGAAGTCCTCGGGGATGTGGAGCTGGGCGGCGTGCGAGCGCACCCAGGTGAGGGCGGTCTGCATGGACTCCTGCATGACCTGGCCGAGATGGCCGGTCATGGTGAAGCCCTTGCCGCCCGACATCTGGTTGGCCTCAATGAAGAGCACATCGCCGCCGGTGGGGGTCCAGGCCAGGCCCACGGCCACGCCCGGGCGGCGGGTGCGCTCCACCACCTCGACCTCGGTGCGGACCTTGGGCCCGCCCAGGAACTCGCGCACGATGGCGGGGGTGACGGGCAGCTTGGCCTCGCCGCCGTCGGCGGCCGGCGCCGCCACCTTGCCCTCGGCGATGCGGCGGGCGTACTTGCGGATCAGGCTGCCGATCTGGCGCTCCAGCGAGCGCACCCCGGCCTCGCGGGTATAGTGGCGGATCACCTGGCGCACCGCCTCCTCCTCGAAGTCGAGGCGCTCGGCGGCGACGCCGTTCTCGCTGGCCTGCTTGGGGATGAGGTACTTGAAGGCGATGTGCAGCTTCTCCTCTTCGGTGTAGCCGCTGAGCTCGATCACCTCCATGCGGTCCTGCAACGGCTCGGGGATGGTGTCGAGCATGTTGGCGGTGGTGATGAAGAGCACGCGCGAGAGGTCGAAGGGCACGTCCAGGTAGTTGTCGCGGAAGGCGAAGTTCTGTTCCGGGTCGAGCACCTCCAGCAGCGCCGAGGTGGGATCGCCGCGGAAGTCGCGCCCGATCTTGTCCACCTCGTCCAGCATGAACACCGGATCGTTGGTGGCGGCGCGGCGCAGGCCCTGGATGACCTGGCCCGGCAGCGCCCCGATGTAGGTGCGGCGGTGGCCGCGGATCTCGGCCTCGTCGTGCACCCCGCCCAGCGACAGGCGGAAGAACTTGCGCCCCAGCGAGCGGGCGATGGAGCGGCCGAGCGAGGTCTTGCCCACCCCGGGGGGGCCGACGAAGCAGAGGATGGGCCCCTTCATGGTGGGGTTCAGCCGCCGCACCGCCAGGTAATCGAGGATGCGGTCCTTGACCTTTTCCAGGTCGTAGTGGTCTTCGTTGAGGATGACGCTGGCCTTGGCCAGGTCAATCTCCTCGGCCGAGCTCTTCGACCAGGGCAGCACCGCCAGCCACTCCACGTAGTTGCGGGTGACGGAATAGTCGGCGGCGGCGGGCGACATCTTGGAGAGCCGCTGCAGCTCTTTCATCGCCTCGGCCTTGACCTCGTCGGGCATGCCGGCGGCCTCGATCTTCTTGCGCAGCTCCTCGGTGTCGCGCTGGCTCTCGTCGCCCTCGCCCAGCTCCTTCTGAATGGCCTTCATCTGCTCGCGCAGGTAGTACTCGCGCTGCGACTGCTGCACCTGGTCCTGCACCTCGGTCTGGATCTTGGAGCGCAACTGCTGCACCTCCAGCTCGCGCGCCACATGGCGGTTGAGCGCCTCCAGGCGCTGGCGCACGTCGCCGGTCTCCAGCAGCGCCTGGCGGTCGGCGGTGGCCAGCGAGGGCAGGTTGGCGGCGACAAAGTCGGTCAGCCGGGCTGGGTCCTCGATGCTCGCCACCAGGCTCTGCAACTCGTCGCTCAGGGTGGGCGACAGGCCCACGATCTGCTGGAAGATGCTCACCACGTTGCGCTGCAGCGCCTCGGTCTCCGAGCCCGAGGGCGCCGCCTCGTCCGCCACCATCTCCACCTGCGCCCGCATGAAGGGCTCCGACTGCTGCCAATGCAGCACCCGCGCCCGCGCCATGCCCTCGGTGAAGATGAACAGGCTCTGGTTGGGCAGGCGCACGATCTTGTGCACGATGGCGATGCTGCCCACGGTGTACATGTCGCTGGGCTGGGGATTGTCCACCCGCGCATCCTGCTGCGCCAGCACCAGGATGAGCTTGTCCTCTCCCAGCGCGTTGACCAAATTGACCGAGGACTGCCGCCCCACCGTCAGCGGCAACACCGCGTGCGGGAACAAGACCGTGTCGCGCACCGGCAGCACCGGCAGCGTGGCCGGAAAATCGGGAAGTCGAATGGTCGTGGTCTGCGTCGCCATATATGCCGTTTTCGCCTTAAGCCCAGGTAGTTGATCCCATTATAAGCACAAAATCTGACAGAGCCAAGCGCAACTTCGGCTCAGCGGCGGCCTCTTCCTTTTAGGACGCGTTCTCGGCGGGGGGCGATCAGGAAAAAACGGGTGAAATTCTGGCGGCGGTCGGCGATGCCCCGCCGCGCGACTTGGGCGCCGTAGACGGCGGCGGCCCGGGCGCTGGCGATGGCGGCCAAATCCGGCTGGCCGCGGCGCACGATCTCGCGGGCGCTGGCGGCGGTGTCAAAAAAAGGCTCCACTTGCCAGCCGGCGCGCGCCAGGAAGCGGCTGCACTGGCGCAGCGCCACCGGATGCGACAGCACCCGCCGCACCTGGGCGGGGTCGGCGCCGGGCAGCAGCAGCAGGCACTGTTCGATGGGGTGGCGGTGGTCGGCGAGCACGCGCACGCGGTGGCGGGCCAGCAGCGCCTGGGCCTCGGCGATGGGGCCGGCGATGGAGTTTTCCACCGGCAGCAGGGCGCGCTGGGCGCGGCCCTCCTCCAGGGCGGCGAAGAGGGCGGCGAAGTCGGGGCAGGCGATCAATTGGGCGCGGGGATGGAGCCCCAGCGCCGCCTCTTCGCTGAAGCAGCCGGCGATGCCTTGGATGGCGATGCGCATGGGGGCGGGCGGGCTCAGTGGCCCAGGGCGCGGGCGGCGGCCTGGCCGGCGGGCGAGCTGGGGTCGAGGGCGAGGCAGTGCTGGAACTGGGCCTGGGCGGCCTGGGTTTGGCCGGCCCGCTGGTCGGCCTGGCCGGCGGCCAGCGCCGCCGCCTGCTGGTAGCGCGGCAGGGCGCCGGGCTGCGACTCGGACTTTTGAAAATCGGCGGCGGCCTGCGTCCAGTGGGAGTACAACCGCTCGATCTTGCCCAGCGCATACCAGACGCGGTCGAGCGGGGCGCGCTGGTAGCCGGGGGCGTGGGCGGCGGCCCGGTCCAGAATGAGGTGGTACTGGGCGCGGGCGGCGTCGTGCTCGCCCGCCGCCTCCAGCGCCTCGGCGGCCTCGACCGCAAACAGCACGTTGCGGGGATATTCGCTGGCGAGCCTCTCCAGGATGGGGGCGGCCTGGGCGTTGAGCCCGTCGCGCCGGTCCACCACGGCCAGCAACACCGCCGCGTCGCTGCGGGAGTTTTCGCCGTGGGCCATGACGGCGGCGATCTGCTGTCGCCCCAACTCCTTGTTGCCACTGTAGCCCACCAGCGTCGAGAGCATCTTCACCGCCCAGGGCAGGCTGCCGGCGACGTAGTTGTGCACCCCCAAGATGAGCTCGGGGTCCACAAACGAGGGATCGAGCGCCACCGACTTCTCCGCCTCGCGGCGCGCCGCCTTGGCGTCGCTCAACGCCCCCCAGTAGGACTTGTTGACCGAGAAGGCCAGCGTCCCCTGCAGCGCCCAGGCGACCGCCAAGTTGTAGTGGGCATGGGCGTCCAGGGGATGCAGCGCGATCGCGGCGGTGGCCAGCGCCTGCGCTCTTTGGTTGGCCCGGTCAAAGGCGGCGACCGCGGCCGGGTTGGGCGGCAGCAGCTTTTCCTCAAAGAACGGATCGCCGTGGCCGTAGAGCTCGGTCTCCAGCGCGCCGATGCGGTACATCTCGAGGTAGAGCTCGGCCTGGGAGAGGTGGTTCCAGGAGGAGGCGGATTGGGGTTTGTCGGTGACCAGCTGGCGGAAATCGGCGATGGCCTGGCGGTACTCGAGGTTGTAGAAGTGCTGCATGCCGTCGGCCTTGAGCACGGCGGCGGGCGGGCGGGGCGCGGGGATCGCCCGCAGCACCGCCAGGAGCCCCAACCCCACTCCGAAGCTGCGCCAGCACCTCATGGCTACTACTTTAGACGAGTCGCCGCCGCACGGGAGTACACGAACGCACAGGGGAACAGAACGGCCAACAGGGCATCGGGCGCCACCACCATCAGCGGCCGAATGCGCGCTGGGTCGGCCGGGGCCAGGGCCCCGGGCGAGCTGCATGCGAGCCGGGCGCTAGCGGCGGGCGGCCACCGGCTCGGCCACCGGGGCTTGGCGCTCGATGCGCATCTTGTAGAACGAGCGCCAGATGAAGGTGAGCGCCACCAGGCCGAAGACCACCGCCAGCACCTCGTCCAGCCCGGTGCCCTTCTGGGCGGTGAGGGAGACGGCGAGCTCGACCGCGAGCAGGCCGAACAGGGTGGTGAACTTGATGATGGGGTTGAGGGCGACCGAGGAGGTGTCCTTGAAGGGATCGCCGACGGTGTCGCCCACCACGGTGGCGGCGTGCAGGGCGGTGCCCTTCTGCTTGAGCTCGGTCTCGACGATCTTCTTGGCGTTGTCCCAGGCGCCGCCGGCGTTGGCCATGAAGATGGCCTGGTAGAGGCCGAAGAAGGCGATGGAGGTGAGGTAGCCGATGAACAGGAAGGGCTCGGCGAAGGCGAAGGCGAGGGTGGCGAAGAAGACGGCGATGAAGATGTTGATCATGCCCTTCTGCGCGTACTGGGTGCAGATCTCCACCACCTTCTTGCTGTCGGAGATGGAGGCCTTGGTGGCGCCCTCGAGGTGGATGTTGGCCTTGATGAACTCGACCGCGCGGTAGGCGCCGGTGGTGACCGCCTGGGTGGAGGCGCCGGTGAACCAATAGATAATGGCGCCGCCGGCCAGCAGGCCGAGCAGGAAGGGGGGATAGAGGATGGAGAGCTTGTCGAGGTTGGTGGTCAGCCCGTTGGTGAGGGCGACGATGATGGAGAAGATCAGCGTGGTCACCCCCACCACGGCGGTGCCGATCAGCACCGGCTTGGCGGTGGCCTTGAAGGTGTTGCCGGCGCCGTCGTTCTCCTCCAAATTCTCCTTGGCGCGCTCGAAGTCGGGGGTGAAGCCGTAGCGGGATTGCAGCTCCTCGCGGATGCCGGGCACCTGCTCGATGAGCGAGAGCTCATAGACCGACTGGGCGTTGTCGGTGACCGGGCCGTAGGAGTCCACGGCGATGGTCACCGGGCCCATGCCGAGGAAGCCGAAGGCGACCAGGCCGAAGGCGAACACCGCCGGCGCCACCATCAGGTTGGGATCGGAGAGGCTGCCGGTGGAGACCCAGTAGCCCAGCGCCATCAGCGCCAGCATGGTGATGCCCAGCCAGAAGGCGCTGAAGTTGCCGGCGACGAAGCCGGAGAGGATGTTGAGCGAGGCCCCGCCCTCCTCCGACGAGGTCACCACCTCGCGCACGTGGCGCGACTCGGTGGAGGTGAACACCTTCACCAGCTCGGGGATGATCGCCCCGGCCAGGGTGCCGCAGGTGATCACGGTCGAGAGCTGCCACCAGAGCGAGGGGTCGCCGCCCACCTCGGGGATGACGAAGTAGCTCACCAGGTAGGTGGCGGCGATGGAGACGATCGAGGTCATCCACACCAGCGAGGTCAGCGGCTTCTCGTAGTTGAACTTTTCGGCGTTGCCGTACTTGGCCTTGGCCAGGGCCTCGTTGAGGAAGTAGGAGCCGCCGGCGGTGAGCACCATCACCACCCGCATGATGAAGATCCACACCAGCAGTTGCACCTGCACCAGCGGGCTGTGGACCGCCAGCAGGATGAAGGTGATGAGCGCCACCCCGGTGACGCCGTAGGTCTCGAAGCCGTCGGCGGAGGGCCCCACCGAGTCGCCGGCGTTGTCGCCGGTGCAGTCGGCGATCACGCCCGGGTTGCGGGCATCGTCTTCCTTGACGTTGAAGACGATCTTCATCAGGTCGGCGCCGATGTCGGCGATCTTGGTGAAGATGCCGCCGGCCACGCGCAGCACCGCCGCCCCCAGCGACTCGCCGATG
>DATKSZ010000001.1:0-28905 GCA_035531375.1 Terriglobales bacterium | reverse complement strand
TGGACCACCGGCTGCCGGAGCGCCAGGATGAGTTCGGGCAAATCGGCGCGAGCTTCAACGAGATGGCGGCGTCGCTCACCGCCGCCCGGGAATCCGTGCGCCAGCACGCGCTCCAGCTCGAGTCCAGCAACCGCCAGTTGGCCGAAACCAACCAGCAGATCGAAAAGCAAAAGCAGGTCTCCGAGTCGCTGCTGCTCAACATCCTGCCGGCCGCCATCGCCGAGGAGCTGCAGGCCCAGGGCAAGGTTTCGCCCCGCTACTTCGAGGATGTCACCATCCTGTTCACCGACTTCGTCGGCTTTACCCAGGCCAGCGAAAGCCTGCCGGTGGAGGAGTTGATCCGGCGCCTGCATCACTGCTTCACCCGCTTCGACCAGATCGCCGGCGCCTGCGGCCTGGAAAAGTTGAAGACCATTGGCGACGCCTATATGTGCGCCGGCGGCATTCCCACCAAGAACTCCTCCCACCCGGTGGACGCCGTCCTCGCAGCCTTTGCCATGGTGGAGGCGCTGGAGCAGCCGGCACGGCCCGGCACCGCCCCCGACGCCTCCGGCGAGGGCGGCCCGGCGGGGGCCGCGCCGGCGGCCGGGCCCGTTCCCGCTCGGCCGCGGGAGGCGGATGGCGCCACGCCCTGGCCGGTGCGCATCGGCATCCATACCGGCCCGGTGGCGGCCGGCGTGGTCGGCATCCACAAGTTTGCCTTCGATGTTTGGGGCGACACGGTCAACTTCGCCTCCCGCCTGGAATCGGCTAGTGAGGCCAACGGCATCAACGTTTCTGCCAGCACCTACAGCCGCATTAAGGATTTTTTCGCCTGCGCGCCGCGCGGACAGGTGATGACTAAGGAAAACAAGGCCTACGCGATGTATTTTGTCACCGGCCTGCGGGGCGACCTGCAGGGCGCCGAAGCGGGGGAAACCGCCGCCGCCTTTGCGCGCCGCTACCAGATTTACTTTGCCAAGCAGCCGCCGCCGCTGCCCTCCCGGCTGGCGGCCGTGCGCTAGCGGCCGCGATACTGAATCGCCAGCAGGGTAACGTCGTCGCTGGGGCGGAAACCCGCCACAAACTCCTCCAGCCCGGCCAGCAGCGCGCCCACCAGCGCCTGGCTGGAGGCCCCGGACCCAGCGCGGGACAACGCCCGCGCCGCCGCCTCGAGCCCGAAGAAGCCGCCGTCATCGCGCATGGCCTCGGTAACGCCATCGGTATACAGCACCAGCGTGTCGCCGGCGCGCAAGTGCAAGCTGCCGGTGGCATACTCCTGTTCCGGCATCAGTCCCAGCACCATGCCGCCAACTTTCTCCACCCGCTCCGCCTCGCCGTTGGCGGCGACGATCAAGGGCGGCTCGTGGCCCGCGTCCGCATAGGTCACCGCGCCGGTGCGCACGTCGAGCACCCCCGCCAGCGCCGTGACAAACATGTAGCGCGTGTTGTTCGCGCAGAGGAAGCGATTCACCTCGCCGAGCGCCCGCCCGATGGACTGCGGCGACGCCAGCGCGGCCATTTTGAAGGCGGTTCGGGCCATGGCCATAAACAGCGCCGCCGGAATTCCCTTGCCCGAGACATCGCCGATCATGAAGCAGAGGTGGTATGGGTCGAGCAGGAAAAAATCGTAGAGGTCGCCGCCTACGTCATACACCGGCGTCAACGAGGCGAAGATATCGACGCCTCCCGTATCCGCCGGCGCCGGGAAGCTCTGCGGCAGCAGCCCGGCCTGGATCTCGCGCGCCACCTCCAGCGATTGCTGCAGTGCCTGCGCCGCCAGCAGCGCGTCCACCGCGGCTGCGCGCTGCAGCGCCATGCCCAGGTGAACGCAAATCGCTTCCAGAAACTGCTCGTCGGCGGCGGTGAAGGCGCCGCTTTGCTTGTTCAGCGCCTGCACCACTCCCAGCAGTCCGCCTTCCTGGTCGAGAATGGGCATGGAGAGCAGGGACCGGGTGCGAAAGCCCGAGGCGCGGTCGAAAGCGGGGTTGAAGCGCGGGTCGGCATAGGCATCCGCAAGGTTGATGGCCTGCCGCGTCTCGGCGGTGGCGCCGGCCACCCCGGACCCGAAGGGAATGCGGATCTCCTGCTCCACGGGCGCGCTCACGCGGCTGAGCAGCTCGCGCGGCGCCCGCGCATCGGCCAGGAACAGCGTGCTCCGCTCCGCCTGCATGGCGGAGGCGACCTCGGCCACCATGAGCTGCAGCAGCGGCTGCAGCCGGACCTCCAGCGCCAGCGCCTTGGCGATCCGCAGCAGGGTTTCCAGCTTCCGCCGGTCGCCGTCGTCGGGTGGTGGGTTTCCGCTGCCGGTCACGAGTTGGATGCTAACACGGAACAATGGTGGGCGCGGACAGCGCCGGGCCGGTGCGCCGCGCGTCTTCATCCGCCGGCACCGTCGGCGCCCACCCCGAGCGCTTCGTCCGACGGGAGCCTCCGCCGGGGGTGCCCTCCCAAGCCTGGATCAACCCGCCCACTCCGAAGGCTTAGACCCCCAGCTGGTGTGTCCCACTTTCATTGGCAAGCACCGCCGCTTGGCGCATGCGTCTAATTTTGATCGGCAGGATTTGGGGGAACTCCCCCCATCTGCGGATTGAAAAAGTGGTGGATCGGCACTTTGAACTTGCGGCTTAGGTGATGCACCAGTTTCCTGTCTAGGCACTCGGGGAGCCGAATCGTTTCGGAGTAGTCGTTGGACGCAATCTCGTGCATCCCGCCGTCCGTCGGCGCCACGTCGATGCCGCTCGCCCTGAGAACCAAGATGGCGACCTGCTTGCCGACAACACCTTCCCCCAATTCGGCTCCAATCTAGGCGCCGACGCCAGCGCCAGCCACCTGCAAATAGCTGATCCCCTCGAAGCTGTACTCGGGGACGTTTTCCAGCTTGAACGCTGTGAACTGGCTGAAGAACTTGTGCTGTGCCCCTCTCGTGTAGATCAGTTCAGTCCACACCTCGGCGGGAGCCGGCGAGAGAACGCGCTCAATGTTCCCATAGACGTTGAGGTTCTGGCAGACGGTCGCCCGCAGACCGTCTTCAAAATTCTTCTTGGCCTCCTCGATCGTTTCGCCCTGCGAAACATAGTCAATCTCAAGCCCATGGGCGATCCAGGCGTGCCCATCCTGCACAATAACGACCCTCAGGTTGCCGATGCCAACCACGCAGACATCCCCCTCCGTCGCTACGATGGCGCTAGCTCCTTCCAGGTTGTGGCGAAGTGTGAGTTCGTTTTCCATTGGCGCTTATCTCATCGCAAATCGGTCTGCTTGTCAATAGCGTAGCAAAAATGTAAGCACTTTTGTTGCCAAACACAGAGAACCCTTGTCATTGCTGAACGAAAATCTGCGGTAGCGTTTGGAATTCCATTCACCACTACCGGTTGCGGTCAAGGCCATGCTCCTTGTTCTCAGGACGAGATTGGGGCTCATCGCCGCGCTTGACATTTCGGTTTTTGTTCGCCTATGCTGGGGCGCATGGTCCTGACCAAACGCCAACACCAGGTGCTGAGCTTCCTGCAGGGGTTCATGGAGCGGGAGGGGTACTGTCCCAGCTACGAGGAGATCGCGGCGGGGCTGAAGCTGTCGTCGCTGGCGACGGTGCACGCGCATTTGTCGAAGCTGGAGAAGAAGGGCTACCTGCGGCGGAGCTTCAACCAGAGCCGCTCGATCGAGCTGCGGCGGACGCCGGCGAAGCGCCCGGCGGCGGCGAGCCTGCCGCAGAGCCTGCCGCTGCTGGGGCGCATCGCCGCCGGCCTGCCCATGGAGGCGGTGGAGGGGAACGAGGAGATCTCGCTGGCGGACGTGGTCGGCAACCGCGCCACCTTTGTGCTGGAGGTGCGGGGCGAGAGCATGATCGAAGACCACATCATGAACGGCGACTACGTCATGGTGGAGCGGCGCGAGCAGGCCGAGGACGGGCAGATCGTGGTGGCGCTGGTGGACGGGGTGGAGGCGACGCTCAAGCGGCTCTACCACGAAAAGGGCGGAATGCTGCGGCTGCAGCCCGCCAACAGCGCGATGCCGCCCATCCGGGTGGCGGCGCGGCGGGTGCAGATCCAGGGGCGGGTGATCGGGGTGCTGCGCAAGTACTAGAGGCGCGCCCGCGCCCGCTTGTGCTACAGTGGCCTTGCACCGCATGAACCCCACCCGCGCAACCCGATTTAGCTATTGGTGCTATGGAAGCAGCGGGAGGGGTCTGCCGTAGACCAGTCTTTTTTCCCACGGCACACCGCACCCGCTGAGCAACGCTCAGCGGGTTTTTTGTTTTTAGACCCGGTTTTACGAGCCATCGAGCAGGCACCCACCATGTTGATCCGCATGCAACCACAGGCCACGGCGCAGCAGACGCAAGCGATGCGCCACCACCTCCACCGGCTGGGCTTCCAGGCGCTGGCGCTGGAATATTTGGGCGCGGGATATTTTGCGGCGCTGCCGCTGGGGGAGCTGGCGCAGTTGCCGGAGGGGAACGTGGCGGAGCAGTTGCGGGCGGCGGGCTGCGCCATCGCGGCGCTGGAGCCGCTGGAGGCGGCGGGGCTGGCCAGCCGCCAGCGGCGGCCCGAGGGCACGCGGGTGCGGGTGGGCGGGTTGGAGATCGGCGGGGAGGCGGTGGTGGTGGTGGCCGGGCCGTGCTCGGTGGAGAGCCGGGAGCAATTGCTGGCCACCGCGCAGGGAGTGCGCGCCGCCGGCGCCCACCTGCTGCGCGGGGGCGCCTACAAGCCGCGCACCTCGACCTACGCCTTCCAGGGGCTGGGGCGCCAGGGCTTGGCGCTGCTGGCCGAGGTGGGCGCGGCGGTGGGCATGGCGGTGGTCACCGAGGTGCTCGGCAGCGAAGACGTCGAGCTGGTGGCCGAGCACGCCCAGATGCTGCAGGTGGGGGCGCGCAACATGCAAAACTTTCCGTTGCTGAAGAAGCTGGGCGGGCTGCGCCACCCGGTGCTGCTGAAGCGCTCGCCCAGCGCCACGCTGGAGGAGTGGCTGGGGGCGGCCGAGTACCTGCTGGCACGGGGCAACGACCAGGTGGTGCTGTGCGAGCGCGGCATCCGGGGCTTTGACCGCTACACCCGCAACACGCTGGACTTGGCGGCGGTGGCGGCCATCCACGAGCTGTCGCACCTGCCGGTGATGGTGGATCCCAGCCACGGCACCGGACGGCGCTCGCTCATCGCCGCGACAGCGCGGGCGGCGGTGGCGGCCGGGGCCGACGGCGTCTGCCTGGAGGTGCACGTGCGCCCGGAGGAGTCGGTCTCCGACCGCGAGCAGGCGATCTCGCCCCGCGACCTGGCGGAGCTGATGCCCAGCCTGCAGGCGATCGCGGCGGTGGGGGGACGCAGCCTGCGGCGCCCGCCGGCGCGGGTGGCGTTGGCCGACCCGGCTTATTGCACGATGTGACGCGAGGTGTAGGTGTCGCGGTAGTTGATGGTGTACTTCAGCACCTTGCCCTTTTGGTTCACCAGCTTGAGCGGCTGGCCGTTGGGGGCGACCAGCTCGACCTTGATCTTGCGCGTGGTGCCGTCGAGCTTGCGGTTGGTGGGCACGTAGCTGAGGGTGTACTGGCTGCGCACGGCGCCGGCGATGTCGCGGAAGACGTCGTTGAAGGCGCCCTCGAAGCGGGGCTGGTAGTAGCGGCCGCCGGTGATGGTGGCGAAGTAGCGCATCTCGTTGTCGCCCTGGTACATGTTCATCTCCGAGGAGGTGGGGTAGCCGTTCTCGTCGGCCCACTCCTCCAGCGTCCAGGACATGCTGACGCTGTAGATGGTGATGCCCTGGGTGGCCTCCAGCTTTTTGCGCAACTGGTCGAAGTTCATGTGGCTGAAGCTGTTGAGGCCGGTGGAGATGAGGACGATGGTCTTGTGGCCCTTGATGCCGTTGAGGCGGTCAATGGTGTCGGCCAGGGAGTCGAAGAGGTCGGTTTCGCTGAAGTTGGCGAAGTGGAGGGAGTTGAGGCCGGCGTAGACGGCGCGCTTGTCGTGGGTGAAGTCCACCAGGATGGTGGGCTTGAGGTCGTAGGTGACCAGCGCCACCCAGTCCTGGGGCTGAAGCTGGCCGGTGAAGAGGTAGGAGGCCTCGAGCATGCGGTAGAGCAGGGGGTAGTAGTCGGAGTTGCTGAACTCGACCAGCATGACCACCGTCATGGGGGCGTCGTTGGTGACGTTGACCTTTTCAATCTTCTGGGGAACGCCGTCCTCGAACAGCTCGAACTGCTTGATGGTGAGGTTGGGGACGAACTGGCCGCTCTTGGTCTCGACCGTGACCGGGATCTGAACCTCGGGGACGGTGACGCTGAAGTTGAACTGCGGCTTGGGGCGGGCCTGCTGCTGCGGGGGCGGAGGCGGGGCGACGGGCGCGGTGGGCGCCGCCTTGGGAATGATCACCGGCCCTTTTTGCTGTGGCACGCCCTGGGCGAAGAGCGCGAGGGAACCGAAGCCGAGTGCCCAGGCGAGGGTGAAAGCCAATGGTCGTTGCATAACGCTACAGCGCGAACTGTACCTTCATGGTAATACAGATGGATGCGGGGCCGGCGCGGTTCCATTATTGGCGCGGGCCCCTGCGCGCCTGCGCCGCGCGCCCCGCTTTTGCTCGCGCCGACTTGGGGGCCCCTGGGCCCCAAGCCGGCGCTGCGCTGGCTTGTATTGGCGCGGGCCCCTGCGCGCCTGCGGCGCGCGCCCCGCGTGTTCCGCGGGCTAGAGGCGCTTGAGCAAGCTCTCGGCCTCGGCCCACTGCGGGAAACGGCGCTCTTCGCCGCGGAATTCGGGGGAGTGGACGCAACGGCGGCTGCCGCGCATGCGCACCGGATGGCGCAGGTGCAACATCTCGTGGTAGAGCACGTATTCCAGGACGAATTGGGGCACGCGGGGGGCGTCGAAGATGCGGCTGATGAGAATGGCGTTGTGGGCGGGATCGTAGTGGCCGAGGTTGCGGCGGGAGGCGGCGGCGGCCCAGCTCAGGTTGGGCTTGGCCAGCCAACCCTGGAAAAAGCGCAGGTTGAGGTCGTCGAAGAGGCGGTCGAGGTCGTAGTGGCAGCCCTGCGGCGAGGTCAACTGCTTGCGGCCGCGGATCTGGCGGATGAGGTGGGCCTTGGCGACGATCTCCTTTTGGCCGATGAAGCGGCGGTAGCGGGCGTTGTAGACCTCGGGGATGGGCTGGCGGTAGAGCTTGCGCAGCAGGATGTGGGCCAGGGCCTCCAGCACCGCCTCGGGAGCGGCCTGCAGCAGGTCGCTGAGGCGGATGAGCAGCCGCCCCTCGCGCAGGCGGATGGTGTTGTTGATGTGGGCGAAGGGGTAAAAGCCCACCTCCACGGCGGGCAGCGGGGTGCGCGGCTTCAACTCACGAAAAACGGCTAGGAAAGTGGGTTCCAGGTCGCGCATCGGCAGGAGCGGGCTCAGCGCCGGGCAGGCTTGCCGGCTTGGGCACGCGTCTGTTGAGCATTTTGCAGGCTATCGCCGGTGACATCAAGACAATCCTGCAGCATGAAATGGTAGTTGGCGAGATCGGCGGGGGTGGAGGCGGTTTGGAGGTGGCGCAGGGTGGTGGCCATGGCCTGCAGGGAGGCGATGGCGGCGTCGAGCACCTTGGCGACCTTGTATTGCTTGGGGTATTGGGCCAGATCGTCCACGGCGTCGTCGGCCTCGGGGAGGATGGCCTTGTACTGGGTGAGCAGGGAGTAGAGCTCGGGGTCGCGGCCGGGGGGGCGGGGCGAGGCGGTGCGGACCTGGTCGAAGCGGGCGAGGCGGTCGGCGGCGAAGCGCAGCAGCAAGGGGACGCGTTTATCGAGATGGTCGGCGGTGGAGCGGACCTGGTCGGCCTCCTGGGGCGTGAGCGGATCGGGCTGGACTTGGGGGAAGGCCGGGGCGCAGGCCCAGGCGGCGAAGCCAGCGACCAGAAAAGCGAGCAAAAGGCGGCGGGACACGGCAACTCCGTTAGAGGTGTTGATGCTTGGGCGCGAACATCCAGTCGAGCAGATGGGAGCGCAGCGAGTAGAAATGGTTGATCGCGGCCTCGATTTTGGGGCGATCAAAGTACTGCACCTGCTGCGCCAACCCCTTCAAGCCAAAGGAGATCCTTTGCAGCGAGATCTCGACGTTTTTCATCCCGTTGGTCTTGCCGCGGGCGGACTCGGCCTGCAGCAGGGCGCAGGCCTGGTCGGCGTGGCGGGCGGCGAGGTCCAAATGCTGCTGGCCGGCGGCAGCCTGCTGGGTGTTGTAGCTGGTGCGGGCGAAATCGAACTCGAGTTCGGCCATTTTGGCCAGGGTCTCGGCCTGTTTGGGGCCCTTCTGCTTGGCAGCGTTGGCGCTGAGTTTGTCGTACTGGCGCACCAGCTTGGGGTTGAGCCCCGCGGGCGCCTGGGGGGCTTGGGCCGGGGCCAGGGCGAGCAGCCCGGCCAGGACCCAGCCGCAACCGGCGAACCGCGCTCTCAAGAATCCCCCGCTCATCAATCCCCTGCTCCTCAATCCCGGCTCAGCGGCGTGCCTCCCCAAGGGATGCGGATCCACCCCCGAACGTGACACCGGCGCGGGGAGAATTATTGCGGCAACAGGGGGGCGAGGAAAGGGGCGGTGCGCGACTCGGGCACGCGCGCCACCAGTTCCGGCGGCCCCTCGGCCACCAGGCGGCCGCCGCGCGCGCCCGCCTCGGGCCCCAGGTCAATCACCCAATCGGCCGTCTTGATCACCTCTAGATTATGCTCGATCACCAGCACCGAGCCGCCGGCCTGGAGCAGGCGCTGCAGGGCGGCGAGCAATTTGGCGATGTCGTCGAAGTGCAGGCCGGTGGTGGGCTCGTCGAAGAGGAACAGGGTGCGGTCGGCGGAGCGGGGCTGGGCGAGGTGGGCGGCGAGCTTCATGCGCTGGGCCTCGCCGCCGGAGAGGGTGGTGGCGGACTGGCCGAGGCGGAGGTAGCCCAGGCCGATCTCGTCGAGCAGGCGCAGGGGGCGGAGGATGCGGGGGTGGCCGGCAAAAAAGGCGAGCGCCTCGCGCACGCTGAGCTGCAGCACCTGGTGGATGTTCTTGCCCTGCAGGGTAACGGCCAGGGTGTTGGCCTGGAAGCGGGAGCCATTGCACTCCTCGCAGACCAGCTCGACATCGGCGAGGAACTGCATGTCCACCGTCACCACGCCGTCGCCCTGGCAGGCCTCGCAGCGCCCGCCGGGGAGGTTGAAGGAGAAGTGGCCGGCGCGCAAGCCGCGGCGGCGGGCCTCGGGCTGCAGGGCAAAGAGCTGGCGGATGGCGTCGAAGGCCTTGATGTAGGTGACCGGGTTGGAGCGGGGGGTGCGGCCGATGGGGGATTGGTCCACCAGCACGACCTGGTTGAGGTGGGAGGCGCCGAGCAGGGCGCGGCAGCCGACCAGGCCGGCGGCGTCGTCCTCGCCGCCTTCGCCGGGGCGGAGCAGGCGCTGCAGGTTGCGGTAGAGCACTTGGTGCACCAGGGTGCTCTTGCCGCTGCCGGAAACGCCGGTGACGGCCACCAAAAGCCCCAGCGGAATCTCGATGTCCAAGTCGCGCAGATTGTGGGCGCTGGCGCCCTGGACGACCAGTTGGCGGCGGCCGGGCGGGCGGCGCAGGCTGGGGACGGGGATGGAGCGGTCGCCGCGCAGGTATTGGCCGGTGAGCGAGGCGGGGTTGTCGCGCACCGCGGTCCAGGGACCGGCGGCGACCAGTTCCCCACCCTGCTCGCCCGCGCCCGGACCCAGGTCGAGCAGGTGGTCGCTGGCGCGCATCACCTCGGGGTCGTGCTCGACCACCAGGATGGTGTTGCCCAGGTCGCGCAGCTCGCCCAGGATGGCGATGAGGCGGCGGGTGTCGCGGGGATGGAGGCCGATGGAGGGCTCGTCGAGGACATAGAGCGAGCCCACCAGTTGCGAGCCCAGGCAGGTGGCGAGCTGGATGCGCTGGGCCTCGCCGCCGGAGAGGGTGGCGGCCATGCGGTCGAGGGTGAGGTATTCCAGCCCCACCTTGCGCAGAAACTCCAGCCGGCGGCGCAGCTCGAGCAGCACCGCCGCGGCGACGGCGGCGGACTGCGGGGCCAGCTCCAGGGCGGCGAAGAAGGCCTGCGCGCGCTCCACCGTCATCGCCACCACGGCGGGCAGGGGGAGGCGCTCGCCGCCGCTGGCGAGGCGCACCCAGAGCGCCTCGGGGCGCAGGCGGGCGCCGCCGCACTCCGGGCAGAGGGCGTAGCCGCGGTAGCGGCTGAGCAGCACGCGCACGTGCACCCGGTATTTTTTCCGCTCCAGCGCGGCGAAGAAGCCAAGGACGCCGGGAAACTTGCCCTCGCCCTCCCAGATGCGGCGGCGGTCGGGCTCGGGCAGCTCCTGCCAGGGCCGGTCGAGCGGGATGGCGCGCGCCTCGGCGAAGCGCTTGAGGGCGGCGCGCCACTTGGCCCCGCGCGGCTTGGTCCAGGGCTCGATGGCGCCGGCGGCGAGGCTCAGGCGGGGATCGGGCACCACGCGCTCGACGGCGAAGTCGGTGGTGTTGCCAAAGCCCTGGCAGCGGGGGCAGGCGCCGAAGGGGTTGTTGAAGGAAAACAGGCTGGGCTCGGGGGCGTCGAACTGGCGGCGGCAGCGCTTGCACTCGAAGCGCTGGTTGAAGCGCAGTGGGCCCAGGGCGGGGGCGTCGGGGAAGACCAGGGTGGCCTCGCCCGCCTCGCGGTAGGCGAGCTCGAGCGCGTCCACCAGGCGGGCGCGGCTGTCGGGCTCGAGGGCGAGCCGGTCGGCGAGCACAAAGATGGGCTGGGCGAGGTTGAGCTGCAAGAGCGACTCGGGGGTGGAGAACTCCACCATGAGGCCGCCCTGCCAGAGGCGGTTGAAGCCCTTGGCGCGCAGCTCGCCCAAGCGGTCGGGCAGGCTGGCGCCGGCGGCCGCCGCCACCGGAAACAGCACCAGGGCGCGCTGGCCGCCCGCCTGCGCCAGCAGGGTGGCGACGGCGCTGTCCACGTCGTTGCGCTCCACCGCCAGGTCGCAGTCGGGACACCAGGTCTGGCCCACGCGGGCATACAGCAGCCGCAGGTAGTCGTAGATCTCGGTGGCGGTGGCGACGGTGGAGCGGGGATTGCGGCTGCCCGCCTTTTGCCGGATGGCCACCGCCGGCGCGATGCCATCAATCGCCTCCACGTCGGGCTTCTCCATGCGCTCCAGGAACTGGCGGGCGTAGGCGGAGAGCGATTCGACATAGCGGCGCTGGCCCTCGGCGTAGAGGGTGTCGAAGGCCAGGCTGCTCTTGCCGGAGCCGGAGACGCCGGTGACCACGGTCAGGGCATGGAGGGGAATATCGAGGTCGAGGTTCTTGAGGTTGTGGACGCGCGCACCGCGGACGTGGATGGATTCCGGGGTGGCGTGCGGGTGGGACATGCGGCGGCAGCCGAGCGGGAAGCCCCTATTTTACCAGCCCGGCCGCGGGCTCAGGCGAGGGCGCGGACCCAGTCCACCAGCGCCCGAACCTGCTCCACCGGGGTCTCGGGGAGGATGCCGTGGCCGAGGTTGAAGATGTAGCCGGAGCGGCCCCGGGCCTGCGCCAGTTGGCGCTGCACGGCGGCGTGGAGCACCTCGCGGTCGGCGAAGAGCAACACGGGATCGAGATTGCCCTGCAGGGCGGGCAGGGGGCCGGGGCAGCGCTCCAGGCGCTCCCAGGCGGCGCTGAGCTCGATGCGCCAATCCAGGCTGAGCACCCGGGCGCCGGTCTCGGCCAGGGCCTCGAGGTAGGCGGCGGTGCCGGTGGAGAAATAGATGACCGGGAGTTCGGGGCGCTGCACCGCGGCCACCAGGCGCTGGTTGTGGGGCAGCACGAAGCGGCGGTAGTCGGCCTCGCTGAGCGCGCCCGCCCAACTGTCGAAGAGCTGCACGGCGGCGGCGCCGGCGGCGGCCTGCTCGGACAGGAACTCGGCCAGGCCGGAGACGAGCTTGGCCATGAGCTCGCCCCAGGCGTGGGGGTGGTTGTACATCAAGCGCTTGGTGTGGAGGTAATGGCGGGAGCCTCCACCCTCGATCAGGTAGCTGGCCAGGGTGAAGGGAGCGCCGGCGAAGCCGAGGACGGGCAGGTCGCCGCCGAAGTGGCGGTGGACCAGGGCAATGGCCTCGCTGACGTAGCCCAGCGCGCCGCCCCAGTGGGCGGGCAGTTGCGCGATCTGGGCGGGGGAGCGCAGCGGGGGCGCAAGCCGGGGGCCCTCGCCGGCGGCGAACTCGAGCGCGATGCCGAGCGGGGCGGCGGGCAGCAGCAGGTCGGCGAAGATGATGGCGGCGTCGGTGCCCAGGCGCTCGGCGGCGGTGATGGTGACCTCGGCGGCGAGGGCGGGCGACTGGCAAATCTCCAGCAGCGAGTGGCGGGCGCGCACGGCGCGGTACTCGGCCATGTAGCGGCCGGCTTGGCGCAGCAGCCAGACGGGAGGACGGTCCACCGGCTGGTGGCGGCAGGCGGCGGCGAAGCGCTGGGCCGAGGTCATCGCCGCCCCCGCACCGCGCGCTCGACCGCGCGCAAGACCTGCTCGGCGTGGCGCGGGGTGGAGCGGGGATTCATCACCACCAGGCGCAGGCAGCGCCGCCCGTCCAGGACGGTGGAGCTGATATAGGCGCGGCCGCTGGCGTTGACGGCCTCTTTGACCTCCCAGTGGCGGCGGTCGGCGGCGGCGCCCGCGCCGGCTTGGCGGAGGCGGAAGCAGAAGATGTTGCTCTGGGGGCGATGGGCGGGGGCCAAGAGCTGGGAGGCTTGGCAATAGGCATAGGCGGCTTGTGTGGTGGCGCAGGTGGCCTCGGCCAGCTCGGCGAACAAGCCCGGACCGTAGGCTTGCCACACCAGCCATATCTTGAGCGCATCGAAGCGCTGGGAGCAGGCGATGGTGAAGGGGCCGACGTCGGCGACGCGGCGGCGGACCGGGCTGAACAAATAGGGGGCGTGCTGCTCGAAGGCGCCGCGCAGGCGCTCGCCCTGGCGCACCAGCACCGCGCCGGCGGCGAGCGGCATGAACATCATTTTGTGCGGATCGAAGGCGACCGAGTCGGCGTGGCGCAGGCCGCGGAGAAGGCGGCGAAGGCGGGGGCTGAAGGCCATGCCGCCGCCGTGGGCGGCGTCCACGTGCAACCAGGCGCCGAGGGAGCGGGCGGCGGCGGCGAAGGCCTCCAGGTCGTCGAAGCTGCCGGTGGGGGTGGAGCCGCTGGTGGCCACCAGCACCAGGCGGCGGAAGCCGGCGCGGCGGGCGGCGCGGGCGGCGGCGGGGATGCCGTTGGGATCGGTGCGGAACTCGGCGTCGGTGGGGATGGGGAAGACGCTGTCGGCGCCCAGGCCCATGATGCCGGCGGCGCGGCTGATGGAGTAATGGGTGTGGGCGCCGGCCAGGAGGGCGAGCCGGGCGCCGCCGCGGCTCCAGGCGCGCGGCGCCAGCGCGGCGCGGGCCGCCAGCAGCGCGGTCAGGTTGGCGTAGCTGCCGCCGGGGGTGAGCGAGCCCTCGGCGCCGGCGGGAAAGCCGAGCAGGCGCTGGAAGCGGCGCACCACCTCGCGGTCCAGCAGCGTGCCCGCCGGCGACATGTCCCACACCGCGATGCTCTGGTTGAGCGCCGCCACGGTGGACTCCACCAGCGCCGCCAGCGGGATGGGGGCGGCGATCTGCTGCGCCATGGCGCGGGGATGGCTCTGGTGCAGGCTGGCGGCGGCGAGCTGGCCTAGCCAAGCGGGAACGCGCGCGGCGCCGCCGCCCTGGGGCTGGCGCAGCAGGGCCCGCGCCCGCCGCTCAAAATCGGGCGCGCGCACCGGGCCGCCCTCGCCCGCTACCAGCTCGCGCACCGCGGCCTCGCCGCAGGCGTGGGCCAGGCGGCGCACCTGGGCCGGGTCCCAGGCGGAGGCGAAGGCGGCGGCAGGGGAACCCTTGGGCATGGAACTTCATGATAACGTGGACGGATTTAGTGCAGCGCATACGGGAACTCGACGGCTTGCGGGCGCTGGCGGTGCTGGCGGTGCTGGCCTTTCACTACACCCTGGGCTCGCCGCTGGCGAACCGCGCCAGCGGGCTGGGCTGGATGGGGGTGGATCTGTTCTTTGTCCTCTCCGGCTACCTGATCACCGGCATCCTGCTGGCCAGCCGCCGCCGGCCGGGGTACTTCGCCACGTTTTATGCGCGGCGCACGCTGCGCATCTTCCCCATCTATTACCTGCTGCTGGCGATCTACCTGGTGGCGGCGCGGGTGGATGGGGGGCCGCAGCCGTGGGCCTATTGGGGGATGCACGCCGCCTACCTGTCGAGCTCGCTGGAGCACTTCCACTCCTGGAACTTTGCCGCGCCGGCCTTTGTCTACGCCGGGGTGACGGTGCTGTGGTCGCTCTCCATCGAGGAGCAGTTTTACCTGCTGTGGGCGCCGGTGGTGCGCTGGCTGGGGAGGCGGGAGCTGTGGATGGCGCTGGGGGCGGTGCTGGTGGCGGCGCCGCTGGTGCGCCACGGCATGCATACGCGTTGGCATCCGGAGTACCGGTTTTTGCCGGCGCGCTTCGACAGCTTGGCCTGGGGAGCGCTGCTGGCGCTGGCGTTTCAGGCCTGGGGCGGGCGCCCGGAGCGGCTGGGGCGGGGCTTGGCGGGGCTGGGGTGGGTGGCGGGGCTGGCCCTGGCGGGGCTGCTGGCGGCGACGGGAGGGCAGCGGCAGAGCCTGGCCTTCGCCACCTATGGCTACACCGCGCTGGGGGCGCTGTTTGCCGCGGTGGTGGGGTGGACGGTGCTGCGCGCGGGCAGCGGGGCGTGGCTGTGCCGGGGGCTGCGCTGGCGGCCGGCGCAGGCGCTGGGCCGGATCAGCTATGCGACCTATTTAATCCACTACCCCATCTTGCTGCTGGTGGGGGGGTGGCTGCGCCCCTGGCTGGGGGGTGGGGCTTGGGCGACCGTGGCGCGCGACCTGCTCAGCCTGGGGCTGACGCTGGCGGTGGCGGCGGCCAGTTGGCGCTGGGTGGAGGGCCCCATCCTGCGTTTCAAGGACCGCTGGGCCCCGGCGCGGGGCTTTCCCATCGAACCGCAGCCGGTGCGAATGCGTACTGCAGACGTGGCGGCCAGCCGCGAGCCGGTTTAAGATGCTGGCAGCACGAGGTTTAGGCCTATGTTTTGCAATCAATGTGGTTCCCCTCTGAGCCCGGGCGTGGCCTACTGCACCCACTGCGGCAAGGCGGTGGGCGCGGTTCCGGTGGCGGCGGGCGCGGCCACCGCGGCAGCGGCGCCGGTGGCGGGATCGGCGGTGGGGCGGGTGGGCCGGCACCGCAACATTCTCGGCATCCTGTGGCTGGTGCGCGGCTGCATGCTGCTGCTGCCGGGGATGATCCTGATGGGCATGGCGGGCACGAGCCGCTGGCCCCTCAGCGGGTTTTGGATGGGCCCGATGTCGAACTCCATGCCGCACTTTTTGGGCTCGGTGATGGGAGGCATCGGCGTACTCATGCTGGTGATGGGCGGGCTCGGCCTGGCCACCGGCCTGGGACTGCTGCTGGTGCAGAGCTGGGCGCGGATGCTGGCCATCGTGGTGGGCATTGTCGAGCTGATCAGTTTCCCCTTGGGCACGGCGCTGGGAATCTATACACTCTGGGTGCTGTTGCCCAACGAGGCCGAACGCGAGTATAACCAGATGGCGCAGGCGCGGCTGGGCCGGTAAGGGGCGGCCGGGAAGGGGAACCATGTTCTGCAACCAATGTGGGGCGGCTTTGGCGAACGGGGTTGTGTACTGCAACCAGTGCGGCAAGGCGGTGGGAGCGGCGCCGGCGGCGGCGGCCTACGCGCCCCCGGCGGCGGGGCTGGGCCGGGTGGCGCAGCACCGCAATATCTTGGGCGTGCTGTGGCTGGTGCTGGGCGGGCTGGGATTGATCGGGGCGTTCGTGCTGCTGAGCATCTCCAGCTTTCGCCCCTGGGAGAACCCCTGGTCGCCGCCGACGGCGACGCCCGACTTCCTGGTGCCGCTGCTGAGCGGCATCGGCACCGTGCTGCTGGTGTTTTCGCTGCTGCGGGTGGTGGCGGGGGTGGGGATCCTGCAGACCCAGCCCTGGGCGCGGATGTTGACCATCGTGCTGGGGGTGGTCTCCCTGATTGAAATTCCGTTGGGCACGGCGCTGGGGATCTACACGCTGTGGGTGCTGATCCCCGCGAACTCGGAGGCGGAATTCCAGCGGCTGGCGGCGGCGCGGCGGAGCTGAGGCCGCCTCAGCCGGTGGCGGCGAGATCGGCGCGGCCGGACTGCAGCGAGGCCACCCAGGCGAGGATGCCATCGGCCACCTCTTCCCAGCCGGGCTCGAGCATGAGCATGTGGCCGCGGTCGTGCAACTGTAGCGGACACTGGTAGAACTCGGCGAGGCGGCGCTGCTCGGAGGCGGGGATGAGGCGGTCGTCGAGGCCGCCGGCCACCAGGCAGGGCGAGGTGACCCGGCGGGCATCCACGCTGACCAGGCCGGCGACCATCTGCATGGAGGCGCGGCCGGAGTCGGGCACGTCGCGGCGGGCGATCTCTTGGCGCAGGTCGGGCGGCAGGCGGTGGTTGACCAGGGCGTCCTGCAAGGTATTGTCGAGCACCAGGGTGTGGCCGGCGAGGGGGAGGAGGAGTTCGCGCCAGGGATGGCGGAGCAGATGGCGCCACATGGGGGCATAGGCGCGGCGGAACATGTGCCAGGGGGGCGCGCTGGCGAGGAAGACGAAGCCCGCCTGGGCGTGCGACTCGGCCAGCTTTTGCGCCACCAGGCCGCCCATGCTGTGGCCCACCACCACGCAGGGGCCGATCTGGGCCATGGCCGCGGCCACCCACAGGGCGTAGGTCTCGACGCTGTACTGGCCCATCTTGCGGGCGGTGACGGGATCGGGGTCCTCGCCGTGGCCGGGCAGTTCGAGCGCGTAGCTGGCGAAGCCGCGCTGGGCGAAGTGGCGCTGGAAATACTCCCAGCCCCAGATGCCGCCGCCGAGGCCATGCACCAACAGCAGCGGCGGTCCCGGTTCGCCCCGCTCCGGGCCGGCGCGCAGGCACTCCAGGTGGCCGAACCGCAGTCGCTCCATGCGCATGCCGGGACCTCTGCCCTGCTAGGACGATGATAGCAACCCCAAGGGTTAGCGCCGAAGGCGGTAAAATACGGGGATGCGGAAACTGGGACTGATGCTGGGGTGGGCGCTGTTGGCGGCGGGGCTGGCGGGTTGCCACGCCTCCAGCGCGGTGAGCGGGCCGCAGCCGGCGCCGCCGGGCAACTACACCGCCGACATCCAGACCGACCTGGGAACCATCACGGTGCAATTGTTTCCGGCGCAGGCGCCGCTGGCGGTGGGCAACTTCATCGGGCTGGCCGAGGGGACGCAGGCGTGGCGCGACCCGCGCACCGGCCGGGTGGAGACGCACCACCCGTTTTACAACGGGCTGACCTTCCACCGCGTGATCCCGCAGTTCATGATCCAGGGCGGCGACGCCATGGGCGACGGCACCGGCGACGGCGGCTACCAGTTTGCCAACGAGGTGGCGCCGGACTTGACCTTTGACCGTCCGGGGCGGCTGGCCATGGCCAACGCCGGGCCCAACACCAACGGCACGCAGTTCTTCATCACGGTGGCGCCCTACCCCTCGCTCAACGGCAACTACACCATCTTTGGCCAAGTGACCCAGGGCCAGAACGTGGCGGACGCGATCAGCCAAGTGCCGCGCGACAGCCGCGACAAGCCGCTGACCCCGGTGCACATCGTCAAGGTCACCATCCACCGGGGCTGAGCACCACCCATGAAGCGCTGGCGCATCGCACTGCTGGGCTTGGCGCTGGCGCCGCTGGCGGCGGCGCAGCAGGGGCGGGGCGGACTTGGTGGGCGCGGGCCCCAGCGCGCCTGCGGCGCGCGTCCCGCTTGTGCTCGCGCCGACTTGGGGGCCCCGCGGCCCCAAGTCGGCGCTGCGCCTCGCCGGGCCCGCGCCGAATTCGTTTCCCGGGGGCGGGCCGCCCTGCGGAATTTCGCAGCCTTTCGCGCCGATTTTGCCAGCAGGCAAAGCGGCGCGACCCCCGCGAGCGGCTGGCGGGGCGGACGCGGGCTGGAGACCATCCCCGGGGCGGGGCCGCAACTGGTGCTGGCGCTCTACCAGCAGGCGGCGGAGGCGGTCAACGCGGTGCCGGCGATGGCGGCGCCGCAGATGCTGGCCGACATCGCCAGCGACGAGATGCGGCTGTTTCCGCAGCAGGGGCTGGCCGATTTCACCACCGCATTCGAGCTGGCGCGGGCGCTGCCGCCGCCGCAAGGCGACGACGATGCCGTGGGGCAGGCGCGGGAGGCCTTCAAGGAGAACGCCGAGCGCGAGGCGGTGGGCGAGCTGGCGCGGCGGGGGGACGAGGCGCAGGCGCTGGCCCTGACGCGGCTGGCGGATATTCCCAAGGCGCCGCTCTACGACCAGCTCATCGCGCTGGCGGGGCGGAGGCGGCGGAAGGCGGCGGCGGATCCGGAGGGGGAGACCACGCTGGAGCGGGTGTTCGACCTGGTGCAGGAATGCAAGCGCAGCGGCAGCTATCCCTACACCGGGGTGGCGGTGTTCCTGCGGCGGCGGGCGGGGGCGGGGCTGGAGCGGCTGACGCTGGTGCAGGACGGCTACCAATGGGCGGGCAACGAGACCGCGCCCGCCCAGATCGAGGCGGCGGCGGTGTTGCTGCAGGCCGGGCACCAGGCCGAGCCCGCACTGGACGGGCTGTTGGCGACCACGCTGCGGACGCTGCTGCAGCGGCTGGAGCAGGCGGGGGCGAGCCCGGCGTACTTTGGGCCCGGCCGCTTCGCCCAAATCCGGCTGATGGCGCTGCTGCGGCAGGTGGACGCGCCGGCGGCGGCGGCGCTGGCGGCGCAGGCGCCGGGGCTGCAGGGGCCGACGCCGGGGATGATGCTGGATCCGCGGCCGGGCGGCTTCGCCGCTGGCCTGCGCTTTGCCGGGCGGGGCGGCCGCGGCCTGATGCTTTTCCCGTCGCGCGCGCCGGCGGCGGGAGCGGGGCTGGACCCCGCCAGCACCGCGGCCGGCGGCGCCAGCGCCTTCCGCGCCCTGCTGGCGCAGGCCGAGAGCCTGCAGCGGCAGGACCGCAGCCAGGCGCTGGCGCTGGCGGGGCGCGCGGCGGGCATGCTGGACGACTCCCTCTGGGCCAGCCAGGCCAGCGCGGCGGCGCGCCTGGCCACGCTGGAGCAGCAGTTGGGCGACGGCGCCGATGCCGCCCGCCTGCTCCGCCGTTGCCTGGAGGAGGCCGACCGCCAGGCGCGCGCCCTGGACGCCACCTACCTGGGCGCCGGCGCCAGCCAGCGCGCGCAACTGGCGCAGGGGCTGGAGGCGGCGCAGGGCACGGTGCTGATGGTCTATAGTTTGGCGGCGCGGCTGGACTTTGTGGGGACCGCCGAGCGCGCCGAGGCGGCCCAGTTCGTGCTGCTTAAGCCGCTGGTGCTGGCGCGGGTGGCGCTGGTGGGCGAGGTGGGCGAGCGTCCCGTTCCCCCCTTGTGAGTGTCGCGTCGGCTATTGACAACCCCGAGATGGGTTACTAGAATCGAAGGAATAGCTCTCATGCGCCCACATTTTTCGGCGGGAACCAAGACAGCGGCAGGGGGGATGCGCGGCCGGCGCAGCGTCGGCATGGCGGTCCTGACCAGCGTGCTGGCGATGGTCTTCCTGCTGGGCGTGCGGGCGCTGCCGCGGCCGGCGGGGGCGCATCTGTTCCGCAGCCGCACCCAGTCGCTGCTGCTGCTGGACCAAGGCGATGGCGCGCTGGCCGGGGAGGCCAGCAGCATCGCGCCGGCGCTGGCGATGACGGTGCGCACCACGGCGCCGCTGCCGGCGCCCCAGCCCATCGTCCGCCGCATCCCGGCTCCCACGCCGCGGCGGCGTGAAGGCTTCCGTCCCACCCAAGCGCTGCGCGGGCCCCCGCTCGCGCGCTAGTCTCGCGCTTCGGCCGCAGTTCCACTTCTCATTTTCATCATAACGGGTGAGTTATGCAAAATCCTTCTGGATGGGCACGCGCGGGCGTGTTGGCGGGAATGTGTCTTATGAGCGTGGCCTGCGGCCAGGGCGGCGCGCCGCCCACGGTGGCCGCCGACGCGCCCCCGGTGGTGGGGGTGGTCACGGTGGGGCGAAAGGACTTGACCCGCAAGCTGACGCTGGCGGCCGAGTTCAAGCCCTATCAGGACGTGGCCATCAATGCCAAGGTGACCGGCTATGTCCGGACCATGTATGTGGACGTGGGCGACCACGTGAAGAACGGGGAGCTGCTGGCGGTGCTGGAGGTGCCGGAGCTGCAAGACCAGTTGCGGCAGGCGAAGGCGGCGGTGCTGCAGACGCAGCAGGGGGTGGACCGGGCGCAGTACATGCTGAAGCAGGCGCAGGCCACCTACCAGGCGAGCCACCTGGAGTACACCCGGCTGGACGGGGTGACCAAGACGCAGCCGGGGCTGGTGGCGCAGCAGGAAGTGGACGACGCGCGCGGCAAGGACCAGGCGGCGGAGGCGCAGGTGGACGCGGCGCAGGCGGCGCTGGCGGGGGCGCGGGAGGCGCTGGCGGCGGCGCGGGCGGAGCGGGAGCGGGTGCAGACCATGTTCGCCTACGCCCGCATCACCGCCCCCTTCGCCGGGGTGATCACCAACCGCTACGCCGACACCGGGGCCATGATCCAGGGGGGCACGGCGCAGGCCATGCCGGTGGTGCGGCTGGCCGAGGACGACGTGCTGCGGCTGGGGATTCCGGTGCCGGAGTCGTCGGTGCCGCTGATCCACCTGGGCATGCCGGCGCAGGTGCAGGTGACCTCGCTGCACCAGACCTTCACCGGCAAAGTGGCGCGCTTCGCCGACATGGTGGCGTTCGACACGCGCACCATGTACACCGAGATTGACGTGCCCAACCCCCAGCGGTTGCTGGTGCCGGGCATGTATGCCTACGCCACGCTCGACCTGGACCAGCGCCACCAGGTGCTGGCGGTGCCGGTGCAGGCGCTGAACCGGCAGAGCAGCGGAACCACGGTGATGGTGGTGAACGCCCGGCACCAGTTGGCCAGCGTGCCGGTGCGGCTGGGGCTGGAGACGCCCAATTCGGCGGAGGTGCTGGCCGGGCTGCGGTCGGGCGAGCAGGTGGTGGTGAGCGGCGCCAGCCTGCTGCATCCCGGGCAAGCGGTGCAGCCCAAGACGGTGGCGCTGCCGACCGTGACGGGAGCGTCCTGATGCCGCGCTTCTCCATCCGCAATCCCTATCTCATCGTCGTGGTCTCGCTCATCCTGGCCGTGGTCGGGGCGATGAGCGTGGTGCGCATGCCGGTGGACCTGTTTCCGGCGATCAACATCCCCGAGGTGGTGGTGGCGACCTTCTACAACGGCATGCCGCCGGAGGAGGTGGAGACCGAGATCACCAGCCGCTTCGAGCGCTTCTTCACCCTGGGCAGCGGCATCGAGCACATCGAGTCGCGCTCGCTGCCGGGGGTGAGCATCATCAAGATCTACTTCCAGCCGGGGACCAACTCCGACTCCGACGTCACCGAGATCTCCAACCTGGCGATGGCCAACCTGCGGCGGCTGCCGCCGGGGACGCTGCCGCCGGTGGTGCTGAAGTTCGACGCCAGCAGCCTGCCGGTGACGCTGGTGACGCTGGAGGGCAAGGGGCTGAGCGAGACGGCGCTGCGCGACGCCGGGCAGTTCGCGGTGCGCAACCAGTTGGCCACGGTGGCGGGGGCCTCGGTGCCGCCGCCGTTCGGGGGCAAGTACCGCCAGATCATGGTGTACACCAACCCGCTGAAGCTGCTGGCCTACAACCTCAGCCCCATGGACGTGGTGCGGGCGGTGAACAACTCCAACCTGATCCTGCCGGCCGGCGACGCCAAGATCGGGCCCTACGACTACAACATCTACACCAACAGCCAACTGCAGACGGTGCAGGACATCAACCAGGTGCCGCTGAAGACGGTGGGGGCGCGCACGGTGACGGTGGGCGACATCGGCCAGGCCAAGGACGGGGCCGAGATCCAGACCAACGTGGTGCTGGTGAACGGGCAGCGCTCGGTCTACCTGCCCATCCTGAAGCAGGGCAGCGGCACCAACACCATCGCCGTGGTGCAGGGCATCCGCAAGCTGATCGGGCAGTTGGTGGATGTGCCGGCGCAGTTGAAGGCCAAGCTGGCGTTCGACCAGTCGCTGTTCGTGCAGGGGGCGATCCGCACGGTGGTGGTGGCGGCGGTGCTGGGGCTGGGGCTGACCTGCCTGCTGGTGCTGGTGTTCCTGGGCAGCCTGCGCGCCACCTTTGCGGTGTTCCTGTCGGTGCCGCTGTCGGTGCTGGCGGCGTTCCTGTTCCTCTACTTTGGCGGGGGCTCGATCAACGCCATGGTGCTGGCGGGGGTGGCGCTGGCGTTTTCGCGGCTGATCTACAACGCCGTGGTGGTGCTGGAGAACATCTTCCGCCACCTGGAGCAGGGGGAGGCGCCGGAGGAGGCGGCGGCGGCGGGCGGAGAGGAGATGGCAACGCCGGTGCTGGTGGCCACGCTGGCGACGGCGGTGGTGTTCTTCCCGGTGACCTTCCTCTACGGCGTCAGCCGCTATCTGTTCACGGCGCTGGCGGTGGCGGCGGTGTTGGCGCTGGCGGCCTCGTATTTCGTGGCGCTGACGCTGGTGCCGCTGCTGTGCTCGCGCTGGCTGCAGAGCCGGGGGCCGCGGGCGGCGGGGGCGGCGCGGGCGGGCTGGGGGGAGCGCTTCCATGCGCGCTTCCAGCGCGGCTTCGAGCGCCTGCTGGACCGCTATGAGCCGCTGCTGCGGCGGGCCTTGGCGCGGCCGCGCACCTGGGTGGTGGCGGCGCTGGGGCTGTGCGGGCTGAGCGCGGCGCTCTATCCGGTGCTGGGGGTGGCCTACTTCCCCCGCTCCGACGCGGGCCAGTTCATCATCAACCTCAAGGCGCCCTCGGGCACGCGCATCGAGGACACCACCACGCTCACCCGCCAGGTGGAGGCGATCGTGCGGAAGGTGGTGGCGCCCTCGGACCTGCAGACCATCGTCAGCAACATCGGGGTGACACCCGGGTTCAGTTCCATCTACACCAGCAACTCCGGCCCCCACACCGCCACCATCGAGGTGGGGCTGACCGCCAACCACAAGGTGAGCAGCTTCACCTACATGGACCGGGCGCGGCGGGAGATCGCGCGCAAGCTGCCCGAGGCCAGCACCTTCTTCGAGTCGGGCGGGCTGCAGGACGCGGTGCTGAACTTCGGGGCGCCGGCGCCGATCGACGTGCAGGTGAGCGGCGACAGCGAGCACGCGCTCTACGCCACCGCGCTGCAGTTGGCGGAGAAGATCAAGGCGATGCCGGGGGTGAGCGACACCTACATTCCGCAGGACCTGGACTATCCCGCGCTGCGGCTCGACGTCAACCGCGAGCAGGCGAGCGAGATGGGGCTGACGCAGAAGGAGGTGGTGGACAACGTCATCACGGCGCTGACCTCCAACGGCATGATCGCCCCCAGCTACTGGATTGACCCCAAAACCGGCAACGACTACATGCTGACGGTGCAGTACCCGGAGTCGGCGATCCAGAGCCTGGACACGCTGCGGGAGATCCCGCTGCGGGCGGGCAACCACGCCAAGGTGACGATGCTGGACGCGGTGAGCAAGATGACGCGGCTGGAGTCGCCCACCGAGGTGGACCACTACCAGATCCAGCGCGTGATGGACGTCTACGTGGCGCCCAAGGGGGAGGACCTGGGCGGGGTGGCGGCGGCCATCCAGAAGCTGCTGGGGACCACGCGCTTGCCGCCGGGGGTGCAGGTGACGCTGCGCGGGACGGTGCAGTCCATGCGCTCGGCCTTCGCCAGCTTCGGGCTGGGGCTGGCGCTGGCGCTGGTGCTGCTCTACCTCTTCCTGGTGCCGGCCTTCCGCTCCTTCCAGGACCCGCTGGCGGTGCTGCTGGCGGTGCCGCCGGGGCTGGCGGGGGTGATCCTCACCCTGGCGGTGACCGGAGCCACGCTCAACGTGATGTCGCTGATGGGCACGGTGATGCTGGTGGGGGTGGCGGTGAGCAACAGCATCCTGATCGTGGAGTACGCGCAGCGCATGCGGGCGCAGGGGATGGCGGCGGCGGAGGCGGCGGTCAGCGCCTGCCGGGTGCGCATGCGGCCGGTGCTGCTCACCTCGCTGGCCACCATCATCGGCCTGGTGCCGATGACGCTCAAGCTGGGGGTGGGGAGCGAGGCCTACGTGCCGCTGGCGCTGGCCATCATCGGCGGCCTGGCGGTGTCGTTCGTCGCCACCCTCTACATCGTGCCGGCGGGCTACGCCTGGATCCACCGCCATGGGAACTAGGCAAGGGAGGGCGGTCTAGTGCCCAAGTTCTCCATCCGCAACCCGTTTCTCATCGTGGTGGTGTGCCTGGTGCTGGTCATCATCGGGGTGACCAGCCTGGCGCGCATGCCGGTGGACCTGTTTCCGGCGATCAACATCCCCGAGGTGGTGGTGGCGACCTTCTACAACGGCATGCCGCCGGAGGAGATCGAGACCGAGATCACCAGCCGCTTCGAGCGCTTCTTCACCCTGGGCAGCGGCATTGACCACATCGAGTCGCGCTCGCTGCCGGGGGTGAGCATCATCAAGATCGACTTCCAGCCGGGCACCAACGCCGACTCGGACGTGACCATGATCTCCAACCTGGCGATGGCCAACCTGCGGCGGCTGCCGCCGGGGACGCTGCCGCCGGTGGTGCTGAAGTTCGACGCCGCCAGCCTGCCGGTGGCGCTGGTGACGCTGCAGGGCAAGGGGCTGAGCGAGACGGCGCTGCGCGACCTGGGGCAGTTCGCGGTGCGCAACCAGTTGGCCACGGTGGCGGGGGCCTCGGTGCCGCCGCCGTTCGGGGGCAAGTACCGCCAGATCGAGGTGGATGTGGACCCGCTCAAGCTGCAGGCCTACAACCTCAGCCCCATGGACGTGGTGCGCAAGATCAACGACCTCAACCTGATCCTGCCGGCCGGCGACGCCAAGATCGGGCCCTACGACGACAACATCTACACCAACAGCCAGTTGGCCACCATCGGCGACGTCAACCGGGTGCCGCTGAAGACCGACGCCGACCGCACCGTGCGGGTGGAGGACGTGGGGAACGCGCGCGACGGGCACCAGATCCAGACCAACGTGGTGCTGGTGAACGGGCAGCGCTCGGTGTATTTGCCCATCCTCAAGCAGGGGGGCGACACCAACACCATCTCCGTGGTGGACGGGGTGCGGAGCGTGCTGGCCAGCCTCTACGACGTGCCCAAGGCGCTGGTGACCAAGGTGGCCTTCGACCAGTCGCAGTTCGTCAAGGAGGCGATTGAAAACCTGATGCACGAGGGCGGGATCGGGCTCTTCCTGACGGCGCTGATGGTGATGCTGTTTTTGGGGAGCCTGCGCGCCACGGTGGCGGTGTCGCTGTCGGTGCCGCTGTCGGCGCTGGCGGCCTTCATCGCCCTCGACCTGGGGGGGAGCTCGATCAACACCATGGTGCTGGCCGGGCTGGCGCTGGCGTTTTCGCGCCTGATCGACAACTCGGTGATCGTGCTGGAGAACATCTTCCGCCACCTGGAGATGGGCGAGCCGCCGGAGGTGGCGGCGGCCGAAGGGGGGCAGGAGGTGGCGATGGCGGTGCTGGCGGCGACGCTCACCACCGCCGTGGTGTTCTTTCCGGTGACCTTCCTCTACGGGGTGGGGCGGTTCCTGTTCTCGGCGCTGGCGCTGGCGGTGGTGCTGTCGCTGTTCGGCTCCTACTTTGTGGCGCTGACCGTGGTGCCGCTGTTCTGCGCGCGCTGGATCAAGGCGCTGCCGGCGGGCGAGGCCGAGGCCGAGGGCGACGACGCCCACGCCGGCCCCAAGCCGCCGGCGGGGGCGGGAGCGATGGCGCGCTTCAACTTCTGGTTCAACCACCACTTCGGGCGCATGCTGCACCGCTACGAGCGGGCGGTGCGCTGGGCGCTGCGGCGGCCGCGGGCCACGGTGTTCGCCATCACCGGGCTGTTCCTGCTCAGCCTGGGGCTCTATCCGCTGCTGGGGGTGGCCTTCTTCCCCCGCACCGACGCCGGCCAGTTTGTGATGAACCTGAAGTCGAAGCCGGGCACGCGGGTGGAGCTGATGACCCAGGAGGTGCAGCGGGTGGAGGCGCTGGTGCGGCAGACGGTGCTGCCCTCGGACCTGAAGATGATCGTCAGCAACATCGGCGTCATCCCCGGCTTCAGCTCGATCTACACCTCCAACTCGGCGCCCTACACCGCCACCGTGCAGGTGGCGCTGCACACCGACCACCGCATCGGCAGCTACGCCTACATGGACAAGATGCGGCAGAAGCTGCGCACCCAGATGCCGGAGCTGAGCGCCTTCTTCCAGTCGGGGGGGATGGTGGACGCCATCCTCAACCAGGGGCTGCCGGCGCCGATCGACGTGCAGGTCACCGGCGCCAGCCTGCACACCGACGACGGCATCGCGCTCAAGCTGGCGCGCCGCATCCGCCGCCTGCCGGACGTGAGCGACGTCTTCATCCCGCAGGACATGGACTATCCCGCGCTCAAGCTCAACGTCAACCGCCAGCGCGCCGCCGAGCTGGGGCTGAGCCAGCGCGAGGTGATTGACAACGTCATCACCGCGCTCACCTCCAACGGCATGATCGCCCCCAGCTACTGGATCGATCCCAAGACTGGCAACGACTACATGCTGACGGTGCAGTACCCGGAGCGGAAGATCCGCAGCCTGCAGTCGCTGCGCGGCATCCCGCTGCGCGCCGACGGGGCGGCGGGCACGGCCCGGCTGGGGCAGGTGGCCACCATCACCCGGGCCAACTCGCCCACCGAGGTGGACCACTACCAGATCGAGCGCAGCTTCGACATCTACGTCAACCCGGCGGGCGAGGACCTGGGACGGGTGGCGGGGGCGATCCGCCAGGTGCTGGCGGGGGAGAAGCTGCCGGCGGGGGTGCGGGTCAACCTGCGCGGCATGGTGCAGAGCATGAACGCCTCGTTCCAGAGCTTCGCGCTGGGGCTGCTGCTGGCGCTGGTGCTGCTCTACCTGATCCTGGTGGCGCAGTTCCGCTCGTTCATGGACCCCATCCTGATCCTGCTGGCGGTGCCGACCGGGGTGACCGGAGTGCTGGCCATGCTGGTGCTGAGCCACACCACGCTCAACGTGATGTCGCTGATGGGGGTGATCATGATGGTCGGGATCGTGGTCTCCAACAGCATCCTGATTGTGGAGTTTGCCCACCGGCTGGAGGAGCGGGGGCGGACGGCGGCGGAGGCGGCGATCGAGTCCTGCCGCATCCGGCTGCGCCCCATCCTCATGACCTCGCTGGCGACGGTGATCGGGCTGGTGCCGCTGGCGCTGAAGCTGGGCACCGGCAGCGAGGCCTACGCGCCGCTGGCGCGGGCGATCATCGGGGGCCTGCTGGTGAGCGTGGTGCTGACCGTCTTTGTCGTCCCGGCCGCGTATGTGATGGTCTATGGCCGGCGGGCGCCGACGCCCGCGCCGGCAGAGGGAACACGATGAACAAGTCGAGTCTTGGAGTGGCCGCGCTGGCCCTGCTGGGAACGGTGGGAGCGGCGGCGGCGGGGGCGCAGGCGCCCCAACCCTTCACCCTGGCGCAGGCGCAAGCCTTGGCGCTGCAGCACCGGCCGCGGCTGCAGGCGGCGGTGGCCACCGCGCAGGCGGCGGCGCAGAATCCGCGGGCGCTGCGTTCGGTGTATTTCCCCCAGCTCTCCGGCGACCTCACCGGGGTGGGGGCGGAGACCAACAGCCGCATCGCCGCCGGCGGGCTCAACAACCCGGTGATCTACAGCCGCTACGCCAACGGGTTGAGCCTCAGCCAACTGGTCACCGACTTCGGCCACACCGCCAACCTGGTGAAGTCGTCGCGGCTGGACGCCCAGGCGCGGCAGCAGGACACGCTCGCCACCCGCGCCCAGGTGCTGCTGCAGGTGGACCAGTCCTATTACGGAGCGCTGCAGGCGCAGGCGGTGCTGCGGGTGGCGCAGCAGGCGGTGCAGGAGCGCCAACTCATCGCCCACCAGGTGGGGGTGCTGGAAAAGAACAAGCTGCGCAGCACCCTCGACGTCAGCTTCGCCCAGGTCAACCTGGCGCAGGCGCAACTGCTGCTCAGCCAGGCGCGGGCGGAGGTGAAGTCGTCCTTCGCCGACTTGGCGCTGGCGCTGGGCACGGCCCTGCCGCCGGGCGCGCGGCTGCAGGACGGCCCGCTGCCCGCCACCCCGCCCGCCGACGTCACCCCGCTGGTGGCGGAGGCGCTGCGCCACCGGCCCGAGCTGGCCAGCGCCGGCCTCGAGCTGAGTTCGGCGCAGGCCTACGCCCAGGCCGAACGCGACCTGTGGCGGCCGACGGTGAGCGCCGTCGCCAGCGCCGGCCTCACCCCCACCGGGGCGCAGCAGCTGCCCGACCGCTACGCCGCCGCCGGCATCAACCTCAGCCTGCCGCTCTTCAACGGCGGATTGTTTGCCGCCCGCCGCATCCAGGCCAACTACCAGGCCGACGCCACCCAGCGCCAGATGCAGGAGCTGGAGAACCAGATCACCCACGACGTGCAGGTGGCCTGGCTCAAGGCCCAAACCGCCCAGGAGCAGCTCGGCCTCACGCAAGAGCTGGAGCGCCAGGCCACGCTGGCCATGCACCTAGCCCAGTCCCGCTATCGGCTGGGACTGGGCAGCATCGTCGAGCTCAGCCAGGCGCAGCTCAACCAGACCCAGGCCGATATCGCCCAGGCCCAAGCGAAGTACCAGTTCCAGATGGCGAGCGATGACCTCGACTTCCAGTTGGGGCGCATCCGGTAGGCGTAGCCAGTGAACAGTGCGGACACGGAGGGCCTGCGGTATTCGGGACGAGCGGCCGATTTGGTAGTGTCCAGAATCTTTCGCACTTTGGTTTAGCCTGAGGCTGGTCAGATTCCATTGCGTTTACCTTTTTGGGGGCAGTTTGTGTTCGCAGCTTGGGCTTCACGCCGCGCCTGCTGCCACCTCCTTGAGCCGGCTCATAT